>NZ_AP022577.1:3027740-3633288 GCF_010730955.1 Mycolicibacterium aubagnense | reverse complement strand
TACTCGGCCAGCTGCCGCATGTTGCCGACCTTGCCCGCGACGGCGTTGTCACCGTTGCGGTCCGTCTGGCCGCTCTCGGAGATCATCAGCACCGACGGCGCCGCGGCGGCGCCGGGCACATGGCGGTAGCTGCCGTGGATGGTCAGCCCGTCGGAGACGAAGCTGACGTCCTCATCAACCCAGTCGCCACCCTTGCCCGAACCGCACGCCGCCAGCGCCAGCGCCGTGAGCCAAACCAGCAGGCGGACAGCCCATTTCACGGCAGAACTCCCGTCACAGGCGCACTTCGATCCAGCTCACGACGTCGTCGAGCACGACGGCCTGCTCGGGCTCGTTGAACACCTCGTGGTACAGCTCCGGATAGACCTTGAGCGCGACGTCGGAGGAGCCGACGCACTCGACCAGCTTGCGGCTGCCGGCCACCGGCACCAGCTTGTCCTCTTCACCGTGCACCACCAGCAGGGGCGCGGTGATGGCGGCGGCGCGCTGCGGCATGGTCTCGCCGACGCCGATGAGCGCCTTGGCGACCCCGGCGGGGAATCCGCCGTGGTAGACCAGCGGGTCGGCCTGGTAGGCCGCGACCACCTGCGGATCGCGCGAGATGGCCTCGAAGGGCAGATTCTCGACCGGCAGGCCCGGTGCGACGGTGCCGACCACCTTCGCGAGCAGTGCCAGCGGCAGCGCGATCTGGGCGCGGGCGTCGACCGCGGGGCCGGACAGCACCATGAGGTGATAGTCGTCCGGGTGCTCGACGCCGTACGCGAACACGATGCCGCCGCCCATGCTGTGGCCCAGCACGACGCGCTTCAACTCGGGGTATTCGGCGGTCGCGATGCCGACCAGATGATGGAAGTCCCCGGTGTACTCGGAGATGTCCCGGACGAACACGCGCTTGCCGCCCGAACGGCCATGACCCCGGTGGTCGAGCGCGAACGTGATCAGGCTGGCCTCACCGAATCGCTGCGCCACATGGTCATAACGGCGGGCATGCTCACCGAAACCGTGGGACAGCACCACCACGCCCGTCGGGTCGGTATTGGGCACCCAGACGTCGTAGACGATCTTGGTGCCGCCGATGCCGTCGAAGCTGCGTTCGCTGCGGGTGGTGGACATGCACAGACAATATCCGGGGTCGGCCCGCGGCGCGTCCGTCGCCGCCGCGATGCCCGCGAGATGTCACACCCCCTGCGTACCCTGGGTGAGGTGAGTGTCCTCAGCGAATCCGGTGCAGCAGACACGTCGTCTCCGTCGCGCGATGCGTTTCTGGCCGACGCCCAACGGCACCGGCGCGAGCTGCTGGCCCACTGTTACCGCATGACCGGTTCCCTGCACGACGCCGAGGACCTGGTGCAGGAGACTTACCTGCGCGCGTGGAAGGCCTACGACAATTTCGAGGGCAAGTCGTCGGTGCGGACGTGGCTGTACCGCATCGCCACCAACACCTGCCTGACCTCGCTGGAGGGCCGTCAGCGGCGGCCACTGCCGTCCGGGCTCGGCCAGCCGGCCGCTGACCCGCACGCCGAGATCACCGAACGCGCCGACACCGCCTGGCTCGAGCCGCTGCCCGATGTGCATGACGCACCGGGAGATCCGCAGACCATCGTCGGCTCACGCGAGTCGGTGCGCCTCGCGTTCATCGCTGCGCTGCAACATCTTTCGCCACGGCAGCGTGCAGTGCTGGTACTGCGCGACGTCCTGCAGTGGAAGGCCGCCGAAGTCGGCGAAGCGGTCGGGACGTCCACCGCCGCCGTCAACAGCCTGCTGCAACGGGCGCGCGCCCAACTCGACGCCGTCGGCCCCAACCAGGACGACGTGTTGGTCGCCCCGGAGTCCGAGGAGGCCAAAGACCTGCTGGCGCGCTACGTCAAGGCCTTCGAGTCCTATGACATGAACGCACTGGTCGAGCTGTTCACCGCCGACTCGGTGTGGGAGATGCCACCCTTCGACACCTGGTACTCGGGCCCGCGGGACATCGTCGAGCTGTCCCGGTTCAAATGCCCGGCCGAGCACCCCGGCGACATGCGGTTCGTCGTCACCACAGCCAACGGGCAGTCCGCCGCGGGCATGTACATGCGCAACCCCGAGACCGGCCGGCACGAGGCGTTCCAGCTGCACGTGCTGGACATCAAGCCCGGCGGCATCTCGCACGTCGTCGCATTCATGGACCCGACGCTGTTCGAGAAGTTCGGGCTGGCGCCCCTCCTCTGACCGGCCCCCGACCGTCAGGGCCACCGGTCGGAGGTAGCCCCGGTTGGGCCTCATCGCGCCTTGTTTCGGGACCAGCCCACTACTGCCGCTAGTTTCCAGCCTACCCCCATGACATGTTCTGACAGCATATCTACGCAGGTAGAGCGGCTGCCATAGCACCTTTCTGGAACGTGTTCTCGATTTGTGGCTATGATCTTCGTCATGAAGACCAAAGGCGCTCTGCTGTGGGAAGTGAACTCCCCGTTCCAGGTCGAGGAAATCGACCTCGGTGACCCCGTTGCCGACGAAGTACAGATTCGGATGCATGCCTCGGGCATGTGCCACTCCGACTACCACCTCACCACCGGCGCCACCCCGATGCCGCTGCCCTGCCTGGGCGGGCACGAGGGCGCGGGCGTCGTCACGAAGGTCGGCAAGAACGTCACCGGCATCGAAGAGGGCGACCACGTCATCCTCGCGTTCATCCCGGCCTGTGGCTCCTGCCCGCCGTGCATGAAGGGCTTCCGCTCGCTGTGCGACCGCGGCGCCGTCCTATTGGGTGGCAAGTCGATCGCCGACGGCACCAACCGCATCCACGCCCGTGGCAAAGAGGTCGCGGCCATGAACCTGCTGGGCACCTTCGCGCCGTACATGACGGTGCACAAGGACTCCGTCGTCAAGATCGACAAGGACATCCCGTTCGAGTCGGCCGCCATCATGGGCTGCGCCGTGCCGACCGGCTTCGGCTCGGCCACCAACGTTGCGCAGGTGCAGCCGGGTGAGACCGTTGCCATCGTCGGCGTCGGCGGCATCGGCATGAGCGCGCTGCAGGGTGCGGTGATCTCGGGCGCCAAGCACGTCATCGCCATCGACCCGAACCCGTGGAAGCGCGAGCAGGCGCTGAAATTCGGTGCGACGCACGTCTTCCCGTCCATGGCCGAGGCCATCGCGCCGATGATCGACCTGACCTGGGGCCTGATGGCCGACAAGATCATCATCGCCGTCGGCGAGATGAAGGGCGAGTACATCGAAGAGGCCATGATCCTGACGGCCAAGACCGGCACCTGCGTCGTCACCGGCATGGGCTCGATGATGGATGCCGACGTCAAGCTGAACCTCTTCCTGTTCACCATGTTGCAGAAGACGTTGAAGGGCAACATCTTCGGTGGTGGCAGCTCGCACATCGAGACCCCGCGCCTGGCCGCGCTGTACAAGTCCGGCCTGCTGAACATCGACGACATGATCACGCGGACCTACAAGCTCGAGGACATCAACCAGGGCTACCAGGACATGTTGGACGGCAACAACATTCGTGGCGTCGTCACCTTCGACGAGTCCGACTGGTAACTGTTCTTCCGCGAGCAGTCCACCGCAAGCGGGACGTGCCCCAGTAGAACTGCCTCGTTTCTCCGGGGTTCACGCGGTCGTCGCAACGCTCTCGATGTGAGAGGTTGCGGCGACCGTGTTGGTTTCGGAGGGTTGCGTTCGGTTGGCACAACTCGTTGATGCGGGTGGTTTGGCCGACGGCGGCGCGGGGCACGGTGCGTCGCTGCCGGCTGTTTCTCAGCGTGGGTTCAGGTGTCGGCCCATACCGTTTGGCGGTATGAGCGATGCTGTTGGTGGGTCGGTGCGGTGATGACGGTGGGGCCTGTATCTGAAGGACCTGCGCCGGCAGCGATACCCCGGGCTGGGCAGGTGAGCGGTAACGAAGAGGTATTCCTCGATGATGTGCTGGTCAAGCACACCGAGCGGCTCAGATGGAACACGACGCTGTCAATCCGCACCGAGTTGCGTCCGACCTATGTTGTGGGTGACGCCGCGGCGTTGAATCAGGCGGTCGCGATTCTGGTTGACCACTCGTTGAACAGAGCGGTATCGGCGATTGATCTGGCGGTGTACCGCCACGATGCCCAGGCGATCATCACTGTTGGCGACGACGGACTCGCGGGTTGCGGCGGTGAGCTGGATCTGGTTCGGCGAATCGTCACCGCGCACGGGGGCACACTCGCGGTCACAGAACGCACTCCGTGCGGAAAGACAGTCAGCGTACGGTTGCCGTCCACGCGGGTCCGCCCATCGAATCCAATAGGGCGTATGGGGTTTTCGGGCAACCTTTGAATTTCTGCCGCCGTGGTGTGGATCAGATCCGGAACGGTTCAGGCACGTTGGTCGACGACGTGTGAAGCGTCCAAGACATAACTGCTGACGCAGACGGTGGATGATGAGGCGATGTGGGTGGGTTGTGGGTAGGGCGGTTCGCGGTGCACCGACTGGTGGCTTGGTGCGCGTGCGCGCGGCACTGACCGCAACCCTGCGCCGGTGGCGAGGCCACCTGGGTGGGATCGCGGTTCGTTCAGCGCTGGTAGCCGCGGTGGTGGTCCTGACCGGACTGCTGATCGTGGGGTCTGCCGCCACCATGTTGCTCTATCGAATGATGTGCGCCGATATCGACAACGCCGCGGTGGCGCGCGCCCAAGCGGTGGCCGAGGAACTGCGCAAGGAATCCCCTGACGACGTGGAGTCGATGCTGATGGACACCGATCAGCGGATCGTGGCCGTCCAGATCCTCGACGCCACCGGCAAGGTGGTGCACCGCTCCGACGGAGGCCCCCACACGGCGTTGATCCCTTTGCCGGACAAGGGTTCTCGGGTAGGTGTCCTGGCGACCAACGATGACGACATCCGGGTCAGCACTACCACCGCCACCTCCCGGAAGGGCCAGGAGTACACCGTGCTGGTGGGCGGGGGCGTCGAGCCGATCGAGGTGATGATGTCCACGATCGCACAGATGCTGGCGATCACCGCCCCGATCGTGGCCCTGGTCGCCGCAGTCGTCACCTACCTGCTTGTTCGTCGGTCGTTGCGGTCGGTGGAGGCGATCCGGTCGCGGGTCTCGGAGATCAGTGCCTCCGACCTTGGTGAGCGCGTCCCGATCGGCAGCAGATCGGATGAGATTTCGGCGCTCGCGGTAACCATGAACGACATGCTGGCTCGCATCGAGGCCGGCCATGCGGCCCAACGCCGGTTCGTCGGGGACGCGTCCCACGAATTGCGCAGCCCGTTGGCAACGGTGGTGTCCGCCTTGGAGATTGGCGCCACCCACCCCGACGTCTTGGACAGAACGCTACTCACCACCGCGCTGCTGCCAGAAGCACGCCGAATGCAGACGTTGGTGGACAACCTGCTGCTGCTGGCACGCGCCGACGAGCACGGACTGCCGTTGCGACGCACTGAGGTCGATCTCGATGATCTGGCCAGCGCAGAGGTCGACCGGCTCAAACGAGAAACCGCGTTGCACATCACTTCGACGCTGTCGCCGGTCAAGGCCGGCGTCGATCCCGATGGTCTCGTGCGGGTGCTGCGCAACCTCACCGACAACGCCGCCCGTCACGCCACCAGCGAGGTGCGCATCGTCGTCCGGGCTGAGGGCCACAGCGCTTACCTACAGGTGATCGACGATGGGCCAGGTATACCGGCGGCAGCACGCGAGAAGGTTTTCGAACGGTTCGTCCGGTTGGATTCCGACCGCTCCCGCCGCGGCGGCGGCACGGGCCTGGGATTGGCGATCGTCGCCGAAATCGTGGCTGCGCACGATGGCACGGTCAGTATCGGTGAGGGCCAAGCCGGTGTGGGAACTGTGGTGACGGTTCAGTTGCCGCTATCGAACTCGCCGGATTCCAGCCGGTAACCGGCCCCGCGCAGAGTCGTGATCATGTCCGCACCGATCTTGCGGCGCAGATAACCGACATACACTTCGACCACGTTGTCGGGACCGTCGTAATGGCTGTCCCACACGTTGCGCAGGATGTCGGTTTTGGCGAGGACCGTGTCCTTGTGGCGCAACAGGTATGCCAGCAAAGCGAATTCTCGAGGCGTGAGCGTCACCGGCTGACCGGCCCGGTGCACGACACGTCGACCAGGATCCAGGGAAAGGTCGCCGGCAGTGAGCACGACGGGGCGCTGTGGGGCGCCCCGTCGGATCAGGGCGCGTAAGCGGGCGGTCAGCACGATGAACGAGAACGGCTTGGTCAGATAGTCGTCGGCACCCAGGTCGAAGGCGTCGGTCTGGTCGTAGTCGCCGTCTTTCGCGGTCAGCATCAACACCGGCGTCCACGTGTGCGCGGCCCGCATCTTGCGCAGCACCTCATAGCCATTGAGACCCGGCAGCATGATGTCGAGCACGATCACGTCGAACTGCTCGTGGGACGCCTGCCAGAGCCCTTCGACGCCGTCGCCGGCGGTAACCACGACGAACCCTTCGGCGCGTAGCCCAGCGGCGATCGTTTCGGCCAGGCTCGGCTCGTCTTCGACCAGCAGCACTCTCACCTGTCCAGCCTGGCACAACCCGTAGTGGGGGCCATCAGTTGACCGGCGGCGCCACGTCGACAATCTCAGCCGGACTGTGGTGTTCACTGATCGACACGGCCGGTAGGTTTTGTGCTCGCTCCTGGGCCTCGGTGGCCAACATCGCAGCTGCCGCCAGCATGAACGCGCCGATGACCAGGGTTATCGCTTCTCGCCGGTCCGTCATGTCCATCAACACCTTTCATCAGGATTCGCAGCCGATCTGGGACGAGCGGCCGTCGGGTATGCCATCAGGCTGGCAGTAGGTCGCTGTGAGGACGCTGAACTTCGAAAGCGGCGACGCTTCCAGCGCCGCGGCGTGCCGAACGCGGCGGGCGTCGACGAGGTCGTGAGGGTGCGTAGCGGGGAGTCTGCGATCGCTTTGATCAACCGTCGCAGCAGGGGTCGCACCAACCGGTAGCCGACAAGGCTGATGGCAGCACCCACGGCCAGGCCCGCTACCACGTCCTGGGGATAGTGGGCGGCGACATATACGCGGGTGAAGGCCATAACTAGGGTGGCAACAGCGGTGATGATGCCCAGGCGCCGATTGACAAGCCACACTCCCGCGGTCACCGCCCCGGCCATCATGGCGTGGTCGCTGGGGAACCCGCCATCGGTATTGCAATGCAGAACCACAATGTGGGGCAACGCATTACACGGGCGACTGGCGTCGATGGTATCCGCGATCGGCTGATTGATCGCCACAGCGGCCAACACACCGATCGGTGCCCATACCGCCGCCGCCATTGCGGCATCGTCATTGGCTCTGCGCGCTATCCACCAGCCCGCCAGCAGAAACATCGCAAACAATACGACACCGTCGTTGGCATAGGTGGAGACGACGGTATGCAGCCACGGTGTATCGCGGGCAAAATCATTGACGTAGTAGAAGATTCGGGTGTCGAGGTCCATCGTGGCCTTGTCTGAGTTTTGATTCGCGTCAGCCTGATGCGCATGTACGGCTGCCGACTGACTGCCAGAGACTGTTTGACGCTCAGCGCAAGCTGGCCAATAACGTTGTCAGGGACTGTTTTTCGGTATCGACGTTCGGTTTGGCCGACCGGATGGACGTGAGCACCGCGTCGATCTGGTGGTCGAGGGTCGACCAGGCATCGCGGTCGGTCCCTTGCAGCCGGTCCTGAGCTTGATCCCACGATGTCTCCAGGTCCGTGATCCGCGTTCGGGCACCGGACTGGTCACCTGCGTTTACCTTTGCCAGGGTGTCTTGGGTGATGCGACGAAAGCCGGCGATGTCTGCGGCCGGGAACGCACTGACTCGGCCGGGAGCCAGCGGTGCGGCAGCCGCGGCCGGAGCAGGCTCTTCCTCGCTGCCGCCGGCGGCGGAGCCGTGTGGTTGCATCGAGGCCCATTGCAGAAGCGCTCCGGCGGCGAGGATGACGACGGCGTAGTAGCCGACTGTCGCGACAGGCCCAACTCGCCGTGCCGGGCGGAGTTGCGGTTGCTGTTCTGTACTCTCGATGACATCGATGCGGGTGATGCTGAGGTAGATCACCGCAATGGTGATCGCGGCCAGGAAGATCACACTGGTCATGCCGTAACCCAGGCCGATCCCGTGATCGGCCTGCCGTGCGGCGAACCAGTCTCCGAGATTGGCACCGAGCGGGCGAGTCAGGATGTAGGCGAGCCAGAACGAGAGCACGGGGTTCACCCCGAGACGCCAGCCAATGATCACCGCACCGATGACGGTGACCGGGAGCAGCACCGAAATGCCTGGGCCCCAACCGGTCAGCGCCAAGGTCCAGTCGCCGGCCGCGGTCCCCAGAGCGAAGGTAACCAGTACGGCCAGCCAGTAGAACAATTCACGGGGTCGGGTAGTGATGCTGTGGATCGACAGCGTCCGCTCCCTCGAGAACCACACCCAGAACACCACAGCCAGGGTGGCCGCGAAGACACCCGTGCTCAGTCCCAACGGCACAGCGAAGGTGTCGGTCAGGATGTCGGTGTACAGCGTGCCGGCAACGCTCAACACCACGACGGCCAGCCAGTACACCACTGGGACGTAACGCGGTAGCCGCAGCTGCAGGCTCAGCACCACGGCGAGCACGACGGTAAAGATCACCGCAGTCAGCTCCAGGCCGACGCCTAGACCGACGTTGACCCAATCAGCAAAACTCTCACCGACGGTCGTGCACAGGACCTTGATCAGCCAGAACCAGACGGTGACTTCGGGGACTTTGCTTGCGGTCACTCGCCACGAACGGGTCGGTGGACGGCTAATACGGGCCATGCCCGCCGAACCTAGACACCATCAGCTGAAGCGACGCTGAGAACACCGGCAGGCCAGGTCATGCGACGGCGTCTTCAGCGTCTCCTCAGCTGAGCGGGGGCACCGTGCTGACATGACCGATACACCTGAGAACACCGAAAACCCGGCAGCACATCCGGCCGGCGACGTTCAAGCCGACCACTCGCCCAATCTGTCCGCGCAGCCCGCGGCTACCGGAGCGCGATCGGCATGGGGCGCGCTGACACGGACCACCCGGATCTGGACCATCGCACTAGGCGCGGGCGCGGCGGCCCTGGTCGCGACAGCCGGTTTCGGTCTGGGGGTCTTCGCGAGTATCGAGCACGGCGACCACGAACGCGGCGACAGCCCGGAAGCCTCAGAGTATGTCCAAGACCGTCGGGACGGACCATACGAACAACGCCGACGCGAATACGATCCCCACGAGAACGACGCGAACGACGCGAAGAACGCTGATCGCGACCAGGGCAGCCAGACCGGTCAACCCGCAGGACCGGGTATCGGTGGTGGCAGCAGTGTTGGCAGCGGTGTTGAGCCGAAGCCCACTCCGGTGCCACCGCGCTAACTGACGCCGGGGGTTACTCCTGCGGCGGACTGACAGGTGGTGCAGGCTCAGCCGATCCGCTGCGCTTGTGACGGGCGCCGGTCCACTTCACGAATACGTAGAGCGCCCCACCTAGAACCGCGAGTGGCAGCAGCCACGGCAGCAGGAAACCGAACGCCAGGACGAGGTGAGAACCGAAGGCCCACAACGCATCCCAGCCTCGCTCGACCTGACCGAGGAATCCGTGATAGCGCTCCGGGGCGGGTCCGCCGGTGCGCTCGGCGGTGATCTGCACGTCGACGGAGCTGTAGGTGATCTGGTCGCGGAGGGTGTCGCGCTGGGCCTGCAGGCTTTGCAGCTCGGCCTGCCGCGATGACAGCGCGTCCTCGGCCTTGATCAGCGCGTCGGGATCCTTGGCGTCACGCATGATCGCGAGCAGTCGGTCCACCGAGGTCTTCAGCGCGGTGATCCGGGCATCGAGGTCGACGCGCCGCGTGGTGACGTCGTCCGTCTTCACCTCGAGGGTCTGGACGGTGCCGAGGCCCTTGAGCGAGGCCAGCGCGGCGTCCAGCCCGTTGGCCGGAACCCTCAGCATCAGGTGGACGCTCGCCCGGCCGGAGGTGGACCCGGCGTCGTCGGAACGTTCGTCGACGCGCCCACCCGCTTTGTCGACGATCGCGGTGGCCTTGTCCGCGGCAGCCGCCGGGTCAGCGGCGACGAGAATCAGCGACGCGGTCTTGACAACGTCGCGCGCCGGTTCGACAGGTGGTGGTGGCGCTTCGGGGGCATTGCCGTTGAAGTCGGCCCCGCCCTTCAGCGGTGCCGCCGGAGCGGATCCGGCGTGCCGCGTCGAGTCGCCGCCGCTACAACCGGCTACCAACCACACCGAGGCGATCAACAGAGCGAGAACTACGACCGGCCGGAACCGCGTGCACGCCATACCCTCCGAGCGTACCGAGCAATTCACAGGTTTTCCGTGGCGAACGTGCAGCCAGACTGCCCTGCCGCTGCGCCACGAGTTCGACGCGCTTTGCCGAACCTGACCACAACGCGGTTTTCCACGCGAATTTTCGCCGTCAGGTCAGGCTCGCGCCGACCGTCGTACGTAGCGGTGCCGAACGCAACTGCACGGCGCTACGAGGCCGGTTTCTCCGCCACCTGGTTGCGTTCGACGCCGCCCGCGAAAGTGCAGCCGGATCGCGTCCGACTCCCGCTCCGAAATGGCCGAACCCCCCAATCTCGTTGGAAATTGGGGGGTTCGAAAATGACCGGAAAGAACTGCTACTACTGCTACTACTACTTCGGTGGCATCCGGATGCCGCCGTCGACGCGGACGACCTCCGCGTTCATGTACGAGTTGGTGATCAGCTCGATGACCATGGAGGCCAGCTCCTCGGGCTTGCCCAGGCGGTGCGGGAACAGCACCGACTCGCCGAGCTTGGCCTTGAAGGCCTCCGAGGCTTCGCCCTCGCCGTAGATCGGGGTGTCGATCAGGCCGGGGGCCACGGTGTTCACGCGGATGCCGACTGCCGACAGGTCGCGCGCGACCGGCAGGGTCAGGCCCACGACACCACCCTTGGACGACGAGTACGCCGCCTGGCCGATCTGGCCGTCGAATGCCGCGACGCTGGTCATGTTGACGATGGCGCCACGCTCACCGGCCTCGGTGAAGTCGTTCTTGCTCATCTGGGTGGCGGCGATGCGGATGCAGTCGAAGGTGCCCACCAGGTTGATGTCGAGGACCTTCTTGTACAGGTCCAGGTTGTGCGCCGACTCGAACTCGCCGTCCTTGCCGATGGTGCGCTGGGCCCAGCCGACACCGGCCGAGTTCACCAGGGCGCGCAGCGGGCCGAGGTCAGCGGCGGTCTTGACCGCGTCGATGATCTGCTCGGTGTTGGTGACGTCGACGGTGACGAACACGCCGCCGATCTCCTTGGCGAGCGCCTCGCCCTTCTCGGCCTGGAGGTCGGCAATGACGACCCGGGCACCCTTGGCGGCCAACTGACGGGCAACAGCCGCACCGATTCCTGACGCGCCGCCGGTGACGACCGCGCTAGCTCCATTGATATCCACGCCGACAGCGTATGCGAGGCCATCCATCCCGCGGGACGGACCTCAGAATGCTCGGGCTGCGTGCTTGCCGCTGCCCGATTCCGGAGCCTGGCCGACGGCCTGGACGTGACCTACTGGTCGCAGATCGTTACGTGGGTGTGGAAGTGCCAGCTGTCGATGTTGACCACGTCACCGGGATTGCCGGGCACCGACCCGCTGGAGTCGAGCTCCGGGATGTAGATCTGGTTGATGGTCGCACCGAACCCGAGGCCGGTGTTGTCCTTGATCCCGCCGTCCTGGTGGATGGTCCAATTCACCATGCCGTCGGAATAGGTGTAGGTCCGGACGATATCGAGCTTCTTGCCGATGCCGGTGTTCGGATTTCGCGTGACCACCATCGGGCTGCCGTCCAACGGCACACAGGACCCCTCCGCGTGCGCCTGCGGAGCCGGCGACCACGCCAGCGCGGCGACCAGCGCGCCTGCCATGGCAGCAGCGACGACTGCATGTTTCACGTGAATCCTCCCCGCAAACCCGACGGTCCTACTGTAGCCGCGAATTCGGTTCGACTCACAGGGTCCGTTCAGGCCAATCGCTCGAGCACCGTGGCGATCCACCGCCGCACCGCCTCCGCCTGTGTCCGACTCATGCCGTCGAACACCGCCGAGCGGACCAACTCGGCATGCCCGGGCGCGGCGGCCTCGAGCGCGTCCCGCCCGCCCGCGGTGAGGGCGACGACGGCCGCGCGCCGGTCGTCGGCTGCCCCGGACCGCTCGATGAGACCACGAGCCCGCATGCGCGCCAATTGGTGCGACACCCGGCTCTGCTCCCACCCCAGGTGCGCGCCGAGCTCACCCATCCGGCACTCGGGCAGCTCGCTGAGCGCCACCAGCACGTCGTAGTCCGCCAGCGACAGTCCGTGGTCGCGTTGCAGCTGCCGATTCAGCGCCGCTTGCAGACCGCCACTCATCGCCAGATAGGCCCGCCAAAGGTCCTGTTGGTCGTCAGTCAGCCACACGAAATATATGACACATCATTTATGTTGTGCCGTCCAGTAGCGACACCTAAGCTCACCGACAACGACAGGGGTAGAAATGACGAGAAACCCGACTGCCGGCATTGATATCCGCCGCGCCGCCGACCGCGACGCGACCCGCATCTCGTGGCTGGATTCCAAGCATTCGTTCTCATTCGGCGGTCACTACGACCCCGCCAACACCCACCACGGCCTGCTGCTGGTGAACAACGATGACCGCGTCGCGCCGGGCTCGGGCTTCGAGACCCATCCGCACCGCGACATGGAGATCGTCACCTGGGTACTGCGCGGGTCACTCGTGCACCAGGACTCGACCGGCAACTCGGGCGTCATCTACCCCGGGCTGGCCCAGCGAATGTCGGCCGGGCGCGGCATCCTGCACTCGGAGAAGAACGACTCGTGGCGCCTGACGGGAGCCGAATCCCACAGTGAGCCGGTGCATTTTGTGCAGATGTGGGTGGTCCCGGACGAGTCCGGGAAGACCCCGGGCTACCAGCAGCTGGAGATCGACGACGAGCTGCTGCGCGGCAAGCTGGTGACCATCGCGTCGGGCATGCCCGGCCATGCCAACGACACCGCCATCACCATCGGCCAGCGCAACGCCGCGCTGCACGGCGCCCGGCTGGAACCGGGCGACAGCATCGAACTGCCGTCAGCCAAGTACCTGCACCTGTTCGTGGCACGCGGCGAGGTTGCTCTCGAAGGCGCCGGGCCGCTTCAGGAAGGCGACGCCGTCCGGCTCACCGCTTCTGGCGGCCAGCGCGTCACCGCCACCACGCCGGCCGAAATCCTGGTGTGGGAAATGCACACCGATCTGCTCGGCTCATAACCCCACGCCGGCGGCCCCGTCCCGACCCCGGTCGGCGGCGGGGCCAATTGCGCTGTCCACCAGGGTAATTCATCCGTCATAGTCCCGTGATGCCGGCGTGACCAAAGTTGACAGAGTGTTTGCTGTGGCTACGCTGAAGGTCGTTGTTTCGAACCGGGGAAAGGGCCACAATGTCGTTTCTCGGGCCGGATACCCGACTCGACACCTTCCGTCGCGCGCGGAGAATCCTCAGGCGCACAACACTTCTGGCCCTGTGCGCCGGCCTCGTCGGCGCCATTGGCGTACCGGCGGCCCATGCCGCCGACGGCCGCTCGCTCCTGATCAACGCCATCACCAACTACCGCGGCAGCTTCCTGGTCTACAACTTCGGCGGCGACCACCCCGCGCCCCTGCTCAACGCCGCGGGCAACTGGTATGAGTCCGGTAACGGCGGGCACCTCACCGTCATCAAAGCGGCGTCCCAGCGCATGAACCCGCGCCTCCTCGTGGACTCCCACCGCGGCATCCAGTCCCGCTGCGAACATGATCCCCGCGCCCGCACCGCCGAAGGACTGTGGCAAGCCTCGGAGGTCTTCACCCCACTGGAAGCCTGGCAGGCTCTGGGCCGGCCCACCATCGCGGTGAACGCCAACTTCTTCGACATCCGGGGCCAGCAGGGCGGGTCGTGGACGTCCACGGGATGCAGCTCGCCGCTGGGCGCCTACGTCGACAACACCCGCGGTCAGGGCCGCGCCAACGCCGCGGTCACCGGCACCATCCCCTACGCGGGCAAGCAGGGCCTGTCCGGCGGCAACGAGGTGTGGACCGCGCTGAGCACCATGATCATTCCGTCCGACGGCGCGCCGTACATGATAACGCCAGGCAGCACAAGCGATTTCCACGCCGCGACCGCCGCGGTCAACAACCTGGTGAACCAGGGCGCCCGGTTCGTCGCGGTCAGCGGCATCGGCCTCCTGACACCCGGCGACACCGGCCAGCTGAACGACGGCGGCCCCAGCGCCGCCCGCACCGCGCTGGCCTACGTACGCAGCCGCGACGAGATGTACATCTTCCAGGGCGGCAGCTACACCCCCGACCAGATCCAGGATCTGTTCCGGGGCCTCGGCAGCGACACGGCCATCCTTCTGGACGGCGGCGGCTCCTCCGCCATCGTGCTGCGCCGCGACACCGGCGGCCGCTGGGCCGGCTCCGGCACGCCACGCGGTTCCTGCGACACCCCCGCAGTGCTGTGCGACTCCCGAGAGCGCGCACTACCCGGCTGGCTCGGCTTCGCTTGAGGCAGCAGGCGTCAGGCCACTTCTCCACCGGTGCCACAGGCACCGGAATCAGCCTCGGCGCCAGCACTTTTCGGCTGCTTCACAGCCTTGGCGCCATGGCACTGGGACGCCGCGTCTCGGCGCGCGACCTGGCCCGGGTCGTCGCCCATACCCACCTGCTCACCCGGCGGCTGCTCGGTAGCGGTCGTGGCGCCCGCAGCTTCCGCACCTGCGTACGGATCGGACTTCGTCTCGGATTTCGAATCGGGCTCGCGCTCTTCTGCCTTGCCGTCGGCCTCGGCGTAAGCCTTGGTCTCTGCGTGTGGCTCCTGGGGCGCCTGCTCGTCGGTCTGGTCGTCCTCGCGGGGCGCCTGATCGGCTGGGCTGACCCGCCGCGACCGAGGGACCGGACCGGCGCGCGAGCACCATCTCGACCAGTGCGCACGCTCGCGCGTTAGCCACAAAGACGCCCGACGCACATTCGCGTCGGGCGTCCCTGGTGCCGTCAGCCGGCGTGTGCGCCCGAGCCACCGCCGGTGCCGGCGGTCGACTTCGCGGCGCCATCCTTCTTCTGCTGCTTGGTCTTCGGGCTGTCCGTCTTCGTCGACGCGTCGCCTCCCGTGGCCTTGTCCGACTTGTCCTTGGTGGACGTGTCGGTCTTCGCCGGCTTGTCCGTCTTCTTGTCGGTCTTGTCCGTACCCGCGGTGGTCGCGCCGGTGGAGTCGGCCGCCGCGTGCTTCGGCTTCTTGCCACTGTCCGGCGTGGACGGCGTGCCATCCGCAGCGGCGTGCTTGCCCGAGGAACCGTCGGTGCCCGCCTTCGGGTCGGCCTTGGGATCCGTCTTGGTGCCCTCGGCCTTCGGGTCCGTGTTGGTGCCCTCTGCCTTGGGATCGGCCTTCGGGTCGGTCTTGGGATCTTCGGCGGTCGTCGTCTCGGTGCCGGTCTTGTCCTCGGCGGTCTTGCCCTTCTCGCCGGTCGACTGATCGGTGGCCTGCTTGCCGTCCTTCTTCGAACCGGTAAGGCCGGTGAGGCCGGCCGACAACGGCTGCAGCTTCGGCGTGGTCGACGGAATATCCGTGACGGCCGCCGCGCTGACGACGCCCTGCTTGGCCGCCAACGAGTTGACTGTCGCACCCTGCGTGAGACCGCCCAGCGTGCCCAGCACGCCGTTGAGCAAGTTCTGCACCGTGCCGGCCAAGCCGCCCAGCGGGTTGAAGTTGCCGAGCTTGCCGCCGGTGAGCAGCTTGATGAGCGCCTCGATCGCGTTGTCCGGCGCCGCCGTCGGGTTGGCGCTGAAGAACTCCTTCTTGAAGCCCGTCACCAGCGAGTTGATGATGTCGCCCGGCACTTGCTGCCAGTTGACGTTCGGGAACGAGAAGAACGGCGTCGGGGTGGCTGGGTCGTTCAAGGTACGGCTATAGGTGCCGTCCGGGTTGCGCACCACATCGGTGTAGCCCAGGTTCACCAGGCTGGTCATGGCCGGCGCGAGCGCGTTGGCCAGCTTGTAGATGGGGCTGCCCAGCGTGCCGAAGCTGATCATGTTCAGCACGTCACCGGTCAGGTACATCGGTTCCATGAACGGCAGCGTGTTGGTCGGGACGGTCAGATAGATGTTGACGGCCAACGGATTTCCGGTCAGCAGGCCGCCGGTGAGGGCGCCCAGCTGGGTGGTCAGCTGGTTGGTCAGCGTGGCGGTCGAGATGCCGCGCAGCAGATAGGTCGGCAAGGTGCCGGCGACCAGGTTGTTGGCCAGGCTGAACGGGTTGGGCCAGGCGGCCAGGTCCGAGAACGGCTGGTATTCGAGGGTCGCGTCGACCTTGACCGGCAGCAGGTTCGCGCCGCCGATGGCCAATCCGGTGTTCAGCAGCGGAATTCCGCCGCTGTGCGCGGCGGCCACATCCGGCGTGATCAGGTTGATGCCCAGCAGGTCACCGAGCGGGTAGAAGCGCGCCAGCAGGCCGCCGTTGGCGCGGCCCAGGTTGTTCAGCAGGATCATCGGCAGGACGGTCAGGCTGCCGAGGACCGGGCTGACGCCCGTATGCGTGGCACCGCCCGGCTGGTTCGACAGGTCCGCCAGCACCTTCGAATACGCCTGGCCCATGGAGAACGCACCGAGTCCGAAGCCGACACTGAGCGGTACGCGCACGTCGATCAGGTCCAGCTTGTCCAGGCCGATGGCGCCGCCCACGGTGTCAATCGCAACCTGCAGGGCAGTGACCAACGGTCCCAGTACCGGAAGTTGACCGGCCCGGCTCAACACCGTGTTCAGCAGGCCCATGGCACCCACGTCAAGGTACTGCGTGTTGTTGATCGCGTTGGCAACGGCGTTCTCGGTGCCCGGCGTCCAGCCCAGGTCCAGCCCGGCGATCTTCAGCAAGCTGAACACCGGCCCGGCAGTGACAATCTTGACGCCCGGGATGTTCAGACCGCTCAGGTCCAGGATGTTGTCCAGCTTGATGCCCAGCACGTCCAACAGGCCGCTGAGAGTGACGTTGCCCTGGGGGTCCATGATGCCCAGGGCACTCAGCAGCGGGACCACCGCGCCCGTGAGCAGCGGCCCCAGGGCCGCGTTCAGCAGCGGCGTCAGCTTGATGGGCAGCGCGTCGAGGATTTGGCTGAGCAGATTCTTCGGCAGCTGGTTGATGAGATTGGTGAGGTTCAGCCCGCTGAGACCGCCGACGCCGCTGAGCGCCTGGACGATCGCCGGCGCCAATGCGTCGATGCCGTTCTGCACCTGGTTGTACACAGCATTGCCCAAGCCGCCGGTGATGTCGGGCCACACCCCCGGCTTCGGGAACGGCGTGGTGAACGCCGAGAGGTTGACGGCCGAGTGCGACGACGGCACCACCACCGGTCGCGGAGCCGGCGCGTTCGGCACCGACGCCGTTACGGTCATCGCGGTAGCTGTTACGGCAGCCGCCCCCAGCAATGCCGCCCGCTTTGCTTGAACCCGCCCAGCGAGTTGCGTAACAGCCATCAGCCCCGTCCCCTCAGCCACCACCACTGGTTGTCAACCGGACGGTAACATTAATGGATCACAGCTCCAACACCTACCCTGACCTGCCGCTTTACCAGATCTGGCAAAAAGGTGAACGAGGTTCACACCAGCCGGTGAACGCCGCGCAGTCAGCAAATTTTCGCGTGGTGAAGATTGTTTGCTGGCACATCAGCGAACACGACGCGACCACGCCCGCGGGCCCGACGAATATTGACGCCGATGGCGAGTGTGATTCGCGACCACCGCAGGTCCGAACGTGATTCAAGCCATAGTCGGTGCAGCCCACCGGATACCAGCCGCCTTCGTCACCAAGACGAAGGCAGCCGGTTCACAGTGTGCTGACAGGCAGCACGCATCAATTCAGGCAAACGCGCATAACGGAGCTTCTCGGCTACAGCTGAGGCGTGAGATCCAATTTGGTCAGCGCACTCATCTGACTGACCTTCCAATCGGCTCCCCCGCGCTTCAAAGTCAGCCGGTAGGAGAGGTACCGCAGTGAGGGGATGCCCTTGGTCAGCGGGCTGGTCGCCACCGAGTTGGTGTAGACGATGGCGGTGGCCTCGTCTGCACTGATACTTTCCACCGCCGCGCCCATCACCTTGGTCTGATTGGTGACCTGCGCCTGCTTGTTGCTCGCGACGATCGAGTCGACGAACTTGCGATACTCCTCGGCGAAGCCGCCGGTCAGGTACTGCTGCGCCCGGTCCGCCAGCTTGTCCATGTCGTTCGGCGAGTACGACCACAGTGTGGTCACCGCCGCGGCAGCGGTCTTGGCGACCTCGAACTTGTTGTGCACCAAGGCACGATCCGCCAGATACGGCTGCGCCGCGGCACCTGCGAACGCCGTGGCGCCGACGAACAACGCCGCCGCCGCCACACCCGCCGCCAGCAGCTTGCGCCCAGCGGGACGGTGCGGCACCAGCACCACGGGCGGCGCCTCGGATTCTCCAGCAGCTACCTCGTCGGCGGCTTCGGCGTCCGAATCTTCCTGTGTCGCAGCATCTTCTGGCTTCTCGTCAGCGTCGGCTGGCGTCGCGGCACCCTCGGCGGCGGCCTGATGCCGGGGCAGCCGGTGCCGGCGGCGGGCAGCCTTGCCCTGCGGTGCGTCGGCCGTCCCCTGCGGAGCATCGGCCACAGACTCCCCGGGGGTCACATCACCGGATTCATGCGGCTGATCTTCCACTGCTGCCCTTCCTGCGTAGCCGTTACCACCCACCGCGACCCGCTTTCCACGGTCGCGTTGCCGTCCGGCGTCGTCGTCGTCAGCTTCATCGCGATCAGCACGTCAGCGCTGCCGTCGTCATTCCACCGCGCGACACCTGCAGCCTCGACGGTCCCCTCCGCCGGCTGCGCACGCGCCACCTGGAGCAGGATTTGGTCCTTCTTGTCCTTGAACTGCTTGGCGAACTCGCCGGTGGCCTGACCCGTCATGCGGTCGACGTAGTCGTTGGCGTGGAACGGGTCGACCGCGGTGAAGCCCTTCATGAACTCCTCCACGTAACCCAGCACCGACGCCGACTTGGCCTGGCTCGTCACGTCCTTCTCGTGCTGGACCAGCAGGTAGGTGCTGGCCGCAATCGCCGCGATCACCAAAACGGTTGCCACGCAGGCAATGACAGTCAGCACCACCCGGCGAGGCGGAGCCGCCACGGCCTTGAAGTAATCACCGGCGACGAAGCGCTCGGCAGCGTCGATTTTGCGGCGCGGGCTCATCAGCGTCCTCCCCGCGGGCTCTTGAGCACCGTCAGATTCGACAACTGCCACTTGCCGTCACGCGACTTCACGAAGTCGACCCGCACGGTCGCGGTGATGAACCGCAGCGAGTTGGTGTCGACGCCGCGCTGCCCCTGCAGAGCGAGCAGCATCGTCGCCTTGTCGGTGTCGGCGGTCAGCACCGCGCTGCTCACCGCGTAGTACTGGTTGGTCGTCGGCTTCTTGCTGCTTATCTGCTGCTGCTTGATCAGCTGGTCCCGGTAACCGTCGGTGACCAACGCCTGGGCGGTCTTGAAGTCGTTCTGAAAGGTGTCGACGCCGTAGCTCAGGACATGCTCGACGATCTTGGGGCCCTGCTCCGAAATCTGGTGTCGCGCTTCGTCGACCGCGCGGTCATGCCGGAACTGCACGCCGTAGCTCAGGCCCACTGCCGCCACACAGATCAGAGCCGCGGCCGTGAGCACCTGGCCCGCCCGGCGACCGGGGTCCCGCTCCGGAGCCGGTACGACGCGAACTTCCGTGTGCAGCAACAGATCTGCGAAGGTGCGATGACGCGGATCCCACAGCGGCCACAACCAGCCGAGCAGCACCGCGACGGTGTCGAGCAGGTGCGCGAGGTCACGCAGGATCAGCCGACCCATACCGGCCGGAACACCGGCGGGTACCCGCTCCACCCGGATCGAGAACAGCGAACGGCCCAGGCTCCAGCCCGTGATCGACGGCAGCAGCCAGCGGTTCACCAGGATCGCCGCCGCCGCCAGCGTCGCCAGCCCGGCGTACACCCACAGCGTCCAGTCGGCCCGGGCGGCGTAGCCCAGCAAGGCCATGACAGCGATGACCGCCACGCCCAGGACCACGTCGAGTGCGAAGGCGCCGGCCCGCGCCGGCCACGAGGCCAACACCGGTGCCGCCTGGACCGCCGTCTCGGCACGCCCAGACTCGTCGCTCACTGACTCGGCGTTCGTCGTCTCCTGGCCAACCGTCACGAGGTGACCTGGTCGAGCTTGGCCACCTTGTACTTCCCGTCCACCGGTGCCATCTGCGCCCGCATCCGGTAACCGACTTCCTTGTCCTGCTCGGCGCTGTTGCTGATCTTCACGCGCAGCGCGACCAGCACATCGATGGACCCGTCGTCGTTGTGCTTCTCGACGGCGGCCCGCATCTGCGAGATCTGCACCTGCACGTTGGCAGCCTTGTACGCGTCGAGCGTGATCCCGCTCATGAACGAGGCCTGCGTCGCATACGCGCCGGTGGCGCACTCGATGATCTTCGTCTGGGCAGCGATCATGGCCGACGTATCAGGCGCCTGGGTGGCCGTCACACAGTCCTTGGCGGCCGCGATGGCAGCCGTCTCGTTCGCCGCGAGTGCCTGGCTCTCGCGATGCGACGTGAGCGCGAACCAACCGCCCACGCCAACCGCGGCGGCCAGGATCACCAGCACTGCACACACCGTCAGGGCAATTCCCCGCCCGATCCGGGCGGGGCGCCGCGCACCCTCTGATTCGCCGGTTACGCCCGGCTCCTCGATCGACTCCTCGGCAGACGGCTCTGTCGTCACCACGTCCTGCGACGTGACGTCCTGCTCATCGGTGGGGTTCAGCTGGCTGGTGCCAGCATCTCCTTCCATCCGTCGTCTCCTGGGTTGCTCGAGTTGTTGACCGAATACTTCACACCGTTCGGTCCGACCACTTGACCGCTCTGCGGGTTGTAGGTGGCCGCTGGTCCTGCTGCCGGAGTGTAGATGCACGGGTTGGGTTGCTGTCCACTGCAGGCGACGGTGCCCTGGCCAGGCGCACTGATCGGGTCACTGGACGGCGCCGACGCCCGCTCCGGGGGCGGCAGCATGTTGGCCGGCAGCGGGTTCATCCCGTTGTTGATCGACGGTGCCGGAATCACCTTGCCCGGATCGACCGGCTGATCACAGCGGGCCGCGGGGGCCGGGCAGTTCACGATCTGATCCGGGGTGCCGTACCACGGGTTGGTACCCAGCGGCTCGTACGGCTTGTTGTCGCGGCACTCCATGGGGCTCGCCGCGCGCTTCGCCGGGTTGTCCACACAGGGCAGATTTCGCGAACCACGGACCGTGTTCTGGGCGTCCTTCGGAATCTTGCAGTACAGGCCCGACGCCAGCGGCGCGGTGGACGTGTCCGCCGGCGACCGCCACTGCGACGCCGGCAGGAAGCCGGTGAGGCACGGCGGCGGCTGGTTGATGCCCAGCGCCAGGTTGATCGGGAGCTCCTTCTCGTAGACCGCGGTCAGCGAGTCGACGATCGGACCGGCCATGGGCAGCACCACGAGCACCTGCTCGAGGCCCTTGTTGTAGCGCTTCAGCATGTCCAGGACGATCTCGACGTTGGCCAGCGACTGCGGCAGCGCATCACGGACCTCACCGAACACCGCGTTGAGCTGATCAGCCGTCGGGGCGCCCTGCTGGATGGCGCCGCGCAGCGCCGCGTCCTGCTGAGCCGACTGCGCGGCCAGGACATTCAGGTTCCGGGCCCACCGCGAGATGGCGTCACCGGACTGGACCTGGCTGTCGAGGATCGGCGCCGAGTTCTGGATGATGTCGTCCACCGAACCGAGGTTGTCCTTGAAGTCCCCCGCCAGCGCCTGGGTGCCGTCGACGAGGTGCTGCAGTGACGGGCCGAGGCCGCCGACCGCTTCCGAGGTGTAGTCGAGCAGTGCCCCGATCTTCTCCTTGGGCAGCGCCTCCAGACCCTGCTCGGCGGCGTCGAGCGCCGGGCCGACTTCCTTGGGCACCGTGCCCTTGGAGATGGTCTGGCCTTCTTTGAAGAACTGGCTGGGGTTGTCCGGCGACACCAGGTCGATGAACTGCTCGCCGACCGCCGACACCGAATGGACGTTGGCCACCGTGTCGACCGGGATCTTGTACTTGTCGTCGATGTCCATCTTCACGCGGGCGCCGGTCTCCGTCGGCTCCACCGCCAGCACCTTGCCGATGGTGATGCCGTGGTAGGTGACGTTGGCCGTCTTGTACAGACCGGCCGAGTTCGGCAGGTCGGCGTACAGCCGGTACATGCCCACCCCGAGGTAGGTCGGCAACTGCAGGTAGACCAGGGACAGGCCGACGAGCGCGGCCACCGTGAGGATGCTGAAGATCACCAACTGCATCTTCAGAAAACGGGTCAGCATCTCCTCACTCCCCCCTTTCCACTCGCGGCCCGCCCGGCGCGGTGGCCGGGTTCGGGGTGAATCGGACATCCGGGACCATCGTCGCCGGATCGCGGCCCCACGACTGCTCCAGCGCGCGGGCCAGGCCCGACACCCCGGTTCCGGTCAGGATGCCGTTGTCGATGGCGCTGAGCGTCAGGTCGAGGTGCAGCGAGATGTTCATGTAGTCGCCGCGGATGACCTTCGGGATGTTGTCGATCGGGAACGGCAGCGTGAACAGCAGCTTCATGGCCGGCACCAGGTTCGGTGACGTCTTCGCGATCTGCTTGAGCGCCCGCTGCAGCGTCGCCAGGTCGGTGTGGAGGTTGGCGTTGCTGTTCGACAGCGTCGTGTCAGCGGCCTTCGACAACCGGCCCAGCGCCAGGACCGCGTTGCTGAACAGGTCCTGGGTCTTGTTGAAGTGCTCGATCAGCGGCGGCGTCTCGGTGAGCACCCGATCCAGGGTGTCGTTGCGGTCCGCCACGACCTTCAGCAACGTGTCACTGGACCGGATGGCCCGCGTGATGTCGTCACGCTGCTGGTTGAGCTCGTCGGTAAAGGTGTCCAACCGGTGCAGGAACTCTTTGATCTGATCGGCGCGCCCGTTGAGGATGTTGTAGACCTCGGACTGGATCTTCTCGATGTTCGGCACACCGCCGCCGGTCAGGATGCCGGAGATACCCGCCAGCGTCGTCTCGATGGTCGGGAACGGCTTCGAGTTCTCGAGGGTGATGGTGTCCCCGTTGCGCAGCGGCTGCGCGTCGGGATGGGCCGGCTGGTCCAGCTCGACGTGCTGCGAGCCCAACAGGCTCGTCTGACCGACCCTGGCAAACACGTTGCGGGGCAGGTGAATACCCGGGTTCAGATCCACCGTCAGAGTGGGAACCCAGTTCTTCAGGGCAATCGCACGCACCCGGCCGACGAACACGTCGGCCACCCGGACCCGGCTGTTGGCGTTGAGGCCCAACGTGTCCGACATCTGGACATAGACCGTCCAGTGGCCGTCCACCGTGCCCGGGCCACCGGGCAGCGGCACGTTGGCGATGCCGCGCCAACCGCAGGAGCTGAGGATCAACGTGGCGGCAGCCAACACGCCGACCCGGCGGGCGCCACGCGCCCACCCGCGGCGGTGCCGCGAATACGCCGAGGGTGACTTCGGCCCCATGGACCCGGTCATCATTGGCCTCCAACTTCGGCAGGAAGTGCGGGTCCGGCCGGCCCCGGCGCGGGCGCCGGTCCCGGGGCGGGCCCAGGTGCCATGGCACTCATCGGGCTCGGGTCATTGCCCGGTCGCGGCGGCGAGACCGGTCCCGGCTGCGGGTACCACGGCGGCGGCAGCGGGCTGCTCTCGTTGTAGGCATCCGGCGGGCCGGACATGGTGACGCCACCGGTCGGCGGAATGATGTCCGGCCCACCCATGAGCTCACCCAGCGACTCGGGGGTCAGCAGGTCCTGGGTCGACTGTCCGACCTTGAGGCCCTGCATACCGGGCGCGGTGACCCAGCCTGCCTCATGCTGGCCGTGCGACCACGCGGTGTCGCGCGAGA
Organism: Mycolicibacterium aubagnense; assembly: GCF_010730955.1. NCBI lineage: Bacteria > Bacillati > Actinomycetota > Actinomycetes > Mycobacteriales > Mycobacteriaceae > Mycobacterium > Mycolicibacterium aubagnense. The sequence continues at coordinate 3,609,342 of NZ_AP022577.1, read as the reverse complement.
ACACACCCGGCACGGTGGTGTCCTTGAACCCGCCCGGGGGCTGCAGGCGCGGCTCCGAGTAGGTGACCAGCTTCGGCAGCGTCATGGCGGTGGTCGCCATGTTGATACCGAACGGCAGGTAGTTGAACTTGATCGCGTCCATGACCGGCGCCAGGTACTGCGCGCACAGCTCAGCGGAGTCCTGGTAGCCCAACCGGCTGCCGGCCTGGATCGAGCTGCAGATGAACTGCAGCGGGTTCGAGAAGCTGGTCAAGCCCGGCAACACGCCGGAGGCGATCAGACCGCCGGTGGCCGGCGAGTAGATGTTCTCGAGGTTGGCCAGGAAGTTCGGGTAGGCGTGCAGGGCCCGTTCCAGACCGTCCCGCGGCTCCGGCTGCAGGATGGCCGTCGTCGCCTCGGACACGTTGTTGATGTCGTGGGCGAGGACGCTGCCGTTCTTGTCCAGGAAGCTGCGGGTCGTCGTCATCACATTGTTCAGGTCCTTGAGCGCGCTGGCCAGTTCCTGATCGGTGTTGGTGAACTTGTTGGTGAACGAGGCCAGGTCGTTGTTCAGCGAGACGAACTGCTGGTCGCTCTTGTGCAGCGCGTTGACGAAGACCGCCAGGCTCTTGATCACCTGGATGAAGTCGCCGCGGCCCTGGTTCAGGGTGTTGACCGCGTCAGACAGGCCCTTGAGGGTCTTGTTGATCTGCGCGCCCTTGCCCTCGAAGCCGTTGGCGAACGACTCGATGATGTCGCCGAAGGGACCCTTGGGCTGTTCCTTGGTCGGTCCCAGCTCGGCGAGGATGCGCGTCAGCTGGTTACGCAGCTCGTCGTACTCGATCGGAATCTGGGTCCGCTCGATCGGGATGACCGCACCGTCCTTCATCGCCGGTCCGCCGGTGTACGGCGGCGACAGCTGGATGACGCGCGACGCCACCAGACTCGGGTTCAGCACGGAGGCGGACGCGTTCTGCGGCACCTTGTACTTGTTCGAGTAGTGGAAGACGACCTTCATCTTCCCGTCGGGCGACGTCTCGAGGGTATCGATGGCCCCGACCTCGACGCCCATGATGAGGACCTTGTCGCCGGGGTACAGCGCCAGCACCTCAGGGAAGTACGCCGTCACCGTCGTGGTGGTCAGCTTGCGGTACAGCTGCAGCCCGAAGAATCCGACGAGCACGATCGCCACCAGTGCGAGGGCACCACCGATGAGCGTCCCCTTGGACAGGTCCGGCTTCTTGATGTTCCGGATGTTGAAAACAGTCGACATCGTGGCGGCCCTATCCTTGCGACCCTGGCGGGAGGAACGGCGGGTTACCCGGCAACGGCGCGGTACCGGCCGGTCCGGCGTTGGGACCCGGCCCCGGCGGTGCCGGCGGAGCGATCAGCGGCCCGGGGATCGGAGCGAATCCGGGAGCGATGTCGTTGTCACCGGGCTGCGGCGTCAGCGGAACCGTCCGGGCGCCGACGGGTGCCGGCGGCAACGGCACCGGCGTACCGGGCACGTTCTGAGCCGGTTGCCCAGGCAGGGCGGCCGACGGCACCCCCGGGCCGGTGGGCACGCCAGCCGGGTTCGGCTGTGACGCAACAACATCCGGCGCGCCGTAGTTGTTGCCGTACGGGTTGTCCCCGAACGGACCCACGCCGAGGTGCGAGCACGGCAGCGGATCGGCCGGCGACGGGTCGGCGCCAGCACCTGGGGTGTACGAGCACGGCGAGCCAGGAGGCACCGCGGGGCCGGGGTGCTCCGGCGTGCCTTCGAGCTTCGGCGGGGCCGGCGGCGGCGCACCGTTGGCGAAGCGCTTGCCGTTGGGGTCCGGCCACTGCGCCTCAGGCAGGCCGGTGCTGCGCCAGAAGTCTTCGGGGTTCAGTCCGCGCTTCTTGAACGCGGCGTCCACGAACGGCTGCATCAGCTGCGGCGGCAGGATGTTCTCGACCATGACCTTGAAGTACGGGCCCGATGCGATGGCCTCCGACAGCGAGGCCACGAACTTGCCCGCCGACACCAGCGTGTCGGCCAGGTCCTGCTTGCGGGCGACGAGGATGTCGCTGATGGTCCTGAGCTGCTCCAGCACGTGGTTGATGTTCGGGTTCTCGTCGATGGTCGCCTGGAGTTGGTGCGACACCTTGGAGATCCGCTCCAGCAGCAGGCCGACGGCCTCGCCACGCTGGTTCAGGGCGTGCAGCAGCGTCTGGGCGTTGACCAGCAACGCGTTGACCTGACCGCTGCGGTCGCTGAGGACCGTCGCGATCTTGTTGGCGTTGGCCAACAGCGACCGGACCTGGTCATCACGCTTGCCGATGGTCTCCGAGAGCTTCTGCACGCCTTCCAGCGCGGCGCTCAGGTGCGGCGAGGTCTGATCCGCGGTCTCGGACAGCACGTTGAGCGAGTCCTTGATGGTCTTGGTGTCCCAGCCCTGCGTGGCGCGGGTGACGTCGAAGATCGCGTCGTAAATCTGGTACGGCGTGGACGTCTGGCCCAGCGGCAACGTACCCCGCGGCGGCAGCTTGTGGGTGCCCTTGGGCTCGATCTCGATGGCCTTGCGGCCCAGGATCGTCTCGGTCTTGATCAGCGCGCGGCTGTCCGAACCGATGGTGTTGGTGCCGATCTGGAAGCCGATGATCACCTTGTCGCGATCGACGTCCATGGTCTTGACCTGGCCGACGTTGACGCCGTCGATGCGGACGAAGTCGCCCACCATGAGGCCGCCGGTATCACTGAACTGGCCGTAGTACGTCGGCGCCGCGAAGAGCATGGGCACGTTCGTGACGGACGCTCCGACCGCCGTCACCAAGGCGACGACAGCGAGGCCCATTGCGCCTCTGCGGACCCGGTCGGATCCTTCTATGGTCCTCACTTCGGCGTGCACCTTCCGGACGGCTGGTTTGTGAACTTGACCGTGCGCACCGGACCACCCGGCTGCAAACCGTTCATCTTCAACTCGATGTCGCAGACGTAGAAGTTGAAGAAGTCGCCGTAGACACCACCGGAGCGGCCCAGAATCTTCAGCGCCTGCGGCACCTTCTGCAGGGTGTCGTTCAGCTGCTCCTTCTGGTCGACCAGCGACTGCTGCGTGGTCTCGAGGTAGCCGAGGGTGTCGTGCAGCAGCGGGCGGTTGTCACCCAGCAGGTCGCCGAGCGAGTTCGCGGCGTTGCTGATGTTGGCCACCGAATCGGCGATCGGGTCGGCGCGGTTCTTCAGCCCGGTCACCAGCGATTCGAAGTTCTTGAGCGTGTCGTCGAACTGCTTCTGGTGTTTGACCGTGGTGTCGAGAACCGTGTTGAGGTTCTTGATCACCTCGCCGATGGCCTGGTCCTGCTCACCGACCGTCGAGGTGAACTGCGCCGTCTGGTCGAGGATGTTGTTGATGGTCCCGCCCTCGCCCTGGAAGATCGTGACGATCGACGAGGCGATGGTGTTGACCTTCTGCGGATCCAGCGAACGGAACAGCGGCCGGAAGCCACCGACCAGGGCGTCGAGGTCCAGGGCGGGCTCGGTGCGCTCGACCGGGATGGTCCCCCCGGGCGGCAGGATCTGGTTGCTGTCACCCCGTCGAAGGTCCAGGAACCGGTTGCCGAGCAGGTCCAGATAGCGGATGTGCGCCGAGGTCTGCTGGTACAGCGGAACCGACTTGTCGACGTTGAAGTGCACCCGCACCTTGCCGCCGGGGATCAGTTCGACATCGGTGACCTTGCCGACCTCGACGCCGAAGGCACGCACGAACTGATCGGCCTTGAGGCCGCTGGTGTTGTCGAAGATCGCGAAGTAGTCGTTGTTCCGGCTGAACCGGAACTGACCGAACACGATGAAGATGCCTGCGGTGAATGCCAGCAGGACCGCGGAGAAGATGGCGAGTTTGAACGCCGTGCCCTTGATGCTCATGGGTTGATCGTGTTCTCCCCGTCTTGACGACCCCAGACGTATTCGGACGCGAACGGCGAACCGAGACCGAAGTGGTTGTACGGCGCGATCGACGCGCCAGTGTCCATCACCATGTAGGGCATCGGGAGGATGTCCTTGGTGACCGTCCAGCAGCCCGGTCGACCCATCGGACCGCCGGAGGCGTTGATCCGCGGGAGGTTGTCCGGGTAGACGTACTGGTTGGCCGCACCGACGAGCTCGGTGTGGGTCACCAGCGAGTAGCCGTTACCGCCGAGGCCCTTGGCCGCGGCCGGCGCACCGGCGGCGAAACCACGGAACAGGCAGTCGAGCTCGGGGGCGTACTTGTCGAGCACCCGCGACGTCGGCAGCAGGTCCTCGGCCCCGCGGACCAGGTACGGGCCGCCGCGCTCAAGGATGTCCCCACCGGTGTTGCCGAATCCGACGGCCGACATCAGCGCCTGGTCGATGTTGCCGCGCTGGTCGTTCAGGGTGCGCTCGGTGGTGACGGCGTTCTTGAGGCCGTCCCACAGGTCCGGCGACGCCTTGGCGTAGACCTCGGTCAGGTCGGCGAGCGCCCTCGTGTCGTGCCGGAAGGTCGGCATCCGCTGGTTCAGGTCGGCCAGGATGGTGTTGCCGTTGACCAGTGACTGACCGAACTTGTCACCCAGGCCGTCGAGAGCCTGGGCGGCCGCCGTCAGCGTCTGGTTCAGCTTGATGGGGTCGACCTGCTCGGAGATCGCGGTGACGGTCTCGAACAGCGTGTTGAACTCGGTCGTGACGCACGCGCTCGGCGGCGTCGGCGGCGAGCACTGGGACACGTCGATGGTGTCGCCGCCCTTGAGCCGCTGCGGGGCCGGGTTCGACGGTGAGGTGAACGAGACGTACTTGTTGCCGAAGGCCGTGGTGGCCAGCAGCTTCACGTCGACGTTCTTGGGCAGCAGGTTGAGGTACTGCGGGTCGACGTTCAGGACGAGCTTGGCCTCGGGCGTCTGGCCCTGATGCCCGACGACCTGAATCTCCTTGACGCGGCCGATGGGCACGCCGTTGTAGGTGGCCTTGGAGCCGGGGTCCATGGACAGTCCCGACCGGGGGGTCAGCACGTAGAGCTGGGCCTTGGTGTCGAAATAGCCGCGGAACTGGGCCCAGGTCAGGCTCAGCACCACCGCGGTGACGAGCGCCATGATCACGCCGGCGATCTTGTACGGCGGGGTCCGGTCCTTGTTGAGTTGCGCGCGGACCTGCCCCTCGGCGACGGGTGGCTTCGGCTGTGGGTTCGTCATCGCGTCACACCGTCAGGTTGAAGTTCGGGTCGGTGCCGTAGAGCGCCAACGAGAAGAGAAGAACGACCGTGACGATCGAGATCAGTGACGTCCGCATCGAGCGGCCCACCGCTTCGCCCACGCCGACGGCGCCGCCGCTGGCGTAGTAACCGAAGTAGGCGTGGTTGAGGAGGACGACCACCGACATGATGATGACCTCGAGGAACGACCACATGACGTCGTCGACGCGCAGGAACGTGTGGAAGTAGTGCTCGTAGGTACCGACCGACTGTCCGTAGAACAGGGTGGTGACCAGCTGGGCCGACAGGAACGACAGCAGGATCGCCATCGCGTACAGCGGGACGATGACGACCATGCCCGCGATCAACCGGGTCGACACCAGGAAGGAGAGGGATTTGACGCCCATCACCTCGAGGGCGTCGACCTCTTCGCTGATGCGCATGGCGCCGAGCTCGGCGGTGGCACCGGCGCCGACCGTCGCGGCCAGGGCCTGACCGGTCACGACCGGGGCGACGACGCGAATGTTGGCCAGGGCGGCGAAGAATCCGGTGAAGGCCGCGACACCGATGTTGCCCAGGGAGGCGAAACCCTGGATGGCGATCAGTGAGCCCGCGGCCAGGGTGACGAAGCCGATGATGGCGACCGTGCCGCCGATGACGGCCATGGCGCCCGTGCCCATGCCGACCTCGGCGATGAGCCGCAGTACCTCTTTGCGGTAGTAGCGGAACGCGTGCGGGATGTGCCCTACCGCGGAAACCACGAAGACCGCGACGTGACCGAGGCTGTCGAACATCCTCGCCGGTGCGGCACCGATTTCGGCGACCTTGGAGAACGCCCGGGGGAACCGCCCTCGCAGAACTGTCGATGTACTCATACCGCTACCCAGCCTGCGTTCCGAACTTGACGCCGATCGTGGTGAGCACAACGTTCACCCCGAACAGCGCGATGACACAGAGCACCAGCGTTTCGTTCACCGCGGTGCCGACACCCTTGGACCCGCCTGCCACGGTGAGCCCGCGGTAACAGCCGACCAGGCCGGCGATCAGACCGAAGATGGTGGCCTTGAGCACCGAGATCACGACCTCGGGGAAGCCGGTCAGCAGGGTCAGCGTCGAGACGTAGGCGCCGGCGTTGACGTTCTGGATGTAGACACCGAAGAAGTAGCCACCGACCAGACCGATGATGATCACCGCGCCGTTGAGCATGAAGGCGACGAACGTGGAGGCGACCACCCGGGGTACGACGAGGCGCTCGATCGGGTCGATGCCCAGCACCTCCATGGCGTCGATCTCTTCACGAACGGTCCGGGCACCGAGGTCGGCGCAGATGGCCGTCGACCCCGCGCCGGCAACCACGAGCACCGTCACCAGCGGACCCAGCTGGGTGACCGCACCCAGGGCGGCACCGGCGCCGGACACGTCGGCCGCGCCGAACTCCGCGAGCAGGATGTTCAGTGTGAAGATGATGAGCACCGTCAGCGGGATGGAGACCGCCAGCGTGGGCAGGAAGGCCACCCGGATCAGGAACCAGCACTGAAGGGTGAACTCCTTCCACTGGAAGGGCCGGGAGACCAGCGCCTTGAAGGTGAGGACGCACATCTTGACGAAGCCACCGATCTTCGTGAATGGCTTGTCCAGCTGGTCCTTGAGATAACTGACCAAGGTGTTGTCCGAGGCTGTCACCGATCAGCCTTCCCTTCCGGAAAACGGCCGTTCCGCGGCTTCACGCGTGGCACGCCCCCTCCTTAGCCGCTAGCACAAACTGAGTGATTTCTGTCTCGCTACTCCCGAGTAGTAAGACGGACCACAGGACTGTACCCGATACGCCGTGTACCCGGTGACCCAACTGAGGGATAATTGCGTTCGATTTCAGCAAACGCGACATGGGCCCATCCGCCCTCCACTCAGGTGGTCGAATTTCTCAGCGCGACGTCACTTGCCACGCTTACGACACACTTGTATCACCGAACCGCTCGCGTAGTTCCGTTTTAAGGACCTTGCCCGAAGGATTTCGCGGAAGAGCGTCGACGATTTCGAGTACTTTGGGGTGCTTGTATCGCGCCAGTCGTTCGGTCAGGAAATCATCGAGATCCGCCAGCGTCAGCGCATTTTCGCCTTCGGTCTGCGCATTCGGCGTCACCGCAACGACCGCGACGGGCACCTCACCCCACTTTTCATGGGGGCGTCCGATCACCGCGACTTCGGTAATCGAAGGGTGCGCGGCCAGAATGTTCTCTACTTCTGCACAGTAAATATTTTCGCCGCCGGAAATAATCATGTCCTTTTTACGATCGACGACCCAGATGTAACCCTCATCGTCCTGGCGAACCAAGTCACCGGAATGGAACCAACCGCCGGCGAATGCTTCGGCTGTCGCCTTCGGGTTGTTCCAGTATCCCGCCATCAAGGTGGGCGCCCGGTAGACGATCTCGCCGACCTCGCCGACCGGCACGTCGTTCATGTTGTCGTCGACGACGCGCGCGGACACCGTCGGGATCACCCGTCCGACCGATCCGAGCTTGCGCAGCGCGTCCTGACTCAGCAGCATGCACGTCACCGGCGACATCTCGGTCTGACCGAACGCAGCAAAGATCTGCGCGCCGGGGAACGTCGCCGCCATCTCCCTCAGAAGAGTGTCCGATGCGGGCGCCGCGCCCCAGGAAAGAACGCGCAACGCGACCTTCCGCGGGTGCGCCTGCTGTGCTGCGCACACCGCCTGCCACTGGGCCGGGACCAGGAAGATCGAAGAGACACCCTCGGCCTCCAGCACGTCGAGCAGCGCGCCGGGGTCGAACGCACCCAACGGGTAGATGACCGTCGGCAGACCCAGCAGCAGGCCGCCGATCATGTTGCCGATGCCGGCGATGTGGAAGAAGGGGACGCCGATGAAGCCGACGTCGTTGTTGATGTCGGGCGCGACGGTGAACAGGTTGGTCATGCCCTGACCGATGATGTTGACGTGCGTGAGCACGGCGCCCTTGGGATACCCGGTGGTGCCCGAGGTGTACATGATCAGCGCCGGCGAGTCCTCGGGGATGTCGACGGGCGCGGGCGGCGCGCCATCCTCCGCGAGCACATCCTCGTAACCGAGCACGTCGTCATCGGTCGCGCCGCCGGCCACGATCACGGTGCCCAGCGACGGTTCCAGCCCCCGCACCGCGGTGGCGACCGGGGCCAGCACCTGCTCCGTGATCACCGCCTTCGGGCCACAGTCCCGGACCAGGTAGGCGATCTCGGGCGGCGTCATGCGGAAGTTGACCGGCACGGCGATGGCGCCCAGCAGGTTGGCGGCCAGGAACGCCTCGACGTATTCGGTGCGGTTCAACATCAGGATCAGCACGCGGTCGCCGAAGCCGACCCCTCGACGGCTCAGCGCTCCCGCGAGTTTGGTGACCCGCCGCTGCAGCTCACCCCAGGTGACGGTCTGGCCCACGAACCGCAGCGCGGTGGCCTCCGGCTGCATGAGGGCGTGCCGGGCGAGGTGCGTGGTCCAGTTCTGCCGACGGGCCAGATAGGGCTGCTCGAGTGCTGCGGATGACACGGTCTGCTCCTGCGTCTCGATCGGCATCGCGGCGGAATTCGCGGACCACGACAAGCGATGCTGATATTTGATCAAATATAGTGTTGCCGCCGTCACAATAAGACGCCTGCCCCATCCGGACAACCGCCGGGGTCCCCTGCCCGCCCAGAAGAAGGACTGCCGTGAACGCCTCGGCCAAACCGCTGCCCGGCCTCGAGCGGGCCCGCCGGCGGGAACAGCTGTCCGACGAGGTGGCGGCCCAGCTCCGGGCGGCGATCATGTCGGGCAGTTTGCGTCCGGGCACCTTCGTCCGGCTCGACGAGACCGCCGCCGCACTCGGCGTGAGCATCACCCCGGTTCGCGAGGCGTTACGAACCCTGCGCGGCGAGGGCATGGTCCAACTCGAACCCCACCGTGGTCACGTGGTGTCCGCGTTCACGCGCGACGACATCGCCGACATCTTCTGGCTGCAGGCCACCATCGCCACCGAGATCGCCGCGAACGCGGCCCGGCGCATCACCGAGCCCGTGATCGCCGAACTGGACCGGCTCACCGACGAGCTCGCCGATGCCGTCACCACGGGTGATGTCGAAGCAATCGCGCTGGCGGAGTTCCTGTTTCACCGGGAGTTCAACCGCGCCGCCGGCCGAACCAAGCTGGCGTGGTTCCTACTGCATGCGGCGCGGTACCTACCGGTGCGGATCTACGCCGCCGACCCGGAGTGGGGCGCCGCGGCCGTCGCCAATCACCGGGCACTGGTTGCGGCCTTGCGGGACAACGATATCGATGAGGTCGTCCGGCAAACTCGGGGCCAGTTCGACGACGCCGCCGAGCGGTTGACCGGCCGCCTCGACGAACTCGGGTTATGGCCCTCGGGCTAGCTATGTGGCCGCGAGCTGCTCGGCGCGCGTCTTGAGGTTGCCGGCCAGGTGATCCAGCGCGTCGCCCACGACCTTCTTGACCATCATCGACGGGATACCCGGCATGTCGACCTCGACGTCCATGTCGACGGTCAGCAGGGCGCTCGCCCCGAGGTCGACCACCGAGAACAACTGCTCCTGCTTGGAGAACAGGTTGCCCTGCTGCATGACGGTCTGGATCTGACCGTCGCCCGGGTAGTAGACGGCCTGGATGTACGAGCCGTCCATGCCCTGAATCTTGGTGTCCAGACGGAGCTGGCTGGGGCGGCCGTCGTCGTAGCGGTGCAGGATCCAGCAGCCGGTGACCTCTTCGTTCCACTGCGGGTAGGCCTCGAAGTCGGCCACGATCCCCAGGATCTGCGCTGCTGGTGCGGCCACCTCGACGGTCTTGCTCACGATCGGCATGCGCCAGAGCATATCGAGGCCGCCATTGCGTCGATCCTGCGCATCTGTCCGTTGACCCTGAGCTGACGGCGCGAGTCACTCGACATTTCCCGCCCTCGCTACAGGCTCAACGCGTGGAGCACGGACCGGACCGTTCACCCTGAACAGACGGCCCAGCTCACTCGACATTTCCCACCCTGAGTACAGGGTCAGCTGACGGCAGCGGTCTCCAGCAGCTCGCGGATCGGCGCCGGGATGGGGACGGGACGCCGGGCGTCCCGGTCGACGTAGACGTGCACCCAGCTGCCGACCGCCGCGGCGAGCCGCGCCTCGGCCTGAGGGGCGTGCTCCGTTTCTTCGGCCCACAGCCCGGTGCGGTAGGTGACGCTGCTGTTGCCCAACCGGGTCACCGCGAGCCCGACCATCAGCTGGGACGGGAACTTCAGCTCCGCGAAGTAGCGGCAGCCCGATTCGGCGACCACCCCGAGCCACGGTGCGGCCACCGGGTCGACGTCGCACGTGGTGTTGATCCATGCGTTGATCGCGGTGTCGAACAGCTCGTAGTAGACCGCGTTGTTGAGGTGGCCGAACATGTCGTTGTCGGTCCAGCGCGTCTGCACGGGCCAGTGCACCGGAAATTCCGCGGTGGTCAGTGCCTGCTCCATGTCGGCCAGTCTGTCAGGCTGGTGACATGTTGATTCGCGGTGCCGTACTCGAAGAGATCGGGCGAGCCCGCCCGTATGCCGAATCACGGCCGCTCACCGTCAGCGAACTGGACCTGGACGCGCCGGGCGAGGGCGAGCTGCTGGTACGTATCGAGGCGGCCGGCCTCTGTCATTCCGATCTGTCGGTGGTGGACGGCAACCGGATCCGACCGGTGCCCATGCTGCTCGGCCACGAGGCCGCCGGTATCGTCGAACAAGTCGGCGGCACTTCGGATTTGGCCGTCGGCCAGCGGGTGGTCATGACGTTCCTGCCCCGCTGCGGGCAGTGCCGGTCCTGCGCGACGGACGGCCTTGCTCCCTGCATTCCCGGCAGCGCCGCCAACGGCGCGGGCACGCTGCTCGCCGGCGGGACGCGGCTATCCCGAAGCGGCACACCGGTTCTGCATCACCTCGGAGTTTCGGCCTTCGCGACGTACGCAGTGGTGGATCGCCGATCGGTGGTGCCGGTGGACAGTGACGTTCCTCCGGTCGTGGCATCGCTGCTCGGCTGCGCGGTGCTGACCGGCGGCGGCGCTGTGCTCAACGCCGGAAAGCCGCAACCCGGTCAAACGGTGGCGATCGTAGGTATGGGCGGCGTCGGCATGGCGGCCATGCTCACCGCGCTGGCGCACGATGATGTGCGGGTCGTCGCGGTGGACCGCCTGCCCGACAAGCTCGAGCAGGCGCGTGCACTCGGTGCGCACGATGCGGTCACCGACCCCGGCGACATCAAGGCCGACGTCGTGATCGAGGCCGCCGGCCACCCCGCCGCACTCGAGACCGCGATCAGCATGACCGCCCCGGGCGGCAAGACCATCACCGTCGGCCTGCCCCACCCGGACGCGCGAATCACGTTGTCGCCGTTGGCTTTGGTCGCCGACGGTCGGTCCTTGATCGGCAGCTACCTCGGGTCCGCGGTGCCGGCGCGGGACATCCCGTGCTTCGTCGACCTCTGGCGGTCCGGCCGGTTGCCGGTCGAGAAGCTGGTGTCCGACACCATCACCCTCGACGACATCAACACCGGCATGGACGCCCTGGCCGACGGCCACGCCGTGCGGCAGATCGTGCAGTTCTAGCCGCGAACGTATCGCTCAGAACCAGCCGTCCCGCATCTCCAGCGTCGTCCGGTCCAGCGACTCCAGCAGGTCCAATTGCGGTGCGGTCTTGGGCAATTCGAATCGGAAGAAGTACCGGGCCGCCTGCCGCTTGCCGTCATAGAAATCGCCGTCTTTACCCGCGGCCGCGACAAACTGCTCCAGCCACAGCCACGCCACGACGACGTGCCCGAACGCTTCCAGGTACACGTGACTGTTGGCCATCACCGCGGGAATGTCGCCCGAGCCGAACATGCCGGCGGTCACCGCGACCAGCCGCTGCCACGAGGCGTCCAGCGTGCCCGCCAACTCCGCGGCCTCGCCACCCAAGGCGGAGGCCGTCCCCACCGTCTCGGCGATGACCTGCCCGAGCGCCGCCAGGCTGGCCCCGTCGCGCTGAGTCACCTTGCGGCCCAACAGGTCCAGGCTCTGGATGCCGTTGGTGCCCTCGTGGATCGGGTTCAGCCGGTTGTCCCGGTAATGCTGCTCGACGTCGTATTCGCGGGTGTAGCCGTAGCCGCCGTGCACCTGGATCGCCAGATCGTTGGCCTCCAGACACCACTGCGACGGCCAGCTCTTGCCGATCGGGGTCAGGATGTCGAGCAACAGGCCTGCAGCTTCAGCTTCATCGGAAGCCTCGGCGTCCGACTCCGCGCTGTGCTGCACGTCCACCAGCCGCGCGCAGTACAGGCCCAGCGCGAGTCCGCCTTCGACATAGGCCTTCTGCGCCAACAGCATTCGCCGGACATCAGGATGCTCGACAATGGGCACCTGCGGAGTGGTCGGGTCCTTGACGTCCAGCGGACGGCCCTGCGGCCGCTCCCGCGCGTACTGCACCGACTTGAGGTAGCCGGTGTAGCCCAGCGCCACCGCGCCCATGCCGACGGCCAGCCGCGCCTCGTTCATCATCTGGAACATGTAGACGATGCCGCGGTGCGGCTCGCCGACCAAGTAGCCGACCGCGCCGTTCTCGCCACCCGGATTGAATTGCGTGTCACCGAAATTCAGCACGGTGTTGGTGACGCCCCGCTGCCCCATCTTGTGGTTCAGCCCCGCAATGGCGACGTCGTTGCGCTCGCCGATCGACCCGTCGGCGTTCACCAGGTACTTGGGCACGATGAACAGCGAGATGCCCTTGGTGCCGGCGGGTCCACCGGGGAGCTTGGCCAGTACCAGGTTGACGATGTTGTCGGTGATTTCGTGCTCGGCACCGGAGATCCACATCTTCGACCCGAACAGCCGGTAGGTGCCGTCGTCGCGCGGTTCGGCGCGGGTGGCCACGTCGGCCAATGAGGACCCGGCCTGGGTCTCCGAGAGCGCCATGGTGCCCGAGAAGCGGCCCGCCAGCATGGGTTTGACGTAGGTCTCGATCTGCTCGGGCGTCCCGAACTTGGTCAGCAGATTGGCGTTGGCGATGGTCAGCATCAGATACCCCGACGTCGACACGTTGGCGGCAGCGATCCAGGCGAACGCCGCCTGCGCGACGACCGCGGGCAGTTGCGCCCCGCCGACCGACTCCTCCATCGACATGCCGATGAGGTCGGCTGAGACGAATGCGTCCCAGGCCTCTTTGACCTCGGGGACCATCGTGACGGTCTGTCCGTCGAAGGTCGGCTCGTTGGCGTCGCTCTTCTTGTTGTGCGGCGCGAAGTAGCGCTCAGCCAGCTGCTCGCTGAGGTCCAGGACGCCGTCGAAGGTCTCGCGTGAATGGTCGGCGAACCGCTTGCGGGCGGTGAGTTCATCGACCTTCAGCCACTCGTACAGCAGGAAGTCGAGGTCCCGTCGGGACAGCAGCAGCGATTTCATCGGACCTCGATCACCTCTCGAAAGCGGGTTTTATGCGCCGCCGCCGAGGGGGTCCTCGGTGCGGATCGTTTCGTCGCGGATCAGTCCGCGCAGCAGTGCGGTGCTGAACTCGACCGCGATCTCGGAAGCCGTGCGCCGGCCGTGCGGCCGCAGCCACCGGTAGGCGCCCAGCGTCATCCCGATGTAGCCCAGCGCCAGCACATGCGAGTCGCACTCATTGAACTCGCCGCTGGCGATGCCGCGGTCGATGACGTCGCGGACATGTTCGTAGACCGTGGTCTCGGCCTTGCGGATGTAGGCGACCTGCTCCTCGGTGAACCATTCGGTGATGTACGGCCCCTCCTGGAAGTACACCGCCGCGGATTCCAGGTCGGTGGCGATGCCGGTCAGCAGGCGCCGGGTGAAGTTGAAGATCGTCTCGCGGGCCGAGGCGGTCGGGTCATCATGCAAGGCGTCGACGGTGAAGTCGGCGGTCGACTTGTAGATGTCCCAGAGGATCAGCGACTTGCTGGCGTAGTAGTGGTAGACGGTGGCCTTGTTGAGCCCGACAGCGTCGGCGACGTCGTCCATGCGGGTGCCGTGGTAGCCGCGCGCCGCGAACAGCTTGGCGGCCACCGCCAGTAATTCCTCGCGCCGCGACGAGCCGTTCGACCCATACGACGCAGACGACGCGCCCGTGGGCGACCCCGTTGCAGAACCTTTTGTCGACGACTCTGTGGACATGTCAGCTCACTCTATGCAGTCGGGCGCGCGACCCGGGACCCAATCAACTGGTTGGCCAGTCTATGCCGTGGCATTTCCCTGGCCGATCCGCCACTCGCAACCGGGGTCCAGCAGCTAAACTCGCGAGTAACAAGCTGGTCGGTTGGAGGTACTGATGGATCCGAGTCCGGATTACGACGCGAGCGACGAGGTCGAGTACTTCTTCAACTGGGTCCCGTGGGGCATCCGCGGCGTATACCCGCCCCCGGCCTACCCCCCGGTGTAACCGCCTCTGCATTTCACCCCACCGACCGGTGTTTCGGCGCGTGCCGTCCCACCGGCCGGAATTTGGTGTATCCACATCTCTGCCCGCGACGTAGATATATCCGGGCAACGCCCGACCGTGGACTTTTGGTCGAGTTATGAGCGACTGCTAATTTATAAGCGATTGCTAACTGGTATAGGGGGCCAAGAGCACCATCCAGACGTGGATGGGGGAGACTCTTGCAAGCAAACCAACACAGATCGGATCGAATTCGATGATCATCGGGATTCCCCGCGAGTCTCTGGCTGGTGAGACGCGGGTTGCCGCCACTCCTGCAACCGTCGGGCAGCTGATCAAGCTCGGCTATTCGGTAGTGGTCGAGTCCGGCGCGGGTGCCGCCTCCAGTTTCGCCGACGCCGCCTATGTAGAGGCCGGAGCCAGTGTCGGCTCCTCCGCAGAGGCCCTGTCTGCCGACATCGTGCTCAAGGTCAACGCACCTGACGACGGTGAGATCGCCGCCCTCAAGGACGGCGCCACCCTGGTCTCGCTCATCTCCCCGGCGCTGAAGCCGGAACTGCTGGAGAAGCTCGCCACCCGCCCGATCACCGTGCTGGCCATGGACGCGGTGCCGCGTATCTCGCGCGCCCAGTCCCTGGACGTGCTGTCCTCGATGGCGAACATCGCCGGCTACCGCGCCGTCGTCGAGGCCGCCCACGCTTTTGGGCGGTTCTTCACCGGCCAGGTCACCGCCGCCGGCAAGGTTCCCCCGGCCAAGGTCCTCGTCGTCGGAGCCGGTGTGGCCGGTCTGGCCGCGATCGGTGCCGCCGGATCCTTGGGCGCCATCGTGCGCGCCACCGACCCGCGCCCCGAGGTCGCCGACCAGGTCGCCTCCCTCGGCGGTGAATACCTGTCCGTGGCGAACGAGGCCGCCGAGGTCTCGGCGACCGGTTACGCCAAGGAGATGGACGACGACTACAAGGCCCGCGAGGCGCAGCTGTACGCCGAGCAGTGCAAGGACGTCGACATCATCATCACCACTGCGCTGATCCCGGGCCGTCCCGCGCCGCGGATCATCACTGGCGAGATGGTGGCCTCGATGAAGGCCGGCAGCGTGATCGTCGACATGGCCGCGGCCAACGGCGGCAACGTCGAGGGCACCGTCAAAGACCAGGCCGTCGTCACCGATAACGGTGTGACGATCATCGGCTACACCGACCTGGCCGGCCGCCTGCCCGCGCAGGCCTCTCAGCTGTACGGCACCAACCTGGTCAACCTGCTCAAGCTGCTCACCCCGGAGAAGGATGGGACTGTCCTCCTCGATTTTGAGGACGTGGTGCAGCGCGGCGTGACGGTCGTGCGCGACGGTGAGATCACCTGGCCGCCGCCGCCGGTGCAAGTCTCCGCCGCTCCGGCTGCCGCTGCCGCCGCCGCGCCGGTGGTCTCGCAGGTCAAGGAGCCCATGTCGACGCAGCGTCGTCTGGGCATCACCTTCGGTGCCGCGGCCGTGCTGTTCGCCCTCATCGCCGCTTCCCCGGCCGCCCTGCAGGTCCACTTGACGGTGTTCGCGCTGGCGATCGTGATCGGCTACTACGTGATCGGGCACGTGCACCATGCGCTGCACACCCCGCTGATGTCGGTGACCAACGCGATCTCCGGAATCATCGTGGTCGGCGCCCTGCTGCAGATCGGGCATCACAACACCCCGATCACCGCCCTGGCCGGCGTCGCAATTCTGCTCGCCAGCATCAATGTCTTCGGTGGCTTCGCGGTGACCCGCCGCATGCTGGCCATGTTCTCCCGCAGCTAGAGCCGGCCAACGGCATCAGCACCCAGAAACCTTTGGAACGGATTCATGTTCAACGCAGAAACCATCACCAATATCGCCAACGCCGCTTATGTGGTGGCCGCCCTGTTGTTCATCCTCGCTCTGGCCGGGCTCTCCAAGCACGAGACCTCCAAGGCCGGTAACGCCTTCGGCATGGCCGGCATGGGCGTGGCGCTGGTCGCCACCATCACCCTGGCCATCAACAAGCAGATCGAGCCGCTCGGCCTGGCCCTGCTGATCGGCGCCATGGCCGTCGGTGCCGCCATCGGCCTATGGCGTGCCCGTGTCGTCGAGATGACGGGCATGCCCGAGCTGATCGCGCTGCTGCACTCGTTCGTCGGTCTGGCCGCCGTGCTGGTCGGCTGGAGCGGCTACCTGCACGTCGAGCACGAGCTCGACGGCCAGGGCGCGCTCGAGCTGGCCAAGGAAGGCATGCTCGGCATCCACTCTGCCGAGGTCTTCATCGGCGTGTTCATCGGTGCGGTGACCTTCACCGGTTCGATCGTGGCCAACCTGAAGCTCTCGGCCAAGATCAAGTCCGCGCCGCTGATGCTGCCCGGCAAGAACTTCCTCAACGTCGGCTCGCTGGTCCTGTTCGTCGCGCTGACCGTGTGGTTCTGCATCTCCCCGAACCTGTGGCTGCTGGTCGGCGTCACCGTGCTCGCGCTACTGCTCGGCTGGCACCTGGTCGCCTCCATCGGCGGCGGCGACATGCCCGTCGTGGTGTCGATGCTCAACAGCTACTCCGGCTGGGCCGCGGCCGCCTCGGGCTTCCTGCTGTCGAACGACCTGCTGATCATCACCGGCGCGCTCGTCGGCTCCTCCGGTGCCTACCTGTCGTACATCATGTGCAAGGCCATGAACCGGTCGTTCATCTCCGTGATTGCCGGCGGCTTCGGCATCGAGGCCGGCCCGGCCGAGGACAAGGACTACGGCGAGCACCGCGAGATCACCGCCGAAGGCGCTGCCGAGATGCTCGCGTCGGCGAGTTCGGTGATCATCACCCCGGGTTACGGCATGGCCGTCGCTCAGGCGCAGTACGGCGTCGCCGACCTGACCCGCAAGCTGCGCGAGCGGGGCGTCACAGTCCGCTTCGGTATCCACCCCGTCGCCGGTCGTCTGCCCGGTCACATGAACGTGCTGCTGGCCGAAGCCAAGGTGCCCTACGACATCGTCCTGGAAATGGACGAGATCAACGACGACTTCGACGACACCGACGTCGTGCTCGTCATCGGCGCCAACGACACCGTCAACCCCGCCGCCTCCGAGGATCCGAGCAGCCCGATCGCCGGCATGCCGGTGCTCACGGTGTGGAACGCCAACAACGTCATCGTCTTCAAGCGCTCCATGGCCTCGGGCTACGCCGGCGTGCAGAACCCGCTGTTCTTCCGCGACAACAGCCAGATGCTGTTCGGCGACGCCCGCGACCGTGTCAACGACATCCTGGCGGCGCTGTAGTTCTCGCTGCGCCCTAGATTGACGAAATGGTCGTTATCCCCTTGGGATGGCGACCATTTCGTCAATGTCGACCGGTCTGACCCATCGGCATGTCGGCTCCAGGTGCGGCATGTCCGGCTGGGACCCGTCAGCATGTGCTGACGTTGTCAATGCAGGGTGACCATGTCAGCAGCACGTTGTTGGCGACAGCCCAACCATCAGCGGACGAAATCGCCTATCGCCGCGAGGAATTGGTCGGGCTTCTCGACCATGGGGCTGTGCCCCGAACCTGCGATGAGGTGCGGCGGCAAGCCGGCCGCGGTGTAGCGCGCGACATTGGGCGCTGTCGGGGTCAGGACGTCCCTGTCACCCCAGAGCACCAGCACGGGTTTGCCCAGCCCTTTCAGCGTTTCCGCAACGGGACGGCCGGCTTCCTTGGAGTCGCACACTCCCGCGTAGGTCAGCTGCTTCAAGGACCGGTAAGCCAACGGCGGGACCGGATAGTCGGCGGCGAACCCCGTCTGCAGCGAGCTTTCGCTGATCGCGTCGACGCCGCGGAAATGATCCAGCGCAGGCCCGATGGCCGGCCAGCACAGCATCTTCCCGAGCAACGGCATGGACACCAGATCCTCGGCGGCGGGAGTATCCGAAACCACCACACGCTCAACCATTTCCGGGTACTTCGTGGCGAACTCGGCAGCCACCTTGCCGCCCATCGAATGCCCGACCAGCACGGCGTGCCGGACTCCCAGCGCCGCCAGCGCCCGGTGGACGGCCTCGGCCTGGCCGTCGGCGTGGTAGGGCGCGGCGTCGGTCGGGGCCTCGGAACCACCGTGGCCGACGAGGTCGACGGCGATCACCCGCTGATGCGCGGCCAGCGCCGGTGCGACCTTCTCCCACCATTCGATAGAGGCCGAATATCCGTGCAGCAGAACGATTGCCCGGTCACCGGGTGGACCGTACTCGCGGACGTTCAGGTCGGGTCCATCGAGTTTCAGGACGTGGCCGCCGGCGAACGGTTCCGCCGCTCGGCCGGTGTGTGCCACGACCACGGCGTTCACGACCAACGCCACCACCGCCGCGACCAGCAGGCCGATCAGAATGCGCAGTTTCATGGCGCGACGCTACCGCCGCGACCCCACTGCCAACGAAGATTTTTTCGCCATAACCGCCGAGCGGACGCGAAACGTCCGGCCACGTTCAGGCGCGTTCAGGGGGTGAGGTGACCGTGACGCGGGTGCCGCCATCGGCGGAGTCGACGAGCATCGAACCACCCATCGCATCCAACCGCGCCAGCAACGAACCCAGGCCGATGTGTCCGTCGGCTACGTACTCGGCCACCGCGGCCGGGTCGAAGCCGACGCCGTCGTCCGACACCGTCAGGACGACGCGATCGCCGATCCGGCCCAGCCGCACCGAGACCGACGAGGCTTGCGCATGCTTGCCGATGTTTGTGAGCAGCTCGCGAGCCGCCCGGTACAGCAGTTGCTGCGAGTCGGGCTTGCCGACCTCCTCGAGGTCGGCCCGCACGTCCACCCCGTAGCGAGACTCGAACTGCCGCAACAGTTCCCGCACCGCCGGCGTCAGGCCGAGCTGAGCGAGCACCTGCGGGTGCAGCTCGGTGACCGTCAAGCGCAGTGCCGCCGCGGTGTCTTCCAACGCCACGTACACCGCGTCGAGTTCCGGGCCGGGCGTGCGTTCCCGGATTTCATCCAGCTGGAGCCGGGCCGCCAGCAGGGTCTGCAACGGGCCGTCGTGCAGCCCCTCGGCCACTTCCCGGTTGTGCCGCTCGTCGGACTGCATGGCCTCGGACACCAACTGGCGGCGGACCTCCTGCAGGGCCTGCACGCGCTCCTGGCGCCGGACCAGGACGAAGCACAGCACCGTGGTGGCGACCGCAAGCCAGACCAGGAACCCGAAATGGGTGTAGACCATGTTCGGCAGGCCCATGCGGTCGTCGTGTTTGGAGTAGAAGATCCACACCGCCAGATAGCCCGTGGCCGTCACGGTGCCGATCGCCGCTGTCAGCATGGGCCGGTCCTGGAACGCGACCGAGATCGGCAGCAGGAAGAAGACCGGCAGCAGGGCCGCCGTCGCGCCGCCGGACACCAGGCACAGCGAGAGGATCACCGCCAGGTCGATGCCGGTGGACGCCCAGTCCGCCCAACGTGGCACCGGGCCGCGCAGCACTGCCACCAACCAGATCACCGCCGCGATCGCGTACAGCCCCAGGATCGCCGCGTACAGCTCGGGCAGCCAGTGGTCGACTTCCCAGATCCACACCAGGACGCCGATCAGCGCGATCAGCGGGAGCCGCAGCCCGGCGGATATCCGCACCGGCTCGGCGGCCAGGTACTCACCGATCCGGCTGAGTGTCGAGCTCACGTCAGTCCAGCAACTTCCGACGCATCGCCTCGGCCACGGCCGCGGCGCGGTCCCCGACCCCGAGCTTCTCGTACAGCCGCTGCACATGGGTCTTGACGGTCGACGGCGCCAGGTACAGCTCCTTGGCCATGGCGGGGATGGTCGTGCCCTTGGCGATCAGCTGCAGCACCTCCCGCTCGCGCGGACTGAGCGCCGGGGCGTCGGGCTCGGCCCGGCGCCGGATCTCCCCGGCGAGCCCCGCGGCCAGGCTGGGGGCGACGACGTCACGGCCCTTGGCACATTCGAGGATCGCGTTGACGAGCTCACTGCGAGTCGACTCTTTCGGCAGGAAACCGGCCGCGCCATCCTGCAGGGCCCGGTACACGATCTCGGCCTCGTCGTGGGCGGACAGCAGCAGTACCCGGGTCGGCAGTCCGTCGCGCAACACCGCCGCCGCCACCTCGGCGCCGTCCATGCCGGGCATGCGGTAATCCAGCAGAGCCACCTGGGGCTTGTGCGTACGGATCGCCTCCAACGCCGACGTCCCGTCGTCCGCTTCGGCCAGCACCTCGATGGCGCCACTCGCC
This sequence comes from Mycolicibacterium aubagnense, assembly GCF_010730955.1. Lineage (NCBI taxonomy): Bacteria > Bacillati > Actinomycetota > Actinomycetes > Mycobacteriales > Mycobacteriaceae > Mycobacterium > Mycolicibacterium aubagnense. Next base: position 3,588,590 of record NZ_AP022577.1, on the reverse strand, counting down.
GTCAGCGCCCGGACGACGCCGTCGCGAAACATCGGGTGGTCGTCACCCACCACCACGCGAACCCGTTCGTCGGTCATGCCGTCAGCGTCGCACGGCGGCCGGCGAAAAGTAACTCCGATCGCCAATTGACGGCCGCGTGTCCCCCGATCAGGGGACACCCGAATCCACCGGTCTACCGGCCGATCGCCGGACAGACCGCGAGCCCGCCCTGCGGCACTCTTGAGTCATCACCGGAGCACACCGGGGCAACACACCAAAAGCTTACTCACACAGGAGAATTCAGATGAGCATCACCACCCGCACCTTCGGCTTCTCGATCATTGCCGCCGGCATCCTCGGTGGCTCGGCACTCGGCCTGGCCGGCGCCGCCGGCGCCACGACCCTCGGCCCCGACGTGCGGCCGCCGCACGTGGTCGCCACCCCCTCGACCATCGCGCCGCCGGCAGGGGTGCCGATGCCCGGGGTGCTCTGGCACCACGGCATCTACCGCGTCGCCACCCTGATGCCCGGCCAGGTCCGCTGACCGCACCGAACCCGGATTCCCTCCCCGAAGTCGTCGCGGGGAGGGAATCCGTCGTCGCGCACGGCCCTGACGACTGCGCTACCGACCGCCCGTCACATCGTTAGACAAGTGGCATATCGTGGCGGTCATGGACTTCGCGTTGTCGGCAAAAGCGCAGGATTACCAGCACAGGCTCACCGAGTTCATGACCGAGCTCGTGCTGCCCGCCGAGGCCTCCTACCACGCCTATCGCGAGGAGAAGGGCCCGAAGGACCACACGGTGCCGCCGGTGGTCGAGGAGCTCAAGATCGAGGCGCGCAAGCGCGGCTTGTGGAACTTGTTCCTGCCCGCCGAGTCCGGGCTGACCAACCTGGAGTACGCGCCGCTGGCCGAGATTTCCGGTTGGAGCATGGAGATCGCCCCCGAGGCCATCAACTGTGCGGCGCCGGACACCGGCAACATGGAGACCCTGCACCTGTTCGCCAACGAGCAACAGCGCAAGCAGTGGCTCGAACCCCTACTCAATGGTGAAATCCGCAGCGCCTTCGCCATGACGGAGCCGGCCGTGGCGTCCTCGGATGCGCGCAACATCGAGACGACGATGCTGCGCGACGGCGGGGACTACGTCATCAACGGCCGCAAGTGGTGGATCACCGGCGCCGCCGACCCGCGCTGCACGATTCTGATCGTCATGGGCCGCACCAATCCTGATGCGGCATCGCATGCCCAGCAGTCGATGATCCTGGTGCCCGTCGACACCCCTGGTGTGGACATCCAGCGGTCGCTGCCGGTGTTCGGCTGGCAGGACCAGCACGGGCACTGCGAAATCGTCTTCGACAACGTCCGCGTTCCGGTGGAGAACCTGCTGCACGAAGAGGGCTCCGGTTTCGCCATCGCGCAGGCGCGGCTGGGGCCGGGCCGCATCCACCACTGCATGCGCGCTCTCGGCGCCGCCGAGCGTGCCCTGGCCCTGATGATCCACCGGGTGTCCACGCGCGTGGCATTCGGCAAGCCGCTGGCCGAGCAGGGCGTGGTGCGTGAGTCGATTGCCAAGTCGCGCAACGCGATAGATCAAGCCAGGCTCTTGTGCGAGAAGGCAGCCTGGACCATCGACCAACAGGGCAACAAGGCCGCGCACGTGCTGGTGTCGCAGATCAAGTCGGTGGCCCCGCAGGTCGCGTGCGACGTGATCGATCGCGCCATCCAGGTGCACGGCGCCGCCGGAATCTGCGATGACGTGCCGCTGGCCCGGCTTTACGGCTGGCACCGCGCCATGCGCTTGTTCGACGGGCCCGACGAGGTCCACATGCGCACCATCGCGCGCGCCGAACTCGGCCGCGAGAAGTCGGCATTGGCGGCCGCGTGCGCCAAGTCCGGGGGCCACTGATGCGGTCCACCGGTTTGGAACTCGCCGGCGCCTGGAACTTCCGCGATGCCGCCGAGGAAACGGGCATCAGGCCCGGCCGGCTGTTCCGCTCCAGCGAGCTCAGCGGTCTGGCCGAAGACGGCCGTAAAGCGTTGCAGGACTATGGCATCACCGATGTCGCGGATCTCCGGTCCCGCGGCGAGGTGGCTCGTCGCGGAGCCGGGCGGGTACCCGACAGCGTGCGAATACACCTGCTTCCGTTCCATTTGGACGACGACGCCAATCAGGACGCGCCACACGAGAACACCTTCCAGAGGGTGATGTCCGACGCCTCACCTGACGACGATGTCGCAGAGTCGGCCCGGCGATACATGACCGAGGTATACCAAGAGTTCCCGACGCTGCCCGGCACTCACGCAGCGATCCTGCACGTGATTTCGATGCTCGCCGGCGGCGACTCTGTCATCGCCCACTGCTTCGCGGGGAAGGACCGCACGGGTTTCACCATCGCGACCGTGTTGGGGGCGATCGGCGTGGATCGGGATGCAATCATGGCCGATTTCTTGCGTAGCAATGCGGCGATTCCCGGGCTTCGTGAACGCATCATGGAATCGATTCGGGCTCGCGCCGGCGATGCCCCCGAGGTCATCCCATTCGCTGAAGCCCGGTTGACCGACGAGGTACTGGGTGTCCGCGAGGAGTACCTCGACACCGCCCTGCGTATCGTCGATGCCGAATACGGATCATTGTCGGATTACCTTGCGGCCATTGAAGTTTCTGATGACCAGCTGAAGCGGTTGCGCAGCGTACTGATGGGCTAGGCGTCACATCCAGATGCCACGCGGACGAAGCGCGAGGAGGGCTCTGCATAACTAGAAGGCGCGTGCCGCGAGCGTCACCCGCACTTCATCTGCCACCTTCATCGCGCCCATCAGCATCGAATACGGCTTGATGCCATGATCGCTGTGGCGTACCACCGCAGCCCCGCTGAGGTGCCAGCCCGCGTCGTCTCGCACCACGTCGACGTCGACGGTCTGTTCGCTGCTGCGACCCCCGAGGTCGAGGGTTCCGGTCAGCCGCCACGAGTCGGTTCCCCGCTCGATGGACGACGAGCGGAACGTCGCCCGCGGAAAGCGTTTGGCCTGCAACGTCTTCAGGGCATTGCTCCGCACCAACGCCTTCTCCGGGCCGGCCAACGGGGTCATCCCACCCTCGCCCGCCAGCACCTCGAGTGAGTCCAGTTCGACGGTTACCTCGACCGCGGCCGGCTGCTCCGCATCCCAGTCCACTGTCGCCCGCCACGAGCGCATCGCGATGGTCAAGCGGTGCCCCATCCGGGCCGCGCTGCCGGTGACGCCCGTGTGCAGCACCAGGTCGCCGTCAGCTGCGTCGAGAGTCCATTGCTCAGCCGTCAATTGCCCACTACCAATCCCGTCACCCACGCCACCGTCGCCAGCAGCGCAGCCGTCAACTCCACGCCCATCGCCAGGGCGACACCCTTCATCGCATGTTTGGTCGACGCCCAGGCGCGGCTGCGATTACCTAGCGCCGAGTACTCGGACAGGTACACCCCCAGCACGAAGCCGAGGGCGAGCCCCAGCACCGGGATGACGAAAAACCCGATGACACCCAGGATTCCGCCGACGATGAGGCTGCGGGTGGCCACGTCGGCCCTCCGCATCCGGCGCATCGGCCAGAGGTACTTGATGACTTCACCGGCCAGGAACAACGCTGCCGCGACGCCGAGCACCACCCAAGCTGTCGCGGTGTGGACGGCCACCGCCCACACCGCGATCGCCAGGAACACGAGGAGCCCGCCGGGTAACACCGGCACCACGATGCCGACCAGGCCGATCGCGATGACCAGTGCGACCAGCACTGTTCCCAAGGCGTTCACGATCAGGGTTCCAGGACGGCCTTGCCGTGAATCTTCCCGTCGGCCAACGCTTGCAGGGCGGCTGCACCGTCGGACAACGGAAAACGCATCGGCTCCGGCGGCCGCAGACCGGCCTCGACCAGCTTCGCCAGTCCCGCGCCGATCTCCGCGGCCGAACCGGGCACCTGGCGGATGAACTCGCCGTACCCGACACCCACCACGCTGATGTTGCGCAGCAACAGGCGGTTCACCTTCACCGACGGAATACCTTGTCCGGCAGCGAAACCCAGGACCAGCAACCGACCCTCGGGGGCGAGCACCCGAATCGCATCATCGAAGGCGTCGCCGCCGACCGGGTCGACCACCAGGTCCACTCCCCGACCGTCGGTGGCCGCCAGCGCGGCGTCGCGCCACCCGTCGGTCAGCGGCAGCACCACGTCGGCGCCGACCGAGGCCACGAAATCCGTCGCCTCGACGCGGTGCACCATGGCCACCACCTTGGCGCCCATGGCCTTTGCGATCTGGATGGCCGCCACTCCGATGCCACCGGCCGAGCCGAGCACCAGCACCGTCTCCCCCGCCAGCAGCCCACCGCGGCGGGCCAGCGCGAAGTACATGGTGTAGTAGTTGCCCAGCAGGCAGACGGCAGCCGCATCATCGAGACCGTCGGGCGTCGGAATCACCGAGTCCGGCAGCGCCAGCGCCCGTTCGGCGTAGCCGCCCATCATGGTGAACGCCGAAACCCGTTGACCGGTAACGAAGCCGGTGCCCTCGGGCGCCGATCGGACGGTACCGGCCACCTCCATACCCGGGGTGAAGCCCGGGGGCAGCTTCAGCTGGTACTCACCGCGGATCAGCAGCAGGTCGGGAAAGCAGACGCCGGCCGCACCGACATCGATGACGACCGCATTGCCCGAAGGATCTGCGGCGTCATCGATATCGGTGTAGGCAAGGCCCGAGGGACCGGTCAGCGACTGCGCAACAAGCGCTTTCACCTATCAGCCGAGCGCGAACGACGCGGCCTTGGCGGCCGACAGGTCGGTGATCTCGCCCCACTTGGCGGCCACCTCGTCGACGGTGGGCACATGGTCGAACGTGACACCCTCGTTCTGGAACAGCGCGGTGCGCTGCACCTTGCCACCACCGACGATGAAGATCGACCCGGTCTCCGGCAGCTCTTCACTGCACAGCTGCGCCACGACCGGCGCCACGTACTCCGGCGACAGCTTCGCGAAGACCTCAGGCGGCACGATGTCCTCGGTCATCCGGGTCGCGGCGATCGGCGCGACGGCGTTGAGCTTGATGTTGTACTTGGCGCCTTCCTGGGCCAGCGTGTTGATCAAGCCGACCAGACCCAGCTTGGCGGCGCTGTAGTTGGCCTGACCGAAGTTGCCGAACAACCCACTGGTGGAGGTGGCGACGACGACGCGGCCGTACGCGTTCTCGCGGAAATGCGGCCACGCGGCGCGGATGACGTTGTACCCGCCGTACAGGTGCACTTTGAGCACGATGTCCCACTGATCGGCGGTCATCTTGTGGAAGGTGCCGTCACGCAGGATGCCCGCGTTGCTGACGACGCCGTCGATCTTGCCAAAGGCCTCGAGGGCAGTCTTGACGATGTTCTCGGCGCCCTCGGCCTCCGCGACACTGTCGTAGTTGGCGACGGCGCGGCCGCCGGCGGCCTTGATCTCATCGACAACGTGGTCTGCCATGTTGTGGCCGGCGCCGGTGCCATCGCGGGCGCCGCCGAGGTCGTTGACCACGACGCAGGCGCCTTCGCGGGCCAGCGTCAGCGCGTATTCACGGCCCAGGCCGCCACCGGCACCGGTGACGACAACAACGCGATCCTGCACTCCGGGCATGGGTTTCCTCTCGTGGAAGGTCAAACGGGACAGCCCACCGGAGTGGGCACCCCTTTGTGTATACGGCGACCGATCGGCCGCCGCATCGTCGGGTCCGATCTAGGGCTAGAAGAACTTGCGCGCGATCTTCCACGCCCGGTCGGTGTACGGCGGGTAGATGAGCTGCCCCAGGTCGGGCCGGGTCGGCTTGGTCATCACCGACTTCGCGTGGCTGAACTCCAGGAAGCCGTACCGGCCGTGGTAGGCGCCCATGCCGGACGGGCCGACGCCGCCGAACGGCAGCCGGGCCGTCGACACCTGGAAGATCAGGTGGTTGACCAGCATGCCGCCGGCTGGGACCTCGCGGATGAAGCGCTCACGGATGGCCTTGGCCTTGGTGAACAGGTACGCGGCCAACGGCTTGGGGCGGGCGTTGACGAATGCGATGGCGTCATCGAGCGAGTCGACGGTGATCACCGGCAGGATGGGCCCGAAAATCTCCTCGGTCATCACCGGTGCGTCCAGCGGCGGGTCGACCACCACGGTCGGCTGCATGGTGAGCCGGGCCGGGTTGGTGCCACCGCCGGTGACGACGTCCCCGCCGGTGCCGAGATAGCTGTTGAGCCGGTTGAACTGCCGTTCGCTGACGATCGGCAGGCCGTCGGGGTCATCGGCGGTGAAGGCCACGATGGCATCGCGAATCTTGGTGACCAGCTCGTCGCGGATGGGCTTCTCGGCCACCACATAGTCCGGCGCGACGCAGATCTGGCCGGAGTTGACCACCTTGGCGAAGGCGATGCGCTTGGCGGCGACGTCGATGTCGGCGTCGGCGGCGACGATCACCGGGCTCTTGCCGCCGAGTTCCAGTGTCACCGGCGTCAGGTGCTGCGCGGCCGCTGCCATGATCTTCTTGCCGATCTCGGTGCCGCCGGTGAACATGATGCGGTCCAGGCCCTGCGCGATCAGTTCCTGGCTGACCATGCCGTCGCCCTCCACCACGGCGACGGCGTCGGTGTCCAGGTACTTCTCGACCAGCTCGGCCATCAGCCGCGACGAGGCCGGGGCGAACTCAGATGGCTTGAGTACCACGGTGTTTCCCGCGGCCAGCGCGCCGACCAGCGGGCCGAGCGTGAGGTAGAACGGGAAGTTCCAGGCGCCGATGATCAGCACCGTGCCGTACGGCTCGTACTCCACCCAGCCGCGGCCGGGCAGCTGCGAGCGCTCCAGCAGCCGGTAGCGACGTTTCGCCCACTTGTGCAGGTTCTTGGCCGCGTCCTTGGCCTCGGCGATGGTGCCGACGCTGTCCGCGAGCCACGCCTCGAAGGGCTTGCGGCCCAGATCGGCCTCCAGCGCCTTGGCGATGGCGGTCTCGTTCTCTTCCATGGCCTGGGCCAGCGCGAGCAGCTGACGCTTGCGCCACTGCAGGTCACGGGTGCGCCCGGTGGCGTAGGTCTTGTGAAGACCGGCCACGACAGCCGGGATGTCAGCAGCCGTTCGGCCGACAGATACAGCTGATTCAAGGGTCATGAGTACGTCCTTACGTGAGCCAGGCAACACCGGAATCCTAACCAACCAGCCGGTTGGTTTGAAGAGTCAACCGCCGGCAGTCAGCTCTTGAGTGCCGTCACGAAGGTGGAAAACGCCTTGTCATCAGTCGTATCGACCTGCACCCAGCGGTTCAAGCGGCGCATCTCGTCCTGCGAGGTGACCGAGGTGGACGACCAGCCGTGCGCGTCGAGCCACTCGGCCACGTCGGCGCGATCGGGGTCCTCGTACATCAGGTCCTGCACGTTGATGGTCTGGCCGATGCCGAACTGCCCGGCGAGCTTGTCGAACCGGTCCCGCATCCGCTGCCGGCGTTCGGCGGCGTGCTCGCCGACCGTCTCGACCGAGATGCGGCTACCCGGCGCGCTCAATGAGGTGATGTTCTCGAAGAGGCGGTCCTGCGCGTCGGCCGGCAGGTACATCAACAGCCCTTCCGCTAGCCACGCGGTCGGCGCGGAATCATCAAAACCCGCTTCCCGCAGCGCTTTCGGCCAGTCGTTGCGCAGATCGATCGGCAGTTGGTGCAGCGCCACGACGGGCGTCGCGCCGTGCGCCTTCAAGGTCTGGTCCTTGTACTCCAGCACCTTGGGTTGGTCGATCTCGAAGACCGTTGTGCCGGCCGGCCAGTCCAATCGGTAGGCACGGGAGTCCAGCCCGGACGCCAGGATCACCATCTGGCGGATGCCGGCCGCGGCGGCGTCGGCGAAGTACGCGTCGAAGAAATGCGTCCGCACCGCCTGGTAGTTGCCCATGTGCTCGAGCACCGCCGCGACCTCGGGATCAGCGTCGGCCATCTTGTTGTTGAAGTCGGAGTCCAGGATCGTCTCCCACACTCCGGTGCCGGCGCCGGCGACCAGGATCTTCGCGAACGGATCGCGGATCAACGCGTCGTCGCGTTCGGTTTCCCCGGCCCGCGCGGCAGCGACCATCACCGCCGTCGCGCCCACACTGCTTGCGATATCCCAGGTGTCGTCGTCGGAGCGCTCACTGCCCATGTTCTAGATGTACCAGCTGGCGCCGGTCTATTCAGTGACCCGCCACAGCTTGTTGGCGAGCAATAGTTCGAGCCGCTCGATGACAGCCGTCAGCTCCTGGTGACTGCCGACGTACCCGGCGTAGAAGCCCATCCCCCACATCACGGCGATCAGCATCTCCACCACGGTGGCCACCTCGGTGTCCACGGCCAGTTCACCGCGTTCGATGGCGTCGGTCACGGCCCACGTCACGAACTCACGGGAGGCGACGAGCGCGTCGTGCTCCTCCTGGCGCAATTCGGGATGTCGCTGCGCCTCGAGGATCGAGGTCACCAGAAACGCGGCAGCCGAACGGTCTTCGGAGTCGGCCTGGATCGCGGCGACGAAGAATGACGACAGCCGCCTGATGAAGGTGGTCTCCTCCTCGGCCCGGCGACGGCCGGCGGCAACCACCATGGCGTTGGTCTGATCGAGGACCTCGCCGTAGAGCACCCGTTTATTCGCGAAGTAATGGTTGATCGCGGGGCGCGTCAGATCCGCGCGGATGGCGATGGCTTGGAATGTTGCTGCGTCATAACCGAGTTCACTGAAAACCTCGCGTGCGGCGCGCAGGATGCGCTCACGGGTTTCGGCCGCCTTCGCCGCGGGAGGGCGACCCGGACCTCGGGTGGCGATGTACGGCATCGTCAAATTGTGCCATAGATCTCGGCCCGTCCCTGCACGTATGTGAAGCACGGCGGCCGAATTGGCTCCGCTCAGCAAACTTGCAGCCCTGTCAACGACCGACTCCGGCGCCGCGCGTGGTTCATGGCCGCGGCCCGGCCCCGATCCATAGCCCGGCCAGGAACGACCCCCGACCGCCGGTGACCGAAACCGGCCCGGCCCGGCACGCATCAGTTGCCGGCGCATGACGATGTCAGCCAAATTAATGTTGGGCGCCATGACGGGCGTGGTGTCGCGAGAGTCGCTGGCGGTCCGCTGGCAGCAGCTGCTCGCGCGGCCGCGAGACAGCGATCCTGAACATGACGCCCTACGTCGAGCCACCCGCGCCGGCCTGGTGCTCCCACTCGTCGCCGTCGTCGGATTGGCTGTCGGGACCGCCGTCGGCAGCACGGCGCAGACGACCATGTTCGCGATCTTCGGCGCGGTCGCGCTGCTGGTCGTGGTCGATTTTCCCGGCAACCGCGCGGCGCGGGCCGTGGCCTACGCCGGGCTCGGTTTCAACGGCACGGTACTGATCACCCTGGGCACCCTGCTGTCCCCGCATCCGTGGCTGGCGGTGCCGGCGATGTTCGCCGTCGGGGTGCTGGTGACATTCTCCGGCGTCCTCAGCGAGATCGTCGCCGCTGGTCAGCGCGCGACTCTGATGACGTTCGTGCTGCCGGTGTGCACTCCGGTAGGCCCTGTCCCGGACCGACTGCTCGGCTGGGCCGTCGCCTGGACCATTGCCGTGCCGGCCGCGTTGTTCCTGCTGCCGCCGACTCATCACGACGACCTGCGCAAGCACGCCGCGCAGGTATGCCGGCTGCTGGCCGCCCGGCTCGAGGGGTCCGCGACAGCCCAAGAGCTCTCGGATGCGATGGAGGTGCTGGGTGACAACTTCCTCGGCGCCGACTACCGCCCGGTCGGGCTGACCGCGGGGAGCCGCGCCCTGGTGCGGGTGGTCGACGACCTGCGCTGGCTGTGTGACCGCGCCACCGACGCCACCGGTTCCCTGCTGGCCGAGACCCGCGGGCCGGCCATCCGGGTACTGAACGACTGCGCCCGGGTGCTCAGCACGCCGCGGGCCGAGGGCCGCGATCGCTACCGCGCCGACCTGGCCGAGGCGCTGACCGCGCATCGGGCGGCGACCCGCGGGCGCTACCGCGAGGACATCGAACTGATCCGTGCCGAACCCGATGATCTGCTGGCCGTCGCGACGGGGCGAAAACTGTTGCGGCTGAGGACATTCTCGGCCTGTGTCGGGGCGACGGGCCGGGTCATCGGACTGGCGGCCGACGCCGACGCCCGCCCGGTATGGGCCCGCGTCCTGGGTCGACGACTGCCGGCCTCCGGGAACCTCGACCGGGTGCTGTCCGAATCCGAGGCGGTGTCGGCCATCCCGTCGGGGTTCGTCGCGACGCGAGCGGTGGTGGTGCAGAACAGCCTGCGCACCGGAATCGGGCTTGCCGTGGCCGTGGCCGTCGTCCACCTGTTTCCGCTCCAGCACGGATTCTGGATCGCCATGGCATCACTGTCGGTACTACGCAGCAGCGCGCTGACCACCGGGACCCGGGTGTTGCGCGCTGTCGGCGGCACCGCGATCGGATTTCTCCTCGGCACCGTGGTGATCCACCTGATCGGGGCGAACCCCGTGCTGCTGTGGTTCGTCCTGCCGATCGTGGCGTTCGGTTCTGCGTATGTGCCCGATGTGTTTTCGTTCGTGGCGGGCCAGGCGATGTTCACCATGCTGGTGCTCACCATCTACAACCTGATCAGCCCGGCCGGCTGGCGGGTCGGACTGATCAGGCTGGAGAACGTCCTGGTCGGCGCTGCGGTGGGCATCGTGGTGTCGCTGCTGCTGTGGCCGCGAGGGTCGGCGGCCGTGGTCCAGCGCACGCTGGATTCGGCGCGCACCGCGGGCACGCGCTACCTGACCGCGGCAGTACGTCGGGTGACCCGCGGCGCCTCCGAGGCCGCCACCGACCGCGTGCACGCCCTGAGTTACGACGCCCTGACGGCCTCTCGGACCGTGGATGACGCTGTGCGCCACTTTCTTTCGGAGAGCAGCGGGGCCACGGAGTTGCGGGCGCCCGTGGTCCGGGCCGCCAATCAGACGGTCCGGTTGCGGGCGGCGGCCGACCTCATCGCTGACGTCGTGCCGCCCCCGTTGGCCCCCTACCGCGCCGCCCGCGCGGTACTCGAGGACCACACTTCGGCGATCTGCGCCCGCATCTCGGGCACCGAGGACCCGAACGCCGCAGAGCTGGCCCCCATCAGCGACGACTTCGTCCTGGCCCTGCGCGCCGAGGCCGACGGCGGAACCTTGTCGGTCGAGGCCGCCCTGCCTCTGGTGACCGTCGCCGCCAGCCTCGGTGAGTTGGAACTGCTGCACCCGGACGTAGAAGCGTCGCTGACTGACTGAGTCGGCTCTGGTTATCCACAGGCTGGAAATTCTCTTGTGGCGTCCGCTCATTCCGGTCATTACGATCGAAAGCATGTTCGAAGTATTGGTCCTCGAGACCAGGGAAGTTGACGACGCTTCCCTGATCGACTCGATGACCAGCGCCACCCGGACCGAAGCCCAAAACGCCGCCCGCCGACTGGCCGCCATCGCCGAACTCACCCACCGCCGCTGCATCGACCACGAAGATCGCGACCTGTGGGCCTGCGACGGCTGGGACGCCGCGGCCAGCGAAATCGGCGCCGCCTTGACCATCAATCGCTGGCAGGCCGCCAGCCACATGCACCTCGCCCTGACCCTGCGCGACCGTCTCCCGAAGGTCGGCGCCCTCCTCGCCGCCGGCGACCTGTCATTGGCGTTGGTCACCCTGATCTGCTGGCACACCGAACTCGTCCACGACCCCGCTACCCTCGCCCTCATCGACACCGCCATGGCCGGCGCCGCCCGCGAATGGGGTCCCCTGTCCAAAGCCGACACGATCCGGCAGATCGACCACTGGATCCAGAAATTCGACCCCGCCGCCGTGCGCCGCACCCGCAACGCCGTCCGCGGCCGCGACGTCGAGTTCGGCAAGCCCGGCGACCCCGCCGGGGTCACATCCGTGTGGGCCCTGCTGCTGGCCACCGACGCCGCACTACTCGAACGCACCCTCACCGCCATGGCCCACGAGGTCTGCGATGACGATCCCCGCACCCTCGGCCAGCGCCGCGCCGACGCCTTGGGCGTCCTGGCCGCCCGCGGCGACCGGCTGCCCTGCCACTGCACCAACCCCGACTGCCCCGCCGCCGGCGCCGACCCCCGCGCCGCCACGGTCATCATCCACGTCTTGACCGACGCCGCGCCGCACCCGGTCAGCGACCCACTGCTCGACACCCCCGACGCCACCCCGCCAATCACTACGCACACTGCGGTCGCCGAGGCCCTGGCACCGACGCCCGAGCCCGCACCCGCCGTCGACCAGAGCGCGGTCGGCTACCTGCCCAGCGGGACCGTCATCCCTGCCGTGCTGCTGGCCGACCTCGCCGCCCGCGGCGCCACCGTCAAAACGGTAATCACTCCCCAGGTTCCGGCCGACGGACAACCCCACTACCGGCCATCCACCGCGCTCGACCGCTACGTCCGGATGCGGGACCTGACCTGCATGCACCCCGGCTGCGACCACCCCGCCGCCGACGCCGACCTCGACCACACCATCGCGTGGCCCGCCGGCCCGACCCACCCCGGCAACCTGACCCCCAAATGCCGCAAACACCACCTGGTCAAAACCTTCTACACCGGCACCACCGGATGGCACACCCACCAAAATCCCGACGGCACCATCGCCTGGACCGCACCCACCGGCCACACCTACACCACCGTGCCCGGCAGCCGAATCCTATTCCCCGACAAACACTTCCCCACCGGGCCGCCACCACCACCGACCGCGGCAACCACCAGCGACCAACCCGGCCGCGACCTCATGATGCCCACCCGCCGCCGCACCCGCACCGACGCGCGCACCCGGCACACCCGGCACGAACGCGCGCTCAACTGGACCGAACTACTCGAATCCGCACCAACCCCCGAAGCCAAACGCCAACTTGCCCAACAACTCATCAACGGCGACAGCTCCCCACCTTTCTGATGTCAGGATGGGGAGCTGCGTCGTCACTGATCTTTAGGCGATGCGCCCGGACCGGTGTGGCTTCAACGCATTCGGCGGGATCGCGCCGAACTTGCCGGACTGGAAGTCCTCGAATGCCTCGATGAGTTCCGACTTGGAGTTCATGACGAACGGCCCGTAGTGGAACACCGGTTCACGGATCGGCTGGCCGCCGAGCAACAGCACCTCGAGCGCGGGCCGGTTGGAGTCCTGCCCCTCGTCGGCCGCGACGCTGATCCGGTCCCCCGGGCCGAGCACCGCGAGCTGGCCCTGGTGGATGGGGTGTCCGACAGGTCCGACGGTGCCGCGTCCGGACAAGATGTAGACCAGCGCGTTGAACTTGCGGTTCCACGGCACATCCAGTCGTGCTCCGGGCGCAATAGTGGCGTGCGCCATGGTGATCGGCGTGTGCGTCCCGCCTGGCCCTGTGGCGTCACCGATCTCACCGGCGATGACGCGCACCAGCGCGCCGCCGTCGTCGGACGACAGCAGGGTGACGTCGGTCCCCTCGATGGCCTGGTACCGGGGCGCGGCGAACTTGTCCTTCTTGGGCAGGTTCACCCACAACTGCAGGCCGTGGAACAGTCCGCCGCTCTCGACGAGTTCGGCCGGTGGCGTCTCGATGTGCAGGATGCCCGAGCCCGCGGTCATCCACTGCGTGGCGCCGTCGGTGATCAGGCCGCCGCCACCGTGTGAATCCTGGTGCGCGAAGCGGCCGTCGATCATGTAGGTGACCGTCTCGAACCCGCGGTGCGGGTGCCAGTCGGTGCCCTTCGGTTCACCCGGCTCGTACTCGACCTCACCCATTTGGTCCAGATGGACGAACGGGTCGAGGTCCGCCTGGCTGACCCCGGCGAAGGCACGAACCACCGGGAATCCTTCGCCCTCGTAGCCACGGGGGCCGGTCGTGATGGACCGCACCGGGCGTTCTGTGTCGCTCGGCGCAGCAGGAGCAATACGCGGCAAGCTGATCGTGTCAGCGGTGATAGCAGGCATGCCAGCATTAACCGGACTGCGGTCCGATTAATTCCTGATCGCGACAGTGCTCGTCAGCGCGTCGCCAGGGCGGCAATGGCAGCGCTGCGCGCCACGTCCGACGACTCCGCCGCCAGGGCGGCGTCCGCCGCCGACCGGCATTGGTCGAGCGTCACCCCCGCCAGCGCGGCCCCCACCGCCCGCACCGCGGCAGCCGCCGTCGACAGCGACGTGACACCCAAACCGACCAGCACGCACGCCAGCGCCGGGTCCGCCGCTGCCTCTCCGCACACCCCGACAGGCTTGCCCTGGTCCGCACCGGCCCTGGCCGCCGAATGCACCAGCGCCAGCACCGCCGGCTGCCACGGGTCGCTCAGCGTCGCCAGGTCGGCCGACATTCGGTCGGCGGCCATGGTGTACTGCGTCAGATCGTTGGTGCCGATCGACAGGAAGTCGACGTGCCGCAGTATCCGATCGGCCAACAGCGCGGCGGCGGGCACCTCGATCATCACGCCGGGCGTCAGACCGAAGGAGCGGACCTGCGCCGCAAAGGCTTTCGCTTCCGCCGGCGTTGCGATCATGGGCGCCATCACCCACGGGCGCTGGCCCGTTGCCGCGGCCGCATCGGCGATCGCCTGCAGCTGACGGGTCAGCAGGTCCGGGTTTCCCTGGGCGATCCGGATGCCGCGGACCCCCAGGGCCGGATTGGCCTCATCGGGATGCCCGGCGAATCGCAGCGGTTTGTCCGAGCCCGCGTCGAGGGTGCGCACGACCACCTTGCGCTCCGGGAACGCCGCCAGCACCTCGCCGTAGATCTGGGCCTGCTCGCCGACGCTCGGTTCGAGATCCCGGTTCAGGAAGCACAATTCGGTCCGGAACAGGCCGATCCCCTCCGCCGGGGTACTGGCCGCGGCGTGCGCAGCGGCGCCGTCCTGCACATTGGCGAGCACGGCGACCCGATGTCCGTCGGCGGTGGCGCCCGGACCGCGCCAGCTGTCGGCGAGCTCGGCTTCCCGGCGTGCGCGCGCCACCGCCTCGGCGGCCGCACCCGCGTCGGGCTCGACCGTCACGGTGCCGCGAGTGCCGTCCACCAGCACCATCGCCCCTGGCCGCACCTGCGCAAGATCCTGCACCGCCACGACGCACGGGATGCCGAGTTGACGAGCGATGATCGCGGTGTGGCTGGTCGGCCCACCCAGGCTCGTCACCAGCGCCACCACCAGGTGCGGGTCCAGCCCGGCGGTGTCGGCCGGCGCCAGATCTTCGGCGCACAGCACCGAAGGCACGTCCGGCACCGGCACCCCGGGCTCAGGGAGTCCACGTAGTTCGGCGATCACCCGATCCCGGATATCCCGGAGGTCGGCGACCCGCTCGGCCATCAATCCGCCCATCCGGGTGAACATCTCCACGAACTGGTCCGCCGTCGCGGCCAGTGCGCGTACCGCGGGGAGGCCGTCGGCGATGCGCTTGTCGATCGCCGCAGTCCAGGCCCGGTCCTGCGCCAGGGTCGCGGTCGTGGCCAGGACCTCCGCTGCCGCTCCGGTGGCTCGCGCGGCCCTGCTCCGCAGGCGATCCGCGACTGTCAACGAGGCGGCCGCGAAGCGCGCCCGCTCCCCCGCGCGTTCCGGTTCTCCCAGCTCAACGGCAACCTCACCGGCGTCGGGCGCGGGACGCGCCCCCGGCCACAGCACTGGCGCGTACCGCACTCCGCCGACGGCGGGCACCCCGCGCAAGACGACTGGGAGGCCGCTGGATTCGACGTCGGCCGTCAGCGGCGACGGGCTCACAGATGTCGCATTCATGTGATCCAGGTTACTCAGAACCATTGACAAGTCAACATATCCAAGCGTAAAACAAACAATACAAAGATCGAATCGGATGTGTTCCCACAATCTTGGAGGGTCATGTACGCGGAAGAGCGGCAGCAAGCCATCGCCGCGCGAGTCCTCGCCGACGGCCGCGCCTCGGTCAACGAACTGGCCGAGGCCTACGACGTCACCACCGAAACCGTGCGCCGCGACCTCGATGTCCTGGACAAGGCCGGCGTCGTCCGCCGGGTGCACGGGGGAGCGGTGCCCGCCCGGACCCTGCACCTGGTGGAGCAGGGCGTGGTCCAGCGCGACTCCACCCAGACCCAGCAGAAGGCCGCGATCGCTGCCGCTGCGACCGCGTTGCTGCCCGCCACCGGCGGGACGGTGCTGATCGACGCCGGCACCACGACCGCGCGCATCGCCGAACTCATCCCCACCGACCGCGACCTCGTGATCATCACGAACTCGATCCCCGCGGCCGCGAAGCTGACGTCCAACCCGACGGTCTCCCTGCAGCTGCTCGGCGGCCGGGTCCGCAGCCTCACCCAGGCCGTGGTGGGGGAGCAGGCCCTGCGGACGCTGGACTCCCTCCGGGTCGACATCGCCTTCCTCGGCACCAACGGCATCAGCGCCCGGCACGGCTTCTCCACCCCGGACAGCGACGAAGCCGCTATCAAACGCGCCATGGTCCGGTGCGCCAACCACGTTGTGGTGACCGCAGATTCGAGCAAGTTCGGCCACGAAGACCTGGTCAGTTTCGCACCGCTGTCGGCGGTGCGAACCGTCGTCACCGACAACGAGATTCGCGACCACGAGCGCCGACAACTCGTCGACGCCGGCGTCGACGTCATCTGCGCCGAGGCCGGCTCATGATCGTCACCGTCACCCTGAACCCAAGCCTGGACCGCACCCTCACCCTCGACGAGCCACTGACCAGGGGCGCCGTGCACCGCCTCACCCCCGTGTCCACCGAGCCAGGAGGCAAGGGCGTCAACGTATCTCGCGCGCTGACGCAAAATGGTGTCGCCACCGTGGCGCTGTTGCCGGCCGCCGACCACGACCCGATCCTGGCCGGGCTGCGGACCCGCGGGGTGCCGTTTCACAACATCGACATCTCCGGCACCGTG
Source organism: Mycolicibacterium aubagnense (assembly GCF_010730955.1). Lineage (NCBI taxonomy): Bacteria > Bacillati > Actinomycetota > Actinomycetes > Mycobacteriales > Mycobacteriaceae > Mycobacterium > Mycolicibacterium aubagnense. The sequence goes on along the minus strand of NZ_AP022577.1, from coordinate 3,571,768 downwards.
CGCAGCAATCTGACCATCACCGAAAACGACGGCACCACAACCAAACTCAATGAACCCGGGGCCAACCTCGGGGACACCGACCTGGCCGCACTGACCGCCGCCGTCTGCGATCACGCTGCCCGGGCGACCTGGGTGGTGCTGTCCGGATCACTACCGCCCGGGGTGCCTGACACCTGGTACGCCGACATCGTGGCCCAGCTGGCGGGGCTGCCCTGCCGCGTCGCGGTCGACACCTCCGAACGTCCGCTGACGGCGCTGGCCGCAGGCTTCTCCACCGCGGCGCCGGATCTGATCAAGCCCAACTCCGAGGAACTCGCGTGGCTGACCGGCCGCTCCGCACAGGATCTGGAAGAGGCTGCCGCCCAGTGCAATCCGTTGCCCGTGGTCTCCGCGGCGCAACAACTCGTCGCCCGCGGGGCCGGCACCGTACTCGTCACCCTCGGCGGCGCGGGCGCAGTCCTGGTCGACCACGACGGGACCTGGGCCGCGACCGCGCCGTCGATCGTGCCGCGCAGCACCGTCGGGGCGGGTGACGCGTCGCTCGCGGGCTATCTCGCCGCCACCATCGCGGGCGCTCCGCCGGCCGAACGACTCCAGACGGCCGTCGCCTACGGCAGCGCAGCTGCGGCCCTACCTGGTTCCGCACTGCCCAACCCAGAGCAGATCGATGTGAAAGCCGTTCGGGTACAGGCCGTCACGTCAGTGTCAGCACCTCTCTGATCCCGTCCCATTCAAAAGGAACACCCATGCCGATCATCACCTCCGACCTCGTCGCACTCGACGTCGACGCCGGTCCCGACAAACAGAATGTGATCGAACTGCTGGCCTCCCGAATGGCCGCGACAGGCCGCGCCACCAACGGAGATGGACTCGTCGAGGCCGCCCTGGCGCGCGAATCCCAGTCCGCCACCGGCCTTCCCGGCGGCATCGCGATCCCACATTGCCGGTCGCCCCATGTCGACGAGCCGACCATCGGTTTCGCCCGCTTGGTACCCGCCGTCCCGTTCGGCGCCCCCGACGGGCCCGCCGACCTCGCGTTCCTGATCGCGGCCCCCGAATCCGGTGGCACCGAGCACATGAAGCTGCTGTCCAGCCTGGCGCGGGCCCTCGTCCGCAAAGACTTCGTCGAACAGTTGCGGGCCGCGGGGACCGATGCCGAGGTGGTCGCGCTCGTCGAAGGTGTGGTCAGCCCGATACCGGCGGCTCCGGCCGCGCCCCCGGTCCCCGCGGCGCCCGCTCCGACCGCCGAACCCACGCCTACGACCTCCGTCATCGCAATCACCGCCTGTCCCACCGGAATTGCCCACACCTACATGGCCGCCGACGCGCTGAAACTCGCCGCGGACCGCGCTGGGGTGACTTTCCGCGTCGAAACCCAGGGGTCGTCCGGGTCCACCCCACTGTCGGCAGAGACCATCGCCGCGGCCGATGCGGTCATCTTCGCCACCGACGTCGGGGTCAAGGACAAGCAGCGGTTCGCCGGCAAGCCCGTCGTCGCCTCCGGCGTCAAGCGCGCCATCAACGAACCTGACGCCATGATCGCCGAAGCCGTTGCGGCGGCCACAGATCCGCAAGCTGCCCGGGTATCGGGGGAGACCACGGCCACCGCCCCCACCGACACCCGCAGCGGATTGGGCTGGGGCACGCGACTGCGCCAGATCCTGCTGACCGGCGTCAGCTACATGATCCCGTTCGTAGCGGCGGGCGGCCTGTTGATCGCGCTGGGCTTCCTCTTCGCGGGCTACGAGGTCGCCAACAAGCCTGCCGGACAGTCGGATTCGCTGGCCCACATCATCGTCACCACCAACTCACTGACCAACCTGCCCGCCGGCGGACTGCTGCAATACCTCGGTGCCGCGATGTTTACGCTGGGCGGTCTCGCGTTCGGATTCCTGGTCCCGGCGCTCGCCGGGTACATCTCGTTCGCCATCGCCGACCGTCCCGGTATCGCACCGGGTTTCACGGCAGGCGCGGTGGCCGTCACCGTTGGCGGTGGGTTCATCGGCGGCATCGTCGGTGGCCTCATCGCCGGGTTCGCCGCGCTGTGGATCGGCTCTTTCAAAGTGCCGCAGTGGTTCCGTGGCCTCATGCCCGTGGTGGTGATCCCGCTGGGGGCCTCGCTGATCGTCGGCCTGTCCATGTTCCTGTTGCTGGGCCGTCCACTGGCTGCCGTCACCGCAGGCCTGACCCACTGGCTCGGCAGCATGTCCGGCAACTCACTGATCCTGCTGGGCGTCATCCTCGGCCTGATGATGTGCTTCGACCTGGGCGGGCCCGTCAACAAGGCCGCCTACGCCTTCGCCGCCGCCGGGCTGAACATGTCTGACGTGGCGTCGCTGCGGATCATGGCCGCTGTCATGGCCGCCGGGATGGTGCCGCCCCTGGCCATGGCGCTGGCGTCGGCCGTGCGACCTCGGCTGTTCACCGAACCTGAGCGCGAAAATGGCCGCGCCGCCTGGCTTCTCGGCGCCTGCTTCATCACCGAGGGCGCCATCCCGTTCGCCGCGGCCGACCCGCTACGGGTGATCCCGTCGATGATGTTCGGCGGCGCCGTCACCGGGGCCCTGGTGATGACATTCGACGTGACCTCCAAGGCTCCGCACGGCGGCATCTTCGTCTTCTTCGCCATCGACCACCTCGTCTGGTTCGTCGTGGCCGTCCTCGTCGGGGCCGTCTGCAGTGCCCTGGCGGTCATCGTCGCCAAGAGCGCGGGCCGGGCGCTCCCGCCGGCCGACACCACCGCAGCCCTGCAGCCCGCCGGCCGCTGAACGACTCCCGACCAACAACCAACCCCACACCCAGAAGGAGAAATCATGCCCAGCAAGACCGTCACCGTCGGATCCGCCATCGGCCTGCACGCCCGTCCGGCCGCCGTCATCTCCGAGGCCGTCGTCACTTCCGGCGCCCAGGTGACCCTGGCGGTCGACGGCGGTGAACCCGTGGACGCCGGTTCGGCACTCATGATCATGACGCTCGGGGCCGGCAACGGAGCCCAGGTGACCGTGGCATCCGACGACGAAACCGCCCTCGCCGTGGTCGCTGACCTGGTGGCGCAGGACCTCGACGCCTGACGCGCATCGTTCGGCGTCACTCCCGGCGGCCACAGAAAGCGCACAGAGCCCCCGCTACGCACCACTAGTATGAATTCGTGCTACATGCGTATGGGGAGGGCATCGCGGAACACGGCGATGTCGTAGCGGGGAAAATGTCACGGGGGACTCGGAATTTCACGAGCGGTCGTCCCCATGGTGGGGGCGGCAGCTCGTGCGTCGTCTAGCCGCCGTCGCTGCGGCGTTGCTGCTGGCTGTCGCCAGCGCCCCGCCCGCCCTGGCCATCGAACCGCCGGCCATCGACCCGGGCGCCGTCCCGCCCGATGACACCGGCCCCGATCAGCCCATGGAGCAGCGCAAGATTTGCTCCGGGCCGACCGTGCTGCCCAACACAAACTTCGCCGACAAGCCGTGGGCGGCCGACTATCTGCACCTGGCGGAGGCACAGAAGTTCGCGACGGGAGCGGGCGTCACCGTCGCGGTCATCGACACCGGTGTCAACGCCTCGCCCCGGGTGCCCGCCGAGCCGGGGGGCGACTTCGTCGACAAGGGCGGCAACGGCCTGTCTGACTGCGATGCCCACGGCACCCTGACCGCGTCGATCATCGCCGGCCGCCCGGCGCCGACGGACGCGTTCATCGGCGTCGCCCCCGACGCCCGCATCCTGTCGCTGCGCCAGACCTCCGAGGCGTTCCAGCCGAAGGACTCTCGCAGCGATCCCAACGACCCGAACACCACTCAGACCGCGGGGTCGCTGCGCAGCCTGGCCCGCGCCATCGTGCACGCGGCCAACTTGGGTGCGCAGGTCATCAACATCTCGGAAGCCGCCTGCTACAAGGTGACCCGGGCCATCAACGAGACGGCCGTGGGTTCGGCCATCGCATATGCGGTGAACGTCAAGAACGCCGTCGTCGTCGTGGCAGCCGGCAACACCGGCCAGGACTGCACCCAGAACCCGCCGCCGGACGCATCTGTGCCGTCGGACCCCAGGGGCTGGAAGCAGGTGCAGACCATCGTCTCGCCGGCCTGGTATTCGCCGCTGGTGCTGACCGTCGGCGGCATCGGGCCGCAGGGCCAGCCGAGCAACTTCTCGATGTCCGGCCCGTGGGTCGGTGCCGCCGCGCCGGCCGAGGGCGCCACTGCTCTGGGCTACGACGGCAATCCGGTCAATGCACTGACCGGGCAGGACGGCCCCATCCCGATCAACGGCACGTCGTTCGCCGCGGCATACGTCTCGGGTCTGGCCGCCCTGCTGCGGCAGCGCTTCCCGGACCTGACCGCCGCACAGATCGTCACCCGCATCACCGCGACGGCGCGGCACCCCGGTGGGGGAGTGGACAACTACGTCGGCGCGGGTGTCGTCGACCCGGTGGCAGCGCTGACCTGGGACGTTCCCGCCGGCCCGAAGCAGGCGCCCTACCAGGTCAAGAGCATCCCGCCGCCGGTGTACATCCCGCCGCCTGACCGCGGACCCATCACGATGGTCGTGGTGGCCGGCGCTGCGCTGATCCTCCTGCTCGGCCTGGGTGCGGTGACCCGCCGCGCGTTGAGGCGCCGATGAGGCACTTCGGATTCCGCTTCACCACGGGGCACCTGCTGTGGGCCGCCACGCTGGTACCCGCGGTTGTACTGCTGTGCATGCATTTCGACCTGTTGTGGCTGGGTATCACGCTGGGCGTCCTCATCGCACTGTTCTCCGTCCTCGCCATCCGCGGACGGCGGCTGACGGGCTGGATCGCCGCGATGTTCGCCTGGCAGCGCCGGCGCAAAGTGGCCCCGCCCGCGCCGTCGGAGCCGGCCGTGGGAGCCACGGTCATGCCGGGCGATCACGTCGCGGTGCGCTGGCTGGGTGATCACTTGATTTCCGTCGTCGAACTGGTGCCGCGGTCATTCACCCCGACCGTGATCGTCAACGGCGAGGCCTTCACCGACGACAACCTCGACACCCGACTGGTGGAGCAGTTGCTCACGGCGCACGCGCCGGACCTGGAGGCCGACATCGTCTCGGCCGGGTACCGCGTCGGCAAGACCGCGCCGTCGAGTGTCGTCGCGCTGTACGAACAGGTCGTCGGCCCCTACGCCGCGCCGGCCAACCGGCGGACCTGGATCGTGCTGCGCGCCAGTCCCGATGAGACCCGCCGCTCGGCGACGCGCCGGGGCTCCGGGGTGTCGGGCCTGGCCAGCTACCTGGTGGCCACCACGACGCGGATCGCCGATCAGTTGGCGAGCCACGGCATCGACGCCCGCCCCGCCCGCAGCTTCGAGGAATACGACCGGTCGACCGCGATCAGCTTCGAGCGCGAGACCTGGTCAACCATCAAGGGCCGCAGCACCTTTACCGCGGCCTATTCCGCGCCGGGCGGGCCCAACATGTGGTGGTCGGCGCGCGCCGACCACACGATCACCCGGGTTCGGGTGAAACCGGGTCAAGCGCCGACAGCGACCGTCCTGCTGACGACGCTGGCCACACCGACCACTCCCCGCGGCTTCTCATGCCTGTTCGGTGGACAACGGGCCGCGCTGGAAGGGCTGAGCCCGATCACCGACCGACACTACGAACTGCCGATCGGCTCGGCGGGCGTGCTGGTGGGGGAGACCGCCGACCGCTACCCGGTGTACATGCCGTTCGACAACGTCGACTCCACGATCAACCTCGGTGACGCGCACCTGTTCACCCAATTCGTGGTCCGTTCGGCGGCGGCGGGAGCCGTCGTCACGTTGGCACCGCAGTTCAAGGAATTCGCGGGGTTCATCAACGCCCGGATCGGGAACGTCCCCAAGGTGGTGTGGCCCAACGCCACCACCTACCTCGGCCCACACCCGGGAATTTCACGAATTCTGTTGCGCCACAACTTTATCGACACTCCGCGCCACCGTCAGCTGCCGATCCAGCTGATCAACCCGCGCGAGGAGAGCCGGTTTCAGATGGCGCTGGAGAAGTAGGGGGGAGCAGTAGATGGCCGGAAAAGTGAAAGTCTCCTCGGAGACGCTGAACGCCAAGGCAGCCGAAGTTGACGTCGATCTGCCGACCTTGCCGCCAGCACCCCAAGCGCCGTGCGAGTTGACCATCGCGCAAGACGCCACCGGTTTCCTCAAGAACAACCTGAAGCAACTCGACGCCGCGCTCAAGGCGGGGAGAAGCCAGAATCAACGACTGGCCGCGTGCCTGCGGGCGGCCGCCGCGGCCTACGAAGCCGCCGACGCAGCCGGAAAATCCGGCATCGATGCCACCGCGCTGGGTGGCGGCGGGGGTGCACCGATCACCCCCAACCTGCCTCCGGCTCCGGCCCCAGCGGACCCGGTGGGGAGCTTGCCCTGGATGCTCGAATCGCTCGGAGGAGCCGAATCGCATCCCAGTAACCCCGGCATGGACTGGGAGGTGGCCGCTAGGCAGATCAACAGCGGCGACCAGGGGGCCTCGATGATCGAGTTCGGCGCGCAAATGACCGGAGTGGTCACGAAACTGGCGGAACTGAACAGCAAGTTCACTATGGCCGGCGTCGAGTGGGAAGGCGCCGCTGCCGAGGCGGCGGAGAACGCGCTGAAGGACTACTCGACATGGCTGACCGCGATGACCGCGGCGGCGAACAACCTAGCCATCCAGGCCATGGACCTGTCCGCGATTCATGGCGGTAGGCGACCCGAGCACCCCAGCATGCAGGACGTGGCGGACTACGAGAACGCCAGTGTGCTCGCGACGGTGGGTCAGGCGACGTACGACTTCTTCACCGGCCACGCCACCAAGCAGCAAGAATCCGACACCGTACGGGCCAAGTACGCACAGCAGGCGACCATCCGTTCCCTCGTCACACCGCCACCACCCAATTTCGGGTCGAGCGCGTGGCCCGCCGTCAAGCCGGGGGATGTGGCGAAGAAAGACGACAAGGGCCCCGGCGACAAGGCCCCAGGCGGCGGTGCGCCGACCGGTGGCGGCGGGACCCCGGGCGGCGGGGCTCCGAGCGGTGCGACGCCGACGATGCCGCAATCGCCGAACGTCAGCCCGGCCAGTGCCGGTACCCAGAAGCCCGAGGGCGGCGGATCACCTTCTGGCGGTTCACCTTCCGGTGGCGGCTCGCCCTCAGGCGGTTCGGGACAGGGTTCGCCGAGCGGCGGAATGCCCGGCGGCTTGGGCGGCGACAAACCCGAGATGCCGAGCCTGCCCGACGGCCCGAGCGTAAGCCCGGCGTCCGCCGGCGGCGGCGCGGGTGGTGGATCCGGCGGTGGAGGCGGCGGCCTGGGCGGTCAGCCTATGCAGCCGGCGGCTGTCGCACCGGCTTTGGGTTCTGGCGGTGCGGCAGCAGGTGGCGCCAGTACCGCGGCGGGTCGGCCCCCCGTCGGTGGTGGCGGCGGCATGGGTGGCGGCATGGGCGGTGCCGGCCACGGCGGCGGCCGCGAAGGCGGTAAGGAGAAGAAGCGCAACGCGAATCTGTCGCCCGACGAGGTCCTGTACAAAGAGGATCGCGCCTTCACTGACGGCGTCATCGGGCACCGGCGTCGCACCAAGATCGATGACAAGAAGGACACCAAATGATCGAGATGCATCCCGAGGTCGCTGCGGTTCTCCAGCAGGCCCAGCGCCTGCAGTCGATCATGGACGAGCAGCTCGCCAAGATGAACACCGAGTCGTTCACCGCGACCGACGAAGCCAAGACCGTCGAGGTCACCCTCAACGGTCACCACTGGTTGACGGACCTGTTCATCGAGGACGGCCTGCTGCGCCTCGGCGCGGACACCGTCGAAGCCCGGATCAACGAAGCCCTCGGCAATGCGACCGCGAAAGCGACCGAGTCCATCGATGCCGACCGGGCCCGGCTCAATGAGCTGGTCGCGGAGATTACTGCCGCCAATCGACCCGCTGACCTCTAGCGCCGGCTGCCGCGCTCAGACGCTCGAGTGCGTACAGTTTTCGCGGAGAGTCACTGTGCGGCGCCTCAGGGAGCTGCGCAGTCAGGGGAGACGATGGGGAGCGTCATGAAGATGGCCACGTTGGCCGCCGCAATTGCCGCAGTGTCACTGCTGGCCGGTTGCACGACAGTGACGAACGGCGATGCCACAAAAGATCCGTCATTCAAGCCGGGCGACGCGATCGTCAGCCTGCTGAACCCGGGGAACTATCCGACGGCGCCGAAGCCTGGGCCGGCGCTGAAGCCGGGCGCCGAATCCGGGCGACTCATCGACGCGGAACGTCTCGGCGAATTCGTCGTCGGGCCGTGGGAAGTCGACCCCACCCTGATCAGCATCGGGGTGAATGTGACGGGCTTATTTCTCGATGCCGACCGTTTGAACAGCGTCGAGCCCGGCCCCATGAAGCAGATCGCCAAAGATCACCAACTGATCAACGGGTTCGGCTCCGGTCGCGGCACCATTCGCGGCGCAGATCACGACAGCCAATTGGTGATTCTGGTACTGCGTTTCCCAACAGCTGACTTGGCCAACGATACCGCCCGCCAGTTCGCAGCACAGGCCACGCCGGTAGATCGAGCCTCACCCAATCAGCAGATATCAATTCCCGGACACCCCGAAGCGCTCGCGCACGAGTCCACAACGGCAGACCGTCGTTTCACCGTCAGCTCCTATACGCCGCACGGGCCATACGTGCTGTACCACTACGCATCGAGTGACGTAAACATCGACACCGCAACACAGTTCGTTGCCAAGGCGCTGGATCTCCAGTCCGCGCGCATCGACAAATTTCAGCCGTCCGATCCAGCCCAGTTCGCCACCATGCAGACCGATCCTGAAGGCCTGCTCCCCAGAACGGTTCCCACGAAGGAACACAAGGGCAATCAGGGGTTATGGGGACCGCGCGGCATTCTTCATTTCAGTGACGACCCGCTGCAAACGGGCGCAGCGTTGACGGCAGCCGGCGTAGACGTCGTTTCGGTACGCGGCACCCACCTCTACCGAGCCAAAGACGCTGCAGCGGCAACACAACTCGCGAAGAAGTTCGCCGAGCCCGACGGTAAGAACCCCACCGAACCGGGTCCAACCGTGCCCGGTCTCCCCTCAGCGCATTGCCAGGCAACCGACACCGCCGAGGTAAAGGCGCGGATCTACTCCTGCGCCGCAGCGCTGGACCGTTGGGTCTATACGGCAGCATCGCTGCAGCCGTTCGACGCCACGCAGCGAATGGCCTCCCAGTATCTGCTGCTGACTGCGAAATAATCGGACGACGATGACATCGACCTTCAACCCCGGCGACATCGTGGCCGGCTACACCATCGAGTCCGTCCTGGGTGTCGGCGGCATGGGTGTGGTCTACAAGGCCAAGAATCCACAGCTGCCCCGCAGCGATGCCCTGAAGGTCCTCACCACCTCCATCCAGGGTGACGGCCAGTTTCGCGAGCGCTTCCTCCGAGAGGCCAACGTCGCCGCCACACTGGACCACCCCAATATCGTCGCGGTCTACTCGCGTGGCGAAACCGAGGCGGGCCAGCTGTGGATCGCCATGCAGTACGTGGCCGGCACCGACGCCGACCAGGAAGTGCGGTCCGGCCGGATGTCACCGGCACGTGCTGCCCGGATCATCACCGAAGTCGCCAAGGCGCTCGACTACGCGCATCGGCGCGGCATCATGCACCGCGACGTCAAACCGGCCAACTTTTTGCTGGCCAACGCCGAGGGGCCCGGTGATGACGAGCGAGTGTTCCTGGCGGACTTCGGGATTGCGCGTGCATTCGACGATGCCGCGCATCTGACCACCGACGGCTCGGTGATGGCATCCATCGCCTACGCCCCGCCCGAAGCACTGAGCGGGCAACCCGTCGATTCTCGTGCCGATGTCTACTCGCTGGCCTGCAGCTTGTTCGTCCTGCTCACCGGCAGGACGCCGTACGGGGGGCTGCCCGGCGGCATTGCCGCGATCGCGGCAGCACACGTGACCGGCGAGATCCCTCGCGTCACCGATCGCGTACCCAACCTGCCGTGGGCGCTGAACGAAGTGATCGCCCGCGGCATGGCGAAGGATCCGAATGCGCGCTACCAGACCGCACGGGAATTCGCCGCTGCGGCAACGGCTGCCGTCGCCAGTGGTGGTGGCCCCGCGCCACGGCCACCCGGTCAACTACCGCCTCCGGGCCCACCGTCCTGGCCGCCGCGTCAGCCGACGCCGCCAGGCGGCGTATTGACCTATCCGAGCGGACAGTTCAGCGGGCCCTATGCGCCGGGCCCACCACTCAGCCCGCCTCCGCAGCTGACGTCGCCCCGTCCGTCGCCTGCTCCGTCGAATAACGGGCGCAAACGTCGGTGGATCATCGGTGCCGGAGTCGCGGCCGTGGTCACCGTCATCGCGGTCGTCGCCTCGATCATGCTGTTCGGCAAGCCCAGTGCACCGGCCTATACCGCGCAGTCGTTTACCCACGTACATGGCTCCACCGAAATCACCAGCGCGCCAACAGCTGTCGCCGCCCTAGGCCCCGGCGATGCCGACGCCGTGCTGTCACTCGGCCTTCAACCCGTCGCGATCGCAGGCGCGGGCACGACACTGCCCTCGTGGTTGCAGTCCAAGATCACCGGGACCCCGTCGGTCAAAGACACCGTCGGTTTCATCGACACCAGCGCAGTCCAGGCCGCGAAACCTGGCGTCATCATCGCCACCGGCGACATCGATGATGCGACCTACCAGCGTCTTGCGGCCATTGCACCGACCGTGACCCAACCGAAAGACACCAGCCGAGCGTGGAACTGGCAGACGCAGCTCAAATGGATCGGCAAGATCATCGGGCGCGACAAGGAGGCCGACAAACTGATTGACCAGGTGTCGTCCCAACAGACCGATCTGAAGAACCAGAATCCGAGGGCCGCGGGGAAGAGCGTCCAGGTGATCCATGTGTCGGACGATGGCGTCAGCCAGACCCTGACACCGTCCAACGCAGCGGACTATCTCAGTTCGCTCGGCCTGAACTACGACCCCGACTTGCGTCGTCAACCCGGCGACAGCAGTTCAACCCGGTCGATGCCAGAGCTCGGGAAATTGTATTTGGTTCACAGCGAAGTGTTGATCGTCGTGCGCACCGACAAGGCCGCCGGTAACGGCGGAGCCGCAGGCCTCCCGTACCAGCTGGCCGCCTACCGCGGGTCGATGATCATCGTGGATGACCCCAATACTGTTGCGGCATTTGCAGACCCAGGCGGTTACCTCGCTACCGAGTATCTGGATGCAAACTTTGTTCCGTTGATGAGCGTCATCCGCTGATTCACAAACCGGCGGCGATCTTAGCCACGAGTTCTCGCCCCCTGTCAGCCACATTCGGAGCGCAAACCCGCACATCGATGATCACGTTCCGTCGAGAACCCAGCGAGTGCTGACATGGAACCTGGGTGCCATCTCGGGCCGTCCCCGACACCGGAACACTGGTAACCGAGTCGACCGACTCGACGTTGTCCAACGCATACACCAGGGGAACCTGGCCGCCCGTGATGGTCGCCTGCTGCCTCTGACATTGCCGCCAGTTTTGAGCGGTCATGTCACGAAAGTCCGCCGCTTCCGAGTCCGTAGCAAACGCTGCGACCACCTGCACGACTTGAGCATGTTGGTCCCCATGCAGTAACTGCCCGGCGAAACCCGTTCGGCCGTAGTACCGAATGGTGTCGAGACCGGGCATGACAGCTTCAAGGCAGCGAGTCGGGTCGACCCTCAGTTTGGTATCGGGCTTTCTGAAGATCGCCTCCGGCGTCATGGCGACGCCCACCAGGTCGCTGATCTCGGACGGGGCACTCAACAACCTCGGCAAGCCGGCATCATCAACAGGTCTTGGGGCAGCTGACGTCGACGTGGTTGGGGGAGCGGCGTCGCCCGCTGACGTGGTGGCCGTACCCGCGACCTTCCGGTCGGTGGCAGAACACCCCGCCGCCACAACAACCGACGCTCCGATGAGCAGTGCAGCACGCCAGGGTTTCATGTGTTCCTTCCGTCAGCTGACTTTGTCAGCGATCTGCTTGGCCAAGTCCGCCGCCTGAGTGCCGCCACCAACACTGCACGCCAGCACATCGATCACGACGTCGGCCTTGGTGGTCAAAACATGCTGGCAGCTTCGCCCCGGCTCGGTGAACACCGCGGTGAGAGTGCCCTTGTCAGGGGTAACTACACCGACCGCGAGCTGGCGCGGAGGCTGGCCGTCGGCCGTGAACGTGACGGCGGTATTCGCGCATCCCGCCCATGCCGCCGCGCCCGGAACGCCTGCTGCCGCTTGAGGTCCCGGATAGCCGACGACGTACGCCACCACCCAGATGTTCGGATCCGCCGGGTTGTGTAGCTCCATGCCCGACATGCCCGTGAATCCCGGCGCGAAGGTCGCGGTGCTGCCCGCGTCCGCGACACCCGCACACGGCGGGGGAGTCGCCGTCCCACGTCGCGGGGATTCCGCGGTGACGATGGTCGCGGTCGCCATCGGCCGTGACTGCATCACGGTGCTCACCGCCTGCCCGTCGGGGAGCAGGTTGGCCAGATCAGCGCGGTGGCCCGGTGGGGCAGCAGACTTGGGGGGCGCTGCCGGTGCCGTCGGTTGTGTCGGCCGGCTTCCGGAGTCCCGGGTCAGATACGTCATACCGGCGACAAATCCCGCCGCAAGCACCACGGCGACCACGATCATCACAACCTTGGACGACCCGGCTTTCGCGCCGTCGCCAGGCAGACGTAGCCGTCGGTAGACCACGAACGCGGCTACCACGCCCAGCAGCATCAGGACGCCGATATCCAGTGCGCACCAGCGCAATTCGTGGTGCCACAGCTGGTCATCGACCGACATGAGCGGGGCGATCTTCAGCAAATCGACGACGCTGGCTGACGCCGCGAATCCCCACCGTCCCGGCAGGAACCAGGAGGCCTGATCCAGGCCCACGCGTCCGGTCACGGGAATCATGCCGCCGGAGAACACGATCGACAGCATGATGACGACCACGAGCATCGGCAGGATCTGCTCGCTGGAGCGCGCCACCGAAGACAAAAGCAACCCGAGGATCGCCGAAACGATCGCTGCCGCAGTGAGACTCACGTAGAAATCAAGCGTCGGGTTGCCCAACAGCAATGCGCCTTGAGTGGGCGCACCCTTGCCGATCACCACGATCGCCACCACGATCGCCGTCTGAATGGCGGTAAATGCGCTGTAGACAACGACTTTCGCCGACAGGTAGGCGGCGGCCGACAACCCGACGGCCTGCTCCCGGCGAAAGATGGTGCGCTCACCGACCAAATCGCGAATCGTCAGCGCCGTCCCCATGAAGACCGCCGCAATGTTCGCGACGATGAGCAACTGATTCGGTTCGTTGGGTGAGTGGCCCACCGTGGCCACCCCAAAGCCGGTATCCCCCGGCACAATCAGCGACATCGCGCCCAGGATGAACGGCAGCAGCAACAGAAAACTGGTGTAAATCCGATCGGCGAAGATCAGTTGCAACTGCCGGCGCGCAACGGTGAGCATCTGGCGACCGGTACTGGTGCGGGCCGGGGCGCCGAGTGGCCCCGCGGGTTCAGGCGGCGCCGGTGGCCCGGTCGCGGCCGGAACTCTCTGCAGGAACACCGCATGCGCTGCATCCGGGTTGGCCGAGACCCAGGCGAAGATGTCCGCCCAGTCCTGGGTTCCCATCACCGACCCGACTGCTTGCGGCGGGCCCGCGTACACCGTCTTGCCTCCGGGCGCCAACAGCAGCACCTGATCACACATGTTGAGGTAGGTGAGGGAGTGCGTCACCACCAGCACCGTGCGGCCGGCATCGGCCAGTCGCCGCAGCATCTGCATGACCTGTCGGTCCAAGGCCGGGTCCAAACCCGAGGTCGGCTCGTCGAGGATCAAAAGCGATGGGCCGGTGAGTAATTCGAGCGCAACGGAGGCCCGCTTGCGCTGGCCTCCCGACAGCTTGTCCACGCGCTTGTCACGGTGCGGGGTGAGTTCCAGCTCAGCGAGCACCCGTTCCACCACCGCGTGGCGATCGTCCTTGCTGGTGTCCGGCGGCAACCGGAGTTCGGCGGCGTAGTTGAGGGCCTGACTGATCGTCAACTGCCGGTGCACGACGTCGTCCTGGGGCACCATGCCGATCCGCGAACGCAGCGACGCGTAGTGGGCGTGCACGTCGTGCCCATCGAACGTGACCTGACCGGACGTGGGCTTGCTGACGCCGCCGAGCAGCCTGATCAACGTCGACTTGCCCGCCCCCGACGGGCCGATCACCGCCGTGAGGGTGCCGGGCCGGGCGTCGAACGAGACGTTGGTCAGCAGTTGGTGGCCGTCGATGGCGAGACCGACCTGACGCACCTCGATACCACCGGTGGCGACCGCCTGACGCGACTGGACTCCGGTGCCGCCGGTGAACACCAAGTCGGTGTTGCCGACGGTGATGACATCGCCGGGACGCAAAGTGACGGCGTTGACGCGGTGGCCATTGACGAACGTGCCGTTGCCCGAACCGTTGTCGTACAACTGGGTTCCGGTCGGGGCGGGCAGCAGGTAGGCGTGGATGCGGGAGGCCAGCGAATCCTCGACCCTGATGGTCGCGGTCGAGTGCCGGCCGATGGTGACTGCACCTGCAGGCGGGCCGGCCGAGCGTTGTGGGGCGGGCGCCGGCGGACGCTGAGGTGGAAGCTTGTGCTGCGGAACTGGCCGTGGTGGTTGGGGAACCGGTTGCGTCAGCCGCGAGGGAGCAGGCTGAGCCACCAGTGGCCGGAACTTCGCGACAGGGATCACCTGCGTCGCCGTACGGAAATGCAACTGTGGCCCGTCCGGGGCACCGACCGCCAGCACGAGGTCATCACTGATGACGGCCGACGGCACCCGCATCCGGTTGGCGAAGATTCCGTTGCGGGACTTGTCGATTGCCACCCACTGGCCAATTCCGGGGTCCACTCGGATGATCAGATGCAGCCGGGACACGACATGCTTCGCGCCAGGGCCGGCATCGGGAATTCTGACGTCCGACGCCTCGCCGCGGCCGACGGTGACCTCCTTGCCGGGCGGAAAGGTGAACATGGCGCCGCCGAGCGTCACGATGAGCGGCGGGACGGAGCTCACGAATGCACTCTCCTCACTGATAGCGCTTGTAGCAGCCCGCGTCGTCGGTGGCCAGGCCCGCCCGGAACGCCGCGATCCGGGTGAACGCCGCCGGCACACCTTGCCCGTCGACTGCCGTAGCCGCATAGCCGTTGGTCAGCAACCCGGCGACGGCTTTGTCCAAATCGCCGGCCATCAGCTGCAGGCTGTCACCACTGGGTAAGTCATGCGGCTTGGCCATCTGGCGCTGAGCCTGAGCGGTCAGGCAGGCGGTGCGTAGCGCAGCCGTCGGGTTGTCGAGCTTCGCTCCGCGCTGGTTCTCCAACGCCATCATGTACCGCGATACCACGATCGAGAATGCCGTGTTGTCTCCCTGGATGAGGGACTTCTCGGCCATATCGGCCGGTGTGCCGATTTGCTGCAGGGCAGGCAGATTCACCGAAATCGTGTTCGTCGACGGGCAATACGAAGCGGGCGAATCACCCTGGGCAACATCGCATTTCGCTGGTTCGTAGGTGAGCTTCGGAGGTTGCTTCGGGGAATAGATCACTCCGAGCAGCTCGACCAGAGTACCGATCGTGCCCTTGTCGACAGGCAGGTCGACGGACCGGTGCTCGTCGTCGGTCGGCTCGTCCTCGAGCTCCATCGGCAACCCCTGGCGGCGCTGCTTGATGTCCGCCAGATCGATGGCCGCACAGGCCTGCGGCCCGAGAGTGAAGCCCTGCTGGAATGCACTGACGCGGTCCAGCGCGGTGCCGTGGCCATCGGTGAGCATGTCGTCGTCGTGCGGACCCAGCGTTGGATCACGGACGGTGATCAATCCGGCCAGCACATGGTTGAGGCCGTCTCCGGTGCTCATCGTGAACCGCTTGGAATCGCCGGCCGCGACGTAGTGCAGATACGCGCCGGCGAAACAGTCGGCCTGCTGTTCACGCACGATGACCGGCGTACTGCGGGTCACCAACTTCGCCATGTACTGAATGGCGTGACCGTATTCGTGTCCGATCAGCCCGGCCACCGAGACGTCGCCGAAGTACTTACGCCCAGTCGGCACCATGACGCCGCGGTCCCAGGCCATCAGCTTCTCGCTGGGGCAGTAGAAGGCATTCACCAAGCCGGCGGTGTCCTCGTCGCACGCCGTCGGGCTCTGCCGATCGCGAGCGTCGTATGACAGGAACTTGTCGATGGGTTTGAACGTGCCCTTCAAACCTGAAGCGCTGTAGTCGTGCTGCCAGTATTCGGCGATGTCGTTGATCGCCTGTAGGGCCAGTCGATCAACTTCGCTGTTGTTGGTGTTCTGCACCGTGCCGACCGCCGCGGGCGCATTGTCCCGCAAACCACTCGGGCCATCCTTGGCCGGTAGGTCAGCGACGTGGAAGGGGTCGTTTACCGGCGACACCGCGGTGCCGGCGACAGTCGGCGCGCACGCCGCCAACAGCGCCACGGCGAACACCGACACCGAACGCCTCAGCGCTGTTCCGCGCATCACCCACAATCCGAGATCCTCTGTCATCGCGCCCCCTGACGTTCGGTCCAGACTATGGCCTGCCGGCAGCTTCAGAACAGCGAACGGTGCACCCCGGGTTCAGGGTGCACCGTTCCTCGTTCGGGTTGTCAGAACTGACCGGAAGCGATCTTCTGCATACCCTTGTGGACCTGAATACCGATGTACCCCAGCACAACTGCAATGACAGCGTCGATCACGATGGCCAGCACCAGCATCGCCGTGAGAGTACCGCTCACGTACGGGCTGCTACTCACTCCCGCAAGGCCGATGACACCGATCAACACACCCAGCAGGCTGGCTGCCGCACCCACACCACAAATTCCGTAGGCGACGAACTGCGCCGCCAGCTTCGTGCCGAGCGCCAGGAAGCAGTACCCCAACCCGAGCCAGACCACGCACGCGATGAGGGACCCGATGCCGCCGAACAGGCTCAGGAACAACCCGATCAGCACCGCGCCGGCGTAGCCGAGGTAGACGAACTGGTTGGAACCCTGCGGGTTGGTCCGCATGTTCTGGAACCACGGCTGCTGGATCAGCTCGCCGCGCACACCGCGCGTCATCAACCGGAAGATGAACGAATCACCCTTGTTGAGCAGCGATTTGGCCATGTCGACCGGCGTCTGCTGCGGCCCCATCTGACCGGGGAACTGCGGACCGCCCGGACCGGGGTATCCGCCTGGCTGCGGCGCGCCGAAACCCGGAGGCACCTGGGCACCGCCCGGGCCGAATCCCGGCGGCGGCACCGGAGCGCCGAAGCCTGGAGCGCCGTACGTCGGAGCGCCAAACCCCGGCGGAGGCGGCGGCACGGGAGCACCCACCGGATTCCACGGCTGTTCAGGCTGCGGTGGCACCGGCCCGCCGGGCTGACCGAACTGCGGCTGCGGAGCCGGCGGCTGGTAACCCGGCTGCGGCGGCTGCCACTGCGGTACCGCCGGCGGCACTTCCTGACCGTAGGGGCTGGCCGCGGGGACGGGGGCCTGCGGCGGCTGCCACTGCGGGGCCACGACTGTCGGCGGCACAACCTGGGTCTGGTCACCCGCGTCCGGGGCGTCGGTCGGCACCTGGAACGCCGAACGGTCGACGAACTGCGTCTTCTCCTCGAGATCAGCTGCCACCGGCGGCTGCTGGTTGCTCACCGAGCCGGCTTCATTCTTTTCGGACATATCGTGGTCTCCCTACAAATTCGACTACTCAAGACACCGTACGGTCGCCGACAAGTCCGCCGCGAAGCGGTCTCACGCATCCGCTGCATCTGCGCGACCGAATAATCCCGTCAGAACCGGATATTCCGGATGCTGTCGTAAACCCCAGCGATCCACAGCAGCAACGGAATCACCGCCGCGATGGCCGCACCGTCGGTCAGCTCAAGAATGCGCTTCGTCACCGGTGACACCCGACCGACGCCGTCTGTCGCGCCGATCATGATCAGTGCCACCACCGCGAGGGCGACGTACAGGGCGATCACCAGCCAGGCGCCGTCCGCATCCCACGACACCAACTTGATCATCACGCCAGTGGGAATGGCGACCGTCGCCGCCAAAAGTGCCCAGCCACACCACCGTTCGGCATACAGCCGCGAGCGGAACCCGCAGACGACGGTGACCAGTCCCGCGACAATCAACGAGTGCACGAAGAAGTGCCCCTGCACCACGATTGCGATGGCTCCGTATGTCAGCACCGTCACGCCGGCACTCAAGAACCCGATCAGCAGCTGTCGCGCCAACGTGCTGCGTTCGGTCAACCGCGCCGCGGAATCAGGCACCGAATCAATGATCGCGCGCCAGGTCGCCGACTCCTCGTCGATGACATCACTATGCGCGGCAACAGGATCCAGCAACTCCTCGTTCGCGATCACTTCACCCGGTGCGGGGATCGGCGGGAGCGCGATCCGCGCCACCGCCACCGTGAGCTTCGCCGCGTTAGTGACGACGATGAGGCCGAACGCGATGGCGCCGGCGGGAACCCACGAAGCGCCGCCATATCCATAGGCGATCGCGGCCGCGGTCACCGCGGCCGCGATGACCGCAAGAAACGCCGCTACGGCTGCGCGTTTCCGCGGGCCGCCGCGCGTCGCCAATACGACGATCATGATCACCGCTGCTGCACCCGCGAGTTGTGGCGCGCCCATGTCGTTGATACCGCGGGGCAGCGGCACAGCCAGTGCCGCCGCGCCACCCAACAGCGGCAGCGACGCCACCAGAAGACTTTCGGCCAGGTCAGCGTTGTCGTATCGCCCATTGGCGATGAAGCTGCCGGCCAGAACCAGAGCACCGAGCAAGCCGAGCGCTACCGCCCACCACCAACCATGGCCAGACTGCGACCACGCCCACAACGACGCACCGGCCGTCGCGAGCGTCGCGATGGGAATAGCCAGTCCGACAAGACGTTTCAGTGCGTTGACGTCGAACTCTGGGGACTCCTCGAGCACGGCCATGGCGTCGATGACGTCCTCGACCAACGGCCGGTAGCGCTCGGTTCGGGTCACCGACACCAATGTCAGCAGGGCTCCGTCGACCACTCCGGCGTCGTCGAGCGACTCCGTGGACTTCAGCGGCGGCGATCCCGGGCGCGCGAACGCCCACACGCCCTGCGCCTTGAAGTCGAACCCGGCCAGCACGTCCGCCGGGGTGTCGTCAAGCAGATCGGCAAGGACGTTCACCGTCTCGTCGATGTAGGTCTCGATGGCTGTTGACGCCGGCAGGACCAGATCGGTCATGCGTCGACCGGTCAGGATGGTGACCCGGGTGGTCGACTGCCTCGTCGGATTGTCAGCTGCCGCAGTGGGCGCAGCGGTTGCGGGGCCGGCAGATGCGGTCACCGGCGCTCGAGCCTGTCGAAGTCGTCAGACAGAGCGGCGGCGAGCTCGGTGATCCGGCGCCGGTAGGTCTTGCCCAGCAGATCGAACTGGATGTCCGAACCCGCGGCGATGTGCTTGTCCCACGGCAGCACCACGACGCGGCCGGCCGGCACGTGCCGCTCGAACTGCTGCACCAGATCGTCGACATCGATGTTCGTCTTGCCCGGCGTCACGTGGTTGATGACCACACACGCTCGGCCCAGCAGATCCTGATATCCGTTCTGCCGCAACCAGTCCATGGTCACCGCGGCCTGGCGGGCACCGTCGATCGAGGCGCTGGCCACGATCACCAATCCGGACACGGTCGACAGCACGGCGCGAGAGGCCTGGTGGAACAAACCGGCGCCGCAGTCGGCGAGTACGAGGTTGTAGTACTGCGAGACGATCTTGACCGCGGCGGCCCAGTCCTCTTCGTTGAAGTCGCGGCGTGCCACGCTGTACTCGGCCGATGACAGCACCTCGAGGTTGGAGGCGTTCATGCTGGTGTACGCGCGGATATCATTGTAGCGCGCAAGTTCCTTGTCGGACAACAGATCCGAGATGGTCGCGGCGGACTGCCGACCGGCCCGGTCGGCCAGGTTGCCACCGTCCGGATCGGCGTCGACCGCCAGAATCCGATCGCCACGGACCTTCGACATCACGGAGCCGAGGGTGACGGTCACGGCCGTCTTGCCGACGCCGCCCTTCAGCCCCAGCACACCGATCTGATAAGAGTCGCGGGCGTTGCGACGAATCCGGGTGTAAAGGTCCAACTCGTACAGCTCGTCGGGCGACAGGCCCAGGTTGATGCGCGTCAGCAGGTAGAGCACATGGCGCCAGCCACGCTGCGACGGCATCTTCACCCCGGCCCGTACGCCGACGTGGGACAGCGCGTCGATGGCGCGATGGTCGCCGATGGTGGCGGCCGACGTCTGGTCCGGCATGTGCTGCTCGGTCCACTGCATGTCGGCCTGCGGGTCCATCGCGTAGTGCTGTGGCGGCGGCTGCATGTGTCGCGGCGGAGGCGGCATCATCATCGGGGCGTGCTGCGGCTGCTCGTACTGTGCGCCGGCCATCGGCGCGCCCTGCGGCGAGCGCATCAAGCCATTCTGCATGAATTGCGGTGGCATGGGCGGCATTTGAGTCGTTACCTCAGACGGCCGTGGCGGCGGGACCATGCCAGTCGGCTGCTGTGGTTGCCCGGCAACGGGCGGGCCCGACGGCGATTCGGCCCCTGCAACCGACGCAGCGGCCGCGGAAGCCGACATCTGCGCGGCGGCAGCAAGGGTCGCATGGTCGACGGTGCGCGTGGCTTCCTCGTTGTCGGCCTGGCCCGGCGAATTGTTGAAAAGCCGGTCATAGTCGGCGGACATGAGTACCTCTCGATTGTGTGTTGGTATCCCCGGGAACGCACATGAGGCGGGCAGAGTCGACCCTACGCCGACCTGCCCACCTCCTGTGCTGCGTCGTTGGGATCGCCTATCCGAACATTCCGGTGACACCGTGCTCGGTGCCCTGCATGGTGCCACCGGCCTCGCTGACCGCATGGCCAAGGCTCTGCAGCGCATTGTTCAGCTCCATGGCGGTGTTGTCCCACCGCTGCTGAACTGCCTGGTAGGCCTCCGAACCCGAACCGCCCCACACCGAAGCCAGCTTTGCCAGCGAGGCCTTACCCTCGTCCAGCAGACCCTGCGTCGTGCTCACGGCGCCGGCCAGATCGCCTGCGCTACCTTCGATGCCTGCGAAATTCCAATTCTGTGCACCTGACATTTGTCTTCTCCGCTTCTAAGTCGTTGTACGTGGTGGTTGAGGTCTGACTAGATGTGCATCTGGTTCGCCAGCGACGACCCCGCGTCGGCGTCGGACGAGGTGTACTGCACGCCGGCGGTCTGGATGTTGGCGGAGATATCAGCCAGCTCCTTGAGCTGCTGGGTCATGGCCTCGTCGAAACGTGCCAGGGCGGCCTGCGCTGCCAGACCCGCTTGCTCGCTGTGCATATGCGTCGCCAGCTGGCCCGCCACCGCGTCGACGTGAGTCTTGACGCCGGTCAGCTCGCCCGAGATGCGGTCGAAGTTCGCTGCCTCTGAGGCGAGGACCGCGGCATCTGTATGCATGCTTGTCATGTTGGATCACCTTTTCTGTTTCCTGTGTCCTCACCACGGAATTGGCGAGTCCTTGCCGACCCCCCTGGGCCGGAAAGCCTGTGTGTGATGCGACAACTCACCAGTCGTCGTCATCGTCGTCGAGGTCCTGTACCAGAACCCCGGGGGCTTTGAGGGCCTCCCTCGTCCCTCCGCCCTTCTCTGCTTTACCGCCCGGCCCCATTCCGGTCCCGGCACCACCCGCGCTACTCACCGGCGCCTTGCCAGCGCCCGATGCGCCCGCTGCCGCGCCGGCCTCCAGCGAAGCGGTCGAAGGGCCCTCGAGGCTGCCAACCAGCGAGGCCATCAACGGTGTTCGCGGTGCTGAACCACCCATGCCCGGCAGTGACGCTGCCCGGACCAGGCCGGCACCTGAGGTCGCCCCCGAGCCGCCCGCCAGCGGATGGTTGGAGAACGGGCTCGCGCCCATGAGGCCAATCTGTGGTCCGTTGTTCTGGCCGAAACTGCTGCCCAGCTGACTGAAAATCTGGGTCACTTGCTGCATCGGCTGGCTCAGCTGCTGAACAGGTTGTGTGATGAGCTGACCGAGCTGCTGCGGCAGCTGCGCTACCTGCGAACCGACCTGCGATGCCACCTGCATCATCATCTGGGTGCCCTGCTGCCCCTTGTCCTGCTGCTCGCTGGCGCGTTGCGCCGCCGATTCCGCCTTGGACGCTTGGTTCTGAGCAGCGCCGCCCGCGAAACTGGCCTGAGACGCCGCATTACCTACCATCAACGCCGCGTCTTCTATCACCGATTGGCCGGCGACCTGAGCGATGACCAAGTTTCGCGCCACCGCCTCGGATACCCCCATCACGGCTTGCGCGACGATTGCCGCTTCAGTCGCCTCGCCGACACCCGGTATGACGATCGGCGTGGCCGGCAGAATCGGTTCGAACAGCGTGTTCATGGTGGTCTCGGCGTTATACGCTTCCATCACCGCGCCCGCCAATGCCCACATGCGCGCGTAGTCCGCCTCATTGAAGCCGATGGGGACGGTGTTGATACCGAGGAAATTAGTGCCCTCGAGCACGGCGTGTGTGACGTGGTTCGTCTCGATCTCGGGGAGCTGCGGAGTAGAGGCCAGCGCCACGGTGTACGACTCGGCTTGTGCCAATGCCTGCATCGCACGCTTCTGCGCCTGGATCGCGGTCGTGTGCAACCACGTCACCATCGGCATGGTTGCCGTAACCGCGCGTTCGCTGCCCATTCCCGACCAGTTGGCACTCAACTCCGACAAACTGGCGGAAAGCTCCACCGCCTGTGTCTCCAGCGCAATCGCCAGCGCCTCCCACCCCGCGGCCGCTTGCAGCATCGGCGCAGGACCTGCACCGGCCATCAGCCGGCCGGTGTTCACCTCCGGCGGAAATGCTCCGTAGAACATCGCCGGCATGGCGGGAAGAAATGGTGCCATAGTCCGCTGTCGTCCTCAGGCTCTAGGAGGTGACTAGATCAGGGTCGCGGCCGTGGCCACGTCGGTGGCCTCATACATGGCGCCCGCCTCGACGTACGCCGCACCGGCGCGCGCCAGCTCTTCCTGGGCGAAGGCGTTGATGCCCATGACCTCGACGCCCTCGACAGCGAAGGCCATCGCGGCCTGCATCGACACCTCATCCGCACCGGCCGGAACCAGCGCACTGGCCTCCGACAAGGTGGCGGTGCCGGTGGTCAGTCCGCGGGCTCCGTTGCCGACGACCTGGGTACCGACGCCGATTGCGCCCGGGTTGTGCTCCAAAGGCTGCATTTCTTTTCTCCTTACCAATTCGAAATCGCGGTATGGACTTGTGCGAACGGCACAGATACGAAATGAAGATCCCCCATGGAACCCCCGTTCCCCTTTGCCGTTCAGCGGGCGTTTAGCGTTGCTGAACGTCTGAAACAGATACTACCGACGGTTTCGGGGGGTCACCTACACTTATTCCGCGGGTGGATCAACATAGGCCGCCTGGATGACCTCCTTGCCGTCCGGTGAGACCAGAAGTGCCTGGCCAGGGGGCCTGCGGCGGAGTTTGAACTCGCTCGACGGGAACTCCGATTTCTCACCCGACAGGAACATCGTGGGCGTTCCGGCACCAAAAGCGGTACCGACGAACTTGTCCATCGTGGAGCGATGCGCCTGACTCATCTGACACGTCACGATGATGTGCAGACCGATATCGGCGGCCGCCGGCAAGAGCGGTGCCAGCGGCGCCATAGGTGACCCCATACCGCTGGCGGCGACGATCATGTGCCAGTCATCGACCAGTAGCACCACGTCCGGACCTGTCCACCAGGAGCGCGAACGCAGCTGCGAGGTGGTGAGGTCAGGCGGCGGCAGCCGCTTCTTCAGGTTGACCGCCAGCGCTTTGATGGACTCTTCGAGGGCCGCGATATTGCGGTTGATGGCACCCGCCGCGAGCAGATGTGTCTCGGGCACCGCGTCGAGCAGGCCCGAGCGGAAGTCCGCCAGCATGAACCGCACCTGATCTGGACTGTTGCGACTGCAGATCGCCTCGGCCACCGCGTGCGCAATGGTGGTCTTGCCCGACTTCGGCGCACCGAAGATGAGCTGGTGCGGCGTGTTGTACATGTGGTTGTACGCCACCGACAGGTCGGACTCCCGCACGCCCACCGGCACCGTCCAGCGGGTCCGGTAGTCGTTCTCCGACCCGGGCGGGTTGGGGTCGAGTTCGTGCAGGTAGATCCGCTCGGGTAGCACGCGCACGCGCGGTGCCATGTCGGTATGCAGCGACGCGATGTGGTCGACAGCCGCGGTGATGGCCGGCACGAGGTCGTCAGCGCTGTGCACCCCGTCCATCCGAGGCACGCCGATCATCAGGTGATGCTTCTCCATCGATACCGCTCGGCCAGGGCGGTTCGTCGGAATCTCGCGGGTGATGCGGTCAATCTGCGTCTCGTTGACATCACCGAGCCTGAATTCGACCTTGGTGCCCAGGTAGTCACGGACCCGGGATTTCAATTCCGTCCAGCGCGCCGTCGAGATGATGACGTGCACACCGAACGACAGGCCCTGACCGGCGAGGTCCTGAACCACCGGCTCAAGGTCCGGGAACTCGCCGACGAAGGCCGGCCAGCCGTCGATGATCAGGTACACGTCGCCGAACGGATCCTGTGACGCCGGGTGATTCGGGTCTTCACGCAGCTGCCGGTAACTCGCGATCGAGCCGATGCGATGCTCTTTGAACATCAATTCACGTTGCCGCAGAACGGCTTTCATCTCGGCGACGACGCGCATCACCCGGTCCGGTTCGGAGCGGGTGGCCACGCCGCCGACGTGTGGCAGATCCTCGAGATACATCAGGCCACCACCGCCGAGGTCGACACAGTAGAACTGCACCTCTCGCGGGGAGTGGGTCGCGGCCGCCGACAGCACCAGCGTCTGCAGGAAGGTCGACTTGCCGGTCTGCGGCGCACCACCGACCGCGATGTTGCCACCGGCAGCCGAGGTGTCGATACCCCACACTTCCTGCTTGTGGCGGCGCGGCTCGTCCATGATGCCCAGGCCGAAACGGAGCGGCGCCCGCTGGTCGCGCTCGATCAGTTCGTTGACCGGCACCGGATCCAGCAGCGGCGGCAGCCACATCTTGTACGCCCGGCTCTCGCCGGTCGTCAGCTGGTTCAGCACCACTTCACGCAGGGCACGCTGTTCGGTGTTCGTCATCGCCGAGCCCCCGAATCCGCCATCGGCGCCGCGGTGAACGGACGAATACGGAAGGTGTTCTGCGCCACCACCCTTGGCGCGTCGTCACCGTCGTCGCTCTCCGCCACCGTCGGCACATAGGTGCCGCCGGTGTAGATGCTCTTGAACTTGACGGGATCCTCCATACCCACCCGCAGGAAGCCCACGCCGCTCTCCTTGTTGGTGATGTACTGCGCCTCGGGCGTACCGATCACCGCCTTCGATTCGGCGGAACTGGTGGTACGCAAAGCGATTCGGTACGTCAGGTTCGGCTCCAGCTTGTCGATGCGGGCACCGCCGGTGTTGAGCGACTGCGTTGCCAGCAGCAGGTGCACACGCAGCGACCGGCCCACGCGACAGATGCGGTCGAACAGTGCGATGAAGTCCGGGTGGTTCTGCAGCAACTCCGCGAACTCGTCGACGACCACGAAAAGCGTTGGCAGCGGTGGCAAATCAGCACCGCGTTCGCGGTACTTCTCGTATTCAGCCACGCCCGACAACGCACCGGCTGCGCCAACCTGCATACCGGCCTGACGCAGGATGTTCTGCCGGCGGTCCAACTCACCGGTGAGCACCTCACCCATGCGGCTGACGAGTTCGGCTTCCTCTTCCATGTTGGTGACGACCGCCGCCGTGTGCGGCAGGTTCTCCATGCCCAGGAAAGTCGAGCCACCCTTGAAGTCGGTCAGCAGCAGGTTGATCTGATCGGGGTGATGCGTCGCGACCAGCGAAAGAATCAGGGTACGAAGGAATTCCGACTTACCGGAACCCGTCGTACCGATCAGCATGCCGTGCGGGCCGGCACCGAATTCGGCGCCTTCCTTGATGTCGAGATGCATGATCTCGCCATTTTTGAGCTGGTGGCCGAACGGAATGCGCAGCCGGTCCTGATCGGTGTCCGAGTACATCCGCCACCGCCGCGGCGTGACCTCCTCGACGGTGCGCGCCCCGACCAGGTGGTGCCACTCGCTCGACACCTTCTTCTGGACGCGGGTGCCCTTGTCGATGATCGTGCCGGTAATCGACCACCCTGCCAGCTTGCGCGCCAACCGGCCCGCCGATGTCGGGGTCACCGAGTCGGTCACGGTGGTCACCTCACGCCATGGCTGGTTCGCCGCCCGGTCCTCGCAGGAACCATCGGGATTGACCTTGATGCGGTACCCGGACTTGTGGTTGCCCTTGGTGATGACGGTGACGCCGGCGCGCCCGTCGACGGGGAATCCGGCCTTGCCGCCGGTCAGGTCGACGACCAGCACATAGGGACCGGAGGGGGGCGCGTCAGCGCTGTGCGGGCCGCGCGCGGTCAGGTCGGCCAACCCATCCGGTTTGGTGAACACCAGGCGTTTGGGCCCGGCGTCGTCGAACTCGGTCTGGCTCTGCACGTGCGGCAGCCATTTCAGCCAGGCCCAGTCGGGATCGTCGAGATCGTCCATCAGCACCCGAATCTGCAACAGGTCCGGTGGGTGGAAGACCGCCAGGTGGCAGATCATGGCGGCGAGCAGTCCCCGCGATCCTTCGGGATCGCCGCCGACGGCGATGGTCGGATAGCTCTTGAGGATGACCAGCTTGGGACAGTCGTGGACGAGGCCGTGGGTACGCAGGAACTTGGTCACCCACATATGGCTGACCGGTTCCAGGTGGGCCTGCGGCGCCGCCATGGGGCCGGCCAGCTCCGACCCGATGTTCGGCTTGAGCAGCCGGTCCACGGCCGCCTGCGCGCCGATGCCGATGCGGGCACCCATGAAGAAGTCGGCGTTGTTGCCGCTGACGCTGCGCGACCACTGCCGCTGCGTGCCGACGATCGATAGCAGATCCTCGGGGTGCGGTGCGTGATAGCTGAAGAACGTCACCTGGGCATCGGCCGACGACGTCACGCGGGTCCGCAGGCCCGCGAGGTACCGCAGGTACTCTTTGCGGTCCTCGTTGATCTCCGGCACCTTCTTGCCGCCGCCACCGCCGCTGGCCATGTAGCCGACGGTGCCCATGATCATCATCAGCGGCATCATCAGCATGTACGGCGACAGCTGGCGGACGCCGGTGAAGACCATGATCGCGATCATCCCGAGCATGCCGCCGCCCATGACGTACGGCATCGCCTTCTGCATACCGGACGCGGGGATTTCGATGCCCAGGTCGTCGGGCGGGGTGACGTTGATCTCGCCCGGGGTCAGGCGCGGGCCCCGCCTCATCGACGGGGTGAACTTCTTGGTCGTCATGACGCACCTCCCGGATGCGGCGGCACGGCGGCTGCAGCACCATCAGTGCTGCCAGCCACCTTCCGCGGTTTCGGATCCGACGGCAGCGTGTCGTGTTCGAGCAACGCGGCCTCCTTCGACAGGACCGGGCCTTCCATCAGTAGACCGACCACCTGCCACGGCGCCGTGGCGGCGCCGCTGAGACCGAGGGCCTTGGCGGTGTCGTCGTTGGCAACGCCGTACCGGACGCCCTGGGCATCGACGTAGTACTGGGACTCGCCGTAACGGGGGTCGGGGGACTGCAGCCGGATGTACTGGCCGCCGTCGATGTAGACCGTGGCGTCACCGCTGATCTGCTTGATGCCGTTACCCATCGAGCTCGCCGGGATCGGCAGATGCCGGCCGACGATCACCGTGGTCTTGGCGCCCTGGTCACCGGCTTCGCGCTGCCACGTCCAGCACACCGTCGGATCGTCCTGCGGCGGCAGCATGGTCATGGGCTTCGCCGGCAGCGGCGAGGTGTAGGTCTGCTCGGGGATCTTGGCGACCACGCTCGATTCCACCGACGGCGGCGAGATCAGCCCGTAGGAGTTCGTCGCCCGCAGAGCAGCCGCGGTGGTGTCATTGACCTTCGCGACACCGTCTGGCAGCACCACGTACTGCTGCTTGCTGTTGTCCGTGATGGTCTGGAATACGGTGCCGATGACCAGGTTCGCCGGCAGGCCGACGGTATTGGGCGCGCCGGCGGCCGGAATCGGGGCCAGCGCCCACGGACCGACGTTCGGCAGCGCGTTGAACAGGCCGGACGAGATGGGCGCCGACTTCGAGCCGACCGGGATACCCACAGCGGACGTCAGGGCGCGATCGGCCAGATCGATCGAATGCCGGCCGTCCTTGGTGATCAGCCAGGTCTTGTCCTGGTACTTGACCAGCACACCCTGGTCCGGGCGAATCGGCGCGACGCCGCCGCTCAGCACCACCGGCTCGACCAGTATCGCAGTCTCGACGGTCGGGGTGACGCTCTCGGGCTTGGTGACGGTGTCGCACACCGACCAGGTGCCCGAACTGCCGTCCACCGGCGTCGCGTAAGGCGCTCCCGGGATACCGATCGGTTGCCCCTTCGGCATCTTGGCCAGCTCGGCAGGCTTGACCACCTGCGGCTCACCGGTGTGGCCGAGCACCAGCCGGGCCGAGGTCAGGTTATAGACCGGACGGATCTGCTGCGTCCCGGGCATGACGACATACAGCTGATTGGTGCTGCGGTCGACCAGCAGCGTGTCCTCGCCCCGCTTGCCTTGCGGTTTGAAGTAGGCCATCATCGCCGCGCCGAGGCAGATGATCACCGCGACGGTGATGCCCGCCGACACCGACCGGCTGTAGAACTGCAGCGGGTCGTCGAACATCCGGGTGTCGCGCCGCACGATGGCATGCTCGACGCGACGGAGTAGGAAGCGCCAGCCGCTGACCTGAACCTTGGTGGTGAGCCGGAAATCTGCCATCGGTTATTCGCCGATGTTCAGTCGCCGGTGCACTCCGCTGATCGCGGAAGCCATGTCGTCACCGGTGATCTCACCCAGCGCTTCGACGCTGAGGCTCTCGATGTCCAACGACCGGGCGAGGCGCATGTCGCGAGCCTGCTCGCCGGCTTCCACCAGCTGTCGCGCGTAGCGGCCGTTACCCGCGATGTCGATGGCCGGCTTGCCGTTCAGTTGGTGCTGGTACAGCGTGGTCGCCGCTTCCAGAACCTGCTTGGCCGCTTCCTCGTTGATCAGCGAATCATTGCTCTTGGCAATGACTTTCGCGATCTCGACGATCTCTTCGGGGGAGTAGGACTCGAACTCGATGCGGGTCGCGAACCGGGACCGCAGACCGTCATTGGCTTCGAGCAGCCGGTCGATGTCCGAGCTGTACCCCGCGATGATGACGACCAGGCGATCGCGGTCGTTCTCCATGCGGGCCAGCAGGGTGTCGATGGCCTCAGAACCGAAGGCGTCGCCGCCCTGCAGCCCGTCCTGGATGAGGGTGTAGGCCTCGTCGATGAACAGCACCCCGCCGAGCGCCCGGTCGATGACCTTCGATGTCTTCACCGCCGTGTGGCCCAGGTACTCACCGACGAAGTCCTTACGGGACGTCTCGATCAGCTTGGGCTCGGCGATGACGCCGAGGCCGGCCAGGATGTTCGCGACCACGCGGGCGATGGTGGTCTTGCCGGTTCCCGGCGGCCCGGTGAAGATCATGTGCTTCGACTGCTGCGCGACCTTCATGCCGCGCGCGGCCCGGATCTTCGCCATTTGCGTTGCGGCACGGTAGGTCTCGATCTGCTCCTTCACCTTGGCCAGACCGATCTGCCGGTCCAGTTCGGCCTGCGCATCGCTGAGCATCTTGTCGCGCGCCGACGTATCGGCCACCACGCTGTTCGGATCCCACTTGT
The DNA here is from genome assembly GCF_010730955.1 of Mycolicibacterium aubagnense. Classification (NCBI taxonomy): domain Bacteria; kingdom Bacillati; phylum Actinomycetota; class Actinomycetes; order Mycobacteriales; family Mycobacteriaceae; genus Mycobacterium; species Mycolicibacterium aubagnense. Next base: position 3,541,948 of record NZ_AP022577.1, on the reverse strand, counting down.
CGGAGCGGGCGGCGATCTTCTCCGACGTTGTGGTCTGCAGCTTGTAGTTCGGATCACGAAGCGCCTCAGTGACTTTCGGCTCCGGGAAATTGGCCTGTAACCACTCCAGCAGACGCCGCGCGCCCTCCTCGTTACCCTGGTCCCGGAAGGTCATGGCCAGGTACCAGGCAATCGGCCGGCCGCACGCCGTCCCAGCCGGCGACTCGTTGGCCTCGGTCAGCTTGTCCTTGGCCTCGGTGAACAGCCCGAGATTCGCCGCGGCCACACCGCGGGCCACCCCGGCCGCACCGGCGAGGAACGCGTCCGGCCAGCTCTCCGACCCCCGCAGCACCTCCATGACATCGGTCCAGCGCTGGCCACCGGTGTAGATGACCGCCTTGACCCAGGCCACCAGATGCTCAGACGCGCCGACCGCCGCGCTCTCGACGGCTTCCAGCGCGTCGGCGTAGTTGCCCTCGGAAGCCTCGTTCACCGCGAACGCCAACGTGAGAGCGAGCGGCGAGTTCACCGGGTAGGTGATGTCGCCGAGCTCTCCGCCGATCCGTACCCGCGCGTTGACCTGCGCCAGCGACACCTCGGCCTGCCCGGCGAGCATGCCGAGGTTGCCGCGCGAGTACCAGGCGCGGAACAGCGTGGTGCGGTCCGCGTCACCGCACCGGATCCGCCCGATCCAGGCGTCGCACGCGGTCTCGTCGACCGAGGTGATCTCGGTGAACAGCTGCATCGAGCGCGCCGGCGCGGTGTCCAGCATGCCGACGGCGTTGTTGAACATGGCGGCGAGTTGGTCACTCATGTGTTTCCCCTGAATATCTGGTGGCAAAGATGTGGGCGCGGGTCGCGGCGGCCTCTTCGGGCGACGGGAGGTCGAGATTGCGCGACAGGAAGTCCTTGGCCTCGGCGCGGTCGTGGCCCAGTTCCTCGAGCCCCGAGTACATGACCTCGTACTGCGCCGACCGACCGTCCTGGCGGGCCAGCTCGGCGATCACGAGAATTTCCTGCGCCAGTTCGACTTCCGTCATATTGGTGGCGCCCGGGGCGAGCCGGACCCGGTGGATCCGGCCGTCCATGAGAGCCGTGACCGTCACCGTCTGGGGCGGGTTCGCGACCGTGTATCCGAACTGGACCGGCTCGTCGACGGACGGCATTCCGTCCTCGGCCGCCACGGCGTCCGGGACGACCGCGTCGTCGGCCGCGTAGAGGAATTCGAGAGCGCCGCCGAGATCGTCGTCCGAGCCATCGTTCGGATCATCACCCGACGGCTCATTATCGAACCCGTCATCATGGTGGGCCGCCAACGTCAGTCCTGGTAGTCGTCGCCGGAGGCACCCGCGGAGGGGGTGTCGAACCACGAACCCGACGGCAGGAACTCCATCAGTCCCTGCAGGGCACGCTCCAGATTCTCGTCGGTGCCGGCGAGGAAGCTGCCGTACAGCTCGCCGCTCACCTTCCGCGGCAACGACACGATGCGGCCCAGCCGGGAGTCGAGGACGCCGGCGGCTACGTCGGCCTGGCTGTACGTGCCGCCCTCGTGCCGCTGGTTGGCGGTGAGCTCGACCCACGAATCCGGGTTGCCGATGAGTTCGGCATAGGTCCGAGCCGAACTCAGGCTGATTCCGAACTGGGTGAGTTGGTCGGGAGTCCGGGAGTCGGCGAGACGGCTGCTCGATGCGGTCAGCGGTTCGACGTTGGCGGGGGCGGCCGATCCGAGCACGGCATTGACCATGCCGGCGAGGCCCACCTGCGGGGCGACCCGCTGCACGACCAGCATTTCGCCGTCGCGGGCCGCGACCACGTGCCGCTCGCCTTTGCGACAGACCACGAACCGCAGCATCTTCCCGCCGACGTCGCGGCGCCACCAGCGGCCCTCGATGGTGCGGTCGGCACGACTCAGCGTGTCGACCATCGCGGCCACTTCCGGATGTGGGTTCCCGTAGATGTCGAGGACGCCCTGCGACGTCAGATCGCGGCGCACCTGTTCCCAAACGATGTCCCGCAGGTCCAATTGGGGAATGTTCGGCCGGATGCCGAGGCTCGTCGGGAAATCCATGAGACCCAGCTTGTCGGCGATGACCAGCATGCCGTCGATGGTGACCTCAACGGCCACGACGTCGTCGATGCCACCCGAAGCGCTGCTCGCCGCGGTATACGGGCCGGTCACGACCACTGCCCCGACGGCATCGTCGCCCCAGCCGACCCGGCATCACGCCCGGTGCTTGTGTCCACCCGCTGCATCTCGGCTCCACCCCCTGTTCCCGCCGCCAGGCGCCGGGCATCGCTGTCCTCCGTGACCATCTTGGTACGCCACCTCACGGGCGGCAGGCCGATGGCCAAACTCCTACGCGAGTCACGGCATCTGACCTGCACGGGCGGCCCCACACCACCCCCACAGCGCTTCCCCACAACCCGCATCGAGCGTACCAGCGGGTCCGTCGCCGGATCCGCACCAATTCGCCGACGTCACGCACCGGCGCGACACCGTCGTGACGCACCGAAAGGCTTTGGTGGACAAGCAAATCGACGACTCCCGGCGCAGCGGTGGCCAACCGTCCACCACACGGGTGCCGGCGCAATTGGGCCCGGTGCTCCCGCCGTCGGCGCCAGCGTGGTCGATACTGGGGTGGCATCCGGCTCTCGGCACCTGCGTCGAGCAAACGAGGAGAGAAAGCGCGTATTCGGTGACTGACCACTTCGAACCGCAGCACAACCCCCCGGACAGCGCTTTTGCCGGACATCCCGTGGACACGCCACCCGCTTGGCCACGCGTGAATCCGGCAACGCACACCAACAACGCGGGCATGCAGCACACCGAACCGCTGCAGCGCCGGACCGGCTACCCACCGCTGCCCGGCCCCGTCCAGCCCGGGCCACCGCCGCACCAGCCGTGGCCGCACGGCCCACACGGGCAGTTCGCGCCACCGGGGTCGTACGCCGACGCCATCCGCCGGGACGACTTGATCCGGCCCCGCAAGCCCGAGCCCGGTCGCGGCTGGCGCAAGACGCTGTTCAAAGCGACGTTCGGGCTGGTCAACCTCGGTCCGTCACCCGACGAAATCCGGGAGGCCCAGCAGATCAACCGGATCCGGTCGGCCCTGTCGGGCCACTACAAGGTCGGTGTCATGGGCAAGGGGGGCGTCGGCAAGACGACGGTGTCCGCCTCGATCGGGTCGCTCTTCGCCGAGCTCCGACAGGAAGACCGGGTGGTGGCCGTCGACGCCGACACCGCGTTCGGCAAGCTCGGCAGCCGGGTCGATCCGAAGGCCCTGAGCTCGTACTGGGAGTTGGCCTCGGACCAGCATCTCGAGAGTTTCGCCGACATCCGCAACCGGGTGGGCAGCAATGCCGCCGGGCTCTTCGTGCTGGCCGGCGAGGCGAGCCCGGCCCGGCGCCGGGTGCTCGATCCCGCGGTCTACCGGGAGGCCGCCTCCCGATTGGACCGCCACTTCACCATCTCGATCATCGACTGCAGCTCCACGATGGACAGTCCCGTCACCCAGGAGGTGCTGCGGGACCTGGACGCGCTCATCGTGGTGTCCTCCCCGTGGGTCGACGGCGCCGGTGCCGCCGGGCAGACGCTGGATTGGCTGGCGGCGCACGGGCTCAACGGCCTGTTGCAGCGAACTGTGGTGGTACTCAACGATTCCGACGGCCATGCCGACAAGCGCACCCGCTCGGTGCTGGCTCAGCAGTTCGCCGGGCAGGGCCAGGCTGTAGTCGAGGTTCCGTTCGACGGGCACCTGCGCCCAGGCGGCGTCATCGCCGGCACCCGACAGATGGCACCGGCCACCCGGCGCAAGTTCATCGAGATCGCTGCCGCGCTGGCTGCGAACTTCCCGACCAGCGACGACCGGCACCGCGAGCGGCCCTGACGCCGTCGCAGTCAGACCAGCTGCACAAGCAGCTTTTCGACGAGTTGCTTGTCCTCGTCCGACACTGCCGCTTCGGCTTCGGCGCCGACCACGACGGCCTCGGGCACGCCGGCCGCGAGGGCCGTCTCCTGGATGGTCAGGTTGGCACCACGGCGAGCGGCGTACAACCGCTGCCCCAGCGTCGCGGTCGGTGCTTTGGCGCCGAGCAGCGTCAGTTCGTCGATGCGGGCACGGACCAGCCCCAGCGCCTTGATCAGCGGCGGTGACACCGGACCCAGCCGAGCGGCGCTGGCCGCCACGGCTTCAAGCTGCCGCAGGTCGGACAAGATCTGCGTGACCCATGGCGTGAATTCGGAGTCTTCTATCGCCGGCAGCGCATCGGCAGTGGCACCCAAGGTGTTCACCGCTGCGACGACGGCCTGGGCGATCAGCGGCACCTCACCCGCGTTGGTCAACGACGGCGCGGGGTGTGGCTGAAGCGCCACCTGCGCCTGCGTGGGGATCGGCTCGCCGCTACGGATCCGGGCGATGGTTCCCGGTGGCCACTGCAGCACTTCTTCGAGACGCAGCCGTGTCCTCTCCCGCGGCCAGCTGCGGCCTTTCTCGAAGGAGATCAGCGCGCCGGCGTTGATGATGCCGTCGGCGGCCAGACTCCGCTGACTGATGTCGAGTTCGCGACGCCGGGCTGCGGCGGCCGCACCGGCGCGCTCCATCCCTGGATCGACGGCGGGCAGGGCGATGTATTCGGTGACGTCATCGGGATCGATGTTCGGCACCCGGGGCCACCTCCCATCCCATTACAGCCCGCGCTCAACACGAAATCCGGAGCGCCCTCAGCAGTCCGATACAGCTTAGCCGGTTCGGTCCCGCATAACTATTGCGTTAATACTCGCTGAACCGTATCGGCGTGGCTCCAAGCGCTTCAGTTAGACCGTACACCCTGCCCGAACGGCGACTTTCACCAATGTTATTCCGGACCAATCGGATGTTTTCTTCGACCCCATAGCTCGCTGACCTGCGGATATATCAAACGCTACGGTTTAACTGTTGCGTTACTCCAGTCCGGTGCTATAGATTCCTCTCAACCGCGACGGAACAGTCGCAGCGCAACAGCTAAGGAGTACCCCGATGACCGCGATTGCCATGGACGGCCTGCCGCTCGGTGAGTGCACCCGGAGCCCGGAGCAGTGGACGACGATCGCCAGCGACGAGGCGAAGAGCCTCTGCCGGCAGTGCCCGCGGCGTTGGGCGTGTGCGCGTGACGCCGTCGAGCTGCCCCGCGCCGAAGGCCTCTGGGCCGGCATCGTCGTCCCCGCCGACGAAGGTCGCGGCCGGACGTTCGCGCTGAAGCAGCTGCGGTCCTTGGCCGAAGCCAACGGCTACCCGGTTCGCCGTCAGCGCCGCATCTTCCTCGAAGTCGCGTAGTACCCGCTGCCCACGCTGCCGTTTGAGGGGGCGGCAGCGCGGGCAGCGGATTTACGCACGAGGGTTACCGTGACGGGATGAGCATTACCGACAAGACCGGAGCGCCCACCACCGTCAGCGCCGAAGACGGGCGATTCACCATCGCCGTCGACGGCAAGACCGTCGGCCTGATCGATTACCTCGACCAGGGCGGCCGACGCATCTTCCCGCACACCGAAGTTCAGCCCGAATACGGTGGCCGCGGACTGGCGACGATCCTCGTCGCCGAGGCACTGGACACCACGCGTGCCGCAGGGCTACGCATCGTCCCGCAATGCTCGATGGTCAGCGGGTACATCGCCAAGCACCCCGAGTACGCGCCACTGGTCGAGCCGGCCTGAGTGGTTTGGGCGCGTTCCGTATCGGAGAGTGATACGGAGCGCGCCGAGATCACTCCTGGTTGAGGTATTGCGCGGTCGAGCCGCTGATAGGCATGTCGGGCATACCGAGTTTGCGGTGGTCCCAGCTGCGCATCCGCGACGGCACCACGCGCACCGCGATTCGGTTGTTCATCATCTGGTCGACGAACGGCCGCATCTCGTCGGTGTAGGGGCCGGTGTAGCGCTCCCACACGCTGATGCCCACGCGCAGGCAGGCGTCGGCGTCCTCGACGATCTCGGCGGTGCCGTCGATCGAGACGCCGCGCAGGGTGCCGTACGTGTCACCGTCCTCGATCATCACCGTGATGATGGGGTTCCGGCGCAGGTTGAGAGCCTTCTGCGACTTGGCCTTGGTCTCGAACCAGATTTCGCCGTCGAGCACGGCGTACCACATGGCCACCAGGTGTGGCCGGCCGTCAGCCAGGACGGTGGCCATGGTCGCGGTCCGGCTGCGATCGATGAACTCGACGATCTCGTCGTCGGTCATGACGATCTTCTTGCGCTCGTTCTGTCCCACGCTGTTATGCCTATCAGGACCCGACAGCCGCGTTTTACTCGGCCCGCAGCGCCGCCACCGCCGGGCCGAACATCGTCTCCTTGATGGCGGCCATGGTCGCCGAGTCCTTGCCCGCCACCGGAATCACCAGATCCACTGCAGCGGGCACCACCGCCTCCTCGGCGGCGGCGACCTCCACCAGTCCGTACTTCGCGGCGTCGTCACCGCCGAAGCGCCGTCCGGTGGTCATCGACGCGATCGCCGCCTGCGGCGTCAGCTTGGCCTGGATCAGTGCGGCCATGCCGGGCGTGAACGGAATCCGGATGTCGACCTCGGGGAAACAGAAGAACCCGCGGTCGGAGCGCATGGTCCGGTAGTCGTGGGCCATCGCGAGCATCGCGCCGGCACCGAACGCATGCCCGTTGACCGCGGCGGCTGTGGGGATGGGCAGGGTCAGCACACGCGCGAACAACGCGTGCACCCGTCCGACGTACGACTGCATCTGGTCGCCGTGTGCCATCAGCCAGTCGAGGTCCAGTCCATTGGAGTAGAACTTGCCGGCGCCGGTGGTGACCAGACCCTGGGCACCGCCCGCGACGAGATCGTCGATGGCTCCGTTGATGTCGTCGAGGAAACCGAGCGAGAAGCGGTTCTCGTCGTCGCCGAGATTCAGGATGGCGATCTTGTCCTGGTAGGTGACGGTGATGGTCATGATTGTTTCCTCCTGGTTGGGGTGGGTTCGTCGGCAAGGACGGCACGGACGGCCGCGGACAGCCGATCGCGAGCCCAGCTGTTGCTGATTCTGTTGCGGGACAAGATGATTGCGGTCGGCAGATCGACGATGCACACCGTGATGGCGTCGACTGCCGGACCGTCGCGCCGGTCCCACAGGTGCGACGACAGCCGGACCATCAGCTCGATCAGCCGGCGGTCGAGATCGTTGAGTTCGGCCGCCAGGGATGCGGGCAGATCGTGGCCGAGCAACTGGTCGCGCTGTACCCGCCACACGAGTTGGGCCGACTGGGGCTGCCGTTCGTAGAACACCGCGGGCGCCTGCGCTGCGGCGACGACGGCGTCCACAGGGTCTGCAGCCACGCGGGCGAGGGCCGCATCGACCAATTCTGTTTGCACATCGAGGAATCGGCGTGCGGCACGCAGCCAGGTGCGGGCGACGAGTTCGGTCCGTGAGCCGAAGTTGTGGTAGATCGCGCCGTTCGAGATCCCGGCCGCGGCGGCCACCGAACGGGTGGTGACACCGGCCGGCCCGGCCTCGACGGCCAGCGATTCGGCAGCGTCGAGCACCGCATCGAGATCGTAGACACGAGGCCGGGGCACCGGCACACAGTAACAGAGCAAGCGCTCCGTTACTACGCGGCGGGAGCGCGGCTTGCTACGGCGGGTAGATCTGCTTGACGGTCCCGTCGGGATTGACCTGCATGTATCCGGTCCCCGGCGCGGTCGAGTGAATCGACAGGCCCAGGCCGCCACCCTCTTCACCCTCGATGATCAGGTAGGTCGACGTCCCGGGCTCGGCGCCCAGTTGCGGCGGCGCGTCGGCCAGGGTGGCGGCCACCGCCTGCACGTTGATCGCACCGAGGTCCGCCAGCACGTCGAATGAGCTGGTGCCGGTGTCCGAGCCCCACTTGCTCCAGCTACCACCGCGGTACATGAAGCTCTGGTCGACGTGCTTGTTCGTGGGAGAGACGCGGTCCATGATCGCGTAATCGGGATAGACCACGAGCTTGAATCCCATGGTGTCGCCGAACTTCGCCTTCACGGTCCCGATGAGGTCGGTCAGGCCGTCGGCGGTCTGCAGCTGACTCGGCCCCGGCGGCGTCGACGCGGCGGTAGAGGCGGGCGGCATGCCCCCGGTCGGATCCCCCTCTGTTCCGCCCGTGCCGGTGGGCATCGACGGAAACAGTTGCGCGCTAGGCTGATTCGTGGCCATGGGCTGCTCGGTCGAACGACTATCGGACCACATCACATAGGCGACGACTGCGCCCCCGAGGACGATCACCGTGGCCAACGCCGCGACGATCACGACCGCCGAGTTGCGCCACCATGATTGTGCCGGCCCCGCATTCGTCGTCTGAGGTGGCGACCACTGGGCGGATCCGAACGCGCTTTGCGCAGGAGCGGCGTACTGCGTGTGCGCGTGCGCCGGGTAGGCCTCGGGACCCGTCGGGGGATAGGGCACCGGGCGGGCGGTCCACGCCGGGGAAGCGACCGGGCGACCGGACTCGATCGGCGCAGTCAGTGCGGCCCGGGCGGCGAGTGCCAGATCCTTGGTTGTGGCATAACGCTTTTCGGGATCCTTGGCCATGCCGGTCGCGATGACCTGATCCATCTGCGGTGAAATGCCCGGCCGCATCGTCGACGGCCGCGGCGGATCGGAGTAGAGGTGGCTGGTGATCTGCCGCTCCATGCTGTCGCCGGGAAACGGCGGGGCGCCGGTCAGACATTCGTGCAGCACGCACGTCAGCGCATAGATGTCGGAGCGGGCGTCGGCCCGGTCGCTGGTGAAGCGCTCGGGCGCCATGTACGCGACCGTGCCGATGGTGGCGCCGGTGTGGGTCAGCTTGGTCTCGCCGGCGGCCCGCGCGATGCCGAAGTCGATGAGGTACGCGAAATCGTCTGGGGTGACCAGGATGTTCGCGGGTTTGACGTCGCGGTGCACCAGGCCGACACCATGCGCGGCACCGAGCGCGGCGGCGATCTGCTCGATGATCGAGACGGCGCGGTCGGGCGCCAGCGGACCGTCGGCCAACAACTGCTGGACGGTCTTGCCGTCGATCAGCCGCATCGTCACGAAGAGCCGGTCGTCGATCTCACCGAAATCGTGGATCGGGACGATGTGCGGCTCGTCCAGACCGGCTGCGGCGTGAGCCTCCCTGCGGAACCGCACCTGGTACTGCTCGTCGTCCGCGAAGGTCGGAGGCAGCACCTTCATCGCGACGACCCGCTTCATGGTGGTGTCGTAGGCCTTCCAGACCTCACCCATGCCGCCGCGGCCGAGCAGCTCAATCAGCCGATAGCGGCCGAACGGTGTCCCATCCACCGGCTAACCATAAGAGGCAGCCGCGTCTGCTGCCAGAGCTGGGCTACACGCGCACCCTGCGGCGATAGGTGACTTTGTCGAATTCCCGGCCATGTTCGTCGACGGCGGTGACATCCATTTCGCTCAGCAGCTGCCCGGGCCTGACGTCGACGCGGATGAAGGCGTAGTTACGGAAGCGCACCCGCGACCAGCCGACAGACTCCGCCTTCTTCTTCCCGTCGGCAGTCCAGACGTAGCTGTTCGGCACGAACGTGTCGGGAGCCTCATGGCCGCGGTAGCTTTCCGGCTCGCCCGGCTGAAAGCCGTAACGCGGCCGACCGGCACAACCCACCGTGTAGTAGACGGTGCCATCGGTTTCGGGTTCCACGATGGAGTTGTCACCGGCAACCTTGGTGGGGCGGTCGGCGCGGATCGGGTCGGTGCGTTCGTAGACGTGGTTGTGTCCCTGCAACACCAGATCGACCTGGTAGCGGTCGAACAGCTCGCACCAGGCCGCCCGCACGCCGCCGTCACTGGCGTGGGAATCGGTGGTCGAGTAGGCGCAGTGGTGGAAGAAGCAGACAATGAAGTCGATGTTGGGATCGGCCCGGTAAGCCGCCAAGGAGCGTTCGGCCCACGAGTTCTGGGTGCCGTCGGAATAGCCGGTGTTGGAACGGATTTCGAAGCTGACGTCGTTGGCGTCCAGCGACAGCACCGCGACATTGCCGTAGGCGAACGAATAGACCGAGGGGCAGGCCGCCGGGCCGTTGTCCGGAAAGTCCATGCGCGCCAGATGGCCGCCGTATCCGTTGCTCGGATACGCAGCCTCCATGTCGTGGTTGCCGGTCGCGAACATCCACGGTGTGCTCGCCGCGCTGGCCTCGATGGAGCCCAGATAGACGTCCCAGACGAACGGGTTGTACTTGTCGAAACCGGGAGCGGGCTTGGCGCCCGAAGCGACGAACGACAGTGGCTTGCCGCCGCCCGACGGATCGGCGTAGGCGATATCCCCGGCCAGCAGGTGGAATTCGGGGTTGGACGCGACAATCTGGCTGAAGACGTTGGCAGTGTGCGGTACGTCCGGTTCGTTGTCCGGCTTGTAGTAGCTGTCGTCGTAGTCTCCGCGCTTCAGCCCGGCAGGCTGGCGTGGTGTGTCATCGGTGCCCTGGTCGCCCATCATGGTGAAGCGGAACGGCGCCAACGCCGTTCGCACACTGGGCATTGCCGTCCTGGCCGACCGCACGTCGCTGACGAATCCGTCCTCGGTGCGCCACCGGTAGAAGTGCGCGGTGCCACCGGGCAGCCCGTCGACCGGGACGTGGGCATAGAACTGTTCGGCCGCCAGGACGCCGCGGTCACTGGTGGGAATCTGGGTGACGAGGTTGCGCACCTCGGCCTCTACCGTCGCACCCAGCTGATCGGTGGGTCCGTGGTCGACGAACACCTTGGTGCTGGCAGGGTTTCGCGATAGCTGGGCGGCCAGCCTCAGCTGGTTGGCGGCGTCGCCGCCGAAGCCGACCCGACGGTTCGCGACGCTGAGGGGCGCATCCTGTGCGTACGCGCGGCGCCCGAACGGCGCCAGGCCCAGGGCCGCCACCGCTGCGGCGGCCGCCGACCCACGCAGGAAATTCCGTCGCGATACCCGGTGGCGGCGCAGGTACTGCTGGTGCCAGTCGTACTGCTCGGCGATGGTCATGGTCGACGACAAGGTGTCGGGGATGCCCGTGTCCGGGATTTCACCGGCGGCGGTCAGTCGGGTGGAACGCACCCGTCGATCGTGACCCAGCACGGTCCGTCTCGCGAGTCCAAAGGGGAAATCAAGGGCCGAAGTTCAGCCGGGATTCACGGAACCGCATGAAAGTTGCAGGCCATGCCCGCGGTATCGCCGCGGCGACAATGTGACCTGAAAAGTCTTGGATTGTCCCGAACACTTTCTCAGCAGAGCCTCAGTTGACGACGGCACCGTGGAGACATCCAGCGCGAATGCGCCTGTCTTACCGACGTTTCGAGAAAGTAGCCAACGCCAATGAGACCCCCGACAGACCGGCCGGACAACCAGCACGTCTGGTCCCGCCAATATGCGGCTGACCAGGAAAAAACCGTCCAGTGGAGCCAGGACCGGTATCAGCGCCCCTCCGCATCCGAGGCACACACCCAGCCGCTGCGGACACCGCACGGCCACCAGAACCCGCAGTTCTACGGCGCGCCCGTCCCGCCGCGGCCGGCCAAGCGGTCACGGTCCGGACTGATGGCGTTCGGGATCGCTGCCGTGGCCATGGCGGCCGGCGCTGCCGGCACCGTGGCCGTGGTCGACCACTACGGCAACACCGCCCCCGACGCCAGGGCGCCGATCACCGCTGCGCTCGGAAACCACTCGCAGCCAATGCCATCCGCGCCGGCAGCGCCGGCCGTGGCAGCGCCGGCCGGGTCCGTTGAGTCGGTGTCCGCCAAGGTGCTGCCGAGTGTGGTGAAACTGCAGATCCAGTCCGGCCAGCAGAGTGAGGAAGGCTCGGGCATCATCCTCAGCGCCGACGGGCTCATCCTGACCAACAACCATGTCGTCGCCGCGGCCAATCAGGCCGCGGGCGGTCAGGATTCGACGCCGGCTCAATCCCTGCCCGGCGGCGGCCTGCCGCGTGGCATGTCCCCGTTCGGCCAACTCCCCGGCGGTCCACAGGACGGTCCCGACGCGCAGGACCCCAGCCAGGGCGGTCCCGCCACCGCTCCGTCAGGCCGAGTGAGCCAGGGCCTCAAGGCCACCGTCACCCTCTCCGACGGCCGCACCGTGCCGTTCACCGTGGTCGGCGCCGATCCCGCCGACGACATCGCGGTTGTCAAGGCGCAGGGTGTCTCCGGCCTGACCCCGATCAGCATCGGATCGTCCAAGGACCTGCGCGTCGGGCAGAACGTCGTCGCTATCGGCTCGCCGCTGGGTCTGCAGGGCACCGTCACCACCGGCATCATCAGCTCACTGAACCGTCCGGTGAGCACCGGTGACGAGCAGACCGGGCAGCACTCGGTGATGAGCGCCATCCAGACCGACGCCGCGATCAACCCCGGCAACTCCGGTGGCGCGCTGGTCGATATGAACGGCAACCTGATCGGTGTGAACTCGGCGATCGCGTCGCTCGGCGGCGGCCCGGATTCCGGTGGCGCCCAGCCCGGTTCGATCGGTCTCGGCTTCGCCATCCCGGTCGACCAGGCCAAGCGCATTGCCGACCAACTGATTTCGACCGGCACCGTGCAGCACGCCTCGCTGGGCGTCAAGCTGGCCGCCAACAACAACGCCCAGGGCGCGGCCGTGGCCGGTGTTGTCGCCGGCGGTCCCGCCGCTGCGGCCGGCCTGGACAAGGGCGCCGTGATCACCAAGGTCGACAACCAGCCGATCGACGGTCCCGAAGCGCTCGTCGCGGCCATCCGGTCCAAGGCGCCCGGCGACAACGTCACCGTGACCTACGCCGACCCGTCCGGAGCGGAACGGTCCGTGCAGGTGACCTTGGGCCAGACGGAAGCGTAAGCCTGGCCTGTCCCCCATCCGGTGAGGGTTGTGTACGCGGAACCCGAGCTACGCGTACACAACCCTCACAGTTCTTCAGCCGGTATCGCACCGCCAAGCAGATTCCAATCGCGCTGACCTACTCTCTTCCAGTCGACATCTTTCGGAGGGGTCATGCGCGTCGAGTACATCGTGGTGCTGATCGCTGTCATCGTGATCGTGGATGTCGCCATTCTCGTTGCGCTGCTGCGCAAGCGTCGCGCCCGGCAGGCGTCGCGCGGCACGACGGGGACCAGCGCAACGGAACTCGGTGCCACGGGCCCATCCAAACAATCGGCCGCACCCGTCCTGGCGAAAGTGTTCCTGTCGCTCGGACTGTCCTTGGCCGTGGCAGCCGGAGTCTGCGCAGCATTTGTGGCGCACGAGAATTCGGATGACAGTCATGCCGAGGGCACCGTCATCGAATTGGTCCCCAGTGGCCGCGGGAGCAGTCCCCGATACCGGGCGCGCGTGGAATTCACCACCGCGGCCGGCACCGTGGTCCGTTTCCTCAGTTCGGTGAGTAGTAATCCGCCCCCGGCCCAGGTCGGCGAACACGTGGATATTCGCTACGACGCCGACAACCCACGCGACGCCCAGATCAACACCTATTGGCAGGTGTGGTTCCTACCGACCCTCCTCGGCATCATCGGCGCACCATTCCTGCTGGCAGGGGCCGGATTCGCCATCGCCAGCCGGGCGCGTCGCAAGCGGGGCCCAGAAATCACCTGACCGGCCCATCGCATTCAGCAAATTGCCAGGCTATCCGGGATGCCACAGGTGACTCCCAGATGTATGGTCTCCCCAATTCCACATTTGCGTTTGCTGTGAATCGGGAGAGATGGCGCAATACTTCCTCTCGGGTGCAGTGATGGCCCGCGTTGACGGCACGCCGGCGGCGCTCGGCGGCCCCAAGCAACGCTGTGTGCTGGCGGTGCTGCTGGCCAACCACGGCGCCGTGGTCAGCATCGACCGCCTGATCGACGCGGTCTGGGGCGACGAACCACCGGCAAAGGCGCTGGCCTCGGTGCGTTCGTACATGGCGAACCTGCGGCGGGTCCTCGATCCCGCCGCCGACGGCGCCAACGACCCGGACGGGCGCCGCTCCGACGTACACAGCCAGCGCCTCGCCTCCCACCCGCACGGCTACCAGCTGAATCTGCTCCCCGGCGACACCGTCGATCTGTTCCGTTTCGAAGACCTGGTGGCGAACGGCCGGAGCGCACTGATCCGTAACTCCGCCGAAACGGCTGTCGGGATGCTCACCGAGGCGCTGGCGTTATGGCATGGAGATCCGTTCGGGGAGTTCGCCTATCACGAATTCGCCGCCCCTGAGGCCATCCGCTTCTCCGCCCTGCGCTCCACCGCCATCGAGGCCCGCTTCGACGCCGCCCTGCAACTCGGCGGCGGCGGTGAGCTGGTGCCCGAGATCGAGGGCGCGCTGGCGGAACATCCTCTCCAGGAACGACTCTGGGGCCATCTGATGCTCGCGCTGCATCGCGCGAACCGAACTGCTGATGCGATCCAGGCGTTCGAACGAGCCTGCACCACGCTGGATCGCGAGATCGGCACCCGGCCCGGCGAAGGCCTGCAGACCCTCTTCGAGAAGATCCGCGACGGCGCGCCCGAACTGAATGTCGCGCCGGCACACCACGTGCCCGAACCAACACCCGGCGCCGCCGCTCCGCCGCCGTTCGTCGGCCGCGATGCCGAACTCGGCAGCGTCGCCGCCGCGGTACGCCGTGGGCAGGCAGGCGCCGGCGGCCTCACGCTGGTGACCGGCGACGCCGGCATCGGCAAGACGTCCCTGGCACAGGCCGCGGTCGACCGCGCGTCCGCGGCGGGCATGACGGTGGCCTGGGCGAGCCATCCGAGCGGCGTCAAACTGCCCCTGCTGTGGACCTGGATCCAGCTGCTGCGCCAGCTGGGCACCGAACTCGGACCGGAGGCGCGCCGGGCCGTGCTGCACGAAGCGCCGGGAGTGGTCACCGCGCTGGTACCGGAATGGCATGGCGACGACGACCTGGCCTCGGCCAGCCGGTTCGCCCCAACGGGCTTCACGCTCGTGGAACGAATCGTGACGGCGCTGCGTGCGCTCGCCGGTATCAGGCCCTTGCTGCTCGTCATCGACGACCTGCAGCGGGCGGATCCGGCCTCGCTGAACACGCTCGTCCTGCTCGCCGGTGAGTTCCCGCGCCTGCCGATCCAGGTGGTCGGCAACTGGACGTTCTTCGGCACCGACCGTCCGATGAACCGGTCGTCCTTCGAACGCCTCGTCCGCTCCAACGACGCCGTCACGATGCACCTCGACGGCATCGACTCGACCTCGGCCGCGCACCTGATCGACGCCGTCGCCGGTCGCGAGGTCCCACCCGTCGTGTCCGACGAAGTGTGGCAGCAGGCCGGTGGAAACCCGTTCTACATCAAGGAACTCGCCCGCGCCCTCGGCACCGACGGGGCGCCGCAGCACGGCCACCCGGCCCTGTCGGATGCTGTCGTCGGTGTGGTGGGCCGCCGACTCAATGTGCTGGACCGGCCGAGCCGGCGGGTGCTCAGCGCGGCTGCCGTCGTCGGGCCCGAATTCGATGTCGCGGACCTGGCCGACATCGTCGACCTGTCGATCTCGACGGTGCAGAGCCGGCTTCGCCCGGCATACGAGACGGGTCTGCTCGACGAACTGCCCGAACGGCCCGGGGCCTATCGATTCAGCCACGGGCTGGTCCGCGATGCGCTGATCACGCAACTGGCCACGACCGACCGCACCAGCGTCCACGCGGCCATCGCCACCACCCGGACGCCGACGCTCGCCACTGCTGCGTACGAACACGTGATCGCGGCTGCCGACCATGCGTGGCGGGCCGGCACCGAGCTGAACGCGGACGTCGCCCTCGGCATCTTGGAGGCGGCGATCCCCCGGGCCCTCAACCGCTCGGCCTATCACGATGTCGCCGGCCTGGCCGAACACGCGCTGCAGATCTGCGAACGGTTACCGGCCAAGCCCGAACACCTGGACCGGCAGGCCACGCTGTGGCTGCATCTTGCCGGCGCCCGCGGAATCCTCGAAGGACAGGCGAGCGAATCGGCCACCGCAGCGGTCCAGCGGGCGTTCGAAATCGGACAGGAAGTCAAGGGGCGCAACTTCTATGGCGCCATCGCACTCAAGTGTCTGATGTTGTGCGCGCACGGGCGGATCGACGAGACCGAGATCATCGCCCATGGCTTACAGGACCAGTACGACAAGTCCGGTGATCCGGTCATCGGCGTGGTCAACGACTTCGCGCACATCATGGTGTATTCGCTCCGCGGCGAGGCCGACCTGTTGATCACTACCGGCCACCACATGATGACGAACTTCCCACCGCCCGAGACGGTGACCGACCCCCTTCATTTCTTCCATCCGCGGGTGTACTGCTGGATGGCGCTGGCCGAAGCGGTCCGCGGGGATCAGGACGCGATGCGCGAATATCACCGTCGCGCACTGCATCTCGCCCAGAGCCGCGGCGACGTCTTCAACATCCTGGCCGCCAAACTGACATACGTCGAGTGCGCCGCCATCCTCGGCGTGATCGACGGCACCGCCGAACTCGCCGACCAGGTCGACGCCGAGTTCTGCGCCGCGGGCGGCCGGCAGTGGGCGGCGACAGCCCGGATCATCAGCGTGTGGGCCCAGACCCTCAGCGGCAAAGACATCGATCCCGACATCGCGCGCCAGGCTTATCAGCTGTACACATCGGATGGGACGACCGCGATGAACACCATCTTCCTGAGCCTGTTGTCCGACATCGAACTGCATCACGGCCGGATCGACGCCGCCCGTGATTGGCTGAAGCAGGCCAGCCGCCTGGCGGATGCCACCGGCGAACGCGCATATCGTCACATGCTCGCCGAGCGGCTGGCCTCGCTGTCGGTGCAGTCCGTGTGAGATCAGGCTTTTACCGTGCTGTCCGGCAGTGCTTCTCGCCACTGACGCCAGATGGCGCGGTCCGTCATCAGATCGAGCACGCTGCCGAATCCCGATGGATACACAAGTGAGACAAGCCATTTGCGTGAATCGCGATGACTCACCTCGCAGCCACCACGGTAGAACTGCCGGAGCCACTTGAGATTCAGCGCGTTCCGCGGGAAGTCGAAGATCACGACCTCCTCACCCGCGGACAGCTTCGCCTGGTAATCGGTGAGGCCCAGTTCCTCATCGACCCATTTCGCGTATTCGGACGCAAGGCACCGCACGCGGGTATCCGTCAGTTCCAACTCGACGTTCACCCACCAGGTGTTTGCTTTGCTCTTGAGCAGATAGGCCTTGGTCCGGGGTGGCGCTGTCGTCATCTAAGGGGTGATGGCGAGAGATTTGTCGATGGAGTCCAACGCCTGGAACAGCTCATGGCCCTGGGCTTCATCACTGGTTGCGTTCATCTGCAGAACATAGAGCCCGTCGTTGCCCTTGAACACGACGGTCTCCTGGCCGAATGCGGCCTTCCCGCTCGGCATGTCGTAGGTACCGGCGATCCGGAACGCCGGGAATCCCGCCGACGTGCCCGGTTCCTCACCAGCCGAGGAGAATCCCGGCAGGTTCTTCGCCTCCCCGCCCGCCAGCGACATCAGCTTGTCCGCATCCACCGGCCCGTCCAACCGGGACACCAGCGCAATGATGTTCGGCGTGTAGGCCAGATTCTCCGCACCGGGTGCGCTGTAGACGATGGCGCCGTAGGCGTAGTCCGGGGTGTCGTCCCCTGCGTTCTGCCAGCCGTCGGGGAACTGAATCTCGACCTTCGGGGCGCCCGCATCCGTCCGGTGAATCGGCGTCTCCTGGATCTTCTGCTGCGTGATGTAGTCGGCGATGGTCGGATTCGCCGCTCCCGCAGTGGGTTCCGGCACCTTGCGCGGTGTCAGTTTAGGCGCGGCTGCCTTCGTCGACGACGAGCTGGAGCTGCTGCTGCTCGAACTCGACGAGCTTGAGCTGCTGCTCGAGCTCTTGTCCTTGTCGCCTCCGCAGGCGCCCAGCGTCATGCTCAGGCATACGGCGGCGGCGACGGCGATGACAGGTCGATGCGACATCTGCATCGTGACTCCTCAGGGGTAGACGGGGACGTCGGTCACGTCCTCGGCGTCACGATATGGACGTCGGATTGGAATTCCGTTGAATCCGGCGCCCCGGGTGGTTGGAACGCCGGCGGGACCAACCCGACCTGAGTGAGCTTCCAACTGGATTCCAACACCACGGCGCTAACTTTTGCCGTCCGGCTTGAGAGGTGCGGCGCTGTTGGTTGGCGCCCGAACTTGGAAGGGGTTGGCGACATGACCAACACAACGTGTCAGAGGCTCGTTCTCGCATCCGCGATCACGGTTGCCGTGTTCGGCGCTGCGGCCTGCTCCAGCGGGACGCCGTCGGTGAGCAAGAAGGACGTCGAGAGCCAGATCGTCACCAAGATGACCGGCGCCGATGGCAAGAAGGCAGACTCGGTGACCTGCCCCGAAGACCTCGCGGGCCAAAAGGGCGCCGAGACCAACTGCACCATGAAGGTCGGCGACAAAACCAGCAACGTCAACGTCACGGTCACCAGCATCGAGGGTGACCAGGTGAAGTTCGACATGGTTCAGACCATCGACAAGGCGCAGGTCGCCAGCCAGATCAGCGACCAGCTGGGCCAGCAGTTCGGGACCAAACCCGAATCCGTGACATGCCCGGAGAACCTCAAAGGCACGACCGGCGCCACGCTTCGCTGCCAGCTCAAGGACAGCGGCCAGACCTACGGCGTCACGGTCACCGTCAACAGTGTCGACGGCTCCGACGTGAACTACGGGTTCAAGGTCGACGACAAGCCCACGTCGTAGAGAATGGCCATTCACCGGGCCCGCCGGCGGGCTTCTGCACTACTGGCCGTCTGCATCCTGGCCGTTGCCGGCTGCGGCGAGAAGCACCTGAAGCCCGGGGCGGAGCCGTCGTCGTCGACTACGCCGTCGGCCCCGCCGGTGGAGATTCACGGCGACGCCGCAGACCCGGTCAACAAGATCGTCATCCAGTCGATCGGCGACATCCAGGCTTACTGGCAGAAGGAATTTCCCGAGCTCTACCACAAGGACTACACGCCGGTGACGGGCGGCTTCTACGCGGTCCACCCGTCGTCCGGGCCGCTGCCGCCCTGCGCCGAGTCTGCTGACGACATCGCCGGAAACGCGTTCTACTGCGCCAAGGCCGACGACGTGGCCTGGGACGTGGAGGTCCTGCTGCCGAGCCTGCGAAAACGGTTCGGCGACTTCGTCATTCCGGTGGTCCTGGCCCACGAATGGGGCCATGCCATTCAGGCACGGGCGAATTTCCAGGGCGAGACGGTCACCAAGGAGATCCAGGCCGACTGCTTTGCCGGAGCCTGGGCGGCGCATGCCAAGTCGGACACCTTCAAGCCCAACGCCAACGATCTGGACCGCGCCCTCGCGGGCTTCCTGTTCTTGCGCGACGAACCCGGCACCGCCAAGCACGATCCGAGAGCGCACGGCAGTGGGTTCGACCGGGTGAACTCCTTCCGGACAGGTTTCGACAAGGGGCCGCAAGCGTGCGCCGACTACCGCAATGGCAATCCCGTGGTGGTCGAAGTCCCGTTCAACAGCGCGGAGGACGAGGCCAGCGGCGGCAACGCGCCCTACGACTCGATAATCGACGGTGTACCAGCGGATCTCGAGGACTACTACACCAAGCTGTTCCCCGAGTTGACCGGCAAGCAATGGACCCCGCTGCAGCCGGTGCGCAAGCTGGACGCGAACAACTCCCCGAACTGTGGCGACACCCCGACCAAGGGTTACGTGCTCTTCTACTGCGTTCCCGAGGATTACGTCGGATTCGACAACGCCGAAGCCATGCCCGAAATCTATGCCGAGGGTGGCGATTTCGCGGTAGCGACGCTCATCGGGACGCAGTACGGACTGGCGGCGTTGACTCGGCTCGGTCAGGACAGCAGCAGCAAGCAGGTGTCCTTGCGCGCCGACTGTCTGACCGGTTCCTGGGCTGCCAGCATCCTGCTGCACAACCGCCCGGAGAGCCGGTACAGCCTTTCACCCGGCGACCTGGACAAAGCCGTGGCCGCACTGCTGCTCTTCCGTGGCGACGGCGACGTCGAGCGGCAGGGGCAAGGTGCCGACCGGATCGACGCCTACCGCCGCGGGGTGTACGACGGCGCCGAGCCCTGCCTGACCCTCTGACGCTGAACCGCTATCGGCTTTTGAGGAAGTCGAAGAAGTGCGGTGTGGCCTCGACCCGAAGCCTGGTGAGCACGGCGTGCGCCTGGTCGCCGGTACTGAGGGTGATATCGGTGGTCATCGGTCACTCTCGTTTCGCCTGTTCCGTACTCGTCGGCGCCAGGGCGCCAGGAGCAGTTCGCAGGCCCGGCGCATGTCGCGCTCGGCCTGCTCGGGCGTCGTCTCGCCGGTGATGGCCCACGACAAGACGCCGTATGCACATTGCTCGAGCAGCAGCGCAACCTGCGTGTCGGCCGCGGTGGGCGCGACGATGCCGGCAACGCTGAGGATGTTGCTCCGCAAGTTGTAGTCGCCGCTGACGGTCGACTCGGCGCGCCGGGCATTGACCGACGTGATCATCGCGCGGGCCAGTTGCGGACGAGCCAGCATGGTCCGAACGATGCCGGCCATGAGTTCGGTGACATCGGCAACGGGTTCTCCCGTCGCCGGACCCGGGGGCGCGGCGGCCTGGGTGTAGTGAAACAGCAACGCCGCGAACAGGTGATGCTTGGTGGGGTAGTACCGGTAGACGGTGGTGATGGAGACGGCGGCCTGATCCGCCACATCCTGCATCCGGACTTCTTCGAGTCCGTGGCGCGCGCCGAGTCTCGCGGCGGTGGCCAGGATGCGTTCGCAGCGATCGATCTGCGCGAGGGTCCTCGGGGTCGCCGGTTCCCGGTCGAGTGGTGCCCGGGGCATGGCTATTCCGGTGGTCCAGACGGTGTGCCCTGCACCATCTTCTGAATCATCGCGTGGGACGCCAACAGCACCCTGCCGCGGTCGCGCGTGGCGTGGACCGCCGGGTTGTCCGCGTGCGCCGAGATGATGTGCACCGGACCGCTGCCGAGATTCGCGAGGCCTTCGCGTGCGACGTCAGCGGGGTCGGATGCGGGCATCCCGGGGATGTCGAAGTTCAGGCCGACCCGCTCCATCGCCGGCGTCCGCGTGAGACCAAGGACGAGCTCGAGAACGTCGATGTTGTGTTCGCGCAACTCCAGCCAGAGGCCCTCGGCGTAGATCCGGCTGAATGCCTTCACGCCGCCGTACACCGTGTGTCGCGCCGACCCGAGGTGCCCGCTGAGCGATCCGACCAGCATCAGGCCGCCCCGGCCGCGTTCGCGCATGAGTGCTCCGAAGTGGTGGACCAGCCGCAGCGGCGTGGTGACGTTCAGGTCGATCACCCGCTGAAACGCGGCCATGTCACCATCGAGGAATTCCGCGCTGTGGGTGTTGGCCCCGGCGTTGTAGATGAGGAGTCCAACCTCCAAATCGGCCGTGGCACTGATGATCTGGTCGACAGCCTCATCGCGAATGAGGTCGAGGGTCAGTTCGCGGACCGCCACACCGTACTCGCGGCACCGGCTCGCGGTGGCCTGCAGCGGCGCCGGCTTGCGGGCGATCAGCACCAGGTTGACGCCGGCCTGCGCCAGCAGGGCCGCGAACTCCGCCCCGACACCCTCCGATCCACCCGCGATGACGGCCCACGGCCCGTATTGCTGCAACTGCAGCGCGTCCTCGCTAGACAAGTTCTCGCTCCATATCTAAAATTCATTTTAGTTTTCTGCGTCCGAGGGTATCCGATCCAGACGCCGGTACGGAAGGGCGCTTGCATGCGGATAGGACTGCAGACGCCGGTGGTCATCCAAGTTCCCGCCACCGCGTCGGCGTGGGAAGCGACCGCCGGCGCCGCTGAGATCGGCGAGATCGGCGCCGTCGCCGACCTGCTCGGCATCGACTACCTGACTTGTCCCGAGCATGTCGTCGTGCCGACCGATGTCGCGGCGACCCGGGGGTCGACATACTGGGATCCCTTGGCCACCTTGGCTTTCATCGCCGGGCGTACGGCGCGGATCCGGCTGGCCACCTCGGTGCTGGTGCTGGGCTACCACCATCCGCTGGAGATCGCGAAACGCTACGGCACACTGGACCAGGTCAGCGGTGGCCGGCTGATCTTGGGCGTGGGCGTCGGGTCACTCCGGGAGGAGTTCGAGCTGTTGGGCGCAGCTTGGGATGATCGCGGTGCCCGGGCAGACGAGGCGATGAGTGCACTGCGCGACGCGTTGGCCACCAATCATCCCGTGCACCAAGGGCATTACTACCGTTACGACTCCCTGATCATGGATCCCTGTGCGAGGCAACCGCGGGTACCGATCTGGGTGGGCGGCCGGACCCGGCGTTCACTTCGTCGCGCCGTCAACCTGGGGGACGGTTGGATGCCGTTCGGTCTCTCGGCAGCGGAGATCGCGACAATGCTTGCCGCCGTGGACCTTCCGGACACCTTCGACATCGTGCTCGCGACCCCGCCGCTGGATCCGATGGGCGCGCCCCAACAGACGCTCAACGAACTCGGCGCGCTCGAGGACGCCGGTGCCACAGCGGCGACGTGCGTCCTCGCCTCCCGGTCCGCAACACATTGCTGCGAGCAGCTCGGCGCACTGGCGGACTTGGCCAACCTGCCGGGCGAAGACCGACCATGAGTGAGCAGCGGCTCACCGAGCTGGAGACGCGGCTGCGCCGCATCGAGGACGAGCGCGCCGTCGAGCGCATGATCGCCTCTTACGGACCGCTGGTCGACGCCGGTGAGGCCGACGACGCCGCCGCGATGTGGGCACCGGACGGGGTGTACGACGTCGAAAACTGGCTCATGGCAGGACGTGCCGACGTCGCCGCCATGGTGCGCTCACCTGGTCACCAGGAGTTGATCACCACCGGATGCACCCACTTCCTGAGTCCCGCCGTCGTCACCATCCATGGCGACGAGGCGGTTGCGGTATGTGAGTCGACGCTGTTGCTCAGGCGCGCAACCAGTTACGAACCCGCCCGGGCCGGCGTCAGCTATTTCCACCTCCGCCGCGCGGCGGAATCGGCGCACGGCTGGCAGATCGTCAAACGCATCACCCGGCTCCTCGACGGAACCGAGCCGCCCCGCAGACTCTTGGCGGACGGCATCGCTGGACGAATCCTGCCCTAGTCCGTCGCACCATCCAACGTATGCCCGGCCATGGCCGCCAGGACCCGATGGGCCCGGGCCACCATCGCCGTGGCGGGCTCCTCGGGATGCTTACGCCAGAAGAGCATCAGCGCAGACACCATGTGCTCCCACACGCCGGTGGCAGCGACCAGATCGATGGGATCCGTGAGGCCGACACCCCCGAGCGACCGCGACACTCCCGCGAACGCCTGCTCACGCAAGATCGTCCGCTGCTCGCGCGCCGCGTCCCGCGCCGGACCGTGCGGGACCGACCGGTCGAACAGCACATGCCAGTCGCCCGGATGCCCCTCGAACGTCGTGAAGATCGCCGCCAGCACCCGCTCACCGGCGGCGGCACCGGCCCCCGCCAGGTGGTCAGGGGATTTGAGTGCGGCGTCGACCGCCTGCTCGATCTGGTTTCCGATCCTGGTGACGCACGCGGCGTAGACGGCTTCTTTGGACCCGAAATAGCTGATGATGAGGGTTTTGGAGACGTCGGCCTGGGCGGCGATGGCGGCCAGGGACGCACCCGCATAGGTGGCCCGGCTGAATTCGGCGATCGCCGCCTCGATGATGAGCTGTTCGCGCTCGCCGCGCGGCACACCTTTGGTGCCGGTTCTGCCGCTGACGGCGCGCGAGGTCATCCGGACAGCCTAGTCAGCCCGGCCCGCACCGCTGAGCCACTGTCGACCATCGCTCGGGACGAACACGCCGATTCAGGCCGGCTGGACGTCGATCCACTCCAGGTAGGCGCTGCCCTCGACGGGCCTGGTGCGCCAGGTACCGGTGTAGGAATACGCGGCGGCGTACCCCGGCCCGTGGCCCGGGCGCCATGTCGTACGCCCGGTAGAAGCGCTGACGGCGCGCGACAACGTACTGGAGATCAGGTGTTTCTTCATGGGCCCTTGCCTGGGTTGCGCTGCCCGCCGGTCAGGTCAGGGCCGCGAGAGCGCGGTCCGCCGTAGCGGGGGAGATGAGGTCGATCGTCGGCAGCACCGCACGCAACACCGCGGGGCTGACCTCCACCGGCTGATGAGTGACTGCCCGGATGATCCAGCGACCCGCTTCTTGTGCCGACAACGCCGCGGCGTCCTCGTATTCGGCTGTGGGCGCGATCATTTCGGTGCGCACCAGTGGAAAGTAGACATTGGTGGCGCAGATGCCGGGGTGGGGCCGCTCGGCGTTGAGACTGCGACCGAAAATCGCCAGCGCACTCTTCGACGCGGCGTATGCGGAGAACCGCGGAAATGTGTTGGCGTGCAGACCCCAGGTGCAGACGTTGATCACCTGTCCGCGGCCCCGCTCGATCATGCCGGGCAGCAGCCCCAGGCTCAGTTGCACCGCGGCCAGGTAATTCAGCGACATCGTGCGTTCGTAGTCGTGCAACCGGTCGGTGGCGTCGACGATGCTGCGGCGAATCGAGTGGCCCGCGTTGTTGACCAGGACGTCCACCCGCTCGTCGGCGAGATCGTCCAGCAAGCGGGCGGTGGCGTCCTGATCGCTCAGATCGCAGGTGCGCCAATGACATCCGGTTGCGTCCGCCAGCGTCCGTAGCTCCGCCTCACGGCGGGCAACGGCGATGACGGTGGCACCCCGGGCGCTCAGCTGAGTGACCGCCTCGCGGCCGATGCCGGCCGATGCACCCGTGACGACGACGGTCAGGTCGCTGACATCGCGGCCCGGCCCGGCCAGTGCGGCATCGAGCCGCTCGGGCAGCAGGGTTCGGCGCTGGACGAGATCCACGATGGCATTGCGAATGGACATGGCTACCTCCCAGCCGGTGCTCTCACCGGCACGCGGAGGATATTACCAGGTGGTCACTTTTAACGTCGGCGCGCCCGTGGGGAGAACATCGCGCTACTTCAGCGGGGACAGCGGTCCGTTCACGTCCAGTGGCGCGCAGCTTTCGGTGCCGACGGTCGTCGAGCAGTGTGCCGCGGGGATCACCGGCCGGTATCCGGGCGGGGTGCCGCCGTCGCGGGTGATCTGGCGGTAGGTCGGTACAGCATCGGTGGGTACCCGGCGCAGCGCCGGATCGCCCAGGGCGTCAACGGAGTACAGGCCGAACCGGGGCCGGTAGCTGCCCCATTCGTAGTTGTCGAGCAGGGACCAGTAGTTGTAGCCGATGATCGGGATGCCGTCGGCTTTGGCGCGCTGCAGCCAGAAGACGGTGTCGCTGAGGTGTTGGGACCGGGTCACGCCGTCGGCTCGGGGCTTGCCGTTGTCGGTGACCATGCCGTTCTCGACGACGTAGATCGGCAACCCTGGATACCGCTGGGCGTAGTGGCGTGCCACGTAGTAGATGTCTTCGGGCTGCAGTTTGATGTTCCACCGCTCCGCCATGCTCTGACTTGCGGCCGGATTGTCCTTGGCCGTCCCGGTGTAGTAGTCGAACCCGAGATAGTCCAGCGTGTCCTTGACCCGGTCGAAGAACGAACCCTCGATGCCTTTCACCCCGAGACCGGTGAACTGCGCCAGCACTTCCGGCGGAATGTAGGCCTCGTTCGTGGTGACCTTCGCCTTCGGGTCGGCATCGTGCGCGGCGCGGTATACCGCGCGGTGCGCGTCCGCGACGCGGTCGAGGAAGGTGCCGAACTGGTCGGGTTTGATGCCACCGGTGCGCACCTCCATCGCTCCGAAGGCCAGCGGCTCGTTGATGCTCACCCACAGCACGCCCTGTCCGGCATAGCGTTTGGTGATGGCCTTTGCGAAGTCGTCGAACGCGGCGACGTTGTTGAGGAAGCCACCACGGTCGGTGATCCAGCCGGGGTAAACCCAGTGCATCAACGTGATCATGGGCGTCATGCCGTTCGCCCGCAGCGTGGCGACGACGTCGTCGTAGTAGGCGAGTTCCTTGTCGTTCCATTTGCCCGGCTCGGGCATCACCCGCGCCCACTCGACGCCGAACCGGAAGGTGTTGACGCCCAGGGCATGTGCGTTGGCGATGTCCTCGCGGTAGCGGTGCCGGAAGTCGTCGGCCTGCTTATAGGGCTCGACCGCCCCGAACGGATCAGCGTGCGCCTTGCCGGCCGTCCGGTCGACGTACCGACGCCAATTGCTGTCGGGTGCATCCCCTTCCACCTGGTACCCCGCCGTCGCGGTGCCCCAGTAGAAGCTGCGGTCCCAGGCCGGAGACTGCTGTGCCGATTCGTCCTTGGCCGCGTCCTGTTTTGTGCCACAGCCGGCCATGCTCATCACCACGGCCGACGCCAGCATCACCCTGATCCACTTCATACTAAAACCGTACATTGCACTGTTTTGAAGTGCGAGTGACACTGGTTACACGGTCAGGTCAGCTACCCAACCGGGCCGTGGCCCCCGCATCAACCGGCAGGACGGTGCCCGTGATGTGCACGCTGTCCCGGTGCGCCAAAAACATGACAGCACGGGTGATTTCAGCCGGTTTCATGAAGGCCACCGGCTGCAGATGCAAAGATGCGAACACCGATTCGACGTCGGCGAGCGTCGGTTGGTCCAAATCCGGGCGCATGGCGCCGAACAGCGCATCGTTGAAAGTCATTGGGGTTTCGACGTTTCCGGGCGCAACGGCATTGACGGTGATCCCGAACCCACCGAGATCGTGCGCCGCCACCTTCGTCAGCCCGATGACGCCCCATTTTGACGCCGCGTACGCGGCCTGCCCGAAGTTTCCGCTGCGCCCCAGCATCGAGGACACCGTGACGATCCGCCCGTACCCACGCGCCTTCATCCCCGGCGCCACGGCCGCGATCGTGTTGAACGTGCCCGTCAGATTGGACCCGATCACTTCGTCCCATTGCGCCGAGGGCACCTCCGGCAGAAAGCCGATGGCGCTGACGCCGGCGTTGGTGACAGCAATATCGAGTCGGCCGAATTCGGTCTCGACGTCGGCCACGAAGCCTTCCAGAGCCGTACGGTCGCTGGTCGACAATTTCGCTGTGAGACAACGTCTTCCAGTCGCCTCGACCAGCTCGGCGGTGGTCGCCAGATCGTCCTCCGTCGCGAGCGGGTATTTGATCTCGTCGTGATCCGCACAGCGGTCGCAGATGGCGATATCCGCACCCGCCTCGGCAAGGGCCACCGCGTGCGACCTGCCCATACCTCGAGCCCCGCCGGTGATCAGCGCAACGAGGCCATCGAAGTCACCCATTCAAACTCCTATCTTGGCAATCGAAAATTCTGTGGACGAGCCCGGTCAGACGGAGTCGGGCTTGCCGGTCACCACGCAGTGGGTGTGGCTGTAGATGGTGGGCATGCACAGGTTGCAGTGGGTGCAGCCTGATCTCACGCTGCGGTCGGATTGGATGCGGTTGAGCAGGTCGGGTTCGGCGAGCAGGGCGCGGCCCATCGCGACGAACTCGAACCCTTCGGCCATGGCCAGATCCATGGTGTCGCGGTTGGTGATCCCGCCGAGCAGGATCAGCGGCATCGACAGTTCGGCGCGGAATTGGCGGGCCTGCTCAAGCAGATAGGCCTCCCGGTAGGGGTATTCGCGGAAGAACTTGTGCCCGCTCATCCGGATGCCCCAGCTGATCGGGGGTTTGAAGTTGGCGGCGAATTCTTTGACCGGGGCGTCGCCACGGAACAGGTACATCGGGTTGACCAGCGAGCTGCCCGCGGTCAACTCCAACGCATCCAGCGCCCCATCTTCTTGCAGCCACTGTGCGGTCTGCAGTGATTCGTCGAGGGGGATGCCGCCGCGGACCCCGTCGGTCATGTTGAGCTTGGCGATCACCGCGATCTGATCACCCACGGCTTCCCGGACCGCCTGCACGGTGCCTCGGGCCACCTTCGCCCGGTTTTCCAGGGAGCCCCCGAACTCGTCGGTGCGGCGGTTGATCAGTGGGGACAGGAACGAGGAGGCGAAGTAGTTGTGCCCCAGGTGCACTTCCACGGCGTCGAATCCGGCCTCGATCGCCAACCTCGCAGCGTTCGCGTGGGCGGCCATCACCGCATCGATGTCGGCACGGGTGGCCTTGCGGGCGAACCGCATGGACAGCGGGTTGAACAACCGCACCGGCGCCAGGGCGGTGGCCTGGTTGGTGCGCGCGTTGGCGACCGGCCCGGCGTGGCCGATCTGGGCGCTGATCGCCGCACCCTCACCATGAATCGTGTCGGTCAACCTGCGTAGCCCGGGGATGGCGTCGGGGCGCATCCACAACTGCCAGCCATCGGTGCGACCGCCGGGG
Source organism: Mycolicibacterium aubagnense (assembly GCF_010730955.1). NCBI lineage: Bacteria > Bacillati > Actinomycetota > Actinomycetes > Mycobacteriales > Mycobacteriaceae > Mycobacterium > Mycolicibacterium aubagnense. Next base: position 3,513,801 of record NZ_AP022577.1, on the reverse strand, counting down.
GACACCGCGCAATAGGCCACGGTGGTCATCCCGACCCCACCCGCGGCGGGCAGTTGGTGATACCGGATCAGATCATCGGTGACCAACGCGTTCGGGGTGGCCGCTTCGAACGTCGCGGCCTTGATGATCCGGTTCCGCAACGTCACCGGACCCAGCTTGGCCGGCTGGAATGGATCCGGTACTGCGGGCCCGCGGGCGGTCGACGTGGCGTCGGTGGTCATGGTGTCAGTATCCCTTCGATAAACCTCTGTGCGACAACATTTCTCGAAATCAAGCCGTCACGGCTTCGCGTCATGCTGGGTCACGGTGCCAGTCGGAATCTTGATTAGGTCCGCGGCCTGGCCCGACAGATTCGCGAGCGCCGCGACCTTCCCTTCCGTCACGCGCACGAGCACGTACCCCGAGAGATCGCATGATCGCCGGTTGCCGCGTGCAGCAAATGCCCGGGTAGACGACGCAGGGGGACGTCCTTGGGAGCGATCACCAGCAACCTCCTTAATTAGTGATCCAGTGGTACACTAATTGCTGGTCGGCGTCAATGCCGGCGTGGTCCGGACGCACCGGAACTCGGGATCGCGGCAGTTCGACTGCCCATGGCGCGGATGCTGGATGATGAACACGTGAGCACTCAGTCAGGCCCCGGTCGGCCGCGCGACGGAAGCATCGACGACCGTGTGCTCGACGCGACACGAGAGTTGTTGTCGGAGGGCGGGTTTCAGCAATTGAGCATGCGCCTGGTCGCGCAACGCTCAGGCGTCACCCGTGCCAGCCTGACGCGGCGCTGGCCGTCGAAGGCGGCGTTGGTCATCGACGCGGTGATGGGCCTGGCACCTGACCTGACACCGTTTGCCGGCACAGACGTCTACGGCTGGATCGATTTCGTCGTCCGGGGCAGCCGCGCGATGTTCAACCGCCCGGAGATGAAAGCGACCGCGCCCGACCTGACCTTGGCCCTGGTCGAAGAGCCCGCACTGGGAAGATCGCTGTGGAACCGGTTCACCGGTCCGGCGGTGGAGCTTTTCGCCGACGACGTCGGCGCCGAGACCGAGGCGGAGCGGCATCGTGCCGAGTTGGACGCGCGGGCCGTGGTGATCATGGCGGCAGGAGCGGCGATGTACTTGACCACCATCGCCGCCGACGACGATTCAGCCGAACTCGAGGACCGGATGGCCGAACTCCTGACATCCGGGTACCGCGCCCTGTCAGCCGCACGAGACGCCGCCAGGTAGGCGACGGCTGGCCTAGCTTCTGAGTGCTTGGGGTGCCTTCCAGCTGCCGTTGAGCCCTTCTTCTTTGGGCAAGTACAGGCGCAGGATCATCTGGAACGGCCCGCTCGGCGCGGGCAGCCAGTTGGCCTCCTTGCCGGTGCCGGGCGACTGATTCTGCACGTGGATCGTGATGCCGCCGTCGGGGTCGTGGATGAGGCTGGGCAGCATGGGCGAGTTGATCAAGTACCGGTTGATGGGGTTGGCCACCAGCAAGCTTTGGGGCATGTCGTACATCGTGATCGACCAGAACGAATTGACCGGCGGCAGCTGCCCTGGCCCGAACCGCAGGGTGTAGCTGTTGGCGCCGGTCAACGGCGCCCCGGTGGAGTCGGTCGCGATCACCGGGTACATGGCCTCCTGCGCAACGTTGCCGTAGATGCCCAGCACCGCACCGGCCATCCGGTAGAGGTAGTTGTCTTTCAGTTCCGCGTGGGTGCCGAACAGCTGTCCGGAGGTGACCTGGCCGGTGTTGAGCTTGTCCTTCTGGAAGCTGGTCAGCTCAGCCCAGGCGTCGGCCATCCCGTCCCGCACGGCCTGCAGCGTCTCCTTACTCATGGTCTCGGGGTTGAAGTCCCCGTCAGGGCCGATGCCGATGGTGGCGAACCGGTCCCGCAGGTTCTTCTCGTCGGGGAGCACGGGCGCGAACTTGAGGACGAAGTTGAGGATCTGGAAGAACCTCGGCGAGGTCTTCTGCTCGTCCGGGGTCAGCGGGGCGACGAAGTCCACGGGCGGGGCCGCAACGGAGGGCCGGTGCTCAAAGGCCGATAGCGGTTCGACGGTGTAGCCGGCCTGGATCTTCTTGACGTTGTCGATGTCGGCGGGATCGAACAGCTGGGTGCGGTAGATGACCACGGAAAAGTCGGTGTCCGAGCGGATCACGTCGTTGACCCCCTCCGGCTTGTCGCCCTTCCAGCCCGGCCCCGCGAGCAGGTACTTGCCGCCGCCGTTGCCGGTGGTGCGGCTGCCCACGTAGGCGTAGTCGTAGGTGTAGCCGTCGACGAACTGCAGCGAGAAGTATCTGCCGGCGTCGATCGGCGGCACCGTCAGCACCAGGGGTTCGGCCCGCAGATCGGCGCCGAGCATCGTGTAGGGAGTGTCGGAGTTGGGGGTCTGGATGGTGGTGTCTTCGGGGGTGAATACCCGCGCGATGCTGTGCGTCTGGTTCCAGTCGCCCTCGTACTGCGGGGTGGTCTTGTCGACGAAGTAGGAATGCTGGACGCGATAGCTGTCGACCATCGGGAAGCCGTAGGTGTAGGCCTCCTTGGCGATCTCACGTACCTGCTGCAGCGTCGGCGCCGAACTCGAACCAGCTTGCGGTTCAGCAGATTTGGCGCTGCAGCCCGTCGTGGCGGCCATCAGCAACACGGCCAAACCCGAAACCCAAGCCTTCATTCGTTACCCTCCAAATCGATGCCCTTGCCCGTCGTGACACCGTAGGTCGCGATCAGACGGCTCAGTCCTTCAGATGCGACAACCGCCCGGCCGTATCGATCCCCCCATTTGTTGGCGGGGACGCCGTCGGCGCGAAGTTAGCGCACTCCGTCGACGGTGTAGCAGGCATCTTTCCCCGGTCACGCAACGTGCTCGCCGCGATCACAGCACCGGGCGGCGACCGGTGCGATGTTTCCAGCATTTGTGCGTACCCGACCTGCGCCCACACCCCGGGGGCACAGGCCGAGTACGACCGCCATTGCTACTTGGAATCGCTGGATTGCTTACTGCTCGCCGACGAGCCGCCACCACTAGAGCCCGCGCCCTTCACCGCCGAGCCGCCGCCACTCGAACCCGCACCTTTGGACTCGGTCGAATGCTGCCCACCCGCCGATGTCGAGCCGGCACCCTTCGTCGACGAACTACCACCACTAGAGCCCGCACCCTTGGTCTCAGTGGAATGCTCACCACTCACCGACGCCGAGCCGGCGCCCTTCACCGACGAACTACCACCACTAGAGCCCGCACCCTTGGTCTCAGTGGAATGCTCACCACTCACCGACGCCGAGCCGGCGCCCTTCACCGACGAACTACCACCACTAGAGCCCGCACCCTTCGTCTCAGTGGGATGTTGGCCGGTTGTCGAAGTGGAGCCAGTCGACCCGGTATCTGTTCCCGTGGTCGGCGACGTGGCAGGGATTGCCGCTACCGGCGCCGTCTCTGTCTTCACGGCAGCAGGCTTTGCTCCGGCCTCCGTCACCGGCGTTCCGGGGGCCGTAGGCGCTCCGGTCGTCGCTGGCGCCGCGGCAGGTGCCACCGGCGCGGTGCTCGCCGATGCCGGCGCAGTGGCCGGGGTCGCGGTCGTCGTCGTATTCGCGGCCGGCACAACTGCAGACTTTGCCGCGGTGGCTGGCGGCTTGGCGGCCGCCGCGGGAGTTTCAGCTGCACCTGCAATGTTGGCCGGGCTGAGCAGCTGCACAAGACCCGCCAGTCCACCGAACAACATGTTTGCTGCCGACTGATTGACCTGACCGAGCTGCCCCATCGCGGTCTGGATGGTCCCTAGCGAGAGTGGGGAGTAGCTCTTCGAGTTCGCTATCGCCACTGACAGGTCGTCGCGCGCATTGAGGAAGCCTGCGGTGATACTCGTGGCCGGGTCGACGAATGTTTGGTTGGCGAGCGTTCCCAGCCCTTGAATGCCGGCGCCCACTGCTTGCAATGCCCCGACTAGTTGGCCGGCTGTGAGTTCGTGGAGTACCGACGCAGTGGTGTTGCCGACCAGCATGCCCAGGCGTAGGACTGCCAAAACTGCCGGTGCCATGATGTCCTGTGCCGCAAGGGGCAAGTTTCGGACAATGGCTGACAGGCTGCGGCTGGGGTCGGCCAAAACGGTGCGGACAAGGGACAGATAGTCCGGCGTGAGCGCAGGGTTCAGGACGCGGTCCAGGACCGAAGGCACGTTGGGCTGGCTGCCGAATATCTCGTTGTAGGTGCTGGTGCCGATGGCGGCCTTTATTTGGTCGTTCTCCAGATTCCCCGTCACCCAACCGACCGCGGTGTTGTTCTGGTCATGAAAATAGTTGTATTCGAATAGGCGCTCTTTGAGCTTGGCCGCGTATTGCGCCGGGGTGACCGCGGGGTATCTGCAGGCAGGTTCTTGAGGACATCGGCGATAGGCACGACTACAGCCGTGACCTGAGTGTTAGACGGGTTCCCCGCGAGGTTCTGGAATCGGAGAGAGATCGATCCGTCCGGTGTGCCGCCGGTGTTGAGCCAGTTCGCAACACCTGGATTCTGTGCGCTGACCACGTAATAGGTGTAGCCGTCACTTGACTTGAATACGTCGCTGCTATTGATGCTGCCGGTCGCGGTCGCGTACGGGAGATCTAGTTGCCAGGCATTGGAGAGTTGCGCACCGGTATATCCGGCCGCGACATCGGGCACCTTGACGATGAGCGCTTGATCTGGCTGAAGATTATAGCGCCCGAGGCTCGATAATTGGCCGGGCAAGATCGGCCCGCCGACAGCGGAGGTCGTTGGAGCGATAGGTTTGAACGTATTATCTGGGATCGAGGCGAACATCTTTTGAATTCCGAAATTGGTGACGCTGGAATTCAAGCCAGACAGGTTCGTGGCGATGTTGTTCAGTATCGATGAGATCTGGCTCTTCGATAGCACGGGGAGGGTGAACGTTGACGGCTCGCCCTGTTGCTGGAGGGTGATGTTGTCGTGCAGTAATCCCCAGTTGCCGACGGTATCGCGCAGGAGGAGCGTTTGGGCGCCCGTACTATTCACCCAGTTGCCCGGCTGTTGGTTGGGGCTCATGGTGATGGTGTACGAGCCGTCGGCATTGGGGGTGAATTGTGATAAATCGTAACTAAACCCGGTAGAAATAAAATTGCCATTCAAGCCCGTCCCTGACATCGGTACGAAGGTTACGTCTTTTGTTCCGGCTTCTGGGTGGATGGTGATGGTGTAGGCCCGGGAGTCGATGGACGCAACGATATATTTATTGTCCGCATTTGGGTCGTTGAGGAATTGCAGTGGCTCGGCCGAGGGGGCATTCCAGGGAAACGCCTGGTACGCCATGTTTGGATCGTAATGATTGGTCAAGGCCAACTGGCTAAACGAGGCGGAGAGCCCGCTCGCCGCCAGGGCCCGGGTATAGGCGGGCAATGACGCGAGGTCCGACTGGGTGATAAATGAGTAGCCACTATTGGTGGCCGCGATTTGTTTTTGCGTGGCGATAATCTGATCTGTGGTCAGCTGGTAGCTATTCGCCGTAAGAACGACAGAACGTGACACGACTGGTTCGACGGGGGTCGATTGCGCGACGGTCAGCACCATTGTCATCGCCGCGGTCGTCGCGGCGGTCATCGCGGTGCCGCCGGCTTTACGAAGTCGCCGTGTCTGTGCTCGATTCAATCGGCGCTCAGCGGATGGGCAGCCCTGACTTGTTGCGCTGAACTGTTGCCCGATGAATCCAACATGTGACACGCGGTCCTCCTCTGATGAATGCTGACGCTTCTTGCTGTGCTCGGATGGGAACGCGTTGCACGGAACGGCCGGCGAGCGTTCTCAGCTTGTTGGCAATCAACGCGCAGGTCAATAGATATCGTGCACACTTCTATGGGTTAAAATGGTGCATGGTGCACTCGCCTGGGTATTCCCTGCCCGACCGTTGGGACCCGCCCTCTGACCGGGTGCGGGAGCTGATGCGCCAGGCCGCCAAGATCGTGATCCACACTCGCCAAACCTTTTACGACGAGGTGAGCAGGCTGTCGCTGACCTCGAACCTCATGGCAAGTGTGTCCGGCCATTCGCTGGCCGACGATCCGATCGCCGCAGAGGCGATCACCCGCAGCAATCGGTCGAACCAGCTGCACTGGGCGGCCGCGAACATCAGTCACCCCGGTGAACCGGTTCCGGCCAACACCGATGCGGAGACCCTGGCGATCGCGCGTTACCTCGTTCGACGCGGCATCAGCGAGGCCGCAATGGTGGAAACCTACCGGCTGGCGCAGAGCATCTCGGTCTGGATGAAGGTCGTGTACCGGTTGACGTCTGACCCGAGGACATGCGGGAGCTGTTCGAAGTGTCTGAAAGATCGATCACCATGTTCTTGGGCGAGACGATTTCGGTGCACCGCCAAATGCGGATTGAGCGTGACAATCTCACCAGCGAGGCCACCCTGAACGCCGGGCAACAGTCATGCTCATTCTCGATGCGCGCGGTCGACGACGAGCGCCAACTCGGGTACCAACGGATCAGGGCACACCGCAGCCATCATCTGGGGCAATGAATCGGCCGCCAACCTCGCCGATCTCGACCAAGCCGCGGATTGTTGATACACACCGTCCACGGGGCCGCACCCTCTCGTACTGGCCAGCGCCGACACCCGTTGGCTCTGGCTGCCAGGCCAACAATCCCGACTTCTCCGGCATCACCACTGCGCTCGGCCAACTACCCGGTGTGCGGATCGCCGTCGGTTCGACAGCGGGAATCGAAGGGTTCCGGCGCAGCCATCTGGATGCGATCGAAACCCAGCGGGTGATGACGAAGGCCGGATCAACGCAACAGATCGCCAGTTTCGCCGACGTTCAAATCGTCGCGTTGCTCACCGCCGACCCTGAACAGGCAAACCGGTTTATCAGGCACACGCTCGGCGATTTCGAATACGCCGACCCGGAACTTCAGCAGACTGTGCTTGCGTACATCTACGAGCAGTGCAACGCCTCGCAAGCGGCCGCACGCCTGTTCACCCATCGAAACACCCTGATGCGCAGGCTGATTCAAGCCGAAGCGCTGCTGCCACGACCGCTGGACGGGGCCACTGTGCATGTTGCACTGGCATTGGAGGCGCTCCAGTGGCGAGACGCCGGCGGAAGTCGGCGGCTTCCCGTCGGATAGGCGGGTCGACCCCGATACCTGGTGCCGCCACGTGCCCTGCGTTGGTTGGGTGGTGTGCGACGCTGACGGCTGAAACCGCCGCGAACGTCGCGCTGTTAGGCGGTCTCGACTTCGGACTTGATCCGGTTGAGTGTTGTGGCCATGTCCCGGATGTTGCGCCGGGTGCGCAACTGGCCACCGAAGATGCCGAACACGGTGTCGAGCAGGCCCGGCGTCATCCAGAACGACTCGGTGACATCCGTGCCATCACCGGCGGGGGTGAGAGCGTAGTGCCAGTTGTTTACTGCCTTGTCGCCGGCGAGCACCGCGAAACCGAACTCGCGGCCGGGCTCGCAGGCCGTGACGCGGCACGTCGTCCAATAGATCGGCCCGATCTCGTTGCGCTTGACGTGGCCGCGGAACCGGGCGCCGAGTACGGGCCCGGTCGCTCCGTCCAGCCATTCAGATTCGAACACCTCCGGCGAGTACTTCGGGGTGTTGCGAATGTCGGCGATCAGGTTCCAGACCCGATCTGCCGGGGCGTCCATGTGCACGGTGACCGAACCCTTCATGGCGCGATCCTATCGGTCAGTGCCATCCGCCGGGCCCATCAGCTAATCCGCGAATCGCCTGGGGTGTGCGCGACTCGTGAACCTGTGCACCCACAACACGGATTCGCGACAAGCGGTGTGAGACAAGAAATGAGACACGGCGAGCTCCGCCGATGGGTGGGGGAAGGGACACTGGATTGGCTTTTCACAAGATGCCCGTGTTACGCAGGCGGCGAGCCGGAACCCGTTGTGGCATAAGATCGTAAGTCTTTGATTAGTGCGAGTCCTAGCGGACCGTTGCCTTGCCCGACACCGCGGAACCCTTTGCGTTCATAGAGGCGCTTGGCCGGGTTGCGGACGTGAACGTTGGTGCACATCGCGTCGTGGTCTTCCGCGAGGGCGGCGAAGAGAGCGTCGAGCAGCATCCCGCCGACACCGGCACCCCGTTGCCCTGGCGCAACGGCGATGCACAGCTCGGGCAAACCCACGCCCGCCGCGTCACAGCGCAACGGTGGATTGCCGTAATAGGTCCATACCGCACCGAGCGGTGTGCCGCTGTGATCTTCGGCGATGATCGGCACCACCCCAACAGGCGGGAGCATCTCCAATACTTCGTCGTCGTCTGAGTCGGGAAGAGGCCAATCTTCAATGACGCAGGCGTGACGTGCCATCTCGACAACGAACGAGTCATCATCAGCTGTCGCCGCACGAAGGACTATGCGCGCAGGTGTCATCGCCGGATTCTGGCAGACACCCGGTGCTGCCCACACCTTGTTTTTCCCATGTGCGGGGCCAGCCAGGAGCGAGGCAGAAACTGAGCCTCCAAGTTCTCTACACACGAGACGGTCAAACAGCGCACCCGCAGCCGTCAGGCCCGTAGCGTTTGATCTCGTGAGAGACGGCGCGCCGATAATCCGGGGGTGCTATGGCCGACGGTGATCTCGTTCAACAGCCACGGGCGAAAGGCAAGTCCATGGCCTCGCATCGGCGTGAGCGTGTGATTACGTTCCTATACCGGCTCTGGCTGGAAGTTCGGCCGGCGATGGAGGCTGCAACCAGCCAGCGGTGCGGTCTAGGGTTGGCAGTTGGGGTCTGCTCACGAATAGGTAGGTGCTATGGCTTGAGCATGGCGGCTGGAAGGATGGCCCATGGCGGCCCTACCCCGCGAGTTCCGCGACGACGTCGGGTCGCTCGCAACCGCGATGACGGTGTAACGATCGAGCAGATCGCCACCGATTTCACCCGATGACGCTGCAGAAATGGCTCCGTCAGGCCGACATCGACGAAGGCACCAAGCCCGGCAAGAGCGCCAGCGAGTCCGGTGAGCTGCGCGAAGCCCGACGGCGGATCAAACTGCTAGAGCAAGAGAACGAGGTGCTGCGTCGGGCCGCAGCGTATTTATCGCCAGGCCAATCTGCCGGGAAAGGTCTACCCGCTCGTGAAGAGACGACTCGCCGCCGGGGATCTCCCGCGGACGTGCCAGGTACTCAAGCTCTCCCGCCAACCTGGACCGCGCTGACGCCGCAGACCGGCCGCGCCGAGGTGACCGCGCATCGCGCCTTCGGACAATGCGCGATGATCCGATCGCGAGGCTACGGATTCAGCGAGGTTGGCGCACCGAGTGCGCGTGCGCACCCATGGCGGATCTGCTCGGAGAACGGACTGTGGAGCGTGTTTGGTAGAAACGCTGGCAAGAACGGCAGGGCCGCCGGTGGCGACGATCTTGTCGGCGTGACTTCGCTGGTGACCAGGGCCCAGGCGCGGCGGTCACGACCGCCAGAAGGTCAACCAGCCGTGTCAAGGACGTGTTCTCCAACCGGATCGTCGCGGAGCATCGACTCCCGAATGAAGTCACAACTGGCCATCCGGGGCACTACACAGCGCCGTAGCCCGACGCGGGAGCATCGCGGCGGGCGGATCTCCACGCGGGTCAGTTCTGGATTCGACACGCCTTCGACAACACGAGATGGTCGGCTCTATGGGCCGTGTCGAGCCGCCGGCGACAACGCCGCCATGGAGCTTCTTTAGCCTGCTGCAGAAGAACGTGCTCGACCGCCGCCGCTGGGACACGAGAACAACCCGTATCGCGATCGTCACCTGGATCGAGCGCACCTACCACCGGCGCCGCCGCCGGCGCCTCGGGCGGTTGACCCCATCGAATTCGAAGCAATCGTGACCACACCGCGCCAGTCCGCCGGTGACCGGCGTGTGATCGTGCAGCAGACCCTTGCGACGCTCTTCCTAAGTGGTCGCGGTGCGTCCTTTGCTCGAGTGACGTTGGCGGTGGCCGACTGGGCGGGCCTCAATGACTGGCTCGACGCTGGCCGCTGATCTCCGCTCTTGGCTTTTGCGGCTCGGCGTACATGGGGCACCGGCACCTGATCCGAGCATCCGTGCGCTGGATTTCCAAAACGCGCCCCGAATACTGGATAACGGGTATCGGTTGGCACGACCAGCGGACTCAAGCCGGGAGCAGCTCTATCCATATGTGGATCTGTCGCACCATGAGCCGTTCATCGCGGGAGAACACGTCGAGTTGACGCGTGCTAAACGTCGGGAACTCTACCAACGCTGGTATGAGTTTTGCCCGGGCGGATTCATGCACCTGGAAAAGGAGGTTGCGGATCAGTGGCGGCCGATCTCGGTATCGATCATGCTGCAGCTCAGCGACGAAGGGTACCGCGCAATCACGCACCGCAGGCCACCGGAGAATCAGCGTCACCGACCTGGATGACAATGACATCCTCAATAAGTACGAGCCGGGCAAGAACGAGAATGGTCCGATCGTATTGATCGATACCTGGATCGTGGATCGGAACGGCTACGGCGGGGCGGGGCACGGAAAGACCGACAAGCGCGGGGGCAACGCCAACTTGTTGGTTCTGCATCACATGGCACAGTTCTGGAACCCCGCAGCGGGATCCACGGTTGAGACGACGTTCGTTGTTGAAACCGGGAATCCGCGGCTTGTGCCGTCGCTGATAGAGAGCGGATTTCAAGAAAGTGGCGATTCGAAGATCGGCGAGAAGTTCTACATCCTCAACCCCAACAAATTTCCCAGCAACGCCGCTGCCGACACGTTTGCTCGCATGAGAGCCGCCGAGCGGGAAATCGCGGACGTAGCCGTCCACGCGGGCACCTCGCCAGCCCCAAACGATTGGTATTACCCGCGCTGACCGGCGGGCACCTAACGGAAGCCTTGCGAACTGGTCGGAGCAGTGACCTGCGAGTCAAGAATTGATCACTCCCGTTTCTCTAGAAACGAGACCGCGCAGACCGCGCGTTCTGGGTCAAGGCATCTACCAATCGCCACCCGCCGCGACTGACAGAATCTGATAGCGACCACAAGACGACGGAGCTTCGCTGATGGCAACCGCCCCAACACCGACGCCGTTGAACGCCCTTGACGACACCGCCCAGGTCTGGACAGCTGGCGCGCAAGCGTCGGACACCGCGGTGGTGTTCCTCCACGGTGTCCCCGGACCAGGCAGTGAATGGAAGCCCCTGCTCAGCGAAGTCGGCTCATTCGCCCGCGCCATCGCGCCCGACCTGCCGGGATTCGGGAACACCACCGTCCCAGAAGGTTTCACGTACACCTCCGACGAGTACGCCACCTTCATCGCGAACATCCTCGACGACCTCGGCATCGCGACCGCGCACCTGGTCCTGCACGACTTCGGTGGTCCCTGGGGGCTGACTTGGGCTGCCAACCATCCTGAGCGATTCGCCAGTGCCACCCTCATCAACACCGGCGCCTGGATCGACTACCGCTGGCATTTCGCCGCCCGTATGTACCGCACACCGATACTCGGGGAACTGTCAATGGCGACCGCCACGTACCGGTCCTTCGCCTCTCATGCGCTACCGTGCCCGCCGACCGGTACCCGAAGCCGCGATACGCGCCATGTGAAACCATGACTCCAGCCACCCGCAAGGCGGTTCTGCGCCTTTACCGAGCCATGCCCGATCCCGCCGGAGAGGCCGGCGCGCTCGCCGCTGCATTGCGTCCACTCGATCGCCCAGCATTGGTGATCTGGGGCGCCACCGATTGGGGTCTTCCTGTCGCCCTAGCCGAGCGCCAACGCGAAGCTTTTCCTCGCGCTGCCATCCACGTGCTTTCCAATTCCGGGCACTACCCACAATTCGACGACCCGGAACATGTCACTTCATTGGTCGTGCCATTCCTGCGCACACGCACGGGACTGCTCAGCCCGGATTGAGATCAGAACTGATTCATCCCATTTCTTTACAAACAAGACAGGGTGATTCGGCTCGAGGACCTCACGACCCTCTGGAGGACTGCGTTCTCTTCGTGAGATGGCGTGAGACAGTGGGTCGATGGGGGACGCTCTCGCTTCGGCTCCCCGTTCTTCGTTCGTTCGGTACTGGACAGCCGCCGCGATCAGTTCGTTCGGCTCGGCGGTGACAGCCGTTGCGATGCCAGTGCTAGTGGTCCAACTGCTTGGCGCCACCCCGTTTGAGGTCGGCGTCGTGAACGCGGCTCAATTGGTGCCGTATACCGTGCTCGGCTTCATTGCCGGTGCGTACACCGATCGGTGGCGGCGCAAGCCGGTTTTGGTATGGGCTAGCGTCGGGCGCGCACTGTGTCTGGGTGCGGTTCCCGTCCTGTGGTTGATTGGTCAGCTGCAGATATGGATGCTCGCGATCGCGCTTCTGGCGTTTGGTGCATTCTCTGTTTTCGGATTCGCCGCCACGCAATCTCTGCTGCCGCGCCTGGTGCCCCGGACGCGATTGGTTGCAGCGAATGCGCGCCTGGATCAGGCTGACTCGGCCGCTCAGACGCTCGGCCCAGCGATCGGCGGCGGCCTCGTCGGATTGTTTGGCGCCCCAGTGGTCATCGTCATCGACGCGGTCAGTTATCTCGTCGATGCCGCACTCAATGCGAGCATCCGTGTCGACGAATCCCGCCCCCGCTCGCGCACGCACGACCTTCGCCAAGAGATCGGTGACGGCCTCAGGTGGACGTACCGCCACCGCACGCTCCGCCCTTTAGCGGTATCGACGCACATCTGGTTTTTCGCGAATGGTGCTGCGCTGACGGTGCTTTCGCTTCTTGTGCTGCGCTCACTGGGATTGACCGCCTATGTGTTCGGGATGCTGCTGACGGTTTTCGGCATCGCCAGCCTGATCGGCGCGTCCATGGCACCGGGGTTCGGTGATCGGTTTGGATCAGGGCGGGTGGTCATCTGCGCACGCGTCGCTTACCCCATTGCATGGCTGCTCGTCGCCCTTGCCCCCGCGACCGGTGGGGGCGAGATGCTTTTGTTTACCGCGTTGGGCCTTCAAGGACTTGCCGCTGGTATCGAGAACGCCAACGAAATGGGCTATTGGCAGGCACTCACACCCGACGAACTACTGGGCCGAGTCAACGCCACAAGACGGTCGGTCAACCACACGATGGCTGCCTTGGGAGCCCTCATCGGCGGCCTCGGCGTGGGGCTGATCGGTGAGCGACCCACCCTCTTCATGGCGATCGTCGGTTTTGTGACCGCCGCACTCGCCGCGGCATTGTCGCCGCTGCGACTGACAGCCAACCAACGTGACGAGGAACGATGAGCGTGCTCGGCCCGGAAGACGCCCTCCGCACACCACTGCACGCATCCTGGTGACCGGGCTATCCTCCGCCGATAATGCAATAGTGGAATATGGAGTCAACATCTCCGAGGGGCTGTGGCACAATAACTTCGTTGGCCGGTCTGTCCCATCCGCGAGACCGGCGGCGATGATGTCGAACAGCAGAAGCGAACACCCGCACGGGCAATAGCCCGCAAAGACATCCTGGCTGCGCCCTAGCTCAGCCGGCGAGTTCGATCGTTCCGCCCGGGATGGCGTCGATCAGCATTCGGGTGTAGTCAGACGCTGGGTTCTCGTACACCTGGTCGGTAGGCCCGGAATCCACCACCTCGCCGCGAGACATCACGATCACGTTGTGGGCGATCTCCTTCACCACCGCCAGATCGTGGGTGATGAACAGGTAACTCAGGCCGAGCTCCTTCTGCAGCTCGCTGAGCAACGTGAGGATCTGTGCCTGCACCAGGACGTCCAGCGCCGACACTGCTTCATCGCACACGACCACCTCAGGGTTGAGGGCGATCGCGCGGGCGATCGCGACGCGCTGCCGTTGACCGCCGGACAGCTCGTTGGGGAAGCGCTGCATGACCGACGGTGGCAGCGCGACCAGGTCCAGCAGCTCCTTCACTCGGGCGGTGCGCGAGGACTTGTCTCCTATGCTGTGGATGTTCAGCGGCTCGGCGATCGCCCGGTAGATCGAGTACATCGGATCCAGCGACCCGTAGGGGTTCTGGAACACCGGCTGTACCCGGCGGCGGAACTCCTTCGCTTCGGCGCCGCGCAGCGTGACGTCCTTCCGTCGAAGTGCACCGTGCCTGAGGTCGGCTCCAACAGTCCCAGCGCCATGCGCGCCACCGTCGACTTTCCCGAGCCGGACTCGCCGACCACCGCGGTGGTCGTCCCCCGACGCAGGGTGAAACTGACATCGTTCACGGCACGAAAGGTCGAACCGCCGCTGAAGGGCACAGCACCGCGGATCGGGAATTCCTTGACCAGATTGGCCGCGACAACGACTTCCTTGGGGCCGGACGTGGCGGGTTCGGCGATGGTGCCGGTGACCTTGGGCTGCAACGCCTGGTCGCCGACGAGCTCGCCGTGGTCCACGTCGGTGAGGGTCTTGCCGTGGGCACGACGGGAGGCCAAGGAGGGCGCCGCGCGCACCAACCGCTTGGTGTACTCGTGGTGGGGGTCCTGCAAGATCTGCAGGGCGGGTCCCGACTCGACCACCCGCCCCTTGTACATGACGACCAGGTGGCTGGCGCGTTCCGCGGCCAAGCCGAGGTCGTGCGTGATGAGTAGGACCGCTGTGCCGAGCTCGGTGGTCAATTCCTCGAGATGGTCCAGGATCTGCCGCTGCACGGTGACGTCCAGGGCTGAGGTCGGCTCGTCGGCGATCAGCAGCTTCGGCCGGCACGCGAGTCCGATCGCGATCAGCGCCCGTTGGCGCATGCCGCCCGAGTACTCGTGCGGGAACTGATTGACTCGCTTGTCGGCGTCGCGCATGCCTGCCTCGCTGAGCAGCGCGATCGCGCGTTTGCGCGCGTCGCCCCGCTTCGCCGCGCCATTCGCCTGCAGGGTTTCGCGGATCTGGAATCCGACGCGCCACACCGGGTTGAGGTTGGTGTTGGGGTCCTGCGGGACCAGACCGATGCCGCTGCCTCGGATCTTCTCGAAGTCGCGGCGGGACGCAGCGGCCAAGTCCTGGCCGTCGAAGAGGATCTGACCGCCGGTCACCTTGCCGGTCCCCGGCAACAGGCCGAGCACCGCGGCGGCCGTGGTGGATTTGCCCGACCCGGACTCTCCGACGATGGCCACCGTTTGCCCCGGGTAAACGGTGAGACTTGCGTCGCGCACCGCGGCCGCCGACTTGTTCTGCACCCGGAACTCGACCTGCAGGTCTCGGATGTCGAGCAGCGGCGCAGGTCCGTCCTTCGCCGTCTGGGTCATCAGCGGGTCCTCGCCTTCGGGTCCAGCGCGTCGCGCAACACGTCACCGAGCATCATGAAGGTGAGCACGGTGATCGCCAGCGCCGCCGCGGGGTAGAACAGGATCGGCGTGCCCTCGCGGAGCAGTTGCTGCCCGGCCGCGATGTCGATGCCCCACGACACTGCCGTGGACGGTAATCCGATGCCGAGATACGACAGGGTCGCCTCGGTGACGATGAAGATGCCCAGCGAGATGGTGCCGACCACGATCACCGGACCCAGCGCGTTGGGTATGACGTGGGTGAACAGGGTGCGAACCCGCGACGCTCCCAGCGAGCGCGCCGCCGTGATGAACTCCTCGTTGCGGACCGCGATCGCGGCCGACCGGGCGATGCGCGCGATCTGCGGCCAGCTGAAGACCGCGAGCACGATCACCACGGTGAACACGGTGCGGGAGCTGATCATCTGCATCGTGACCACCGCCGCCAGGATCAGCGGGATACCGAAGAAGATGTCCGCCAGCCGCGCGATCACCGAGTCGATCCAGCCACCGAAGAACCCGGCTACGCTGCCGAGCAGGCCGCCGATCAGGACCACGACGATCGTGGTCAGCACGCCCACCGCCACCGAAGCACGAGCGCCGTAGATCGTTCGGGTGTAGATGTCGTAGCCCTGCCGGTCAGTCCCGAACCAGTGCTCGGAGCTGGGCGGGAGCAGCGACTGCTCGAGCGAGCCGTAATGCGGGTCCTGGCTGGTGAGCAGTCCCGGGAAGAGCACGACGACCAGGATCATGGCCAGCAGCACCATCGACACGATGAACTCCGGCTTGGCGCGCAGCTCCAGCCACGCCGACTTCCAGAAACCGGCGGGCTGCACGTCGGCGTCGTCGACCGCGTCGACCGCGGCCACGCTGACCACGTCTGGGCCCGCGACGAAACGCTCCTGGCCGGGGTACAGAGTGGGTTGGGTCGGGGTCTCAGGCATAGCGGATCCTCGGGTCGAGGGCGGCGTAGAGCAAGTCGACCACCACGTTGGACGCCAGGTAGATGAGCACAAGCACGGTGACGAAGGACACGACGGTCGACGACTCGCCGCGGATCACCGCCTGATAGATGGTTCCGCCCACTCCTGGAATGTTGAAGATTCCCTCCGTGACGATCGCGCCGCCCATCAGCACACCGAGGTCGGCGCCGAGAAACGTCACCACCGGGATCAGCGAGTTGCGAAGCACGTGCACCACGATCACCCGCGGGCGGGACAGCCCCTTCGCCGTGGCGGTCCGCACGTAGTCCGCCGAGAGGTTCTCCGCGATCGACGAACGGGTCAGCCGGACAACATATGCGAACGACACCGCACCGAGCACGAATCCGGGCAACAGCAGGTGATAGAGGTCGAGGTGGCCGCCGACGGTGACGGGGACGATCTGCCAGCGCACACCGAACAGGTACTGAGCCGCAAAGCCGATCACGAAGATCGGGACGGCGACGACGAGAAGCGTCACGATCAGGATCGTGGTGTCGAACCACTTTCCCTTGTTCAAACCCGCCAGCACGCCGAACGTCACACCGAATACCGCCTCGACGGCGATCGCGATGAGCGCGAGGTCGACCGTAACGGGGAAGGCGCGCTTCATCACGTCGAACACCGGCTGGCCCGAGAACGAGGTCCCGAAGTCCAACCGGAACACCCGCTGATGTAGTGCCAGTACTGCAGGTAGAACGGCTGGTCCAAGTGGTACTGCGCGCGCAGCGTCGCGATCAGCGCGGGCGACATGGGCTTGCCGCCGCCCAGCGCGGAGATCGGGTCGGCGGGCAACAGGAAGACAAGCGCATAGATCAGGAAAGTGGCGCCGAAGAACACGATCACCAGCTGTCCGAGCCGGCTCAATCCGTATCTCAACATCGGCTATCCCTTGGTGTTCTCGGCGACGTCGCTCTTGGTGATCTGGGTGAAATCAGCCAGACCGTTCCAGGTCAGCTGGGCCGTCACACCCGGCCCGACGCCCCCGGCAGCGGTGTAGTCCCAAAGCGGGATCACCGGGAGATCGTGCAGGAGGATTGCCTGGGCCTGATTGACCAACGCATACGACTGGTTCGGATCGAGCGCCCGTTCGGCCTCGGTCAGCTTCGCGTCGAAAGCCCGTGAACTGTAGACCGGATCGTTGGAGCCCGCGCCGGTCACGAACTGGGGCTGAAGGAACTCGATCATTGACGGATAGTCGCCCTGCCACCCGCTTCGGAACGCGGTCCGAATGGTCCACTTGGTGATTTCGTCCCGGACCTGCTTGAACGTCGGCTGCGGAGCGCCGTGCGCGTCGATGTCGAGCGTGTTCTTCAACTGGTTCGATAACGCGTCAACCCACACCTGGTGATCGCCGTCGGAGTTGTACGCGACCTCGAATGATCCCGACCACGGCGCGATCCCGTTAGCCTGCGCCCACAGCTGCCTGGCTTTGACCGGATCGAACTTCAGCACATCATTGCCCGGGATGTTCGGGTCCCAGCCCGGTAACGACCGGGCGGTGAAGTCCTGCGCCGCACCGCGGGCGCCGCGGAAGATCGCCTTGATGATCTCGGGCCGGTTGATCGCCATCGAAATCGCCGCGCGTCGTAGCCGCCCCTCCTCGCCGCTGAAATGCGGCAGGTAGTAAGGGATTCCGAGCTGCAGGTTCTGGGCGGTCGGTTTGGTCAGTGCCCGGCTCCCGAGCACTTTCTGATAAGTGCCCAATGCACTCACCGGCACCGTGTCGAGTACGTCGAGGTTGCCGGACTCGAGGTCGGTGTACGCGGTGTCGAAGCTGCTGTAGAAGATGAAGCTCAGGCCACCGTTCTTCGGCTTGTCCGGACCCTTGTAATTCGGGTTGCGCACCACGTCGAGCTTGACGTTGTGCAGCCAGGCGTCCGGGCCCTTCAGCATGTACGGGCCGTTACCGACGGGATGCTCGCCGAACTTGGCTGCGCCCTCGGTGAAGAACACATCGGGCAATGGCTTGAATGGCGTAAACCCGAGCCCCAGCTTGAAGTCGATGTTGGGGCTGGTGAGGCGCACCGTGAAGGTGTAGTCGTCGACCACCTTCAAGCCCGACATCTCTGTCAGCGGGGAACCCTCGGCAGCGACGGCGTCGTATCCCTCGATCGGCGAGAAGAAGCTCTGCTGCAGCTGTCCATTGACCGTGGCCGCACCGAAATTCCATGCGCGGACGTAGTTTTCGGCCCGCACCGGGGTGCCGTCGGTGAAGGTCCAGTCCCGTACGAGGTGAACCGTGTAGTGCTGGTTGTCGGTGGTGTCCACGGACTCCGCGTTCGCCAACACCGGCGCGCCGTCGGCGGTGTAGCTATAGAGCCCCGTGAACAACGAATCGACGACGCGCCCTCCCATGTTCTCATTGGTGTTGGTGGGCACCAGACCGTTCTGTGGTTCCCCGCCGTTGACGGTGATGATCGCGTCCGGGCCGGTGCCATAGTTGCCGCGGGCGCCTTCCAGGCTGCACGCCGACGCGGCGAGCACCGCGCCCGTTACCGCCGCGCACAATGACCTTGCTGCCCATTTCACTGTGAACCCCCGATCGCGAGCCTTCAACATTCCCACAGCTTGATTCCGTCGGCCAGGCGAGGAACATTAGGTGAGCCGAAAGCTCGCCGAGACGCAGCGCAGTTAGTCGAGTTCCGCGACGAGCAGCCGATAGCCGAGGTCCAGTTCAGGCAAGTCTTGGAGATGTGAGTACTTGAGGGCCCAAGCGCCAGTGTTCAGGTCGATGACCAGAAGCGAAAGTCCTTCTTCCAGTTGACGATTCGGTGTAAGCGGCCAGCAGTGGGACGTCGATTCGGTCAGATACACGATCGGTCACCGGCACGCAGGCACAGCGCCCGTGGATGTCCCGATCCAGCTAGCCCACGGTGTGAAGCTGATCAGCCGCTCGCAGGTATTCGCCGCCGACGAGGCCGCCGAACTGTTCTATACGTATCACACAACCGGGGACATCCCCGACGGGTACGCGCTGCAGCCGGTTGAGGGGTACCGGGCAGATGGCAACACCGTGGACCTCAGCGACGCAGCGGTCAGGTAGACCAGGTTTAAAGATCCGGTGGCGGGTTTCGTCGTTAGATCGTTGTAATCGGCTCCGCCGCAATCGGTTTTGGTGCCAGCTCTCTTCGCCAGAACTGCATTTGGGGGAGCGTCGACGCCCGGCTTGGACGTGTTCGTCAAACCGTGTACGGGTTGCGCAGCACCACAGGTGAGTTCGAGATCATCGCCACCCCTCTGTCCTGCTATTCGACAAATGTGGCGGAACCTCGCCGCTTGAGCCGCGAGCGAGCACCAATTGCTAAGTATAACAACAGATTTCCCGTTTCCCGGGCCTGGATTGACCTCAGCGCCCACTTGTCGGGCCGGCTGATTGGTGGGCCGGTCGTGCTGTGTGCGCAGGCGATACGCGAACGACCTCGTTCGGCCACGCAACCCGAGGAAGACCCAAATAGGTGCATTGATGGGGTCGCGGGTGGATTTACGATTGGGTGTATGGCGGGGGTGTTACGGGTGGATCCGAAGGCACTGCGTGATGCTGCGCGGGCGCAGACAGAGGTAGCGACGTTCATATCGACGATGGCGGTACATGAGTCGATGAGCAGCGCTGGGGAGGGAGTGTCTGGGCTCCATAGTGAGTCCGGGTGCCGACTAGTGGGCGAGTTGTTCAATGTGGCGGTTACGGCGGCGCACGAGGAGTTGGCGTCACATGCGGGCAAGTTGTCGACGGCCGCTGACAGGTATCAGCGAGCCGATAAGGAGATCGGTGAGCGCTTGGACCGGCTCATCCGGTGATCGTCTGTGCCGCTGTTCAATCGGCTGTTGCTGAGGCCCGGGGGCGCTGATGGCGGTGACGGTGCCGCAGGTGGAGGCGTCGCGGCCGGAGTCGTTGACTGAGTCGGCAGCTGAACTGGGTGGCAAGGCGTCGCGGCTGGCCGGCCAGATCGACGCGCAGCGCGCCACGATCGATGGGCTGCGGGGGAGCTGGCAGGGCACCGCTTCTGATGCTGCGGTCGCCAAGGTGCAACCGACGATGGCACGGATGCAACAGATCCACGATGCCCTCGGCCGTGCGCAGGCGGTGCTGCAGGCTGGCGGCACACAACTCTCAGCGGACCGGATCAACGTGGTCAATACGGTCAGTCAGCTCACTGGTCAGGGCTGGCAAGTCTCCCCTGACGGCACGGTCGGGGTCCGTCCGGGCAGCCCACTGGACCAATACGCCAAGGCCAGCACCGTCAACGAGATGAAAGTGCTCCAGCTCGCGGCGACCAACTCCGTCACGGTCAAGACGCTGTTGGCCCGCTTCGACACCACCGATCGGCAGCTGAGCCAGAATCTACGCACCGCAGTTGGCGGCCTGGACGGCTCGCCGGCCAAACTCGGCATCGGCGACCTACCACAGGACACGCCACCCTACGACGACGGCTCGCAAATCCCGACCAACAAGAGCCCCGAGGACGTCAAGAAGTGGTGGGATTCGCTGCCGCCGGACAAGCAGGCCGAACTGCGCGACAAGTGGCCCGAGAAATTGGGCAACCTCAACGGTGTTCCGATCGTGGACCGGGACAAGGCCAACCGGAAGGTCTGGGAGCGCGACCTCCACCTGCCCGACACGATCGCGGAATCGCGCGGAGTGACTAGGGATGAGGTTCTCGCGCACCCTGAGCTCTATGGGCTGACCGGCCCCACGATGGATCGCTATAAGAATGCCTGCAAAATCCAAGACGCGTTCAACAAGGACGCCACCGCGAGGGACGCCGACCGCAATGCGCCCGAGATCTTCCTGGTCAAGTACGACCCCGAGGCGTTCGGCGGCAAGGGTTCGGCCGCGATCGCGCTCGGTAACCCCGACACGGCGAAGAACACCACGGTAATGGTGTCCGGCTTCACCACCTCCGTGGCCGGCGACACGATGGCGGACGGCAGCGCCGTCAATATGTACAACGAGGCGAACAAGGCGGATCCAGGCAGCTCCACGGCAGTATTGCAATGGATGGGGTATGACGCTCCAGGCCTGGATGCGAGAGGCGTGGGGGTAGCCGAGCCGTTCATGGCTCGTGACGGCGCCCAGATTCTTGCTGCGGACGTCAATGCGTTGGCTGTCACGCACGAGGGCGCGCACTCGCACACCACGGTGATTGGTCATTCATATGGGTCGACGACGGTGGCCGATGCGGCGGCCGGATACGGCATGCGCGCAGACGACGTCGTCCTGGTCGGCTGCCCAGGAACGGATCTCGCCAAGTCGGCCGCCGATTTCCACCTGCCGCCCGGTGGCCACTTATATGTGGGGGCGGCCTCGTCGGACCCCGTCACGAATTTTGGGCAGGAACATATCAACGTGCCCGGCGTCGGGTTAGGGGCCGACCCTGCCATGGATGGGTACGGTTCCACTCGGTTCCACGCAGAGGTACCGGGCGTCAGCATAAATCCGATCCATGATCACAGCGAGTACTTCACGCCTGGATCGGAGTCGTTGTTTAGCATCGCCGACATTGTGTCGGGGCACGGTGACGCGCTCGAGCATGACGGCATGACCGCCGGACACCGACACAAGACGTACTTCCCGCCGATTCCGGGGTCGCCCATTCCCCCGGTAGTCGATCCGGAGTTGGTACGCGTTCCCCACAACGACCATCGCCATAAAGGGAAAGATGGCTAGCGATGAACCCAAACCGACAGGGAGAGATGACGATTGACACGCCTACGTGTTTCCGCGGCGCTGCTCGCGCTGCTGGCTGTGACTGGGTGCTCTGATTTCGTGTTGAATCCGATCTCTCCGCAAGAAGCGCGCCGCCAGGTCATTGACGTCTCCCGCCAGGTGATTACCGATCTGGGCGCGGACGTCGCTGACGCATCGTTCGTTTACGATTCCTGCAACGACTACGGCAAATCGCCATTCCGCGGTCACGTCAGTATGGGTTTGTGGATGCCCGGGGCCGACCGGTCCCGTGAAGTGACTCCTGAATCAGTACTAACTCAATTTCGGGAACGCGGTTGGCAGACGGACCCCGACTTCCATTCACACGCCGCCACATTCAAGCGCGATGGCGTCGATGTGCAGGTATGGGTGATACCGCCGCCCAAGCCCAACCAGCCACCGGTTGCGCATGTGAGCATCGACGTTCTCGGCGAGTGCCGCGACAATTTCGACCACCGAAGCGACGGGACTGCCACTAAGTCGACCGATGTCAAGGGAGAGCTCACGTCCGGATAGCGCGCGCTCGGCTGTCGGGTAGTGCTGGCGCAACCCTCACTTTGGATTTCGCCGCACAGGCTATCGACAACGACAGCCAGGTCACCGCCAAGCGCTCGAATAACGGTGGAGCCGCCACGCCGTGTGAAACGCGCGAGCCGGAAGACTCGGTTCTGTCACCGGCGTCTGATGCGGGCGCCAGTGACAGAACCGCCGCCGTCACCGAGTGGCCAACTCATACCCCCTTTAGACTATTCTTATACATCGCTTATTTTTCTTAATTATGGGGTACTGTCGTACGGGTGTCGGCAGCTGGCACGCGGTCGCCGCGCGGCCCGTCGTTTTGAAACCCTTTGGGAAGCAGCGACTTCGTTCCAGAACTCGCCAAGCAGATAGGGGCATTGCTCGTGCTGGAGACCGCTTATCGTGACGCTCGCCAGCGTATCGGCGCCCTCGCTCGTGAACTCAGTGCCGAGCAGTTGCGCACACCGGTACCTGCGACACCCGACTGGACGGTCCACGACGTGCTGGCGCATCTGGTCGGGGGTGCGGCCGATGTGGCCACTGGCAGGCTCGACGGCGCCGGAACCGATCAGTGGACTAGGCGGCATCTGCAGGAGCGGCGACATCGGCCGATCGATGACCTGATGGCCGAATGGGACCGCGCCGGACCCGCTGTAGAAGCAACGCTGACCAGCGCGAAGCTCACCGGACCCAACCTCGCCGCCGACGCCATCTGCCACGAATCGGACCTTCGCGAGGCACTCAGTCTGGGACGCGTGGAACGCGAACATTGGCAGCCGTTTCTGGAAACGATGATGCGGCTTACGCGTCTGCGTGCGCGTCATTCGCCTGCCCTGCTGATCGAGGATGACCGTGGGCAGCAATGGCATTGCGGTTCGGGTGAGCCGACCAGGGTCGTGCGCGTGGACGGCTATGAGCTGTTACGCGCCGCCTACAGTCGACGGTCCCGACGTCAGATCGCCGCATGGAACTGGGCTCCGACGCCGGACACCCAGGTAATCGAGGGATTCGGTTTCTTCGGACCCCGCGACGACGACCAACCGATTCCCCTGCCGCGAGCGGACAATGCCGGATAGGTCGGATGCCGCCACGGCAGCGATCGTGCGATCCGGGCCGGTGCGCTATGCCACCACAGAGCGCTTCGGGGCGCCGCGACCGGCCCGTGCTAGTGCAGGGGAGTCCAGCGGCCAGCTCTGTCCTCAGCTGCCCGGGCGTCTGGCCTCGGTCATGGGTATACCGAAAACCGCACTGCCACAGAGTGAAGACTGCCTCAACCTTGCGATTGCTTCACCCCGTCTTGACGGTCGCCGACCGGTCATGGTGTTCCTTCACGGTGGAGCATTCGCCAGCGGCGGCGGGCTGCTTGACTGGTACGACGGATCAGCCCTGGCCGCCGATGGCGACGTCGTTGTGGTCAGTGTCAACTATCGCCTCGGCGCGCTGGGCTATCTGTGTCTGGACGGCGTGAGCGAGGGAAACCTGGGCCTGCTCGACCAACTCGAAGCGCTACGTTGGGTGCAGCGCAACATCGCCGACTACGGCGGGGACCCGACAAATGTGACGGTATTCGGGCAATCCGCTGGGGCGGTGTCGATCTGGCTGTTGATGCAGATGCCCGCCGCCCGTGGGCTGTTCCGCCGCGCAATCATGCAGAGCGGACCCGGAGCCGATATCGCTCGCCCGAGACAACCAGCAGAAGCCATCGGTGCACTGTTCGCCGAGCTGCTCGGCGAAGACCCCCGAACCGCTACCGTCACTGCGCTTCTCGAAGCCCAGAAGAGAACTGTCGCGACCCTGACTCAAACCGGTGCCACCGCCATGCCCGCTTTCTACCCGACCTCAGGAACCGAGGCCGGGTGCACCTTAGGTGACAGCATCACCCAGCACGTCTCGGGTATCGACGTGATCTGTGGCTGGAACGCCGACGACGTGTCCGCTTTCACCGGCTCCGGGTCACACGTAGCCGCCGCGACCAATCACCTTCTCGCGGTACCGACAACCGAACTCGCCGCGCAACTCAACGCCGCCGGTGCCCACGCATCGACCTACCGCTTGGATTGGCGACCGACCGGATCCGCATTCGGGGCCACTCACTGTCTTGAACTGCCGCTGCTGCTGGGAACGCGACAAGCGTGGGAGCCCTGCCCGATGCTCGGCAACACGTCGTGGGATCAGGTCGAGTCGTTCGGGCGACCGCTACGACAGGTATGGGGTCATTTCGCCCACACCGGCGAAATCCACACTGCGGCGGCGGAATCGATACCACTGCAGTGGAATCCGCCTCTGACGGGTGCGTCGTGACCAAGATGGCCCGCTTGGTCCCGCGGTGCGCGGAATATCCCGACGAGTCGATTGGGGAGATTGCATGCGCGACCACGAGGTGCTGATCGTTGGCGGCGGCCCGACCGGGTTGATGCTCGCCGGTGAATTGACGCTCGCTGGTGTCGATGTCGGGGTGCTCGAACGACGCATCGACCGAGACCTGGCCGGCTCTCGGGCCGGCGGGATGACCCCACGCACTCTGGAGGTGACGGATCAGCGTGGAATCGTCGATCGTTTTCTGTCCGAGGGCGTGGTTGGCCAAAACGCCCACTATTCCGGCATTTTCTTCGATGTCTCGGACTTGCCGACACGCCACAACTACGGGCTGGCCCTACTCCAATACAGAACCGAGAGCATCCTCGCCGACTGGGTCACCGAGCTCGGATCGACTATCCACTACGGATGCGAGGCAACGGATTTCATCCAAGATGCCCAGCACGTTGAGGTCTCCGTAGCCACGGGCGAGAAATTTTGTGCCACATACCTTGTCGGCTGCGATGGTGGACGAAGCCAAGTCCGCAAAGCCGCGGGTGTCGCTTTTCCCGGCTGGGATGCGTCGACCAGTTGCTTGGTCGCCGACGCCGAACTCACCGAAACCCCGCCCTGGGGATTACACCGCGACCCAGCGTTTCACTCGTTCTTCACATTCGACGGCGAAGACACGATTCGCATCATGGTCACCGAACCAACAACCGCCAACACCGGCGAACCCACGCTCGAAGACCTGCGTTCAGCGCTACACACGGCCCGCGGCACCGACTACGGACTACGCAGCGCCGCTTGGATTTCCCGCTTCACCGATAGCACCCGCCAAGCCAGCTCCTACCGCGACCGGCGCGTCCTACTGGCCGGCGACGCAGCCCATATCCACTTCCCAATCGGAGGCCAAGGCCTCAACACCGGAATCCAAGACGCAGTGAACCTGGGATGGAAGCTCGGCCAAGTCGTCAAAGGAATCTCCGACGCGAACCTGCTGGACACCTACCACGCCGAACGCCACCCCGTCGCCGCCGGCGTGCTGCACAACACCATGGCTCAAAGCGTCCTCAACGGGCCCGGGCCGCGCGTCGAAGCGCTACGCGACACCATGGCCGAGCTGCTCACTCTGGGTACACCGCGGCAGCGGATCGCGGCGATGATGTGCGGGCTGGACATCCGCTACGACCTCGGCCAAGAACACCCACTGATGGGCCGCCGCGTACCCGACCTCGACCTGCACACCGCGGACGGTCCTACCCGGCTCTACACGCTGCTGCACGATGCCCGCGCGCTACTTCTGGTTTTCGGTCAGCCCATAAATGTCGATATGGCTCGCTGGACGCATCGGGTCACTGCCGTCGATGCGCAGGCTGCTGATGCCTGGACGATCCCCGTCATCGGCGAGATAACCGCCCCCGCAGCGTTACTGGTACGACCTGATGGCTATGTTGCGTGGACCGGAGACCATCGCGGGATCGGACTGCACGAGGCGCTCAATCGGTGGTTCACCTGACTACCCGCCGCATGAGTGCAGGGCGCTCAGAGCCGGAGCCGACGACGTACAGATCGGACTGCGGACGAGAGACAGCGGGCGGCGGCTTTCCGTTGTTCGCGGCAAAGGGTGGGCCGCGGCGTCTCGGATCTCAAGAACCCGGGTGTTCAGTTCTTGTCTCACTGCCGCCTGGCATACACCGCCTGAGCTCCGCCAGGAGACGAGGCGGACACCCTGTCGAGGGCGCTCAGCTGTTGGTGGCCTGAGCAGGACGTTTGGCGTCGATGTAGACCAGGGCGCCGGCCCGGTGTTGTGTAGTGGTGGTCAGTCCAGCGTCGGTGAACCAGCCCCAAGCCTCGGACAACGTCGCGGGCGGGCCGAAGACCCCGAACCGTCGACCGAACGTCATGAAGGCATCGCAGCGCCGCAGCTGACCGTGAAGCGCAACGTCAGCGATCACGCGGCCACCGGGCCGCACACACCGCGCCAATTCCCGCACCGCTGCCGCCGGATCGGGAAGACAATGCAGACCGCTGAAGCACACGACAAGATCGAACTCGCCGTCGCCGAACGGCATGCCGGTGACATCGCACTCGACGAACTCCACCGTCGCATTGCCGCCGGCACCGGCGTAGCGACGGGCGCGGGTAAGCATCGCCGGGGAGATGTCCGCCGCCACGTAGCGCACCCGCTGACCCGGACACAGCCTGCGCAGGGTGATCCCACCACCGCACGGCACATCCAGGATCGACGAGCCGTCAGGCATGACGGCCACGGCATCCATGGCACCCAGCAATCCGAGCGCATCGTCCCCGACGATCAGACGCAGGTACCCGTCGGCCACCCATTGCCGTTGCATCGCCCAGTCATAGAACGCCCCCACCGTCGCGGCGAACCACCGATTTCCCCAGGCACCACTCACCATTCGCCCCTCTCGTACAGCAGACCGGCTGCCGTAGTTGTCTGGTCATTACGATGCGGGCATGGTCGTCGGTGCGCTTCCAGAAACGTTCGCCCTCGATGACCGGCCCGTATGTTGGCTGTCATTGGGCGCCACCATCTATCTCGGTCCGCCACTGGACCTCAGCGGCCACGCCCGCATGGTGGGCGCCCTCATCCTTGGCATATCGGGACCGCTGACGATGACAACCGACGGCCAGTCGGTGCGTGCCCGGTCGGTGTTCATCCCAGCACAAGCGGTCACGCAAATAGTGCAGGTGCCGGAGCGGGTAGCAGTGTGCACCTTCGATCCCACGGCCACACGAGTGGCGCACTGCACACACGGGATGCGCGAGACCGGCAAAGGCCTGTACACCGGCCACCGCAATGAGCGCATCCTCATCGAGATGCTCACTCAGGACGTCTTCAACCCCTACCGGATTCTGCAACAACTCGGGGTGTCCTCGCCCAGTACCAGCCGACGGGTCGACCCACGGATCACTCTGCTTGGCGAGCAGGTCCGCAGAGATCCGCAGACTACACTCAGTGCATCGGAAGCTGCTGCGACAGTGAGCCTTTCACCGTCCTACTTCCTTACCCTGTTCGCCGCCGAGACCGGAACCACGTTCCGCAGGTACCGGCTATGGGTCCGGCTGATCCACGCAGCAACGGCAGTTGCCGATGGAAAATCCCTGACTCAGGCCTCGGCCGACGCGGGATTCGCCTCGCCGTCGCATCTCAGCGACACGGCTCGCGCGCTTCTCGGCGTCTCCACGACAGCCGCACTCGCCACCGGAGCGCGGCTACTGGTTGACTGACTCTCACATGGAGTTGCGGTACAGCAGTGGGCTGGACAGGTCGTCGTTGTCGATGACGAAGTCGGCGGCTTGGGCGGGGTTGACCTCGCCGATGTACATGCGCGACGCCGCGTGATAACGGTCGGCGTAGCGCTGCTGCGCTTCGGCGTGACCGCCGAATTGCTCTGCGTCGCGGTCAGTTCCGCGTCGCAGTGCTTCGTCGAAGCTGGTGTTGACAAAGATCACGACGTCCCAGTTTTCGCGATGGTGGCGTTGCATGAAGCTGCCGTCGACAACGAGGACGCTGCCAGGTGCGGCCAGTTCTACGGGTTCATCGATCGAGGTGTCGGAGGCGAGGTCGATGATGCGGCGGCGGAATGCACGGTTCCCGTTGGGTCCGAGCGGCTTGAGCACATGCTGGTTGAGGGCGTCGAAGTCGTAGGCGTCGTCGTAGTAGCCCCGCGCGGAATCCTTGCCCTGGCGGTAACGGTGTTCACGCCGGTGG
Organism: Mycolicibacterium aubagnense; assembly: GCF_010730955.1. NCBI lineage: Bacteria > Bacillati > Actinomycetota > Actinomycetes > Mycobacteriales > Mycobacteriaceae > Mycobacterium > Mycolicibacterium aubagnense. Next base: position 3,485,365 of record NZ_AP022577.1, on the reverse strand, counting down.
TGGAAGTCGTCCATGCGGATCCGGATCACCGGATGTTCTCGCTCGGCTATGGCGGAGGTCAGTTCGTTGCCGAGGGTGGTCTTGCCTGAGGCGGTGATGCCGTCGATCGCCACACGGAGTGGATGGTCGCCTTCCAGCGCGATCAACGATTCAGCCAGGCCGCGCAGCATGTCGGATCGCAGGTTCACGTCATCGGATACTAAAGGGCGTCATGGCCGATATCTCTGGCCGCGGGCCATACCTGGACTTGGTTACCGACTGCGGTATCCGGTCGTGGCTCCGGTTCGATGCCCGCCTCCCGCAGAAGCTTGACCACAAAGCCCGTCTTGGCCGCGGTGTAGGCGTCTCGGTCCGTTCGATGTTTCTGTGCCAGATAGCGTTTGAGTTCTGCGTACTGCTCACGCGCTGACGCGTCTGTATGCAGTCGATCGCGGAACGCGATCAACTCCCGTAGATGGGGGTCGTCGTGCTCGATGAGATAGAGATGATGCGTTCGAGCATCAGGCTGCGGGCGCAGGAACCAGAGTCGCCACGACCGGTTCGGATCGGATGGCCACGACATCCAGCCAGCCAACCCCAGTACCGGCATCGCACGACGCGCTTCGACTAAGGATCTGACCGGAGCGGCGACGTCGATGATGGGCTTGGCTGCCAGGCCGACCACGGCCGTCGATCCGACATGATGGATAGAGCCGTGCAGCCACGGCTGCAGCTTCAGTGCCAACTGGTCACGCTGCTCGGCGAACTCCTCTGCCCAGGCGGCGTCGTACCGTCGGATCTGTACCGATGCGTCCCCCACCTACTCAGGCTAGTCGCGGGTCAAGTCCAGGGACGTGGTGTATGACGTCGTCGTGTGATTCTTCGAGGTAGTTGGGTCAGGCGGGCAGTGCCGCGGGGGTAGCCTCCTGTTCGGTTGGGGTGTCGTTGACGGTGCGTGATTTGCTCAGAACGTCGAGGCCGAGGTAGCGCCGCGACTCGGCCCATTCGTCGTGTTGTTCGGCCAGCACTGCTCCGACGAGACGGATCAGGGCCGCGCGGTCGGGGAAGATGCCCACGACGTCGGTGCGCCGGCGGATCTCCTTGTTGAGTCGTTCCTGGGGATTGTTGCTCCAGATCTGGCGCCAGATCTGCTTGGGGAACGCGGTGAACGCCAGCAGATCCGGCCGCGCCGCTTCGAGGTGATCGGCGACATTGGGCAGCTTGTCGGACAATGCGTCGATGATCCGATCATATTGAGCAGCAACGGATTCAGCGTCAGGTTGGTCGAACACCGAGTGCAGCAGGGTGCGCACCCAGGGCCACGAACTCTTGGGAGTGACGGACATCAGGTTGGTCGTGTAGTGGGTTCTGCAGCGCTGCCACGCCGCTCCGGGCAGGGTGGCCCCGATGGCGGCGACCAGCCCGGCGTGGGCGTCGCTGGTGACCAGTTTGACCCCGGACAGGCCGCGGGCGGTCAACGACCGCCAGAACGTCAACCAGCCCGCCCGTCCTCAGCGGTCGTGACATCGATTCCCAGGATCTCGCGGTAGCCCTCGGCGTTGACCCCGACGGCGATCAGGGCGTGCACGTTGACCACCCGGCCGGCTTCACGCACCTTGAGCACCAGAGCGTCCGCAGCGACGAACGTATACGGGCCGGCATCGAGCGGCCGGGTCCGGAACGCCTCCACGGCGGCGTCGAGTTCCTTGGCCATCACCGACACCTGCGACTTCGACAACGACGTGATGCCCAGGGTCTCGACCAGCTTGTCCATCCGCCGCGTCGAGACACCAAGCAGGTAACACGTCGCCACCACCGTGGTCAGGGCCCGCTCGGCGCGTTTACGGCGCTCCAGCAGCCAGTCCGGGAAGTAGGATCCTTGCCGCAGCTTCGGGATCGCAAGATCCAAAGTCCCTGCACGGGTGTCGAATTGACGGTGTCGGTAGCCGTTGCGGGAATTGGTGCGCTCAGCCGAGCGTTCGCCGTAGCCGGCACCGCATAGGGCGTCGGCTTCGGCGCCCATCAGGGTGTGGATGAACGTGGCCAGCAGCTCGCGCAGCACGTCGGGATGGGCAGTGGTGAGTCGTTCGGCCAGCACAGTGGGCAGATCGATATTGTGGGCAGTGGTCATCGCGTCGATTCCTTTGCTCGAGTGACTTTGGACGGTCTCTCGAAGAATCACGCGATGACCTTCAATCACTCGGCTACGACACGCCGGTACCGCTGATCAGGTCCGACTCGTACACCACCTTGATGGACGCAACCTAGTCGCGCACACACCTCAGTCTCGGTTCTGGAGATTCGACGAAGCGCGGTTGGGGTACCCACACTTCCGCGCAAGTGGGCGATAAGCGTTGTCGATTCCATGGTGGGGATCGGGCGCGGGGATCTACGCGGACAAGTCCCTGGCAACCCTGATTCACCACACCAACAAGGTGAACCCCCACAAAACAAAAAGGTCACGACCTCTTTCGAGTTCGTGACCTTAATGCCGACAGTTCGTAGAACTGCAGTTGAGTGGGCGAAGGGGTGTCGTGAGTCACGACATAGGTGACAGATGAGTCGGGTCATGGGTTACACCTGGAACGACACTCGATGAGTCGCGTCATAGGTGACAGTCATGACTCATGTCGAAAGCCCGCGTGGTGGTGTTGGAAGTCGTCTCAGGGCATCTGTCGGTCAGCGCCGCCGCCCGCGATTACTCGATGTCCCGCCAGCACATCTACCGCCTCCTCAAGCGCTACCGCGACGGCGGCCTCGACGCGGTCGAACCGCGGTCGCGGCGTCCGGCCAGCAATCCCCGCGCGGTCAGCGATGAGGTCATCGCCGCGATCGTGCTGCTGCGCGAGAAGCTCACCGCCAACGGCCTCGACGCCGGGCCGGTGACCCTGCAAACGCACCTGGCGCAACAACAGCTCCCGGTGCCCTCGACCTCCACCATTCGCCGCATCCTGCACCACCACGGCCTGATCACCCCGCAGTCACGCAAACGCCCCAAACGGTCCTTCCGGCGGTTCGCCGCCGAACAGCCCAATGAATGCTGGCAGTCAGACTTCACGCACTGGCCTCTGGCCGACGGCACTGACACCGAGATCCTCAACTGGCTCGATGACCATTTCCGATATCTGCTGTACTGCACCGCATTCGGCAGTGTCAGCGTCACCGAGGTCGTGGCCAGCTTCACTACCTTGATCTGCACCCACGGGCTGCCCGCATCCACCCTGACCGACAACGGATCGGTCTACACATCACGATTCACCCACGGCCACAACGACTTCGAACGACTCATCGCCACCCTGGGAGTCAGGCAAAAGAACGGCAGCCCCGGACACCCCCAAACCCAAGGCAAAATCGAGAGGTTCCACCAAACACTCAAACGCTGGCTCGCCGCCCGCCCCCGACCAGCGACCCTGGCCGACCTGCAATGCCTGCTCGACGAATTCACCGTCATCTACAACACCGCCCGAGTGCACCGCGCATTGCCAGCGGCCACCACCCCCGCGCAGGCCTACACCACCCGACCCAAAGCCACCCCGACCGGCACCGTCGAACACTTCCGCATCCGCCACGACACCGTCGACCAATTCGGCAAACTCACCCTGCGCCACGGCAGCCGCCTGCACCACCTGGGCATCGGACGCCGCCACGCCGGCACACCCGTGCTCATCCTGGTGGCCACCAGCACCGTCACCGTGATCAGCACAACCAGCTACACCCCGATCGCCGACCACCACATCAACCCCGACCGAAACTACTGGCCCCACCAACAAAAAACCCCGGCCAAAAGGCCGGGGTTCTCTGTAACCGATGACTCGACTCATGTGTAACCCATGACTCGACTCACCACATTGAGTGGGCGAAGGGGGACTTGAACCCCCACGTCCCGAAGGACACTGGCACCTGAAGCCAGCGCGTCTGCCATTCCGCCACTCGCCCCAAACAACTGGGAGAGAGTATCACCACCCCCACCCCCGGCTCCAAATCCACCGTTGACCACCGGCTTCTGCCCAATCCGGCTCGTCGAAACCGCGAAATCGCGCGGGGCAGCGCTCCGCGTGCCGGCTCGCGACTCCCTGACCAGCACCTTTGGAATTCTCACGATTCTGTTGGTCACGTATTCCAAGGTCAGGCCGATAGCATGCGTAACAGTGGTGTCCGCATTTATTGCGCACGTCACATCAGGACCACCGAGACGAAGCGAGGCAGGGGTACATGGGTCTGGTCGACCGGATCGAGCGCAAGCTCGAGACCACGGTCGGAGACGCTTTTGCCCGCGTCTTCGGGGGGTCCATCGCGCCCCCTGAAGTCGAGGCCGCATTACAGCGGGAAGCAGAATCCGGTGCCCACGATGTCGGTGGCGGCCGTATTTTGGCACCGAACCAATACGTCATTACGCTCAGTTACACCGATTTCGAGAAGGTGAACGCCGATCCTGACCTCACACCCAGTGCTTTTGCCAAACACCTCGAGGGATTCGTCCATGAGCGGGGATGGCAAACGTATGGTGAGGTGGTCGTCAGGTTTGAGCCGTCACCTGGCCTTCATACCGGCCAATTCCGCGTCCACGGCGCGGTCAACCCCGACTCAACCGCCGGGCCACCGCGGCCGGCACCCAGCGACCGCGTGCACACCGCAGAACCAGGAGTACCAACGATGACTGACAACCCGACCCACCGCCCCGGCCAGGGACAGGGCCAGCCAGGCGACGAGTACGACTACGGACGGCAGCCCGACGAGCAGCAGCGCGGTCAGCAGTACCCCCAGGACCCGAGCCAGGGCGGCTACCCGCAGCCGGGTTACGGACAGCAGGGCGGCTACGGACAGCCCCCGCAGGGTGGCCCCGGTTACGGACAGCCAGGCGGTTACGGACAGCCGGGTGACCAGGCCGGTTACGGCGCGGGCCCGGCCGGATACGGCCAGGGCGGCTACGGCGGCCCCCAGGGTGGTCCTCCCGGACCGCCGCCCGTCGGTCCGCAGGGCGGCTACGGCCAGCCCGAGCAGGGCTACGGCCAGCCCAACTACGGCCAGCAGCCCGACCAGGGTTACGGCGGCCAGCAGGGCGGCTACGGCCAGCCCCCGCAAGGTGGCTACGGCCAGCCTGACCAGGGCTACGGTCAACCGGCTGGCCAGCAGGGCGGCTACGGACAGCCCCCGCAGGGTGGCTACGGCCAGCCTGACCAGGGTTACGGTCAACCGGCTGGCCAGCCCCAGCAGAACTACGGTCAGCCGAGCTACGGCCAGCCTTCGGGCCAGGGCGGCTACGGCGAGCAGAACTACGGCCAGCCGCCGCAGGGTTACGGTCAGCCCCCGGCCGATCAGGGCTATGGTCAGGCCCCCGCGGACCAGGGCTACGGCCAGGCCCCGGCCCCGGCGGCCTACGGCGAACCGGGTTACGGCGCCGCCGCCGGCTATGCCGAACCCGACTACGGCCAGCCGGGCGGCTACGGCGGTGGCTACGGTGCGGCCGGCGCAAACATCACCCTGCAGCTGGACGACGGCAGTGGCCGCACTTACCAGCTGCGCGAAGGCGCGAATGTCATCGGTCGCGGCCAGGACGCCCAGTTCCGCCTGCCCGACACCGGCGTCTCGCGTCGTCACCTCGAGATCCGCTGGGACGGGCACACCGCGCTGCTGTCGGATCTGAACTCGACCAACGGCACCACCGTCAACAACGCCCCGGTTCAGGAGTGGCAGCTGGCCGACGGCGACGTCATCCGGGTGGGTCACTCCGAGATCGTGGTCCGCGTTCACTGAGCCCGGTTTCCGTCACCGGCCGGATGATGTGCACACCGGCCGGTGATCGCCAAAGTATCGTGACGATGCCGACGGCTACCGGGCACCGGGCCCAGCCTCGACGCGGCAACGGAGAGGACGTCGGATGCAGGGGTTAGTTCTGCAGCTGACGCGGGTCGGTTTCCTTCTGTTGCTCTGGCTTTTCATCTGGTCGGTCCTGCGCGTGCTGCGCACCGACATCTACGCACCCACCGGAGCCGTCATGGTGCGGCGCGGCCTGGCGATCCGGGGCACCCTGCTGCCCAACCGGGACCGACGCCGGTACGCGCGCCAGCTGGTGGTGACCGAAGGCGCCCTCGCCGGCACCCGGATCACCCTGACCAGCCAGCCCGTCCTGATCGGTCGGGCCGACGACTCCACCCTGGTGCTCACCGACGACTACGCCTCGACACGGCACGCCCGGCTGTCGCCGAGAGGCTCCGAGTGGTACGTCGAAGACCTAGGATCGACCAACGGTACATACCTGGACAGGGCGAAAGTGACGACGGCGGTAAGGGTTCCAATGGGAACGCCGGTTCGAATCGGCAAGACGGTAATCGAGCTGCGCCCGTGACACTCGTACTCCGATATGCCGCGCGCAGCGACCGCGGCCTGGTCCGCGCCAACAACGAGGACTCCGTCTACGCCGGGGCCCGGCTGCTGGCTTTGGCCGACGGAATGGGTGGCCACGCCGCGGGCGAGGTCGCCTCACAGCTGGTCATCGCCGCATTGGCGCACCTGGACGACGACGAACCCGGCGGCGACCTGCTGGCCAAGCTGAACGACGCCGTCCACGACGGCAACGCGGCCATCGCCGCGCACGTCGAGGCCGACCCCGAACTCGAGGGCATGGGCACGACCCTGAGCGCCATCCTGTTCGCGGGCACGCGGCTGGGCATGGTGCACATCGGCGACTCTCGCGGCTACCTGATGCGCGACGGTGAGCTGACGCAGATCACCAAGGACGACACGTTCGTCCAAACCCTGGTCGACGACGGCCGCATCACCGCCGAAGAGGCCCACAGCCACCCGCAGCGCTCGCTCATCATGAAAGCGCTGACCGGCCATGAGGTCGAGCCGACGCTGACCATGCGGGAAGTCCGCGCCGGCGACCGCTACCTGCTGTGCTCGGACGGGTTGTCCGACCCCGTCAGCCACGAAACCATCCAGGCCGCCATGCAGATCCCGGATGTCGTCGATTGTGCCGACCGCCTCATCGAGCTGGCGCTGCGCGGCGGCGGCCCGGACAACGTCACCGTCGTGGTGGCCGACGTCGTCGACTACGAGTACGGCCAGACCGCCCCGATCCTGGCGGGTGCGGTGTCGGGTCAGGACGACGACACCCTGCCGCCCAACACCGCGGCCGGACGCGCCTCCGCCTTCAACCCGAAGCGCGCGGCAGCAGCGGCGAAAAAGCCGGTGGCACAACCTGATCCACCGCAGCGCAAGAGTCACACCCGGCGCAACCTGATCATCGGCGCGATCCTGCTGATCCTGCTGCTCGTCAGCGGCCTGGCCATCGGGCGCTACCTGATCCGGAGCAACTACTACGTCGCCGGCTACAACGGCTCGGTCTACATCATGCGCGGGATACCGGGTTCGCTGCTCGGCCTACCGCTGCAAGAGCCATACCTGCTGGCCTGCCTCGACACCCACTCCGAGATGACGATCATCGGCGTCGACGACACCCACGCCGGCTGCCAGCCCATGAAGGTCGCCGACCTGCGCGAGTCCGGTCGGGCGCAGGTTACCGCGGGCCTGCCGACCGGCACGGTCGACGACGCGATCCGTCAGCTCAAAGAATTGAGCCGCAGCTCGTTGCTGCCGCTGTGCGCGCCGCCCGTCGTCGCCCCGCCGGCTGCCCCGGCACCGGCACCCGGCGCACCCGCGCCGTCGCTGTCGGTGGTGCCCCAGCCGCCGCGCGGTCCGGCCCCCGGACCCGAAGCCCCGGCCTCCACGACGCCGGCCCCCACCACTGCGCCGACAGCGGCTCCCGGCCCGGCGCCAGTCCCCAATCCCTCCAGCCCAGCGCCTGTCCCGGCCACCCCCACCGTGCCCGCGGCTCCGTCCCCGACGGCCACGGCACTCCCTCCGCCACCTCAGGAGCCGGGCACAAACTGCCGGAACGCGTCATGACGCCCGGAGGACGACCGCGCGTGAGCATCGCAACGAGGCATGAGCGAGGGCCGGGGCGAGCGGGAGTCGACGCATGACCACGCCGGGGGGAGCGAAGCGGCAGGAAGACACAGCGGGGCGAGCGAAGCGACGGGAAGACACCCAGGGGCGAGCGAAGCGACGGGAGGACACGCAGCCGCAGTCTCCGGTGGCGGTCGCTCCTCCACTGCCCAATCGGCGTAATTCCGAGTTGGTCCTGCTGGGGTTCGCCGCCGTGATCACGACGGTGGCGCTGCTGATCGTCGAGGCCAATCAGGAGACCGGCCTGCGGATGGACCTCATCCAGTTCATGGTCGGCTTCATCGTGCTGTTCGGCGGCGCCCACCTGGCCGTGCGCCGCTACGCGCCCTACGCCGACCCGCTGCTGCTGCCCGTGGTCGCGCTCTTGAACGGGCTGGGCCTGGTGATGATCTACCGGCTGGACCTGTCGGCCCACGCCCGGCCGGCGGGCATCGTGCCGGGCGGCAACGCCAACCAGCAGATGCTGTGGACCCTGCTGGGCATCCTGGTGTTCACGGCGATCCTGATGTTCGTGCACGACCACCGGATGCTGGCCCGCTACGGCTACATCTGCGGCCTGGCCGGCCTGATACTCCTCGCCATCCCCGCGGTGCTGCCCGATTCGGTGGCCGAGCAGTACGGCGCCAAAATCTGGATCCGGTTGCCGGGCTTCTCGATTCAGCCCGCCGAGTTCTCCAAGATCTTGCTACTGATCTTCTTCGCCAGCGTGCTGGTCACCAAGCGCAGCCTGTTCACCAGCGCCGGCAAGCACATGTTCGGGATGGACCTGCCCCGGCCGCGCGACCTGGCTCCGCTCCTGGTGGCCTGGGTCGGCTCCATCGGCGTCATGGTCTTCGAGAAGGACCTCGGGGCGTCCCTGCTGCTGTACGCGACGTTCCTGGTGCTGCTGTACGTGGCCACAGAAAAACTCAGCTGGGTGGTCATCGGGCTGACGCTCTTCTGTGCGGGAAGCCTTGTGGCGTACCACCTTTTCGCGCACGTGCGGGTGCGCGTGCAGAACTGGATGGACCCGTTCGCCGATCCCGACGGCGCCGGTTATCAGATGGTGCAGTCCCTCTTCAGCTTCGCCACCGGCGGCATTTTCGGCACCGGCCTGGGGAACGGACAACCCGGCACCGTGCCCGACGCCTCCACCGACTTCATCATCGCGGCGGTGGGCGAGGAGCTCGGGCTCGTCGGCCTGGCCGCGGTGCTGATGCTCTACACCATCGTCATCATCCGGGGCCTGCGCACCGCCATCGCGGTGCGTGACAGCTTCGGCAAGCTGCTGGCCGCCGGCCTGGCCGCCGCGCTGGCACTGCAGCTGTTCATCGTCGTCGGCGGTGTCACGAAACTGATCCCGCAGACCGGTCTGACCACGCCGTGGATGTCCTACGGCGGCTCGTCACTGCTGTCCAACTACGTGCTGCTGGCCCTGCTGTTGCGGGTCTCGCACGTCGCCCGCCGGCCGCTGCCGACCCGGAACCCCAACACGTCGTCGATCGCGTCGGCCAGCACCGAGGTGATCGAGAAGCAATGAACACCTCACTGCGTCGCGTCTCAGGACTGGTCATGGCACTGGTCGTACTGCTGCTGCTGGGCGCCACCACCACCCAGGTGTTCGCCGCCGACAGCCTGCGCGCCGACCCGCGGAACCAGCGGGTGCTGCTCGACGAATACTCGCGCCAGCGCGGTCAGATCACGGCCAACGGCCAGCTGCTGGCGTACTCGATGCCGACCAACGGCCGGTTCCGGTACCTCCGCATCTACCCGAACCCGCTGGTCTACGCGCCGATCACCGGCTTCTACTCGTTGCAGTACTCGAGCACCGGCCTCGAACGCGCGGAGGACAGCATCCTCAACGGCTCGGACGAGCGCCTGTTCGGCAACCGCCTCGCGGACTTCTTCACCGGCCGTGACCCGCGCGGCGGCAACGTCGACACCACGATCGTGCCGCGCGTGCAGCAAGCCGCGTGGGATGCGATGCAGCAGGGCTGCGGCGGCAACCCGTGCAAGGGCTCGGTGGTCGCGCTGGATCCGGCCACCGGCAAGATTCTGGCCATGGTGTCGTCTCCGTCGTACGACCCCAACCTCCTCGCCTCGCACGAGAGCGATAGGCAGTCCGCCGCCTGGCAGGAGCTGCGCGACAACCCGGACTCACCACTGCAGAACCGGGCGATCTCCGAGACCTACCCGCCGGGGTCGACGTTCAAGGTGCTGACCACGGCAGCGGCGCTGCAGGCCGGCGCCACCCCTGACACCCAACTGACCTCGGCAGCGCGAATCACGTTGCCGGACAGCACCGCAACGCTGGAGAACTACGGCGGCGCGGCGTGCGGCGGCGGCCCGACGGTGTCACTGCGGGAGGCATTCGCCAAGTCCTGCAACACCGCGTTCGTCGAACTGGGCCTGCGGGGCGGCGCCGACGCGATGCGGACCATGGCCAGGCAGTTCGGCCTGGACACTCCGCCGCCGTCGATCCCGCTGCAGGTCGCGGAGTCGACCGTCGGCCCGATCTCCGACGCCCCGGCCCTGGGTATGTCCAGCATCGGTCAGAAGGACGTCGCCCTGACCCCGCTGCAGAACGCGATGATCGCCGCGACCGTCGCCAACGGCGGCGTCAGCATGGCCCCTTACCTGGTCGACGACCTGAAGGGACCTGACCTTTCCAACATCGCGGCCACCTCACCGCACCAGCAGCGGCGGGCCATCTCGTCCCAGGTCGCGGCTACACTTACGGATCTGATGGTCGGCGCCGAGCAGGTGACGCAGCAGAAGGGAGCCATAGCCGGCGTGCAGATCGCATCCAAGACGGGCACCGCCGAACACGGCACCGATCCGCGCAACACCCCGCCGCACGCGTGGTACATCGCTTTCGCACCGGCCAAGTCCCCGAAGGTGGCCGTCGCAGTCCTAGTGGAGAATGGTGGGGACCGTTTGTCCGCAACCGGCGGTGCGCTGGCCGCACCCATCGGGCGGGCCACCATCGCCGCGGCGCTACGGGAGGGATCATGAGCGGGGCAGCGAGAAGCGGAGGCGGATCGCGGATGTGCTGCCTGCGAGAAGCGGAGGCGGATCGCGGATGAGCGCACGCGTCGGAGTCACACTTTCCGGCCGCTATCGACTTCAGCGACTCATCGCCACCGGTGGCATGGGTCAGGTCTGGGAAGGCGTCGACAGCAGGCTCGGCCGACAGGTCGCCATCAAGGTGCTCAAGGCCGAGTACTCCACCGACCCCGAATTCGTCGAGCGGTTCCGCGCCGAGGCGCGCACGGTCGCCATGCTGAACCACCCCGGCATCGCCAGCGTCTACGACTACGGTGAGACCGAGCTCGACGATTCCGGCCGCACCGCCTACCTGGTCATGGAGCTCGTCAACGGCGAGCCGTTGAACTCGGTGATCAAGCGCACCGGCCGGCTGTCACTGCGGCACTCGCTGGACATGCTGGAGCAGACGGGCCGAGCCCTGCAGGTCGCGCACAGCGCCGGCCTGGTGCACCGCGACGTCAAGCCCGGCAACATCATGATCACCCCGACCGGCCAGGTGAAGCTGACCGACTTCGGTATCGCCAAGGCCGTCGACGCGGCTCCTGTCACGCAGACCGGCATGGTGATGGGCACCGCCCAGTACATCGCGCCTGAACAGGCCCTGGGACACGACGCCACCGCCGCCAGCGACGTCTACTCGCTCGGTGTCGTCGGCTACGAGTCCGTGTCCGGCCGCCGGCCGTTCACCGGTGACGGCGCCCTGACCGTCGCGATGAAGCACATCAAGGAAGCGCCGCCGCCACTGCCGGCCGACCTGCCCCCGAACGTCCGCGAGCTGATCGAGATCGCGCTCGCCAAGGACCCCATCCACCGTTACCGCAGCGGCGGCCCGTTCGCCGACGCCGTCGCCGCGGTCCGGGCCGGACGACGTCCGCCGAGACCCAACCAGGCACCGACCATCGGACGGGCCGCTCCCGCGGCGATCCCGTCGAGCACCCAGGCGCGGGCGGCCATCGAGCCGGCGCGTCCGGCTCCCGCAACCCCGCGGCCGCGGCCCGCGACCGGCAGCCACCGTCCGTCCCCGCCCGCGCGGCGGACGTTCTCGCCCGGACAGCGCGCGCTGCTGTGGGCCGCGGGTGTGCTGGGTGCGCTGGCGATCGTCATCGCGATCCTGATCGTGCTCAACGCGCAGGACCGCCAAGACCAGAAGCACCAGCAGCAGCCCACAGTCACGAACACCATCACCGAGACCACGAAGACGCCCGGCGCACCGGCGGGTCAGTCGGCTTCGCTCCCTGAATTGTCAGGACCGGCCATCAGATGACCACGCCCCAGCACCTTTCCGACCGCTACGAACTGGGGGACATCCTCGGTTTCGGCGGCATGTCCGAGGTTCACCTCGGCCGGGACCTACGCCTGCACCGCGACGTGGCGGTCAAGGTGCTGCGCGCCGACCTGGCTCGGGACCCGAGCTTCTACCTGCGCTTCCGCCGCGAAGCGCAGAATGCCGCCGCGCTGAACCATCCGGCGATCGTCGCGGTCTACGACACCGGTGAGGCCGAGACGCCCAATGGGCCGCTGCCGTACATCGTCATGGAGTACGTCGACGGCGTGACACTGCGCGACATCGTGCACACCGAGGGGCCGCTGCCTCAGCAGCGCGCCATCGAGATCATCGCCGACGCCTGCCAGGCCCTGAACTTCAGCCACCAGCACGGCATCGTGCACCGGGACATCAAGCCGGCGAACATCATGATCAGCAAGGCCAACGCGGTCAAGGTCATGGACTTCGGTATCGCCCGCGCCATCGCCGACAGCAGCAATCGAATGACGCAGACCGCGGCGGTCATCGGCACCGCCCAGTACCTGTCGCCCGAGCAGGCCAGTGGGCAGAACGTCGACGCCCGCTCGGACGTCTACTCGCTGGGCTGCGTGCTCTACGAACTGATCACCGGTGAGCCGCCGTTCGTCGGCGATTCCCCGGTCGCAGTGGCCTACCAGCATGTCCGTGAGGACCCGGTGCCGCCGTCGCAGCGGCACTCCGGCATCACCCCCGAGCTGGACGCCGTCGTGCTCAAGGCATTGGCGAAGAACCCGGACAACCGCTACCAGAGCGCCGCGGACATGCGGAACGACCTGATCCGCGTGCACGCCGGCGAGGCTCCGGATGCGCCCAAGGTGCTCACCGACGCCGAGCGCACCGCGATGCTGGGCACCGGCGGGTTCGGTGGACCACGCAGCATGATGCCGGAGCAGATCAGCGTCAACCCGCAGCCCTACCGCTCGACGGACCGGGCCGCAACGCCCATCGGCCGCTGGCTCATCGCCGCGGCCATCCTGGCGGTGCTGACGGTCGTCGTCACCGTTGCCATCAACCTCATCAACGGCAGGCCGCACGACCAGCAGATTCCGGACGTGCGCGGACTGGCTCAGGCCGACGCCGTCGCCAACCTGCAGAACCGCGGCTTCAAGACCCGCACCCAGCAGCGGCCCGACTCCACGGTCGCGCCGGACCACGTCATCGGCACCGAACCGTCGGCCAACACGTCTGTCGCCGCCGGTGACGAGATCACCATCAACATCTCCACCGGTCCCGAGCAACGCGAGGTCCCGGACGTCTCGAAGCTCTCACCCTCCGACGCGATGGCCAAGCTGCAGTCCGCCGGTTTCCGGAACATCCAGCAGACGGTCTCGCAGTCGCTACCGGAACAGAAGGACCGGGTCATCGCGACCAACCCGCCGGCCCATCAGACGTCGGCGATCACCAACGTCATCACCATCATCGTCGGCTCCGGCCCGGGTCTGGTGCCTGTTCCCGATGTCAACGGCCAGAACGTCGAGGTCGCGACGAAAAACCTCAACACCGTCGGCTTCCTGACCATCCTCACCGCCCCGATCGACAGCCCGAAGCCGGCCGGCGAGATCATCGGCACCGACCCGCCGGCGGGCACACCGACCGCCAAGGACGCGCCGATCACCCTGAAGGTTTCCCAGGGCAACCAGTTCGTCATGCCGAACCTGACGGGCCAGTTCTGGACCGACGCCGAGCCGAACCTGCGGGCCCTTGGCTGGACCGGCGTGCTGATCAAGGGTGCCGACGTGCAGAACAGCGGTCAGCGCAGCAATGCCGTGGTGAGCCAGATGCCGGCAGCCGGCAGCGGCGTCAACTTCAACGCGTCGATCACGCTGAGCTTCGCCTCGTAAGCGTTCCTCAGCGAGTTCGATCAGGCGGTGCGGGTCGCGGCCGAGACCGCGTCGGCGACTTCCTGCTCGAGGCGACTGACCAGCCCCTCGTCGGGGGCCTGACCGCAGAACGCGAGCCAGTTGGCCAGCATCCGGTGGCCGCCTTGGGTGAGGATGCTCTCCGGATGGAACTGCACGCCGTGAATCGGCAGCTCGCGGTGCCGGACCGCCATGATCACGCCGCTGTCGGTCTGCCCGATGGCCTCCAGCTCAGCCGGCAGCGTCTCCGGCAGGATGGTCAGCGAGTGGTACCGCGTCGCCGTGAACGGGTCTGGAAGTCCTTGCAGCACACCGCTGTTCGCGTGGTGCACCAGGCTGGTCTTGCCGTGTAGCAGTTCCGGCGCGCGGTCCACCGTGCCACCGAAAGCCACGCCGATGGCCTGGTGTCCGAGGCAGACCCCCAGTAGGGGGGTGCGCGTCTCGGCGCAGGCGCGGACCAGGGGAATGGAGGCGCCCGCGCGTTCGGGAGTACCGGGCCCGGGGCTCACCAGGATCCCGTCGAACTCCTCGGCCACGGCCGCGACGCCTTCAGGGGTGGAGACGCGCTCGTCGTCGCTACGCCAGACCTGCGCGTGCACCCCAAGCTGGCCCAGGTACTGGACCAGGTTGAACACGAAGCTGTCGTAGTTGTCGAGGACGAGTACCTGCATGTCGTCAGGCTACTGGGTCGCCCGCGGGCCCGATCAATACGTAACCGGTCCGGCCGGTTGGGCGTACTTGAGTTTCACCGGCATCGGGTGGCCGACGACGTCCACCGACGCCCGCTGCTCCTCGGTGTAACCGAGCCCGAACCGCACCACGTACTGCTTGTACAGCGTCACCAGCGGCGCGGCTGCGAGCGCGGCGCGCATGCCGTCGACGTTGCCGATGACGGTGATGACGTACGGCGGGCTGTAGGTACGGCCGTTGAGCAGCAGGGTGTTGCCGACGCAGCGCGGCGCCGAGGTGGCCAGGATTCGCTGGTCCTGCATCTGGACGGCCTCGGCTCCGCCCAACCACAGCGCGTTGAGCACCGCCTGGACGTCCTGCTGGTGCACCACCAGGTCGTCGGGCGTGGCGTCGCGGGGGTATTGGCCCTGCGCGTTGCGCTGCGCGTCGTTGAGGGTGATCACCAGACCGGGGCCGTGCATGGGATCGAGGCCCAGTTCGAGCCCGAGTTCGTTGGCCCGGCTCGTGATGGCACCGAGCGCGGCTTCGGCGCCTGGCGTACCGCCGTGGTGGTTGTCGAGCTGATGCTGCAGGCTGTCGCGTTCCGCGGTCCGGGTGGCTACCGTTTGCTTGGCTTCCTTGACCATGTCGACGAGGCGGGGCGCATCGCTGCGCCGGATCTCGCTACCCCCGGACACGCTGTGGGTGGTGGCCAGCAGGAGGCCGGCGAGCACACAGACCACCGGCACGCCGAAACGCCAGGCGGAGTGCCGGGACGGCTGGGCAGGTTCCGCGGTCCCGGCCGTCCACCAGGGCCTGCGAGGCGACACGTCTTCTGCGTTAGGCTCTGAGTGCATACCGCTCCATCGTCGCACCGAATTGCCGGTTTTTCTCCGCCGGCGCGGAAGTGCGGCACCGAACAGTCCGCGAAGGTACCAATGCCCAAGTCCAAGGTTCGCAAGAAGAACGACTTCACCATCAACCCGGTGAGTCGGACGCCGGTGAAGGTCAAGGCCGGACCGTCGAGCGTGTGGTTCGTGGTGTTCTTCTGCTCGCTCATGCTGATCGGGCTGATCTGGCTGGCGGTGTTCCAGCTCGCCGCGCTGAACCCGGCCGGTACTCCCCACCTTCTGCAGTGGATGGCCGACCTGGCCCAGTGGAACTACGCGATCGCCTTCGCGTTCATGATCACCGGCCTGCTGCTGACCATGCGGTGGCGCTGACCTGGGTTTTCCGCCCCGGTTCGTTACATCCCGGTCTCGCTGCGTAACCCAATCGGCAACCTCACGGTCACCCAATCACATCGATGTGATTCATCCCCATTGGGGATAGTGCCTGTGGATAACTTGCCCCCAAGGGTGTGGATATCTCGTGGAACAAACTCAATGGAGCCCACCGACGGCCGGCATCGCGGCCTGCGGAGCAGGCGGTCTCGTCCTCGCCGCAGTCGCCCTGACGTCGGTGACTGACCTCCCGGGACGCTTTCTCGGCGGCATCGCCGCCATCGGTCTGCTGATCTTCGCCCTCATGTCCTGGCGCGCCCGCCCGAAGCTGGCGATCACGCCCGCGGGCCTGGTGGTTCGCGGGTGGTTTGGCACGCAGACTTATACACAGGCCGACCTCAAGACCGTGCGCATCACCGAGTTCCGGCGGCTCACCCGCAACGTCCGGCTGCTCGAACTCGACACCGTCGACGATCGGCTGCTGGTCTTCACCCGCTGGGACGTCGGCACCGACCCCATCAACGTCCTCGACGCCCTGACCGACGCCGGCTACATCCCGTAACGCAAACGGCGCGGCAGCCCCGGTGGGGGACTGCCGCGCCGCGCGTCAGGCTGGGACTAGGAAACGGTGACCGAGTCGACGACGACCGGCTCCGTCGGGCGATCACCGCGGTCGACGGCGGTGGAGGCGATGGCGTCCACAACCTTCTGCGACTCCGGGTCGACGACCTCACCGAAGATGGTGTGTCGACGGTTCAGGTGCGGGGTCGGGCCGACGGTGATGAAGAACTGCGAACCGTTGGTGCCCGGGCCGGCGTTGGCCATGGCGAGCAGGTACGGCTTGTCGAACTGCAGCTCCGGGTGGAACTCGTCGGCGAACTGGTAGCCCGGGCCGCCGCGGCCGGTGCCGGTCGGGTCACCGCCCTGGATCATGAAGCCGTCGATGACGCGGTGGAAGACGACGCCGTCGTAGAACGGGCCGGAGGTGCCGCCCGAGGCGTTCTCGGTGGAGTAATCCTTGGTGCCCTGGGCCAGTCCAACGAAGTTGGCAACAGTCTTGGGCGCGTGGTTACCGAACAAAGCAATCTTGATGTCGCCGCGGTTGGTGTGCAGCGTCGCGGTCGCAGTCTGAATGGGGCTCGTCACGGAAAGTCAGTCTGCCACTCACATTTAAGACCCCGAAGTCGCCCCCCAACGAATAACGTGGAAGCCCGAACGCAGAACCGAGCCCCCGCTTCGGTTCTCTCCACAAATCATGTCCGGCAGAGAGGCTGGTTGATGAGCACTGTCACCGAGAACGTCCCCGAGGTCAGCCGCCCCAGTTCCGGTGCCCGGCTGGGCCGGGGACTGAAGTACTCGATCGTCGGGCCGCTGCTGATCCTGCGCGGGGTGCTCGGCCTGGGCGTCGGATCGACGGTTGGTACCGCCCGGTGGGTCGGGCGACGGTGCCACCGCGGCGAGGATGCCGCGGGTGATCTGGCGGTCGTGGTGCAGACGGGCAGCAAGCGTCGTCGTCCCCTGCTGATAGCCGGCGTCACCGTCGCAGTGCTGGCCCTCGGTGGCATCACGTTCTCGATCGTGAGGCGCTCGATGCAGCCGGAGCCCTCCCCGCTGCCCCCGAGCGTGGACGTCACGCCGCAGCCCTAGCTTTTCGCGCCGATACTGAGCTTGTGTGCCAAATCCGAGCCGGATCTGGCACACAAGCTCACTCTCGTCAGCGGCGGAATTCCTCGACCGGAGTGAATTCCGCGGCAGCGTCGCCCATTTCATTGCGGTACCAGGCTTCACGCCGTCGGCGTTGCACCGCGTCGGCGACACTGTCGAGGCGGGGCACCAAGCGGCGTACGGTCTCCATCACAAAGGTGACGGGCGCGGCCACTGCGGGCATGAGCACCCATGGCATCCGCCGCGGCATGCGGTGCCTGGAGTAGGTGGTGGGCAGCAGCCAGACACCGGTGTAGCCGATCTGCAGCCGGTAGTTGAATTCGTCGCGGATCCGCTTGCGCAGCGGCGTACCCGGTTTCGGCTTGAACGCGGGCAGGTACGACTCAACGAGTTCCTTGCCGTCATCGCCGGCGGTGTATGCCCGCTTCACGAATGCCGCGAACATCAACTGAACGGACTCCCGGAAGTCGCGCGGATACCAGTCCGGCTGCACGCCGAGGAGGTGCCCGACGTAGCGCCAAAAGTGCAGCGTCGCTTCAATTTCGGTGATCGTGGTCTGATGTCCGGCGCTCCACAGCGCGAGCCCGGGAACGATGCTGCCGCCCATCAAGGTGAGCGTCGCATCACCGATGCTGATCGGCACACCCCAGGCATCGAGATTCCATTCCGGCCGCTGCATCAGCTTGCGCCTGATGAACACGTGCATGACGCGCACCCGCATCGCCGTCGCCCGCCCGCGCGCACCCGGGCCCAGCCCACCCGGCTCGGACACGTCGATCCAGAACCGCACCGTCTCCATCTGACGTTTGTGGGCCTTGTCCCCGGCATATCCGCCCGCGTACGACAGTGGCTTGGTGATCGAACTTTCCGAGTACATCTCAAGAGTGCTCGTCGTGGCGAAGCTGAACACTGCGGTGCCCCAGCGCCGAAACACCTTGGCGCCCTTCTCCATGAGCTCATGGTCGAGCCAGTCCGGCGCCGTCTCGAACTCTTCGAACAGCCTGACCATCGACGCCGGCGCATCGGGGACCGATTCGATGCCGTGGTCCAGTGCCTGGTCCAGCATCGCGCGGCCGGCCTTCGGGCCGATCTCCCCGAGATACACCTCGTCGACGAACGCCTCGGCCACCGGGTCTGCGTGGTAGTAGGCCTGCGCGAACCTCTGGACGTAGTCGTCGGACGGCTGTGGATCGAATCGCCACACCTTCTGCCACGCTTTGCGCGCCCGCTGCACGACGGGGTCGTCGATGCGTTGCCAATACAGGAATTCCGTCGGTGTCCGGCCCGGTGTGGCGGCGTCGATGGCCGCGGCGGATTTCATGTCCAGAGCATTACCGACACCGGTGTCGGTTGTCAACAGACACCGGTGTCGGTTATTGTCTTCCCGATGGCCGAGAAGCGACGAATGAACGGCGCCCAGCGGCGCGTACTGATCGTCGACGCAGCCCGCACGCTGCTGGCAGAACGCCCATACGACGACGTGTCGATCGCCGACATCGCTGCCGAGGCAGGGGTGACGCGCACGGTCGTCTACGACCATTTCCCGTCAAAGAAGGATTTGGTGCTGTCGTTCTTGGCCGACGAGGTGACGGCCTTGGTTGCCGTGCTGTCCGAACGGATTTCCGGCAGCACCGGAACACCTCGCGACCGCATGGCCGCAGTGCTGGATGCACACTTCGAGTTCTTGCACACGCGGCCGCTCGCGTTTCGCATCCTCGCTCTCGACTCTCTTGCCGACCCGGAAATCGCTGAAGTGGGCCTTCAACTCAGCCAGACGGCCGATCAAGCCCTTGGGGCCGCATTGGCCGGCGACTTGGCCAGCGCGGGGTTTACGGCCGACAGCCCCTTGCTCGAAGCCAAGCTGGTCCTTCTGACTTCGGCCATCAGGGGCGTCTCCACGTGGTGGCTCAACCATCCGGAGGTGTCCCGCCGCGAGATCGTCGACACCACGACCGAATGGCTATGGCACGGGATCAGTGGCCTGGCCTGCGGCTAGTCCGTCAATCGGTCGTAGTGCAGGCCGCGATGAGCGCGTCGGGATCGGTGACGCTGACCCCGAGTTCCCGCAGCGTCACCGGCACGCCGCACACCTTCGCCTTGACGGGTGGATCCATGGTCAGCGCCACCACCCCGTCCGACGAACCGTTGACCAGCCACCGTCCTCGGAACCCGTGCACGCCCCAGGACGTGATGCGGCCTTGCCACCGGCTGGCTTCGGTGATGGAACTCAACGGGATCTCGGCGGAGAAGCCCCACCCCATGGAGACGTGCAGCGCGCCGTCGCGCACCTGCACCTCGCTGTGGCGCGGACCCAGGCCGAACGGCACGGACAGTGGCAGCATCCACTTCGCGTAGCTGATCTCTGTCGTCATAACCGCCAGGTTAGGGCCGTGCGGTTGGAGCCATCTTGGAGGCGGAGCACTGTCGCATAGACCAACGAAAAGCGGCCCCGACGACTGCTCTCGGAACCGCTCTGCAACCTGCTGTGGATTTTGTGGAGCCTAGGAGATTCGAACTCCTGACATCTGCCTTGCAAAGGCAGCGCTCTACCAACTGAGCTAAGGCCCCTCGATGGTGTCCGGTTGAATTGAGTGCCAGACCTCTGCGCCATGCCTGGTTCGCCACACGAAGCCGGCGGCGACTGCGACCATGGCACCGAGCACCAGCAGAACCAATCTCACGGTGCACCCTTCCGGTGGGGGAGTCGGTGATACCGACTTCCGTGGGCCTAGGAGGACTCGAACCTCCGACCTCTTCGTTATCAGCGAAGCGCTCTAACCGCCTGAGCTATAGGCCCGAAAGTGGCCTTGCGGCCGAGCGATGAGATTACCGTATGGGTACCTCTGCGCCCAAAACGCGACGTCAGTCGCTTCCGCAGGCCTGCCGACTAGTCGCGATCAGCGAGCGTCACCTCAACGCCACCGACCAGATCGGTCGTCAGGTTGTAGATGAACGCCGCCGCGGTGGCCATCGCCGTCAACAGCACGATGTTCACCAAGCCGATGAGGGTCGCGCCACCGAAAATCGTACTGGCAGAAACCAATTCACCGCCACTGCCGCCACCACTGGTGAGCAGATCGCCGACGTTGCTGTTGAGCTTGCTCCACACACCCATGCCACCGAGGACGAGGTAGAGGAACGCGACCGCGATCATCCAGACGAAGAACAGCGCCACCGACAGCACCAACGAGACCTTCAACACGCTCCACGGGTCGACGCGGCGCACCTGCATGCTGGCGCGCACCGGGCCGTCCTGACGGGCACCCGCGCGGCTGCGGGGCGCCGCCGAACGAGTCGGCGCCGGGGAGACGGTGGCGACGGTGCTACGGGGCTCCCGCGGTTCGCCCGCCCGGCGCTGCGGCTGACGGGACAGGTCCGGGATCTCGCTCGCGTACGCGGCGTCGGGCCGCGTCTCCGTCCGGACGGTCTCGGCCGTGCGGACCGGCTTCGGCGGCACGTTGCCCGTTCCAGGCACGGCCGGTACCGGGGGCGGGGTATCCGGAGTGATCGCCGGCGTGATGGTCGTCTCCGCCTCCGAAGACGAACCGCCAGACCCGCTGACGAACCGGTTCAGCCGGTCATCCAGGCTGTGGCCGACCGCCGCGGGGCCGTCCACCGGTGCTCCGGTGCGGGCCCGCTGCCACGGCGGTGCCTCACCGCCGTGGTCGGCCGCATGGGCGCCGCCACCCGATCCGGTGGCCGGCCCACTATTGCTCGTGGGTCCGTCACCGGTACGGGTGTATCCCGGCTCGTTCGGGGAACTCACCTGGCGGCTCCTTCAATCAGTGTGGCTGGGGCAGCCCCAGCACTACGTTTCGTCGGTCTCGGTCGCGGTTTCGATCTCGGTGTCGTCGTCGCCGCCCTCGGCCTCTTCAGCGTTGCGCGCGACGGCAATCAGTGTGTCGCCCTCACCCAGGTTCATCAACCGCACACCCTTGGTCTGTCGCCCGGCCTTGCGCACCTGACGTGCCGCGGTCCGGATGACACCACCGCCGGAGGTGATGGCGTACAACTCGGTGTCGTCATCGACGATCAACGCACCGACCAGACTGCCACGCTTCGGGTCGTACTGGATCGTGAGGATGCCCTTGCCGCCGCGGCCCTGCGCCGTGTACTCGTCGATGGCCGTCCGCTTGGCGTAACCACCGGCCGTCGCGACCAACAGGTAGGTGTCCGGAACCACGACGTTGAGCGACAGCAACCGGTCGTCCTCGTTGAATCGCATGCCCTGCACACCGGAGGTTGCGCGGCCCATGGGCCGCAGTGCCTCGTCGGTCGCCGAGAACCGGATGGACTGGCCGTTGGCGGAAACCAGCAGCAGGTCCTCTTCGGCGGAGCACAGCACCGCACCGACCAGTTCGTCGCCGTCGCGCAGGTTGATCGCGACGATGCCGCCGGAGCGGTTGGAGTCGAAGTCGGCCAGCTTCGACTTCTTCACCAGACCGTTGCGGGTGGCGAGCACCAGGTAGGGCGCGTCCTCGTAGCTCTTGATCTGGATGACCTGAGCGATGCGCTCCTCCGGCTGGAAGGCCAGCAGGTTCGCCACGTGCTGGCCGCGCGCGGTCCGCGAGGCCTCGGGCAGGTCGTAGGCCTTGGCCCGGTACACCCGGCCCTGCGTGGTGAAGAACAGGATCCAGTCGTGTGTGGAGCACACGAAGAAGTGGTTGACGATGTCGTCCTGCTTCAGCCCGGCACCCTGCACACCCTTGCCGCCGCGCTTCTGGCTGCGGTACAGGTCGGTTTTGGTGCGCTTGGCGTAGCCGGTCTCGGTGATGGTGACGACGACGTCCTCGCGCTGGATGAGGTCCTCGTCGGTGACGTCACCATCGGCCGCGATGATCCGGGTACGACGGTCGTCGCCGTACTTGTCGGCGAGTTCCTTGAGTTCGTCGTGGACGATCGCGCGCTGCCGCTCGGGCTTGGCCAGGATGTCCTCGAGGTCGGCGATCTCGGCTTCGATCTTGGCCAGATCGTCGACGATGCGCTGCCGTTCCAGGGCGGCCAGGCGACGCAGCTGCATGTCGAGGATGGCCTGGGCCTGGATCTCGTCGACATCGAGCAGCTCCATCAAGCCGGTCCGGGCGGCGTCGGCGTTGGCCGACGCCCGGATCAGCGCGATGACTTCATCGAGGGCGTCAAGGGCTTTCACCAAACCGCGCAAGATGTGCGCCCGCTCGTTGGCCTTGCGCAGGCGGTAGCGGGTACGCCGGATGATGACGTCGAGCTGGTGGGCGACGTAGTACCGGATCATCTGGTCCAGGCGCAGGGTGCGCGGCACGCCGTCGACGATCGACAGCATGTTGGCGCCAAAGCTGGTCTGCAGCTGGGTGTGCTTGTAGAGGTTGTTCAGCACCACCTTGGCGACGGCGTCGCGCTTGAGGTCGATGACGATGCGCAGACCCACGCGGTCACTGGATTGGTCCTCGATGTTCGAGATGCCGGCGATCCTGCCGTCGCGCACCTGCTCCGCGATCGAGGTGATGAAGTTGTCGTGGTTGACCTGGTAGGGCAGCTCGGTGATGACGAGCGAGGTGCGCCCCTTGGCGTCTTCCTCGATCTCGACGACGCCGCGCATCCGGACCGAGCCACGGCCGGTGCGGTAGGTGTCCGAGATGCCCTGCGTCCCGACGATCAGGCCGTGCGTGGGGAAGTCCGGGCCCTTGACCCGCTCCATCACGGCTTCGAGGGTGGCCTCCTCGTCCGCTTCGTGGTTCTCGAGGCACCAGTACACGGCCTCGGCGAGTTCACGGAGGTTGTGCGGCGGGATGTTGGTGGCCATACCGACGGCGATACCGCCGGAGCCGTTGGCCAGCAGGTTCGGGAACCGGCTGGGCAGGACAGTCGGCTCTTGCACGCGGCCGTCGTAGTTGGGGATGAAATCGACTGTCTCCTCGTCGATTTCGCGCAGCATCTCCATGGCCAGCGGGGTGAGCCGGGCCTCGGTGTAACGCATGGCGGCGGCGGGGTCGTTACCCGGCGAGCCGAAGTTTCCCTGACCGTCGACCAGCGGGTAGCGCAGCGACCACGGCTGGGCCATCCGGACCAGGGTGTCGTAGATCGATGAGTCACCGTGCGGGTGGTAGTTACCCATGGTCTCGGCGACCGAGCGCGCAGACTTGGCGTGCGAACGATCCGGCCGGAAGCCCGAGTCGTACATGGCGTAGAGCACGCGGCGGTGGACCGGCTTGAGGCCGTCACGGACCTCGGGGAGAGCACGGCCGACGATGACGCTCATGGCGTAATCGATGTAGCTGCGCTGCATCTCCTGCTGGATGTCAACCGGTTCGATGCGGTCGCCCTCGGGCGGCATGGTGTCGGTCATCGAATTCCTTCTGCGGATTGTTTCACGTTAAACATTGGTTTTTCGATGTGCGGTGCGCCCCGGAAACCAGCGCTGCATCGACTAAACATCGAGGAAGCGGACGTCTTTCGCGTTTCGGGTAATGAAGCTGCGGCGGGCTTCGACGTCCTCACCCATCAGGATCGAGAACAGTTCGTCGGCCGCCGCGGCGTCATCGAGGGTGACCTGACGCAGCACGCGGACGGACGGATCCATGGTGGTCTCCCATAGCTCCTTGGCGTCCATCTCACCCAGACCTTTGTAGCGCTGGATGCCGTCGTCGGTGTTGATCCGCTTGCCTGCGGCCTTGCCGGCCTCGAGCAGGCCGTCACGCTCACGGTCCGAGTACGCGAATTCGGGTTCACTGCGTTGCCATTTCAGCTTGTACAGCGGCGGCTGGGCCAGGAAAATATGGCCGTTCTCCACCAGTGGCTTCATGAAGCGGAACAACAGCGTCAACAGCAGCGTCGAGATGTGCTGGCCATCGACGTCGGCGTCGGCCATCAACACGATCTTGTGATACCGCAGCTTCGACAGATCGAACTCGTCGTGGATACCGGTGCCCAGGGCCGTGATGATGGCCTGGACCTCATTGTTCTTGAGCACGCGGTCGATGCGCGCCTTCTCGACGTTGATGATCTTGCCGCGCAGCGGCAGGATCGCCTGGAACATCGAGTCGCGACCGCTCTTGGCCGAACCACCGGCCGAATCGCCCTCCACCACATACAGTTCCGACTTCGTCGGATCCGTCGAGCGGCAGTCCGCCAGCTTGCCGGGCAGCCCACCGATATCGGTCGCACTCTTGCGGCGCACCAGCTCACGCGCCTTACGCGCGGCCACGCGCGCCTGCGCCGACGAAACAGCCTTGTTGACAACGGTTTTGGCTTCGGCGGGGTTGGCCTCGAACCAGTGGGTCAGCTGCTCGTTACAAATCTTCTGTACGAACGACTTGACCTCGGTATTGCCGAGCTTGGTCTTGGTCTGGCCCTCGAACTGCGGCTGGCGAACCTTCACCGACACGACTGCCGCGAGACCCTCACGGATGTCGTCACCGGTGAGGTTGGCTTCCTTTTCCTTCAGCAGCTTCTTGTCGCGCGCGTACTTGTTCACCACCGTCGTCAGCGCGGCGCGGAAACCCTCTTCGTGGGTACCACCCTCATGCGTGTTGATGGTGTTCGCGAAGGTGTGCACCGACTCCGAGTACCCGGCGTTCCACTGCATCGCGATCTCGACCTCGTGGCCTTCCGCCTTGCCACCGAAATCGATGATGCTCTGCTGGATGGCGCTCTTGGTCCGGTTGATGTGCTTGACGAAATCGACCAGACCGTCGGGGTAGTGGTAAACCCGGTGCTTGACCTTCTGCGGGGCGGCCGCTTCGGCTGCTTTTTCCTCGGCGGTCTTGGGGGCCTCGGCGTGATCGCTGACCACTTCGTCGACAACGGCCGCAGCGGCGACCCGCTCGTCGGTCAGCTCGATGGTCAGGCCCTTGTTCAGGAAGGCCATTTCCTGCAAGCGGCGGGCGATGGTCTCGAAGTCGTAGACCGTGGTCTCGAAGATGTCGGGATCGGCCCAGAACCGGATGGTCGAACCGGTCTTCTTGGACGGCTCACCCCTACGCAGGGTGCCCGGGACAGACTTGTCGTAGGTCTGGTGCCATTCGAAGCCGTCCTTGTGGATGTCCGCCTCGAGCCGCGTCGACAGGGCGTTGACCACCGAAACGCCGACACCGTGCAGACCACCGGACACCTGGTAGGCGCCTTCTTCGAACTTGCCGCCGGCATGCAGCACGGTCATGACGACGTCAATGGTGGGGATACCGGTGGCGTGCATCGCGACCGGGATACCGCGGCCGTCGTCGGTGACCTGGACTCCGCCGTCCTCGAGGATGCGGACATCCACCTTGGTGGCAAAACCGGCCATCGCCTCGTCGACGGCGTTGTCCACAACCTCCCACACCAAATGGTGCAGACCGCGCTCGCCGGTGGACCCGATGTACATACCGGGACGCTTACGGACCGCTTCCAGACCTTCGAGGACCTTGATCGAATCGGCACCGTACTCAGCCGGCGCATCCTTCTTTTGGGCAGCCACGTCGGACGCGTCTCCTTGGGGTTCGCGGGGGCGGTGAGGACACCGCACTCAGATCTGTCGACAGTCTACCGGTAGGGACGGACGGCACTGACTTTCTGACAGCGTTTTGACACGTCTGTTAGCGCCGTGCGGAGAATTTCTCGGGTGACGTCGCGTCCGGACGCTCCAGGGGCATCATCTTGGACTCATCGGCGCGCTGAGAGACGCCCACGAAACCGCTCAGCCGTAGGTGTCCCGGGGTCCGCGGCCACCCGTGTTGCGCGAACCCTTCTGCCACGTCGGGCCCGACGGACCCAGAATCTTCAACGACGTGACGACCCCGTCGCCGACCGACGCCGCAATTTTCGCCAGAATCTGCGACTGCACCATCCGTAGCTGCGTCGCCCAGGCCGTGGACTCGGCCGTCACGGTCAGCACGCCCTCGCGCAGGGAGGTGGGGGAGGCGTGCTCGGCGATCTGGTCGCCGACCACCGTCGACCACTGGCCGAACACCGATCCCTCGGCCATCCGGCCCTGCCAGCCGCGGGTGCGGGCCATATCCATGGTCGCCGAGCCCAACAATTGCGGGTCCCGGCGATCGGGCCCGGGTCCGGACCAGGTCCGCCGGCCACCGCCGCGACGGGTCTGTGAGACGGGCGCGTTGCGACCCCGGCCGACATCTTTTCCCTGACTGCGAGCCGCGCCGCGCGCCTCCTCCAGCGTCCGGCGGACGAGATCCATACCCTTCAGGTGGGCGAGATGTGGTGGCGGAAAAGCACTTTCCGGCATGTCGGGTTTGGCAGGACCATCAGCCCCATCCGGTTGATCCGTTCGGTCAGCCTCGCTCATGCGTCCACCACCGAAATCCGCCCGCCGTCGTCGTCGCGCATCACCACATTGATCCGGGCACCATCCCAGTCCTGGGGAATGTCATCAGGCACCGCGGCGGTGACCAAAACCTGCTCCGCCGATTGTGCCACGTCGGCGAGCGCTCGCCGGCGCGCCGAATCCAGTTCTGCGAACACGTCGTCCAGCAGCAGCACCGGGTCCGAGCCGTCGGTCCGCAACAGTTCGTACGCGCCCAGCCGCAGGGCCAGCGCCATCGACCACGATTCCCCGTGGCTGGCAAAACCTTTCGCGATCTGGTCGCCGAGCCGTAGTTCGAGGTCGTCGCGGTGCGGCCCGACCAGACAGACGCCGCGCTCGAGTTCCGCCGACCGGCGCCGGGCGAGGTCGTCGAGGAGTGCGGTCTGATAGGCCGCGACGTCGACCGAGCCCGTGCCGGCCTGTTCTTCGACGGCTTCCACCGAACTGCGGTAGCGCACCGACGCCGGCCGCGACGCAGGTGCCAGCAGGTGGTAGGCCTTGGTGATCTCCGGATGTAACTCGTTGATCAGGTTGACGCGGGCGGCGATCAGCTCGGCGCCGTGGCTGGCCAGATGACCGTCCCAGACGTCGAGGGTTTCGAGTGCACCCGCATCGCCACCGCGGAATCGGCCGGCGCCCGCGGACTTCAGCAGCGCGGTGCGCTGCCGCACCACTTTTTCGTAGTCCGCGCGGACCCCGCCCAACCGGGGCCGACGAGTGCTGGCCAGTTCATCGAGGTAGCGCCGGCGTTCCCCCGGATCGCCGCGCACCAACGACAAATCCTCGGGGGCGAACAACACCGCCCGAAGGGCGCCCAGAATTTCCCGGGCGGAGCGAACGGGGGAGCGGTTCAGCCGTGCCTTGTTGGCGCGGCCGGCGGTGATGTCGAGGTCCACCGCAAGTTCCCGGCCATCGTTCACGACGATGGTGGAGACGACGGCCCGCTCACAGCCGGCCCGGATCAAGGGCGCGTCCGACGCCACCCGGTGAGAACCCAACGTGGCGGTATACCACAGGGCCTCAACGATATTGGTTTTGCCGAATCCGTTCTGGCCCACGAAGACGGTCCGGCCCGGCGCCAATTCCAGGTCGAGTCGGCGCCATGATCGGAAATCGGTCAGGGTGAGCTGTCGAACAAACACCTAGCCGGACTTACTGACCCTCTGTACGGCGTGACCACCGAACTGGTTACGCAGTGCCGCAACAGCTTTCATGGTCGGCGAGTCGTCCTGCCGGGACAGGAACCGCGCGAACAGCGACGCCGCGATACCCGGCACCGGCACCCGCAACCGGATCGCTTCCTCGACAGTCCAGCGGCCCTCACCGGAATCCTCGGTGTAACCACTGATGTCTTCGAGCTTGGGGTCTTCCTTGAGTGCCTTGGCCAGCAGCTGCTGCAGCCAGGACCGGACGACCGTGCCGTTGGTCCAGGCTTGGTAAACCGCCTGCGGGTCTTTGATCAGCGGCTCGGCGGCGAGCATTTCGTAACCCTCACCATAGGCGGTCATCAACGCGTACTCGACGCCGTTGTGCACCATCTTGGCAAAGTGTCCGGCACCGACGGGACCGGCGTGGACGAAGCCGTCGGCGAGATCTCCCTCGGGCCGCAGCGTCTCGAAGATCGGCATGACACGCGCGACGTCCTCGTCGCTGCCGCCGACCATCAGGCCGTAGCCTTCGGTCAGACCCCACACACCGCCGGAAACACCGGCGTCGATGAAGCCGATTCCCTTGTCCGCCAACAGCTTTGCGTGCACACCGTCTTCGGTGAAGCGTGAGTTGCCGCCGTCGATCACCAGGTCACCCGAGCTGAGGACCCCGGCGAGATCCTCGATGGTCTCGTGGGTGATCTCACCCGAGGGGACCATGACCCACACCACGCGCGGCGCTTCGAGCTGCTCCGCGAGGGCCGCGAGCGACGGCACGTCGCTGACTTCCGGTCGCGGGTCGTACCCGATGACTTCATGGCCACCACCGCGCAGACGCTCGCGCATGTTGAAGCCCATTTTTCCGAGGCCGATCAACCCCAGCTGCATGTGTGCGTCCTCCGCTGTTCAGTTCCGGTCAGCCCGGGAGGCGCACCGGCATCAACAAATACACGTAATCGGTATCCCCGGCCGGGAACGGACCGGATCCCGAGTACTGATTCTCCCCGGCGGGACGCAACACCGCAGGCTTGCTGGGTGTCGTAAATCCGAACGTAACGCGATCTGCATGCAACGAGCCCAGACCGTCGGTGAGGTAGGTCGGGTTGAACGCGATGGTCAAGGGTTCGCCATAGAACTCGACCGCCAGGTCTTCCTCGGCGCGGCCGACGTCGTCGGCGCCCGCCGAGAGCCGCAGGACGTCGTCGGCGAACTCCATACGGACCTGGGCACCGCGATCGGCGACCAGTGCGACGCGTTTGATGGCTTCAGCCAGCTCGGCGACACCGATGGTGGCCACCGCGGTGTGCTCGGCCGGCAGCAGCTGACGGAACTTCGGGAATTCCGCGTCGAGCAGGCGCGTGGTGGTGCGCTTGCCGTTGCTGCGGATACCCAGCATGCCGTCCTTGCCGACAGCCTGGCCGGCGCCCAGCGACAAGTGCACCTCGGTGCCGTCAGCGCCGGACTTGGCCGACTCGGCCAATGTCTTGGCCGGAACCAGCACCGCGGCTTCGAGATCCGGCACCGCCGAATTCCAGGTCAGTTCACGAACCGCGAGGCGGAAGCGGTCGGTGGCGGCCAGCACGACCTTCTCGCCAGAGATCTCGACGCGGACACCCGTGAGCATGGGGAGGGTGTCATCGCGACCGGCGGCGACAGCCACCTGACCGATGGCCTCGGCGAACACGTTGGCGGGCACGATGCCCGTCTCGTCCGGCAGCGCCGGCAGCGCGGGGTAGTCCTCGACTGCCATGGTCGGCAGCGAGAACCGGGCACTACCGCAGCTCAACGCCACGCGGGTGCCTTCGACGCTGAGTTCCACGGGCTTGGCCGGCAGCGCACGGGTGATGTCCGAGAGCAGCTTGCCCGACACCAAAACACTTCCGGGAGAAGCGATTTCAGCCGCGACACGCACCTCGGCGGATACCTCGTAGTCGTAGCCGGAGATGGTCAGACCGTCGTCGGAGCCGGTCAGCAGCACACCCGCCAGAACCGGGTTCAGGGGCCGGGACGGCAGGATCCGGGCCACCCAGGCCACGGCGTCGGCGAAGTCTTCCCGAACGAGACGGAACTTCAAATCGGTCAGACCCGCTGTCGTCGCCACGTCCATAGCGTCCCTTCGCTGTAACCCCACCACGCTTGTCTGCCGGATCCAGTGGACGCAGGTCGCATGGGCGCTGGGCACATGCGTATGCATCGGCGTTGGTTCCGGCTATCGAAGAACACCGTAGAGCGTTCTGCGTGAAGTTGAAAGCTAAACGATCAGCCCGGACAGCGTGTGACGACCCCCGGAAACCCGTCGGGATCCGGTTGTCCACCGGGAGTTTCCCCAACGGACTGCTTTTAGAAGAAGATCTAGAGAGATCTAAAAGTATTAGTAATAGGGGCTGTGCACGCTGTGGATGGATCCACGGAGTTGCTGGTCGGGACCCCACAAACGGGACTGCGGGCTGTGCGCAGACTGTGCACGCGCCGTTAATCCAATCCGTGTATTTGTGGAGCGATCCGGCCGTGTGGATTGTTCTGAGCAGAATCGCAGGGTTTATCCCATGTAGTACACAGCGCTGTGCACAGCCGAAACGTGTGACTCAAGGTGCTTGTGGGGCCAAAGTTTTTTCGGACAAATCACACCGCCGAGCCAGAAATCGGGTGGATCCGGACCGTTGGTAAGAGTCGATTACCCCGGGATCGGGTGCCCAAAACCACACCGGCCCCGCAGGCATGATCGCCTGGAGGCCGGTGTCGAAAAAGCCAGATTCAGTGCTTGGACCGCTGCCGGATCCGGGTGGTGAGCTCCTTGACGTGATCGAAAACCTCACGCCGCGAAGCCATTTCCTTCTTGATCTTGCGCTCGGCGTACATCACCGTGGTGTGGTCGCGCCCGAAGGCCTGGCCGATGCGCGGCAATGACAGGTCGGTGAGCTCCCGGCACAGATACATGGCGATCTGCCGGGAGAGGGCCACGGCGCGGGTCTTCCCGGGGCCGCGGAGCTCCTCCACGGTGGTCTCGAAGTACTCGGCGGTGGCGGCCATGATCGTGGCAATACTGATCTGGGTGGTGCCGGCGTCGGCGATGAGATCTCGCAGCACGATCTCGGCCAGCGACTTGTCGATCATCGTCTTGTTGAGCGACGCGAACGCCGTCACACGGATCAACGCACCCTCGAGCTCACGGATGTTGCGATCGATGCGGCTGGCGATGAGTTCCAGCACATCGTCCGGCACGTCCAGGCGATCCATCTGGGCCTTCTTGCGCAGGATGGCGATGCGCGTCTCCAGCTCGGGCGGCTGGACGTCGGTGATCAGACCCCATTCGAACCGGGTCCGTAGCCGGTCTTCCAGCGTCGCAAGCTGTTTCGGCGGCCGGTCCGACGAGATGACGATCTGCTTGTTCGCGTTGTGCAGCGTATTGAAGGTGTGGAAGAACTCTTCCTGAGTGCTTTCCTTGCCTTCGATGAACTGGATGTCGTCGACCAGCAGCACGTCGATGTCACGGAAGCTGCGTTTGAACGACGCGGTCCGGTCGTCACGCAACGAGTTGATGAAGTCGTTGGTGAACTGCTCGGTCGAGACGTACTTGACCCGCATGCCGGGGAAGAGCTTCTGGGCGTAATTACCGGCTGCGTGCAGCAGGTGCGTCTTGCCGAGACCGGATTCACCCCAGATGAACAGCGGGTTGTAAGCGCGGGCCGGTGCTTCGGCGATGGCCAACGTCGCGGCGTGCGCGAACCGGTTGGATGCCCCGATGACAAAGGTGTCGAAGGTGTAGCGCCGGTTGAGGCTCAGATCGGCCGATTCGTCGGCGGGCGGCCGGTTGAAGTACCGGGGCCAGGTCTCTTCCGCGCTCGACAGCTCTTCGGTGTCGTCGTCCAGGTCATCGGCGGCGGTGAGCGGCTCGGGCTCGGGCGGCTCAACCGGCTCCGACGGCGCCGGCCGGTCCTCGTTATCCGGGACCGCGATGCGAACGCCGAGATCAACGCGCTGGCCGAGGTGTCGGCTCAACGCGGCGATGATCGGTTCGCGCAGGTGCCGTTCGATCTCGTTCTGGACGAACTGGGTCGGAACCGACAGCAACGCGAAACCTTCGGTGAGCACGAGTGGCTGAACCATACGCAACCAGGCTCGTTGCTGGGCGGTCAGCGTCGTGGTGCCGCCGAGGTCGCCGTTGAGTTCGGCAACCACGCTCTTCCAGATCTCGGCGAACGATGCACTGGGGTTAGCGGTCAACGAACACTACCCCCTCGGAACCGTCTGACCGGCGGCTCAATAAAACGACGACAATCTGTCCACATAGTTATCCACAGACTGTGGACAAAGTAGAAGAGTGCCGTCGTGCTCGTGTTTTGCGTGCAGGAAGCCCCGCGCTGAGTCTCGTCACAGGAACGTCTGTGGGCTCGTAGCGTCGGGACCTCTCTGGCTTGTTGTCTTGCGCCGTCGTGCAACGGCATTGGCAGAAGCTAACAAGTTTTCTGTTCGTCTGCCAACCGTTCGGCAACATTGCCTCGAGGTTCTTGGGCGTGTCGGCTTGCCACGTGGCGAGTGGGACAACTGTGACGAACTAGGCTGTGATCCACTGGGCATCCCGCTACAAAGCTGTAACACTTCCTGACGTGGGACGTCGAGGTTTGACCCGGGGAATTCAGATCAGTACCCTCGAACAGTCGCCCACACGTGGTGATACGGCTGCGACCGCGAGAGTTCTGCCACGAACTTCTATCGGTACCGCGCCGGCTAGCAAGCAAGATGCGTGCGCTTACCAGCGACGACCGTGCCCACCGGCATGACTCGTTCATGTCGGTGGCGAGTGCGGGCGTCACATAGTTGAGGAGATACAGCCGTGGCCAAGGGCAAGCGGACTTTCCAGCCGAACAACCGCCGTCGGGCTCGTGTGCACGGCTTCCGTCTGCGGATGCGGACCCGCGCCGGCCGCGCCATCGTGTCGGCCCGTCGCGGCAAGGGCCGTCGCTCTCTCACTGCGTGACCTGACGCAGGATCGAAGCACCGTGCTTCCGGCTCGTAACCGGATGACGCGCTCGACAGACTTTCGAGTCACCGTGAACCGCGGTGTCCGTGCGGCACAGCGGGACATCGTGGTGCATTCATTGGCCCCCGGCGCTTGTGGCGCCGACTCGAATGCCGAGGACGCGCCGAAAGTCGGTCTCGTGGTAGGCAAATCGGTGGGCAATGCGGTCCAGCGACATCGCGTGTCCAGGCAGCTCCGGCACGCCAGTCGCGACGTGCTGCCCGAGTTACGGTGCGGCGAGCTGTTGGTGATCAGGGCTCTGCCCGGTAGTCGCGACGCCGCCACCTCGACGCTGCAGGACGAGCTGCGGGTGGCGGTGCAGCGTGCCCACGCGAAATCCGGATCCCGGCCATGACCGCGCGGCTGGCCCGCGGGCTGATCTTTCTCATCGAGCTGTACCGCAACATGGTGTCCCCGATGCGTCTGCCCAGCTGCCGGTTCAGCCCCACCTGTAGTCAGTACGCCGTCGAGGCATTGACCGAGCACGGACTCTTCCGCGGTTGTTGGTTGACGACGGTCCGGCTGGCCAAGTGTGGCCCGTGGCATCACGGGGGATGGGACCCCATTCCCGAAAGACGGTCCGCGGCAACCGCCGCGCAGTCAAGGAGCGATTCGCTTGTCTTTTAACTGGTTCAGCCTGGACTACATCTATTACCCGGTATCGGGGATCATGTGGCTCTGGTACAAGCTCTTCGGCGCCATCCTCGGTGCGGAGAACTTCTTCACCTGGGGCCTGTCGGTGATGTTCCTGGTGTTCACCCTCCGCGCCCTCCTGTACAAGCCGTTCGTCCGCCAGATCGAGACCACCCGGCAGATGCAGGAACTGCAGCCCCAGATCAAGGAACTGCAGAAGAAGTACGGCAAGGACCGCCAGCGGCTGGCCCTCGAGATGCAGAAGCTGCAGAGCGAGCACGGTTTCAACCCGCTCCTCGGCTGCCTGCCGATGCTGGCCCAGATCCCGGTGTTCCTGGGCCTGTTCCACGTTCTGCGGTCATTCAACCGGACTGAGGGCGCCGGGATGGGTATCGGTGCGCAGGCGCTGTCCCTCGAGCAGAACCGGACGACAGGCAACTACTTCTTCAGCGCCACCGATGTCAGTCACTTCCTGAACACCGATCTGTTCGGCGCGCCGCTGGGCGCCACCATGATTCAGGCCGGCGAGAGCCTCAAGGCGTTCGCCCACTTCGACCGCACGTCAGTGATCCTGGTCGGTATCCCGCTGATGATCATCTCCGGCATTGCCACCCACATGAACAGCCGCGCCTCGGTGGCCCGGCAGAGCATCGAAGCCCAGCAGAACCCGCAGACCCAGCTGATGAACAAGCTGGCGCTGTACGTGTTCCCGTTGGGCGTCGTGGTGTCAGGACCGTTCCTGCCCATCGCCATCCTCATGTACTGGGTTGCCAACAACATCTGGACCTACGGCCAGCAGCATGTGGTGTTCAATCGCATCGAGCAGCGCGAGGCTGAAGAGAAAGAACAGGCGATCGCACGCCGTTCCGCGAATGCCCCGGCGCCCGGTGTGAAGCCGAACAGGTCCAAGAAGGGCAATCCGCCGGCCGCGGCGGCGACGACCGACACCGACGTCGAGCAGACCGGTACCGAGCTGGAGGGTACGACGGATTCCGGTCCGGCAGGGCCGAAGCCGGCCCCGGGCGCCAAGCCCAACAAGAAGAAGCGTTGACCGGTCAGAGGGTAAAGACCCTGAGCGACGGCCGGTGCAAGAGGGAGAAGGCAGGGATATGACAGACACTGAAACGCAGGCGGAGGCCACAGAAACTCCAGAAGCCCCGACGACGGCTGCGGCCGCTCCGGCAAGCAAGGGCGACGATCTGGAAGAGCGTCTGGTTGCCGAAGGCGAGATCGCCGGGGACTACCTCGAAGAACTCCTCGATCTGCTGGACTTCGATGGTGACATCGATCTGGATGTCGAGGGCGACCGCGCGGTCGTCAGTATCGACGGAGGCAACGATCTGACCAAGCTGGTGGGTCGCAAGGGGGAGGTGCTGGACGCGCTCCAGGAGCTGACCCGGTTGGCCGTACACCAGAAGACCGGCGAGCGCAGCCGGCTGATGCTGGATATCGCCCGGTGGCGCAGGCAGCGTCGTGAAGAACTGGCGGCGCTGGGCAAGAAGGTGGCCGAGCGGGTGCTGGCATCGGGCGAGCGTGAAGAGCTGTCGCCGATGACCCCGTTCGAGCGCAAGATCGTGCACGACGCCGTGGCCGCTGTGGACGGCGTCCACAGCGAGAGCGAGGGCGTGGAGCCGTCTCGCCGGGTGGTTGTTCTGCTCGATTGAGCACCTTAATTACATCGATGTTGTTCGTCGGCGGCGAGCTGGCGGGGAAAGCGGAGGCTGTTTCACGTGAAACATGGTGAAGCTCCGTCCCCACCGGCCGCCGCCGTCGACGTTTTTGGTGACCGTGCCGAACTGGCACAGCGCTACGCGCAAATCCTGGCCGGCGACGGAATCGAACGCGGACTGATCGGACCGTCGGAAGTCGGCCGGTTGTGGGACCGTCACGTGATGAATTGCGCCGCGATAGGTGAGTTGGTCTCCAGCGGTGAGCGAATCGGCGATATCGGCAGTGGAGCGGGCCTCCCGGGCATTCCGCTGGCGCTTGCTCGGCCCGACGTTCACGTGGTCCTGATCGAGCCGCTGCTACGCCGCGCGGATTTCCTCCGCGAAGTCGTCGCCGATCTCGGTATCGACGTGACGGTGATTCGCGGCCGAGCCGAGGAGCGGACCGTCCGAGCCGAGGCGGGGGAGTTGGACGTCGTCACCTCCCGTGCGGTCGCGACCCTCGACAAGCTGGCCAAGTGGAGCCTGCCGTTCCTGAAGATCGACGGCCGCATGCTGGCCCTCAAGGGGGAGCGGGCGGCCGACGAGATCGTCGAACACCGACGGGCACTCAACTCACTCGGTGCTGTGGACGTAAGGGTGGTGAAATGTGGCGTGAACTATTTGACTCCGCCCGCAACCGTGGTCGTGGCGACGCGCGGAGCCAAGCGCGCGG
Organism: Mycolicibacterium aubagnense; assembly: GCF_010730955.1. NCBI lineage: Bacteria > Bacillati > Actinomycetota > Actinomycetes > Mycobacteriales > Mycobacteriaceae > Mycobacterium > Mycolicibacterium aubagnense. The sequence continues at coordinate 3,449,212 of NZ_AP022577.1, read as the reverse complement.
GGACCGGCCGACCGGTCAAGAACCGGCGATGACATCGTCGGCCGGGGAGAGCAACATGTCCGACGCCGAGGTTTCGGAAGTGGCCGACCCGGCTGCTACATCAGGAAAGGCAGTCAGCGATGCCAGGAGCGACCGCAGCGACGGGAAAGCAGATGTTTCACGTGAAACGTGGACCACAAGCGTGACGATGGATACGCCGATCGGGGCGGAAGCCGAACGCGCGGTCCAGATCATTCACGGAGCGAAGGGACAGCAACTGCCGCGCCCGGAGCACCAGCGAGTCTTCACCATCGCCAATCAGAAGGGCGGCGTCGGTAAGACCACCACCGCGGTCAACATGGCCGCGGCGTTGGCACTGCAGGGGCTCAACGTTCTGGTCATCGACCTCGACCCCCAGGGCAACGCCAGCACCGCGCTGGGTATCGAGCACCGGCCGGGTACCGCGTCGTCGTACGAGGTGTTGATCGGGGAGATCACGCTCGAGAGTGCGCTGCAGCGCAGCCCGCACAACGACCGTCTGTACTGCGTCCCGGCGACCATCGACCTGGCCGGCGCCGAGATCGAGTTGGTCAGCATGGTGGCACGTGAAACCCGGTTGCGGAACGCGCTTGCCACACTGAAGGACCACAACTTCGACTATGTCTTCATCGACTGCCCGCCCTCGCTCGGTCTGCTGACCATCAACGCGCTCGTGGCGGCTCCCGAAGTGCTCATCCCGATCCAGTGCGAGTACTACGCCCTGGAGGGTGTGGGCCAGCTGCTGCGCAACATCGAGATGGTCAAGGCGCACCTCAATCCCCAGCTGGACGTGACGACCGTCGTCCTCACCATGTACGACGGACGGACCAAGCTCGCCGACCAGGTGGCGATGGATGTTCGCGACCACTTTGGCGATAAGGTTTTGCGGACCGTCATCCCACGTAGCGTCAAGGTTTCCGAGGCACCGGGGTACGGCATGACGATCCTGGATTACGACCCGGGATCACGTGGAGCAATGAGCTATTTGGACGCCAGTCGTGAACTCGCCCAGCGTGGCGAGCACGGAGTGAGGAAATAACGATGTCGCAGCCACGTAAGCGCAGCGGACTCGGTCGGGGGCTGGCGGCGCTCATCCCGACCGGTGCACCCGAAGACGAGCAGCAGGACACTTCGCTGCGGATGGGGTCTGCCGCCGCCGACGTGGTGATCGGTGGGGCGCCCGCAACGCTGACCAACGGCGCCGCGGCCGCGGCGGCAGCCAAGGCGGAAGCTGAAGCCATCGGCGCGGTGTACCGCGAGATCGAGCCGTCGGCCATTCAGCCGAACCCGCGCCAGCCCCGCCACGTGTTCGACGATGAGGCGCTCGCCGAACTGGTGCACTCGATCCGCGAGTTCGGACTCATGCAGCCCATCGTGGTACGCGAGCTGAGCGAGCCGACAGGGCCGCACCGCTACCAGCTGATCATGGGTGAGCGTCGCTGGCGCGCCTCGCAGGAGGCCGGTCTGACCGCCATCCCGGCGATCGTGCGTGAGACCGCCGACGACAACATGCTGCGCGACGCCCTGCTCGAGAACATCCACCGGGTGCAGCTGAACCCGCTCGAAGAGGCGTCGGCCTACCAGCAGCTGCTGGAAGAGTTCAACGTCACCCACGAGGAACTCGCGACGCGCATCGGGCGGTCGCGACCGGTGATCACCAACATGATCCGTCTGCTGAAACTGCCTATCGCGGTACAGCGTCGCGTTGCCGCCGGCGTGCTGTCGGCCGGCCACGCCCGTGCGCTGCTCGCTCTCGAAGGGGGAGCGGAGAAGCAGGAAGAGCTCGCCGCCCGCATCGTGGCAGAAGGACTGTCGGTGCGCGCGACGGAAGAGGCCGTCACTCTGGCCAACCGGGACGGCGACAAGCCGGCACCAGCACCCAAGCGCAAGCCGATTCAGATGCCCGGGCTGCAGGACGTCGCCGAGCAACTGTCGACTGCCTTTGACACGAAGGTGACCGTGAGCCTCGGCAAGCGCAAAGGCAAGATCGTCGTCGAGTTCGGCTCGGTCGACGACCTTCAGCGCATCGTCGAATTGATGAAGACCGAACAGAGCTAGGCGACCGATTTTTGGGTTTGCGACAGCCTGACCAGCCACCAGGACCAGTTACGTCACTGTGACGGTGACATTTTTGGCGCGCGGGACGGGGAAGGGACGACGATGTTTCACGTGGAACAGTTCAACGTTCGGCGCCCGTCGGCCCCGATTGAACAAACTGGGTCGACGGCGCCGGGTTCTCCTATCCTGAAGAGGCAGCCTGATCCGATCGGGCCGACGACGGGAGTCTGGTGACATCACGAATCACGCCGCTGCGCCTCGAGTCATTCGAGCGGCTGCCGAAGCATGCGCGGCGCTGTGTGTTCTGGGAAGTCGATCCGTCCGCCCTTGGTGACAGTGACCATCTCAGCGACCCCGAGTTCGAGAAGGAAGCATGGCTGTCGATGGTCATGCTCGAGTGGGGATCGTGCGGACAGCTGGCCGTCGGTTGCGACCCCGACCGCGCCGAGGACCCCAACGACGACGCGCCGTGTCTCGGCTACGCGTTCTACGCACCGCCGCGCGCGGTACCTCGGGCGGGACGCTTTCCCACCGGACCGGTCAGTCCTGACGCGGTTCTGCTGACCTCCATCGGTGTCGATTGCAATGAGGAAGGGGAGGCGCTGCCGCGCCATCTCATCGCGGCCGTCGTAGCTGATCTGGTTCGACGTGGTGTGCGCGCACTGGAGGCATTCGGCCGCACCACAGAGGTGGCCCACCTCGGTGAGCTCCACGCCTGTCCGGCAGAGCTGGCGGCGACGGTCGAGGCGTTCGGGGAGTGCAGCGTCGAGCAGTGCGTCATCGAGGCCGACTTCCTCCAGGACAACGGCTTCGAGATCATCGCGCCGCACCCGTACTTCCCTCGGCTCCGGCTGGAGCTGGAACAGGGACTCGGCTGGAAGGCGGACGTCGAGGCGGCCCTGGAGCGACTGCTCGACAGCGCGCAGCTGCAGCAGCCGGTAGGGGCGCTCCAGAGTCCGGTGCTGTGGACGCCCCGGCGCTGAGCGCGTAGGCGCCACGTTGGGTGCGGCCTCCGGCCGGTTGGTTCCACGTGAAACAGCGATCGTCCCGTACGCTCGCGGCCGTGGGGGAGATGCCGTTGAATCCGGATGCTTCCGGGCTGCTCGATGTCGGTGACGGCAACAAGATGTACTGGGAGATGCGAGGAAACCCTGCCGGACGCCCCGTGCTCATCGTCCATGGCGGGCCCGGAGCCGGCCGCTCCCGCACTGCACACAAGCAATTCAACCCCGAGCTGTTCCATGTCGTGCAGTTCGATCAACGCGGGTGCGGGGACAGCGTGCCCAGCGCGGCCGATCCGTCGACCGACATGTCGTGCAACACGACGGAGCATCTGCTGGCCGATATGGAGGCGTTGCGGGGTCATCTCGGCATTGAGCAGTGGCTGCTGTACGGCGGCTCCTGGGCCTCGACGTTGATCCTCGCCTACGCACAGCGGTACCCGAATCGGGTGCTGGGCATCGTGCTGATCGGGGTGACGATGACGCGGCCGCAGGAGGTCGACTGGCTGTACCGCGGGCTGCGGCTCTTCCGCCCGGTCGAGTGGGAACGGTTCCGGAGCGGCGTGCCCGCGGAGCACCGAGACGGCAATCTCGTCGAGGCCTATCGGCAGCTGTTGGAGCATCCCGATGCCGCGGTGCGGGAGCGGGCCGCGTACGACTGGTGTGCGTGGGAGGACGCCGCAATCGCCCACGAGTCGATGGGGAAGCCCGGTCAATACTCGGCGAAGATCGACGCCGCGCGGCTGGCATTCGTGCGGATCTGCACGCACTACTTCGCCCGCGCGGCGTGGCTGGACGATGGGCAACTAGTGCGCGATGCCGACCGGCTCCGGGGAATCCCGGGCATCCTGATCCACGGTCGGCTGGATCTGTCCGCGCCCGTCCGGACAGCGTGGGAACTGGCGGAGGCATGGCCCGATGCCGAGCTCCAGATCATCGAGGACTCAGGTCACACGGGCAGTCCCGCGATGGTGGCTGCGATCACGGCGGCCGTCGCGCGGTTCACTCCGGAGGGCTGACCGCGCGACCGTTCCACGTGAAACATCGTGGGCTTCGGTGAAGGTGCGGTGGACGGCGCCGAACTTCTCCAGCAGGTGTGGCATGCGGGGTATCCACGAGTCGATCTCCGTGCCGGTCGGCCGTCAGACGTTGATGCGACGTGCGGAGAACTGATCGACGATCGCGGGATCGCGGTGATCGAAGAACAGACTCGTGTTGGTGTCCATCGCGGCGATCTCGTCCATCTGGCCCGCGGTGAGTTCGAAATCGAAGACGGTGACGTTCTCGCGCATCCGCTCGGGGCGGACGGATTTGGGGATCACGATCACGTCGCGTTGGATCAGCCAGCGCAGCACGACCTGACCGACCGACCTGCCGTGCGCGGCGGCCGGGGTGGCCTCCTGGCCGGCGTGCTCCATCCACAGCTTGGTGGTGACGAACAGCTCGTCGCGCGGGATGCCGCCGGCGGCGAGCGCACGCCCGACGGACCGTTCGTTCTGATACGACGCTGCGGTGTCGATGTGTCGGTACCCGGTTTCCAGGGCCTGAGCGACGCCGTTGTGCAATGTGATGGTCCGTACGGGGTGTCCTTGTGTGTCGATGGCGATCGGCGGATGCTCACCGTTCGTACATCGCCATCTGTTCGGGGTTGTAGCGCTCTCCGGCAGCAGGCGGCAGCGCGTTCAGCGCCTGCAGTTGCGCGACGCTCAGTTCCACTGCGTCGGCGGCAATGTTCTCCTCGACGCGGGCGACGCGTTTGGTCCCGGGGATGGGGGCGATGTCGTCGCCTTGTGCGAGCAGCCATGCCAAGGCCACCTGGGCCGGGGTCGCCCCGACCTGATCCGCCACGGCGGTGACCTCGTCGGCGATGCGCAGGTTCCGGGTGAAGTTCTCCCCGGTGAAGCGCGGGTTGTTCTTGCGGAAGTCGGTGTCGTCGAACTGTTCGGGGGAGCGGACGGTGCCCGTCAGGAAGCCGCGGCCCAACGGGGAAAACGGCACGAGCCCGATGCCCAGTTCGCGCAGGGTTGGGATGATCTCGGCCTCCAGATCGCGAGTCCACAGTGAGTACTCCGACTGCAGTGCGGTGATCGGATGGGTGGCGTTGGCGCGCCGGATGGTTGCGGCAGATGCTGCCGATAACCCAATGTGGCGCACCTTTCCCTCGGCGATGAGCTCGGCGACGGTTCCGACGGTGTCCTCGATCGGGGTGTTCGGGTCGACGCGGTGTTGGTAGTACAGGTCGATGTAGTCGGTGCCCAACCGGCGCAGCGACCCTTCGACGGCAGTCCGGATGTTGGCGGGGCTGCTGTCGAGATTCCAGGCGCCCTCGCCACCGTGGGAGACCAGACCGAACTTGGTGGCCAGCACCACCCGGTCGCGACGATCCCGCAACGCTTTGCCGACCAGTTCTTCGTTGATGTACGGGCCGTAGATCTCGGCGGTGTCGATGAACGTCAGCCCCAGATCGAGGGCGCGGTGAATCGTCCGGATCGACTCGGCGTCGTCGGTGCCGGCACCGGTGTACCCGTGCGACATTCCCATCGCCCCGAGGCCGATTCTCGACACGGTCAGGTCCCGCAGTTGGATGTACTTCATTGCCCCTCCGCCCAGTTGAGTTCCACTACGAGTCAACCGTGGGATGGGCCGGCGGGGGAGGGCCTGCGATGACAGGTACTGGCAGACACCCCCGCCGCCGGTGCTACGGCCATAGGGTGGGGATCGTGGACCACCGGCGCGAGATTCGTGAGTTCTTGACCTCGCGGCGTGCGCGCATCACCCCTCAGCAGGCGGGTCTTGAGGTGTTCGGCCGAAAGCGACAGGTGCCGGGACTGCGCCGTGAAGAAGTCGCCATGCTCACCGGAGTGTCCGCGGACTACTACATTCGGCTCGAACGCGGGAATCTGGTCGGCGCGTCCGACAGCGTCCTGGACGCGTTGGCGCGGGCCCTGCAACTCGACGATGCCGAACGTGACCACCTGTTCGATCTGGCGCGCATCGACAATGCCGCGCGCGCCAGGAAACGCGGACCGACTTCCCTGACGCGGATCAGACCGGTGGTGCAGCAGGTGCTCGATGCGATCACCGAGGCCGCTGCCGACATCCGCAATGAGCGTGGTGACATCATCGCGGCCAACAAGCTCGGCGTCGCGCTGTACAGCGAGATGCACGCCGAGACTGTGCAACCACCCAACGTCGCGCGCTACACCTTTCTCAACCCGAGCGCCCGGGACTTCTTCGTCGACTGGGAGCGCGCCGCCACCGACGTCGTTGCGGTACTGCGGGCGGCGGCCGGACGCAATCCGTTCGACAAGCCCCTGTCCGATCTGGTCGGCGAACTGTCCACTCGCAGCGACGAGTTCCGGGTGCGCTGGGCTGCCCACAACGTCCGTCGCCACACCAGCGGGACCAAACACATGCGGCACCACATCGTCGGGGACATCGAACTGAACTACCAGAGCTTCGAACTCCCCGGCGAGCCCGGACTGCGCCTGAGCGTCTTCACGGCCGAACCCGACACCGCCAACCAGCAGGCCCTACACTTCCTCGCCAGTTGGGCCGACACCACCACAGCCGTGCCCGACGGTATCGACGCGCCGTCGAACGCCGAGCGCGAGTGACAGGCTGAGCGGCACCCCAGAGTGCCCGCGGGTGTGCAGCCGGCACGCCGCCCACACGACTTCCGGCATCTCGCCGCACACGCGTCGGTGGAGAAGCGCACCGTCACCCAGCGGCGACAGCGGCGCCGTCAGCCCCCAGGCATGCGGCCCTGCGGCGCGGGTCCGGCACCGTCGGCGATGTCGGCGAGAATGTCGACGACCTCCGAAAGCGGACGGGCCGTATCGATCTCGTGCGAGGCGGACTGCTGCAACAGCGGTTCGGTCTCCGCGATATCAGCCAGGATCCGGGCCCGCTCTTCGGCGGTCTTGCCGAACGGATTGTGCGGGCGACGCTGCACCCTGTCCACGATGACATCGGTTGGTGCGGTGAGGAGCACGATCGCGGCGAATCGGTCGTAGAAGCGCCACTGATTGGCCACGGTGCCCTGAACAAACAAGGGCTCGTCTCGCCGTTGCTTCAGGAGCTCGGCCACGCTGCGACCCATATCGACCGATTCAACCAGTCCAGGCGCGGAGACAAGCGGTTACCGCGACTTCACGGCACGCTTGCGGCGAAAACCCCGACGGGAGAAGGACTACGCGCCGGCCTGGCCGGCCTGTTCCACCGACATCTCGTGAGCCAGCAGCTCGGCGAAGGTGAAAGTGCCTGTGGGACGGTCGTTCTTGCCCAACAGGTACAACCGCTTCACCGCGGCCAGGATCCCTTCGGCGATGGAGTCGCGGGAACCGGGGGAGGTCAGCAGCTCCCGGTCGTGCGGGCTGCTGACGTAGCCGAGGTCGACCTGCACGGTGGGCATCCGGGTGAGCCGCAACAGGTCCCAGGTCCGGCCGTGGGTCCGGCAGTCGCGGAGACCGCTGCGTGCCACGACTTCCCGCTGAATGAAGTCGGCGAGGTTGCGGCCGATGGTGGACACCGAACCGTGTGAGTTGCCGAAGTAGAACGATGCGACGCCGTTGGCCGCCGGGCTGGGCAGGCTGGCGCAGCGCAGGCTGATCATCAGATCGGCGCCGACCGCGTTGGCGGTCGAGGCGCGCTCGGCGTCGGTCGGGCTGCCGCTGACGGGGCGGGACAGGAAGGTGTCCATGCCGATGGCCGTCATGCGGCCTTCCAGCCGGCTGGCGAGATCCCACAAGACGTCGGCTTCACTGACCGGGCCGGACCGGCTGGTCATGATGAGCCCGCGATCGTCGCCGCCGCGACCCGGATCGATGATGATCCGCTTTCCGGTCAGGCGTGGGCCGCTGCGCCGCACGAGTTCCTCTTCGCGGATCGCGTGTGGCGAACCGCCGGTGACCCGGGAGCCCAGGAAGTACAGAGAGCGCAACGTCTCAGGACCGCAGATGCCGTCCGGGAACATGCCGTACTCGCGCTGGTAGGACATCAGGCCGTTGTGGGTCTGCAAACCGAAATGACCATCGACGAGACCGGTGTAGAAACCGAGATCCTGCAACCGTGCCTGCAGGGTGGCGACGTCGTCGCCGTACATGGGGGCACCGAACTGGTGTGACAGCGTGCGCGCCCCCAGCCGGTACGAGGCCTCTTTCAGCGCTCGATAGGTGGCCTCACCGACCATGCCGTCGACGAGGAGCCCACGCTGCTGCTGGAAGGCCCGCACGGCCTCGTCGAGGCCTTCGTCGAAGAGATCGAGAGCGACGTGCCTGCCGGTGGTGAGATCCGCGTCGGGACTGTCCAGCAGTCCCAGGGCGGTCAGCGCCGCCCGAATCTCGGTGACCGAACCTCCCCGGTCCCCGCGACGCAGTATCGACATTCCTGGCCTTTCAATCACAGACGCCAGGCGGGCGGACAGCGGCGCACTGGCGGGACGCCGAGTCCCATTGTCGCAGACTCCCCGCTGAATCCCGCAACTTCACTGGCAGCGGCGGCGCGACCCATCCTCTCCGGACGGACCGCACCCCGCCAGTTGAGTCAGAGTTGGTCGGCGATCTCCCGCAGCAGGGCTGCCTTGCCCTTGGCGCCGACGATGCGCTTCACCGGTTCGCCGTTCTTGAACAGGATCAGGGTCGGGATCGAGACGACCTGGAAGTTACGGGCGGTCTCGGGGTTGGCGTCGACGTCGAGCTTGGCGACGGTCAGTTCCCCTGCCTTCTCACCCGCCAGTTCCTCGAGAACCGGGGCGATCATCTTGCACGGTCCGCACCAGGTCGCCCAGAAATCGACCAGCACCGGGGTGCCGCTCTTGATGACGTCGCTGTCGAACGAACCGTCGGTGACGGTCAGCGTTGCGCTGCCCTCGCTCATGTATTGCTCCTCTCGGGTGAACTCTGTGGGGGATAGGACGATCAGCTGTGGTCGGCCAGCCAGCGCTCGGCGTCGATGGCCGCCGAACAGCCGCTGCCGGCCGCGGTGATTGCCTGTCGGTAGGTGTGGTCGACCAGGTCGCCGGCGGCGAAAACACCGTCCAGTGAAGTGTTAGTGGTACGGCCTTGCACCTGCACGTAACCTTCGTCATCGAGATCGACCAGGCCGCGCACCAGGCCCGACCGCGGGTCGTGACCGATGGCGACGAACACGCCGGTGACGGGAAGCTTGCTTTCCTCGCCGGTGGCGGTGTTGCGCAGGAGCAACCCGCTGACCTTCGAATCACCCTCCACCGCAAGAACTTCGGTGTTGGTGACGAAGGTGATCTTCTCGTTGGCCTGCGCGCGCTCCAGCATGATGCGCGACGCGCGGAACTCGTCCCGGCGGTGGATCAGCGTCACCGATCGGGCGAAGCGCGTCAGGAACGTCGCCTCCTCCATGGCGGAGTCGCCGCCGCCGATCACGGCGATGTCCTGGTCGCGGAAGAAGAAACCGTCGCACGTGGCACAGGTGCTCACGCCCTGGCCGATGAGCTCCTGCTCACCGGGGATACCGAGATGCCGGGCAGCGGCGCCCATCGCGAGGATGACGGAGCGCGCCTGGTAGGTCTCGTTGTCGACGGTGACGGTCTTGATGGGGCCGTCCAGCGACACTGCGTCGACGTCCTCCATGCGCAGGTCGGCGCCGAACCGCAGGGCCTGCTCGCGCATCTCCTCCATCAGCTCGGGGCCGGTGATGCCCTCCTTGAAGCCCGGGTAGTTCTCCACCTCAGTGGTGGTCATCAACGCACCACCGAACTGGACACCTTCGAAAACCAGCGGCTTGAGCTGGGCACGAGCCGTGTATACCGCGGCGGTGTAGCCGGCCGGGCCGGAGCCGATGATGATCACGTCGTGCACGGTGTCTGGGGTGGTCATGGCCGCCTTTCATCTGCCTCTGGTCAGGCTCATACCTGGCTGGCCTGCTGCCAGAGTCGGTACGCCTATAACACCAGGGTAAGTGCCGGTGTTCCCGGGCGGTTGACGGGCTCCGGGGCGGTCAGCGGCCGGGTGCCGGCGGGTCGGCCGGCGGATCTGCGATGACCGCATCGGCGATCAGGCCGGCGTTGGCGGAATTGCAGTCGGAAGACACGACCAGGGCCATCGTCGGGCCGCGGTCGGCCCCAGGCAGCAGTAGAAGCACTTGGGCGCGGTCGCGCCCGGTCAGGGTGGCGGCACCCAGAATCCGGGTGGTGGGGGAGTAGCCGAGACCCTGCAGACAGGACGGCAAGCGATCCGGCGCGGCGAGCGCTCCCAACTCGGGAGGCCGGCTCCGCAGGTCGAGGATCTGCCGGTCGGACCACGGCATGCCCGCCTGCCGCTGCACGGTCAGCGACGCCGCTGTGGGGCCGGCGGAGACCCGCGCCGGTTCGTCAGACCCGCTGAGCACGACGGTGGCGCCGATAGCGATCGCGATGAGACCGGCGGCGGCGCCGGCGATGACGCCGGGACGGGTGCTGCGCGCACCGTGGCCGGCCGAGTGCGCAGGGACGACGGCGTGGCGTGGCGGTCGAGTGCCGGCCTCGCGCAGGGCTGATCCGATGTGCGCCGTGACGTCGGCAGGGATGTCGCTCTCACCGGTGTCGTCCGCCAGGTCATGGAGGTCGCGGCGCACCCGCTCGAGTTCGGCGTACTGCCGCGCGACCACGGGATCGTCCCGGATGCGCTGGCGCAGGCGGGCCGCCGTGGCGTCGTCGAGCAGTCCGGCCTGGAGATCGGCGAGCAGTTCCAGGGAGACGGACTGATCGGCGTGTTCGTCGTCCACCTGCGGAAGCCTAATCCGGCCGTCGCCGGGCACGACTGTCTGTCGAACCCGGTGTGCGGCGGAAAAACGTCACGTGACCGGCCCCGGTCAGTCGGAGAGATGCGCCAGCGACTGGGCGAGCTTCGCCCGGGCCCGCGCGCAGCGGCTCTTCACCGTGCCCTCCGCGATGCCCAGCATCGCCGCCGTCTCGGCCACCGAGTAGCCCTGCATGTCGACGGCGACCACCGCCGCCCGCTGTTCGACCGGCAGCCGGAGCAGTGCGCGTTCGACGACGATGGTGGTCTCGACCCGGTGCGCGGGGTCCGCGGTCTGGCAGGCCGTGTCGCTGAGTTCTTCGGTGCGGTGAAACTTGTTGTGGCGCAGGCGGTCCAGGCACGAGTTCACCACGATGCGGCACAGCCAGCTGCGGACTGAACTGTCGTGCCGGAACCGCGGCGCATGGCGGTGGGCTTTGAACAGCGCCTCCTGGAGGGCGTCCAAGGCGTCTTGCGGGTCGTGGCTCGTCAACCGCGCGAGCCGGTACAGCTGGTGGCGATGCCGGTAGAACAGCTCCTCGAACGCGTACCGCTCACCGGCGACGTGTGCCGCGAGCAATTCTGCGTCGGACGCGTCCGACTGTGGCCCCCCGAAACTCCCCACTTCCGAACCATAAATCGGGTTCGGGGAGGGCCCCGACGCGAATTGAGCGGCGCGATCCTGACCTGCGCAGATGGCCTCTTCAGGCCTGTGGATAACTTACCCGGCTGCTTTCACGACGACGTTCGAGATGTCGGTCTTGCTCTTGCCGTCCACGGTCCCCAGCGTCGAGATCCAGATCAGCAGATGCGAGGTCGGTTGCGCGTTGCTGATCGTGATCGTGTTGGTTCCGGGTTTCATGGTCGCGGGCTGCGTCAGCACGGTCGTGGCATCCAGCGAGGCCGGGGTTGCCGTCTGGGCCGAGCGGAGCTGGATAGCGGTGCCCGTGCTGGTCAGATTCAGGCTGACCGATGCCACCGTGGTCGACTGCGGCAGATTCAGCATGAGGCCGACGCCGCTCTTGAAACTGGGGAATGGCGTGGGATCGGTGTAGATGTCGGTGGACCACGCATCGCCTGCGGCGCCCGTGATGGCCTTGCCCGCGGTCTCCGGGGAGTCTGCGCCACCGCCGGGTGAAAACACTGTGACACCAACGGGTTTCACCACATTGCCGGGCGTCGGGGCGCCACTCGAGGTCGGATGCTGGCTGTTGAGTCCGAGCTGCTGCTTGTCCAGGCCGCCGCCGACGTCTCCGAAGATGCCCCTGAGCACCGACGCCAGCACCAGCAGCGCCACCAGGAGGACTGCGCCGCCGACACCCACCCCGATGAGCAGTGCCTTGCGTCGCTTCGCCACAGCTTCCAGTTGCGCGGCGTCTGCGGTCTCCGGATGCTGCGAGCCGTCGACGGGCTCCAGCAGTTCCGTGGTGTCGGCGACGGTGGTCGCCTGCTGAAGCAGATTCAACAGCGTTGGTGCCGAACGGATTCCGCCACCTTCCTGGACCGCGCGCGCCGCCGCCGCGGAGATCTGGAAGGGGATGGTCCCGTCGACCGCACGGGGTTCGACAGGCTGGCCGGCGCTGTTCTTCGTCGCGGGCAGCATGCCGCTGAGGGCACCGGATTCGGGCAGGGGCCACCGGTTGACCAGCAGCGCGTACAGCGTGGCGCCGATGCCGCGGATGTCGTCTTCAGGAGTGGCGGACGGCAGCGTGCCGGGGAAGGCGAGCACCACGTCGCCCTCGATACTGACCCGGATCCGGCCAGGGTGGTCGATCGACAGCGCGACGCCGGACCGGTGTGCGGACTCGGCCGTCGACGCGAGGGACTGGATGGCGCGGGCGCCGCCCATCGCGGACGGTTCCGTCGCGGCCACCTCGGCCAGTGAACCGCCGCGGATCCATTCGCTGACCACCAGGCCGCCGTGGCCGTGCCGGGTGACGTCCAGGATCCGGGCCAGCCCGGGTCCCTCGATGTGGCTCAGTTTGCTTGTCCGGGTGAGGATTTCCTGGACCATGGACGCGGGCAGCACACCGTCGTGGTCGACGAACGTCAGCGCCACCTGGCGATCGAGCGGGATGTCCAGGGCGTGCCAGAACTGCAGATCGGGCGGACCGCCATGAAAGACCAGCAGTCGGTAGCGGCCGTCGGCCACGACGGCGCCCGCCCGCAACGCGACATCGTCGCCGCTGCCTGACGTATCCGGGATGTGGGCGGATCCCTGGTCCGCGGGTGCGTCGGTCACCGCAAATCCTTTCCGAAGCCCGCCCGTGGTACCACTTTCCGGGTTCGCCGCGCCGTTGGCGGACGCGCTGGTCCGGCGTGGTACCGGAGATGAATTGCCGTGTCCAGGGTACGGGACCACGGTCCGTGCCGAGTCCGGTACAGCCGAGCTGACCTGGACTGCGGGGGGCGCTGCCGGGTTGCCGCGGCCGAGCCGGCGCCGTACGAAAGCCACTGCGGCCAGAGCGTCGGGCACCTTGGCGGCCACCAGAACCGCCGCGATCACCGGGAGCATGATCAGCCCGAGCAGAAACAGCCGCAGCAACGATCCGGCGGCGCCGCCGTGCTCGGTCAGCCGGTCGAGCCCGAGCAGCTTGTCGGCGAGATAGGCGAGCAGGCCGGCGCCGAGTGAGGCGCAGACGGTCACGAGGATGGTCCGGATCACCGGCAGCTCGACCATCCGGCCGTGCGGCGGCCGCAGTGCCGACCGCAGCAGGATGTATCCGACGGTTGCGCCGGCCAGGAAGCCGAGCCCGTTGGCCAGGCCGAGGTACCCGGCCACGAGTTCCCGGTCATCGGTCAGGTGGGGGGCGATCAGCGAGCCGACGATCTTCACCACGGTGATCACGACGATCAGGACGATCGGGATCCACGGCTGTTCGCGGGCGTAGAACACCCGAAGTTCCAGCAGCACCATGGAATACGGGATCAGGGTGAACGCCGACAGCGAGATCGCCATGCCCAGATAGCCCGCGTCGGTGGCCCCGAAGTTGCCGTAGGCGAACAGGGCGCTGCCCATGGCAGGCCCGCTGACGGTCATGAAGGCGACGATCGGGATCAGCGTCACCATGGTCAGCCGGGTGGCCAGAGAGAAGTCGGCGAGCACCGCAGGGTTGTCGTTGGCGGCGGCGTTGCGGGACAGCCGCGGCATGACGACGGTCAGCACCGTCACTCCGATCATGCCGAACGGCAGCTGCAGCAGGAGCCAGGCGTAGCTGTAGATGGCCGGCCCGGATGCGGCTGCGTGGCTGGCGATTTCGTTGCCGACGATCAGACCGCCCTGGCTGATCAGGACGTACAGCATCATGGCGGTGGCCATGGTGCCGAACTTCTTGAGCCGGTCGTCGATGCCCCACAGCGGCCGCAGGCTGATCCGCTGCCTTCGGATCGCCACAAGCAGCACCGCGACCTGGGTGACGGTGCCCATCGTGATGCCGATACCCAGCACCAGCAGCTTGGGATTGCCCATCTCTACCGGATTGATCGAAAGTTGCCCGGGGACCGCCAGATAAAGGAGCAACGTGATGATGGCGACCACGTTGTTACACACCGGGGCCCATGCCGTCGGCCCAAACACGTTGCGGTTGTTCAGGATTGCCATGAACACCGACGACAAGCCGTAGAAGAAGACCTGCGGCATGAGCAGGTAGGCCAACGCGGTGGCGAGCGGCCGGTTGACTGCGGGATCGTTGCCCAGCATCAAGCCCACCAGCAGGGGAGCGGAGGCGACCGAGATCACCGTCGTGACGAGGAGCAGTGTGGTCGCCAGGGTGACCAGTCGGCGCACGAATCCAGAGCCGTGGTCGGGGTCGTCACGTTCGGCGCGGGCCAGCACCGGCACGAAGATCGCGGTGAACGTCGCTTCGAGCACCAGTGCGGCGATCATGTTGGGCAGCTGATAGGCCACTGTGAACGCACTGGACAGCGCCGCGCCGAGAATCGCGGCCAGCAGCACGATCCGCAGGAATCCGGTAATCCGGCTGATCAGCGTGGCGAACGCCATGCCCCAGGACCGGGAGACGACGGCGGCGTCGGACAGTTCCGCCCTGCGGGGCAGCGGCGCCGCGACCTGCGGCCGGGGACTGCGCGGGGCGCTCATGAGTCCTCCGGGGCGTGGGCGATGGCGGTGTCGAGGGGATCAGGGCGAGGTGGGTGGGAGTCGTCGGCGTGGATGGGCCGGGTGTGGTGCGGGCGGTCCAGGTCGGCCCGGTCGGGCTGACCGCGGAACCGGTGCCAGAGCCGCCGGCCGGCCAGCAGGAACAGCACCGCGCCGGCGGACAGCGTGATGAAGAACAGCACCTTGCCGTACGCGTTGGAGTGCACCGAGAGCCGGACCGGTTCGCCGAGCGTCAGGCCGTTGACAGTGCGCAGGGCGACATCCACCGCAACGCGTTGGGTGAAGTGCACCTCGATCGGCACCCGCAGCGGCAGGTAGCCGGGGGGTAGCTCGATCTCGCCCATGTCGGTGACCGTCATACCGGGTGGTGCGTCGATCACCAGGCGGACCCGGATCGGCAGCGGCAGGTCGTTGCGCAGCGCCAGGGGCAGGGGGCTGCGTTCGGTGGCCAGTGTGTACGAGCCGCCCGGGTTCACCACGGTAACCGCGTGGAACAGGTCGTTCATGGTGTTCTGCGTCGTGGTGATGCGCTGCTGGGCCAGGTCTTCGCGGACGCTCGGCGGCACCGATTGGGTCAGTGCCCGCAGCATGTCCTCACGCAGCGGCGCCGTGTACTGGTCACCCGTCAGCCCGGTCTGAGTGTTGACGGTCAACGCGGCGGTCAGGCCCCAGACCCGCTCCATGGTGGTCGAGATCTGGCCGGTCACGTCGTCGCCGTAGCGGGCCTTGGGGTTCCCGGTCGCGTTGTCCGGCAGCGTGGCGGTCAAGGGCGGCGGGAGCGCCTTGGCCTCGGCGATCACCGCGGGCATCGGGCGGGCCACCGCCAGACCCGAGTGCATCGCCGTCGCCACCGACGTCAGGATCGACTGGGCATCGTCGGGCGTGACGTCCCACGCCAGCGGCGGCATCAGGATCTGGTTGCGGGGCTGCGCGTCGGGTTGCAGGCCACGCCACAGCACGGAGGCGAGGGCGTCCTGGCGGCGTGCCACCGGCGAGTCATGGACGAGCGGCACGTGCAGCGACGTATCGAGGTATCCCGGCGAGATCGGGGTGCGCCCGGCGCCGGCGAGGGCCGCGGCGACGCACGGGTCGAACGGCGCCATCGTGACCTTGTCGCTGTATCGCCGGGGTGACGTGTCGGCGGGATGATCGGAGTCGTCGGCGGTGATGGGCGCCGCGGCGATCGCGACGGTCGGTTCGGGCTGCGCGGACAGCAGCCCCACCGCCGGGCCGGTGAGCGGGCCGTCGCCGACGACCGTGGCGCCGCGCAGGGATTGGATGCCCAGCAGCTGGTTGACGATCGGTCCGGCGTCGGTGGTGGCGGTGGAGCTCAGGACGGCGTCGCCGACGCGCTGCAGTGCGCGCAGGTCGGCCTGGGCATACACCGTCGGGGTGACGCACACCCGCTGCGCCAGCTCTCGCAACCGGTGCAGCCACTCGGTCGCGGCTTGTTGTCCGGCGCCCGGGTGGGTGGGGGAGTTGAGGCCGGCGGCGGGGTCGTCGGATACGACGTAGCCGCCGCTCATGGCATTGACGGTGATCAGCAGGTCGGGGTCGATGGCCAGACACATCGCGCCGCGCATCAGGCCGCCGGGGTCCACCTGGTCGTTGGTCGCGAAGTCGGCGGCGGCCAGCAGCGTGTCCAGGCGGCCGCCGTTGGCCAGGGAAGTGGCGAGGTCGTCGTCGGCCAGGCGGGCCGGTTCGGTGCGTCCGGGTACGCCGGCGGCCAGGTGCGGACGGTCGGCGAGCGGCCACAGCAGGGTCAGTGCGACGGGGTGCGCGGTGTCGGGCGGGACGACGGCGTCGATGGACTGCTGGCCGGAGCCCCCGGGAGCGGCCGGGGTGGCGGGCACGCCCAGCACGGGCAGCAGGAAGCGGGCGTCGTCGAGCCGGGCCGCCGAGCCGTAGTCCGGGGTGCCGTTGACGTTGACCAGCAGTGGATACACACCGGGTTTGTCGATGTCCAGCGCGGGATGGTCGGCCGAGCGCACCGGATAGGCCAGCCGGAAGGGCACGCTCTGCCCGCGCGCCAGATCCTGCGAGACGGTGGTGAAGTCGCCGACCGCGGAGTAGTCCGTCGGTTCGGCCGCGAGCGTCGTCCGCAGCCCTGACGAGGACGTCACCGCGGGCGAGTGCTCGAGGCGCACCATGACGTCGTGCACCGGGCGGTCACCGACATTGGTGACGGTTCCGGTGACCGTCACCACCGGCTCGCTGGTGGTGGTGACGACGTCCGGCGTGACGTGGTCGATGCGCAGCTGTAGGAACGTCGTCCCGCCCGGCTCCCCGGCGGATGACTGCGGCGTGATGGGAGCGGTGAGCAACAGCAGGAGGGCGGTGCCCGCCAGGACGCGCAGGAGAGCTGTCGAGGCTGGCCCCAACAGCTCTCGCCTGACGTTCACGACCCGGGTCCGCAGCCGTTCGCGCGGCGGCCGGGTTGGGTATGGGCGGAGTCGTCGTTGCGATGGTTCCGCGTGCGGGAATGGGTCTGTGGGCGGCGGCGCGGCGCGGTGCGCGGCAGCGGCGGCAGGGCGCCCGGTCCATCGGTGTGCAGTTTGTCGATCAGTTCGCCGGCCACCTCGGCAAGCTTGCGCTCGTCGGCGTAGGCCAGGCGGGACGGCAGTTCCCGCAGCGGCACCCATGCCACTTCGGTGACCTCGACGTCGTCGTCGGAGAGTTCGCCGCCCTGGAATCGCATCAGGTAATGGTGCACTGTCTTGTGGACGCGCCGGCCTTCGGTCACGAACCAGTAGTCGATGCTGCCGAGCGCGGCCAGCACGCTGCCCTGCAGTCCGGTCTCCTCGGCGACCTCACGGATGGCGGTCTGTTCGGCCGTCTCGCCGAGTTCGATGTGTCCCTTGGGCAGTGACCACAGCATCCGGCCGCGGCGGTCGATGCGGCCGATGAGTGCGGCCTTCTGGGTGTCCTTGGGGCCGTCGAGCCCGTCGATCACCAGTCCGCCGGCTGAGGTCTCGTGCACGGTGCGCAGGCGGTCGTTGTTCGACTTGCGCGGCGCAGGAGCCGACGGTGTGGAGGCAGTCGCGGTGGGAACAGGCTGGGCGGTCCCGTTGTTACGGCTGGCAGCTGCCGAATCTGAGTCGGCGTGCTGGGCGCTGTCACTGGGCGGACCGGCCGAGCGTCGACCGCGACGTCGCCCGCGGCGCCGTCGTGGTTTGGCACGCTCGCCTTCCGACACCCAAGCGATAGTAGCTGCTCAGCTTGGGCGGTCTGTGCCCACTGGCCGGTCAGTGGCCCAGTTGTGACCGTGCCGCGATGGTCGGTACCGGCCGGTGGGGTGGGCACATTAGGCTCATCGGACGTGCCGAACGATGCAAGTGCCGACGCTGGGTCGGAGCGGAGCCCGCGCAGTGGTGCGGGCGCCGACCCGACAGCATTGCTGACCGCTGCCGCGGTCGCGCTGAACAAGCATGCGGATTTGCTCGTAGACCTGGGCCGGGTGTTCGCCGCGGCGGGTCATGAGCTGTATCTGGTGGGCGGCAGTGTGCGCGACGCGCTGCTGGGCCGCCCGCTGAACGACCTGGATTTCACCACCGACGCCCGTCCGGCGCAGTCGCAGAAGCTGCTGCGCGGCTGGGGAGAAGCGTTGTGGGACACCGGGATCGAGTTCGGCACCATCGGAGTCGCCAAGTACGGGCAACGCATCGAGATCACCACCTTCCGGGCCGACACCTATGACCAGGTGTCCCGGAACCCTGAGGTGGTGTTCGGGGATCGGCTCGAGGACGACCTGGCGCGCCGGGACTTCACCGTCAACGCGATGGCGGTCCGCATCAATCCGGACCTGCCCGGCGGCATCGGCGAATTCCACGATCCGCTGGGCGGACTGGCGGGCTTGGCGGGCCGGGTGCTCGACACCCCGTCGGCGCCGCAGGTGTCGTTCGGCGACGACCCGCTGCGCATGTTGCGGGCCGCCCGGTTCGTCTCGCAGCTCGGTTTCGCGGTCGCGCCGCGCGTGCTCGAGGCGCTGATCGAGATGGCGCCGCAGCTGGGCCGGATCACCGCCGAGCGGGTGTCCGCAGAGCTGGACAAGCTGATGTTGGGCGCCGACCCGGTGGCCGGAGTGGACCTCATGGTGCAGACCGGGCTGGGTGACGTGGTGCTGCCCGAGGTCGGTGCCATGCGGATGGCCATCGATGAGCACCACCAGCACAAGGACGTCTACCACCATTCGTTGACGGTGTTGCGGCAGGCCATGGATCTGGAGGAGCCCGAGAGCGGGCCCGATCTGGTGCTGCGGTGGGCAGCGTTGTTGCACGACATCGGCAAGCCGGACACGCGCCGCCACGAGCCGGATGGCGGTGTCAGCTTCCACCACCACGAGGTGGTGGGCGCCAAGATGACGCGCAAACGCATGCGCGCGCTGAAGTACTCCAAGCAGATGGTCGACGATGTCTCGCAGCTGGTGTATCTGCATCTGCGGTTCCACGGCTACGCCGATGACAAGGGCACCGGCATGTGGACCGACTCGGCGGTGCGCCGGTACGTCACCGATGCCGGGCCGCTGCTGAGCCGGCTGCACAAGCTGGTGCGTGCCGACTGCACCACCCGCAACCGGCGTCGCGCGGCGCGGCTGCAGGCCAATTACGACGGTCTCGAGCAGCGCATCACGGAACTGGCCGCGCGGGAGGATCTCGCGCGGGTGCGCCCGGACCTGGACGGCAACGAGATCATGACGTTGCTCGGCATCCCGGCGGGCCCGCAGGTCGGCGAGGCGTGGCGGTTCCTCAAGGAGCTCCGGCTGGACCGCGGGCCACTGACCCACGACGAGGCCGTCGCCGAATTGCAGAAATGGTGGAACGCCAGGGGCTGACCAACCGTCTGTTCAGGTATGGACTATTGCCTGAGTGATGGGGACGGGTCGGCGTCGTGGTGGCCGGGGGAGCCGGCGGTGGACGCCGACGGCGACGGCACGCTCGACGGCGTGCGGCTCGATGTGGACGGCGACGGATTGTTCGACGACGCCCTGGCCGACTTCGACGGCGACGGCCGGGCCGACCACGCCGTCATCGACGTGGACGACCGCGGGGCTCGGCGCACCCTCGCCGACGACGGATCAGGTACCTGGGCGGTGGGCTCGGGGCTGCGGTGGTTCGGCTTGGACGGCACCGAGCAGAGCGGGGGAGCGCTCGTCGATTTCGACGGTGACGGCGTGGCTGACGACCGGCTGATCGATACCGACGGCGACGGGCTCGCTGACCGGGTGCTGGCCGGGCCGGTCGCCTATGCGGACACCGACGGCGACGGGCGGTGGGACGTGCAGCTGACAGACACCGACGGCGATGGCGCCGCTGACGCTGCGGGCGGGGTGCGGTAGGCGGCCTCAGGCGAGGGCGATCACCAGATCGAGGACGCGCTCGGGGTCGTTGAGCTCGTCGCCGAGGATTTCGCGGATGCGGTCCATGCGGTAGCGCACGGTCTGGGTGTGCAGATGAAGATCGCGGGCCACCGCCTCGCGGCGGCCCTGGTGCAGCAGCCAGGCGCGCAGCGTCTCCTCGTACCGGGCCCGGGTGTCGGCGCGCAGGTGGTCGAAGGCGGCAAGGGCGGCTGCCCGCTGCCGTTCCCGGGTCGGTGGATCGGCGTGAATCACCAACGCCCCCAACAACTTCTCGGCGTCGATCGGCCATGAGTCCGACGTACAACACTGCCATGCGCGGGTGGCGAGGGCGGCCGAGTACCTGACGTCGAGCCAGGGTTGCTCCGGGCCGACTGCCGCGTGTACCCCGGCGAGGCGACCGAGCAGAGCCGCCCGTGGCGCGGCAGTGGTGACGGGAGTCAACAACGTGGTGAGGCTTGCTGCCTGCGGCCCGGGCCGGAGGTCGCCGTTGGATCGCAGCGTTCGGTCGTCGAGCAGGGGAGTGACCCGGTGGGAGTCGGCGCGGGGCAGGACGATCGCGAGCATGGCATCGGGCGGCTGCCAGCGGGCGAGCCGGGCGGTTTCGGTGATCTCTTCGATGACAGCGCCGAGCAGGAGCTGTTCGGCGAGCCTCTCGCGCCGGCGTTGACGACGCTGCCCGGCAGTGGCCAGTTCGTCGGCGTGGCCGCTGACGCACGCGTCGGCGAGGTCGTCGAGATAGTCGAAATGCAGTTCGGCGAAGCGCACGATGTCGGCCGTGTTCATGTCGTGCGCCTGGGCGATGGTGCTCCAGTGCCGCCATGCGATGCGCGCTCCCACCCGGAACGCCGCGTTGAGGGCCTCGATGGACCGCCCGATGTGCGCTTCGTAGCGGCCCAGGTCGAATGCGGCCCGCTGCACCGCAGCGAGGTCGACGTGGGGCCGGTCGGCGCCGGCTCCGCAGGCGGTGCCGAGGAAGCCGGACAGCATGGTGCTGATCGCTGATTCCGCGACGCCGGCGAGCTTGCCATGCAGTGCGTCGGCGAAGATCGGCAGCTCGATCGAGACCGCGTCGATGATGTCGGCGGTGGCCGTCGGCAGTTTCCGATAGAGCGCGGCGGCAGTGGCCGGCGGTACCAGCGGTGCCGCCAGATCCTCCTCATTCACTCCGCCAGTATGAATCACAACCGGAATTCACTCTGGATGGCCAAGCATTTACCCATCTGGTGCAGACACACTGACACCCGGGATCAGCCAAGGAGGAAGCTCGATGAGAATCGCGACACGACTGCCAGAAAGTGCTGCGCGACAACGGTGTCCGGTTCAACGATTTCGGCACGTTCCGCCGGGCCAACCGATTCGGCGTCGGTAAGGCCGATTTCATGCCCGACGAGGACTGATCGGCGGCACCATGGAACCCACCCCACAATTTCCAGGAGTAACGATGTTCTGTGTCCAGCCCAGCGATGAGGTGATCGAGGTCCGCGACTGGGTACACAAGTTCGCGGCCGACGTCATCCGCCCGGCCGCAGCCGAATGGGATGAGCGCGAGGAGACCCCGTGGCCCGTCATCCAGGAGGCGGCCAAAGTCGGGCTGTACTCACCGGAGCTGTTTGCCACCCAGGCCGCCGAACCCAGCGGCCTCGGCATGCTCACGGTGTTCGAGGAGCTGTTCTGGGGTGACGCCGGCATCGCGCTGTCCATCATGGGCACCGGTTTGGCAGCAGCGGCGTTGGCGGGCAACGGAACTCCCGAACAGGTGGGTCAATGGCTGCCCCTGATGTTCGGTACGGCCGCCGAGCCGAAGGTCGCGGCGTTCTGTTCGTCCGAGCCCGACGCCGGCTCGGACGTCGGTGCCATCAGGACCCGCGCCCGCTTCGACGAGGCCACGCGGGAATGGGTGCTGAACGGCACGAAGACGTGGGCCACCAACGGCGGCATCGCCAATGTGCACATCGTGGTCGCGTCGGTCTACCCCGAACTCGGCTCGCGTGGGCAGGCGTCGTTCGTCATCCCGCCCGGCACCCCCGGTTTGTCCCAGGGCCAGAAGTTCAAGAAGCACGGCATCCGGGCGTCGCACACCGCGGAGATCGTCCTTGACAACGTCCGCCTGTCCGAGGACCTGATCCTGGGCGGCCGCGAGAAGTTCGAGGCGCGGGTGGCCCGGGTGAGGTCCGGGGCGTCGGCGGGCGGCCAGGCGGCGATGAAGACGTTCGAGCGGACCCGGCCGACGGTCGGCGCCATGGCTGTCGGGGTGGCGCGCGCCGCGTATGAGTACGCCCTCGACTACGCCTGTCAGCGTGAGCAGTTCGGCCGCAAGATCGGGGAGTTCCAGGCCATCGCGTTCAAGCTGGCCGACATGAAGACCCGCGTCGACGCGGCCCGGCTGCTGGTGTGGCGGGCCGGTTGGATGGCGCGCAACAATGTGCCGTTCGAGAACGCCGAAGGGTCGATGGCCAAATTGGTCGCCAGCGAGACCGCGGTGTACGTCACCGACGAGGCGATCCAGATCCTCGGGGGCAATGGCTACACCCGTGACTACCCGGTGGAGCGGATGCACCGTGACGCCAAGATCTTCACGATCTTCGAGGGCACCAGTGAGATTCAGCGCCTGGTCATCTCGCGGGCGGTGACGGGCCTGCCCATCCGGTGAGCGGAGTCAGTCCCGGCCCGCTCCCGGCGGCCCGGCGAACGCCTGGGCGATGGTCAGCCACTTCTGGGCGTCCTCGCCGACGGCCTGCACGTCCAGCTCGCGCAACGGCCGCCGCTGGGTCACCAGCAGGCAGAAGTCCTCGGCCGAGCCGGTGACCCGCTGCACGGCATCGCCCGGACCCCACGTCCAGAGGGAGCCGTCGGGCGCGTGAAGTTCCACGTGAAACACGTCGGTCGGCGGGGTCAGCTCGTGGAGCGTGAACGCGAAATCCCTTGTCCGCACCCCGATGTGCGCAATGGACCGCAGCCGGGCCGTCGGCTCGCGCCGGACCCCGAGGGCGTCGGCGACGTCGGCGCCGTGCGCCCAGGTCTCCATCAGCCGCGCGCTGGCCATGGACGCAGCGCTCATGGGCGGGCCGAACCACGGCAGCTTGCGGCCGTCGGCGACCCCTTCGAGTGCGTCGTGCAAGGTGGCGCGAGTGGCGCGCCACTGCGCCAACATCTCCGCCGGCGGGGTCTGCGCAAGCTCTTCGGCCGCTACGTCGACGAACCCGAGCGGGTTCTTCCACGCTTCGGCGAGAGTCGCGGCAAAGGCGTCCTCGTCGGTCACCGCCAGCACGGACACCTGGTCGGTCCACCACAGATGCGCGATCTGATGGGCGATGGTCCAACCTGCGGCCGGGGTCGCTGCGGCCCACTCGGAGGGCGGCAGATCGGCGACCAGTCGGTCCAGGTCGTCACTCTCGGCACGCAGGTCGGCGATCACTCCGGCAGCAGCATTGGGGGCCATGGCAGCACCCTAGACGGTACCGACGGTTCTGCCGCGCTTGCCCAGCGTCGCGTGCAGGATCAGGCCCACGAGGTAGACGACGGCGCCGGCCGCCATGAGCGCTGACGACTTGCCGTCGGCCGGAATCACCGCCGCCGCGGCCGCGATCGCGATGATGAACGCCAGCCAGAACATCGAGTCCTGCACCGCGAACACGTGGCCACGCAGGGCGTCGTCGACGTCGAGCTGCATGGCTGAGTCCGCGCACAACTTGACCACCTGCCCCGCCGTGCCGAGGACCAGGCTGCAGGCGATCAGCACCGGGATCTGGAGGCCGGCGCCGGCCAGCTGGACCACGGCCGCGATGGCGAGGGCGCCGTTGGCCGTCGCGTAGCGGCCCCAGCGCCGCACCGCGGCCGGCATGACGAGGTTGGCGAGAAACGACCCGAGGCCCGCGGCGGCAACGAACACGACGGTCACCGCGAACCCCGCGACGTGTTCGCCGCCGCCGTGCCGGACGATCACCAGCACCATGAGTGTGTTGATCCCGAACACCATGCGGTGGGCTGCCAGACCGGTCAGGGTGGCCGTCACCGTCGGTACGTTCGCCACCGATCGCAGGCCGTCGACCCAGCCGGTGATCACCGCGTAGGTCACCGAACCGTGCACGGCGCGGGCGCTGTCGTCAGGTCCCAGTAGGTGGCGGTGAAAACGCACCGACAGCCACAGCGCCAGCGCGACGGGCAGCGCCGCCAGCCAGATCACCACCGCCGCGCTCGTGTCGCCGGCGCCCATCAGCCAGCGCGGCAGCAGCATCACGTTGGCGCCGACGAACGCCGAGACGGCGCCGACAGCGGTGGCGACCGAGTTCATCGACACGACCTGTTCGGTCGGCACGACGTGCGGCAACGCGGCCGACAGGCCCGAGGAGACGAAGCGGGTGAAGCCGTTGACGATCAACGCGCCTAACAGGATCGGCTTGTCGGACGCCGCCGTGGCCAGTAACGCGCCGACGCAGATCATCACCACCAGCCGCGCGAGGTTGGCGCCGATGAGCACCTGCCGGCGGTCCCACCGGTCGAGCAGCGCGCCGACGAACGGACCCAACAACGAGTACGGCAGGAACAACGCGGCGAAGGAGCCCGCGATGGCCCACGGGGTCGCCGCCCGGTCCGGGTTGAACAGCAGCGCGCCCACCAGCCCGGCCTGGAAAAGTCCGTCGCCGAACTGGCTGACCGCGCGCAGTTCCAGCAGCCGGCGGAAGTCCGGTAGGGCCTGTACCGCATGCAGGACAACGTGGTGGGGGCGGCGGTCGGTCACTGGAATGGTGGTGTCCTGATTTCATGGTGCCGGGCGTGATTGAAGCGACCTGCTCCACAGTACAAATATCCCGGCGGGCCGTGTGCGTTGGTCACGGCGACGGCCCGCGAGTGCGATGATGGAGGGCGTGGCGCAGTCAGAGGAACCGGAGGATTACCGTGATTTCGCTCCCGCCTCGCATGGGATTCGGGCGGGGACTCTGCTGCTCGCCAATACCGACTTGCTGGAGCCGACGTTCCGGCGCAGCGTCATCTACATCGTCGAGCACAACTCCGGTGGCACGCTCGGCGTCGTCCTGAACCGGCCCAGCGAGACGGCTGTCTACAACGTGTTGCCGCAGTGGGCGAAGCTCGCCAAGAAACCCAAGTCCATGTTCATCGGCGGTCCGGTGAAGCGCGATTCCGCGCTGTGCCTGGCGACCGTGAAGGTCGGCGTCGACGCGGCCTCGGTCCCCGGGCTGCGGCACGTCCAGGGCCGCATCGCGATGGTCGATCTGGATGCCGAGCCGGAGGACATCGAAGACGCCGTCGAGGGCGTCCGGATCTACGCCGGCTACTCCGGGTGGTCCGTGGGCCAGCTCGACGGTGAGATCGAGCGAGACGACTGGATCGTGCTGTCGGCGCTGCCGTCGGACGTCCTGGTGGCACCGCGGGTGGATCTGTGGTCGCGGGTGTTACGGCGTCAGCCGATGCCCATGGCGATGCTGGCGACGCACCCGATCGATGTGAGCAGGAACTAGCTGCAGGACAACGTGCAGCTGGCGCAGCTGCCGGCGCAACCGTCACCGGCGGGCGCGTTCTCCCGGGCCATCATGGCGGCGCCGGCCTTGGCGCCCTGGTAGCAACCGGCGGCGAACGTGCCGACGGCCCCGATCACGCACACCATCAGCACCGTCACGCCCGTGCTGCGCGGCGCGACGAGCGCGGCGACGCCGCCGGCGGCGAGCATCACGGCCGTCGCGAGTTGGATGGGCGCCACCGAGCGCAGCACCCGCGGCACGGTGTCGGTGGAATGGGGGCGGCGCAGCGACCAGGCGCCGACGCCGGCGGTCACCACGGCCGCGCACAGGCACAGCACCGCGGCGATCAGCATGCGTCTCAGGATAGGGGCGGCCGGGCGGCCACTCCAAACCGGCGACCGGTCAGCGGCCCAGGGCGGGAATCGATGCGGTGAGGGGCACGGCCCCGGCGGTGTGCGGCGGGACGGCGGCCGGAGCCGGAACCATTGGTGCGGGTGCGGCCGGCGCCGGCGCGGCGGGAGCGGGCGCGGGTATGGCAGCGGGCGCGGGTATGGCAGCGGGCGCGGGTACGGCGGCCGGCGCTGGTGCGGCGGCGGGCGCGCCTGGGACGCTGACCTTGAACCCGTTGACGATGGCGTCGGTGGCGTTGCCGGAGGCCACGGTCACCTGCGCGCTGGTCGTCACCGCCAGCGTCACCAGGTAGCGGTCCGCGCCCGACGTCGCGATGATGTGCCGCCGCGAGGTGTTCAGCGTCATGTTGTTCTCGCGGTAGGTGCCTTCGATGATCGACGACGGCATGCCGTAGAAATCGGCCATCGAACCGTCGGTGGACCGCCACGCGACCTGCTGCTGGCTGTCGATGAACCCGTGACTGATGGCTTCCCGCGGGTCGAAGTCGCCCACCAGCTTGTAGACCTGCAGCGCGGCGTTCGAGGTGTAGAGGCCGTCGCCGCCGACGCGGTCCGCGATGACGGCGAAGGCGTCCGGCACGTTGGGATCCGGGACAGCGGCCCAACCCGGAGGCACCGGCAAGACGATGTTCAGTGCGGTGAAGCCCGGCGCCGTCTGCCGCTGCATGGCGACGTTGTGGGCGCGGAAGTAGTCGACGATGGTGCCCGAGGCGGCCGGCGCGAGGACCGGGGCCGGAGCGGGGGCGGGGACCGGTTGGGCCACCGCCGGCTGGGGAATCGTGGCCGGCTGCGGGACCCCGGCGGGCTGACCGGCGGGGATGAAGGCGGGCCCGGCCGGTTGCGCCGCAGCCACCGGCGCCGGTGCGGCCTGCACGGTGACGGTCTGGGTCACCGTCGCGGGGGCCGGGATGACGGGCTGGGGCGGGAGCGGTTCGGCGGATGCGACGTTGCCTGCGAAGCCGACGACGCCCGCGAGGCCCGCGGCGATACCTCCTGCCAGAAGTCTCCAGGGGCGGGCGTTCTCGAACATGTCGGGCCGGTCCTTCCGCTTCACTTCTGTCTCACGCGTTGCACTGCAGCCGACTGTATGTAGGTGTGCGCGGTACCCACCAGGTCCGGCGCGCACCTGCAACCGTGCTCTGACCGCACTGCAACGGAACCGAGACCAACAGCCCCCGGCGCTCCACCGGCTGGCGTGATGCAGGTCGCGCCGGGGGTGTTGACTACCCTGTGCACGTGAGCGAATCCCCGAATGCGCAGGCCAACGCGCGTCCCGAGGCGGCCGTGGCCGTAGACGCCGACAGCCCGCAGCACCGTTACACCGCCGAACTGGCCGGCCGCATCGAGGCCGACTGGCAGCAGGTGTGGACAGACCGCGGGACCTTTCACGTGCCCAACCCAGTCGGCTCCCTCGCGCCCACCGACGGCTCGTCGGTGCCGGCCGACAAGATGTTCGTGCAGGACATGTTCCCGTACCCCTCGGGTGACGGTCTGCATGTCGGACACCCACTCGGCTACATCGCCACCGATGTATACGCCCGCTACTTCCGCATGACGGGCCGCAACGTCCTGCACGCCCTGGGTTTCGACGCCTTCGGCCTGCCCGCCGAGCAGTACGCGGTGCAGACGGGCACGCACCCGCGCACCCGGACCGAGGCCAACATCGTCAATTTCCGTCGGCAGCTGGGACGGCTGGGTCTGGGCCATGATGCGCGGCGCAGCTTCGCCACCACCGACACCGACTTCTACAAGTGGACGCAGTGGATCTTCCTCCAGATCTACAACGCCTGGTTCGACGTATCGCGGCAGAAGGCCCGGCCGGTCGCCGAGCTCATCGCCGAATTCGATTCCGGTGCAAGGACTCTCGATGACGGCCGGGACTGGTCGACGCTGTCCGCCGTCGAGCGGGCCGAGGTGGTCGATTCGTATCGCCTGGTGTACCGCTCCGACTCGATGGTGAACTGGTGCCCAGGTCTGGGCACCGTGCTGGCCAACGAGGAGGTCACCTCCGACGGGCGCAGTGAGCGCGGCAACTTCCCGGTGTTCCGGAAGCGCTTGCGGCAGTGGATGATGCGCATCACCGCGTACTCGGACCGCCTGCTCGAGGACCTGGACCTGCTGGACTGGCCCGACAAGGTCAAGGCCATGCAGCGCAACTGGATCGGCCGCTCCGTCGGTGCCGAGGTGCTGTTCTCCGCGGGCTCGGCGGCTGAGGCTGCCGACATCGAGGTCTTCACCACCCGGCCCGACACCCTGTTCGGTGCCACCTACCTGGTGCTGGCTCCCGAACACGACCTGGTCGATTCGCTGGTGGCCGAGGCCTGGCCCGCCGACGTCGACGCTCGGTGGACCTCCGGCGCGGCCACCCCGGCCGAGGCCGTCGCGGCCTATCGCGCCGCCATCGCCGCGAAGTCGGACCTGGAGCGCCAGGAGAACAAGACCAAGACCGGTGTGTTCATCGGCGCCTACGCCACGAATCCCGTTAATGGACAACAGGTTCCAATCTTCATCGCGGACTACGTGCTGGCGGGCTACGGCACCGGCGCCATCATGGCGGTGCCCGGCCACGACCAGCGTGACTGGGAGTTCGCCACGGCGTTCGGCCTGCCCATCGTGGAAGTCATTGCCGGTGGGGATATTTCAGAGTCCGCGCACACCGGCGACGGCGTGCTGGTCAACTCGGATTACCTCGACGGCCTGGCCGTCGCCGACGCCAAGGCTGCCGTCACCGAGAAGCTGGTCGCGGCCGGCCGGGGCCAGGCCCGCGTCGAATTCAAGCTCCGCGACTGGCTTTTCGCGCGTCAGCGGTACTGGGGCGAGCCGTTCCCCATCGTCTACGACGCCGACGGCCGGGCCCACCCGCTGCCGGATTCGGCGCTGCCCGTCGAGTTGCCGGACGTGCCCGACTACTCGCCGGTGCTGTTCGACCCGGACAACGCCGACAGCGAGCCGTCACCGCCGCTGAACAAGGCCACCGATTGGGTGCACGTCGACCTGGATCTGGGTGACGGGCTGCAGCCCTACACCCGCGACACCAACGTCATGCCGCAGTGGGCCGGCAGCTCCTGGTACGAGCTGCGCTACGCCGACCCGCACAACTCGGAAGCGTTCTGCGCCAAGGAGAACGAGGCGTACTGGATGGGTCCGCGGCCCGAGATCCACGGGGCCGGTGACCCGGGTGGCGTCGACCTGTACGTCGGCGGCGTCGAGCATGCGGTGCTGCACCTGCTGTACTCGCGGTTCTGGCACAAGGTGCTGTTCGACCTCGGCCACGTATCGTCTCGGGAGCCGTACCGCCGCCTGGTCAACCAGGGCTACATCCAGGCGTTCGCCTACACCGACTCCCGCGGCGCGTACGTTCCGGCCGCGGAAGTTGTTGAGCGCGAAGGCAAGTTCTTCTGGACCGGTCCGGACGGCGAGATCGAGGTCAACCAGGAGTTCGGCAAGATCGGCAAGAGCCTGAAGAACTCCGTCTCGCCCGACGAGATCTGCGAGGAATACGGCGCCGACACCCTGCGCGTCTACGAGATGTCGATGGGCCCGCTGGAGGCTTCCCGGCCGTGGGCCACCAAGGACGTCGTCGGCGCACACCGGTTCCTGCAACGCGTGTGGCGCGTCGTCGTCGACGAAACCACTGGTGAGCCAAGGGTTTCCGACGACGAGTTGTCCGACGAGACGCTCAAGCAGTTGCACCGCACCATCGCCGGCGTGAACGAGGACTACGCGGCGTTGCGCAACAACACCGCCGCGGCCAAGCTCATCGAGTACACGAACCACCTCACCAAGGAGGGTGTCACCGCCCGCGCCGCGGTCGAGCCGCTGGTGCTGATGGTCGCGCCACTGGCCCCGCACCTGGCCGAGGAACTGTGGCGCCGCCTCGGCAGCGCCGCGTCACTGGCACACGGCCCGTTCCCGGTCGCCGACGAGCGCTACCTGGTCGACGACACCGTCGAGTACCCGGTGCAGGTCAACGGCAAGGTGCGCGGCAAGATCGTCGTCTCCGCCGATGCGGACAAGGCCACGCTGGAAGCCGCGGCCCTCGCCGATGAGAAGGTGCAGGCCTTCCTCGCCGGCGCGACGCCGAAGAAGGTCATCATCGTGCCCGGCCGGCTGGTCAACATCGTCGCTTGACCGGGGATTTGTGCACGATTTTCCGCGCCGACCGCGGAAAATCGTGCACAGATCGCTGGGAATCAGCGGGGGCGGATGATCACTTCGTGCTGGTGGGCGTCCTCGGGCGTGGCCACCACCTGAGCGATCAGTTGGGCGACGGTGGCGGGCTTGAGGAAGCGCTCGGGCTGGTATTCGCCGCCCTCATACGCCACCAGGTTCCACTGCATGTCGGTGTCGATCCGGCCCGGGTACACCGTCGTCACCCGCAGTGCCGGTTCGTCGGCGCGCAGGGCGTCGGCGAAGGCGCGCAGCGCGAACTTACTTGCTGCATACGAGGCCAGGCCGGGTGACGGGTTGCGGCCGGCACCGGAGTTGACGAAGATCACCTGGCCCCGGGCCGCGCGCAACGCCGGCAGCAGGGGCAGCGTAAGTCCCACGGCGCCAAGCACATTCACTTCCATGGTGGCCCGCCACTCCGCGATGGAGGACTCGCCGACCCGGCCCGGGTACGCCACACCGGCGTTGTGAACCAGCACGTCGAGCTCGACGATCGGCTCGACCGCCGCCTCGACGCCTTCGTAATCGGTGAGGTCCATGGGCCAGGTGGTTGCGCCCAGCCGCTCGGCCACGGCGTCGAGTTCGGCCGACGGCCGGCCGGCCAAAAACAGGGTGTGCGTCGGCGCGAGGGCTTCGGCGATGGCCATTCCGAGGCCCCGGGAAGCGCCGGTGATCATTGCGGTCGGCATGGCGTGAGCCTACCGATCAGCGAATCCCGGGGCGGCGACGCACAATAGACAGCGATGCCACCCGACCACAGCTTCGCGCCCACCCAACTCTCCGCCCGCGCCGCCTACCTGTTGCGCGGTAATGACCTGGGTGTCATGACGACGGCAGCGCCGCTGCTGTACCCGCACATGTGGAGCTGGGACGCCGCGTTCGTGTCGATCGGTCTGGCGTCGCTGACCGTCGAGCGCGCCGTCGTCGAACTGGACACGTTGTTGTCGGCGCAGTGGGCCAACGGCATGATCCCGCACATCGTGTTCGCCAACGGGGTCGACGGCTACTTTCCCGGGCCGGCCAGGTGGGAGACCTCCACGCTCGCCGTCAACGCACCGCGCAATCGGGAGACTTCCGGGATCACCCAGCCGCCGGTGCATGCCATTGCGGTGCAACGCATTCTCGACCACGCCCGCACCCGCGGCAGGTCGACGCGCGTCGTCGCCGAGGCGTTTCTGGACCGCCGGTGGGACGACCTGGTGCGCTGGCACCGCTGGTTGGCTGAGGCGCGCGACCCGCAAGAGCACGGCCGGGTGACGCTGTATCACGGCTGGGAGTCCGGCATGGACAACTCGCCGCGGTGGGATAGCGCCTACGCCAACGTGATTCCGGGTGCGGTGCCGGAGTATCAGCGCGAGGACAACGCGATCATCACCGACACCAGCCAGCGGCCATCCGACGTCGAGTACGACCGCTACCTGTGGCTGCTCGAGGAGATGAAGTCCGTCCGGTACGACGACGCGCTGCTGCCGAAGGTGATGAGCTTTCAGGTCGAGGACGTCTTCGTCTCGGCCATCCTGTCGGTGGCGTGTACCGTGCTGGCCGAGATCGGCGAGGACTACAAACGGCCGAATGCCGATGTGCGCGAACTATATTCGTGGGCCGAACGGTTCCGGCAGGGCGTGGTCGCGACGGCCGACGACCGCACCGGAGCGGCCCGCGACTTCGATCTGCGGGCCGGCACATGGATTCAGAGTGAGACGGTGGCGCAGTTCGCGCCGCTGCTCTGCGGTGGCCTGCCGCATGAGCGCGAACGCGCGCTGCTGCGGTTGCTGGAGGGCCCGCGGTTCTGTGCGCATCCCGACCTCAAGTACCCGCTGATCCCCTCGACGTCACCGGTGTCCCGCGACTTCCGCCCGCGCGAGTACTGGCGCGGCCCGGTCTGGCCCGTGATGACGTGGCTGTTCTCGTGGTGCTTCGCGCGCCGCGGCTGGGCCGAGCGCGCCTCGATCCTGCGGCGGGAAGGCTTGCGGCAGGCCAGCGACGGCACGTTCGCCGAATACTACGAACCGTTCACGGGGGAACCGCTCGGCAGCATGCAGCAGTCGTGGACTGCCGCGGCCGTGCTGGACTGGCTGGGCTGACCCAACCTAGTCGTCGTTGCTGGTGGCCAGCTTCTCCAGCGGCGCAAGGGCCTTGGAGATGTTGTCGATGTCCTCGGGCGTCAGCTTCGCCATCATCGCGATCAGCACCTTGCGGCGGGCCTCGAGTGCCTCACGGTGTTGCACGAGTCCCCGCGGCGTCACGTTCACCAGGACGGCGCGCAGGTCGGAAGGGTCACGGGACCGTTTGACCAGACCCAGCTTCTCCAACCGCCGGATCGCCACCGTGGTGGTGGGCGTGCGGACCCGTTCGTGCGCGGCCAACTCCGTCATCCGGATGGGTCCGCGGTCCAGCAGGGTCAGCAGAATGGATAGCTGCGCCAACGTCAGATCGGCGCCGGCTTCGGCGTCCTTCGGGATTTCGACGCGTCGGCGCATCACGTTGAACAGCTTGGAGAGGACCTGCTGCAGGTCTCCTGCAAGGTCCGCGACCTGCGGCTCCGTCGACGACATAGTTCGATAGTCTAACGTGTATGCCGGAAACTGGTCGTAGTTAGACGACCTGCGCCAGAAATTGACGTAAACGTTGAGTTTCGGCGGATTCGAAAATCTGCTCCGGCGTTCCGGTCTCGATCACGCGGCCACCGTCCATGAACACCACCGATTCTGCCGCTGACCGGGCGAAACCCATCTCGTGAGTGACCACCACCATGGTCATGCCGTCCGCCCCGAGTTCGCTGATGAGCGTCAGGATGCCCTTGACCAGTTCCGGATCCAGTGCCGAAGTGGCCTCGTCGAAGAACATCACCTGAGGGTCCATGGCCAGGGCGCGCGCAATCGCGACACGTTGCTGTTGCCCACCGGAGAGGGTCGCGGGGCGGACGTCGGCCTTGTGTTTCAGCCCGACCCGTTCCAGCAGTTTCAGGCCGAGGTCGCGGGCGGCCTCGGCGTCCAGGCGCTTGAGTTTGCGGGGCCCGAGTGTGACGTTCTCCAGCACCGTCCGGTGCGGGAAGAGGTTGAAGTGCTGGAACACCATGCCGATCCGCTGGCGCAGCTGATCGGGGTTGTCCTTGAGGACCGACCGCCCGTCGAGCAGGATGTCGCCGCGGTCGGGTTCGTACAACCGGTTCAGGGTGCGCAGCAGGGTCGACTTACCCGAGCCCGAGGGTCCGATGACGGCCGTCGTCGTGCCGGCCGGGACGTCCAGGTCGACACCGCGCAGCACCGCGGTGGCGCCGAAGGACAGGTGAATATCCTTGGCGGCCAGGGAAACCGGCTGCGGCGCGGTCATATCATCTCCTCGGTCACGACAGCGGTCTCAGGCTCGACGGGCCGGCCCTTGCTCAGTCGCCGGTCGATGTAGTTGACCAGATGGGTCAGCGGAACGGTCAGGGCCAGGTAGAACAAACCGGAAGCGACGAGGGGAGAAAGGTTTCCGGTCTGCGCGTTGAGGTCGCGGCCGACCTGGAACAGCTCGCGCTGGCTGGCGATCAGCCCGAGGAAGTACACCAGCGACGACGCTTTCAGCAGCGAGATGAACTGGTTCATCAGTGCCGGCAGTACCCGTCGCACCCCCTGGGGCACCACGACCAGGCGCATCGACGCCGGGTAGCCGAAGCCCAGCGCGCGCGAGGCCTCGAGCTGGCCGGCGTCCACACTCTGAATACCCGAGCGCAAAATCTCACCGATATAGGCGCCGGCCATCAGCCCCAGCGCGGCAATTCCCAAGGGGTACGGATTGTTTCCGGTCAGCGAGCCCACCACCGGGCCGATGCCCAGCCCGATCACCAGGATGATCACGACTTCGGGCAGGCCCCGGAAGATGTCGGTGTACACCCGGGCCGGCCAGCGTAGCCAGCGGGACCGGGAGATCCCTGCGATGGCCAGCGCCATGCCGATGATCAGGCCGATGATGCTGGCGCTGACGGTCAGGATGAGGGTGTTGGGCAGCCCGGTCTTGAACAGATCCGGAATGGCCTGTCGATACAGCTGCCAGTCTCCGAACGCGTCTTTCAATTGGGACAGTATGGATTTCGGCGCGGGGCCGGACGTCGGCGCCGCCGACGCGTGCGAGGCGGCGATGGCGTTGAAGTCGGGTAGTTGCGGCAGCGGCGCGGCCTTCGATCCGGGCTTCCAACCCGGCGGCAGGGCGCGCGGCACCCAGTTGGCATACAGCTTGGCCCAGGTGCCGTCGGCGATCACCGCGTCGAGTCCGGCGTTGAGCGCGTTGATCAGCGGCGTGTTTTCCTTCGCGACCGCGTAGGCCACGAAATTGTCCAAGCTGAAGGTGTTTTCGACGATCCGGGCCGGGTCACCGGGTTGCACCGTGCCCGATGCCTGCTGCGACGGCGCCACCCAGGCGTCGATCTGCCGGGTCTTGATATTCGCGTACACCGTGGCGTAGTCCGGGAATTTCACCGGTTCCAGGTGCAGGGTGTCGACGACGTAGGCCTCCTGCACGGTGCCCTGCACGACGCCGATGCGCTGTCCCGCCTTCAGCGCACCGAACCCGTTGATCGCCGACCCGGTCGGCACGACGAGCGAAAAGTAGCCGAAGTCATAGCCATTGGTGAATCCGACGGTGCGGCGGCGGGCGTCGGTCGTGGTGATGGACGACGATCCGACGTCGAACCGGCGCGCCGCGACCTGGGCCAGCAGCCCGGCGAAATCGGTGCCGACGAAGTTGACGCGGAGTCCGATCTTCTCGGCGATAGCCCGCAGCAGCTCATTGTCGAACCCGGTGAACTCGCCATTGGAGTTGATACAGATGCTCGGCGGCGCGTCGGACAGCGTGCCGACGGTCAGCACACCGGGCGTGCCCAGGCCCAGGGCCTCGGGCCGTACCGTCGAAAGCGGTTGGGTACCAGGGGTCGTGTACTTGTCGGTGCCGTCGCCCTGGGCGGCGGTGGCCAGGTTGGTGGGCAGCGCGCTGGCGCTCTGCACGCCGGGCGGTGCGCACTGGTCGGTGGTGGCGCGGGCCGGGACGCCCACGCACAGTGAGCCGACCAGGAGTGCCACCAGTATCGCTACCGTTGCACGCAGGAAAGAGGTCACGCAGGTCAACCTAGTCGGTGCCCGGCCCTATGCAGCGGCTTCAGCTCGCCGGGAATTCATCCGGCCGGGCAGCGCCCGCTACCGGCTGTCGCGCCAGCGGCAGAGGGCTTCGGCGTGGCCGAGGTCGTAGTCGGGTCCGTTGACGCCCACCGTCAGCAATGAAACACCGAGCGCAACAAGGGCTTCGGCGTTGGCGAGCAGCCCATCGCCGCTGTCGTCCACGCCGGCCGAGCGGACGATGGTGGACGGATCACGGCCGACGTCGGCGCAGTGCCGGTCCAGGACGGCGGCCTTCTCGGGATACGTCGACGCCGTCGTGAAGCTGTGCCACATCTGCGCGTACTGCGCGACGAGCTTCAGCGTCTTGCGCTCGCCCTGCCCGCCGATCAGGATCGGGATCTCGCGCACCGGGGCCGGGTTCAGCTTGCCCAGCCGCGCGATGATCCGCGGCATGGCCGCCGCCAGGTCGTCGAGTCTGCTTCCGGCCGTGCCGAATTCGTAGCCGTACTCGTCGTAGTCCTTCTCTTTCCAGCCGGACCCGATGCCCAGGATCAGCCGCCCGTCGGAGATGTTGTCGACCGTCCGCGCCATGTCGGCCAGCAGTTCCGGGTTGCGGTACGAGTTGCAGGTGACCAGCGCGCCGATCTCGATGCGCGACGTCTGCTCGGCCCAGGCGCCCAGCATGGTCCAACATTCGTAGTGCGCGCCGTCGGGGTCGCCGTACAACGGGAAGAAGTGGTCCCAGTTGAAGGCGACGTCGACGCCGAGATCCTCGGAGCGACGCACCGCGTCGCGCATCAAGCCGTAGTTGGGGGCGTGCTGGGGCTGCAGTTGAACCCCGATGCGAATGGGATGGGTCATGTCCCCACGCTAACTGCCGAGGACGCCGCGCAGGATCTCGACGAGCGCCGCCGGCTGGTCGCCCTGTACCGAATGCCCGGAATCGGCGACCACATGCGCCCGCTGGAAACCCGGCGCACCGGCGGCGAAGGCGGCGGCATCGTCGTCGTTGACGAAGAACGACTTGGCGCCGCGCACCAGCGTCGTCGGCATGGTGATGGACGGCACGTCGTCCCACAGTCCGACAAAACCGTCGCCGCTGCGGAACGAGTCGTAGCGCCAGGTCCAGGTGCCGTCGTCGAGTTGCTTGGCGTTGTGAAAGACGCCGCGGCGCAATGAGTTCCGGCTGCGATGCGGCGACGCCGCCACGGTGACGTCGAGCATCGCCTGAAAGCTGGGGAAGCTCCGGTCGCCCTTTACCAACGCCACCGCACCCAACTGTGCCTGGGTCATCTGCTCGTGGCGTTCCGGTGCGGACGGGGTCACGTCCACCAGCACCAGCTCGGGCACCAAGGCGGGCTCGGTCGCCGCGATGCGCAGCGCGGTCAGCCCGCCCAACGACATCCCGACGACCAGCCGGGCGCCGGGCGCGTGTCGCCGAATCACCGGGGCCACCGTTGCTGCGTTCAGCTTCGGGCCGTAGTCGCCGTCCTCGCGCCAGGCCGACCGCCCGTGCCCGGGCAGGTCGATCGCCAGCGCCGGCACACCGAGCCCGAGGATCACGGTGTCCCACGTGTGCGCGTTCTGCCCACCACCGTGCAGGAACACCACCTCGGGTGCGGCGATGCCCCACTTCAGCATGCTGATCGGTCCGTCGTCGATCCGCGAGACCGTCGGTAGCGGACGGGCCGCGCCGATCTGCTCGGCATTCTCGGGCAGCAGCGCGAACTCGTCGAGCGTCAGCAGTTCGTCGTCAGAAATCTCGGCGGCCACGTCTGCGGACATTACCCCCGCGGGGTGAAGCGCTCAGCTGCCGACGGGAGCGGTGGTCCGGATCAGGTGATCGAATGCCGACAGGGCAGCGGTCGCGCCGGCTCCGGCCGCGATGACGATCTGCTTGAACGGCACCGTCGTGCAGTCGCCGGCGGCGAACACACCGGGGACCGACGTCTGGCCGCGCTCGTCGATGACGATCTCGCCGCGCTTGGACAGCTCGACGCTGCCTTCCAGCCACTCGGTGTTGGGCAGCAGGCCGATCTGGACGAAGACGCCCTGCAGGTCGAGGCGGTGCGACTCGCCCGTGGTGCGGTCCTGGTAGGTGAGGCCGGTGACCTGGTCGCCGTCGCCGAGGACCTCGGTGGTCAGCGTGCTCAGCAGGATGTCGACGTTCGGCAGGCTGCGGAGCTTGCGCTGCAGCACCTCGTCGGCGCGCAGCACCGAGTCGAACTCGATGAGCGTCACGTGGGAGACGACGCCCGCCAGGTCGATCGCGGCCTCCACGCCGGAGTTACCGCCGCCCACCACCGCGACGCGCTTGCCCTTGAACAGCGGTCCGTCGCAGTGCGGGCAGTAGGTGACGCCCTTGTTGCGGTAGTCGGCCTCACCGGGCACGTCCATCGCGCGCCAGCGGGCGCCGGTCGCGAGGATGA
Organism: Mycolicibacterium aubagnense; assembly: GCF_010730955.1. NCBI lineage: Bacteria > Bacillati > Actinomycetota > Actinomycetes > Mycobacteriales > Mycobacteriaceae > Mycobacterium > Mycolicibacterium aubagnense. The sequence continues at coordinate 3,411,326 of NZ_AP022577.1, read as the reverse complement.
CGGTGCGCGCGGTCAGGGAGGCGCCGCTCTCCAGCGAGATCTCGATGAGACCGCCCTCGTCGAGCGCGGGCAGCAGCTTCGCGCCGCGCTGGGTCTTCATGACGTCGACGTCGTACTCGCCGACATGCGCTTCGAGCGCCGCGGCGTACTTCGGTCCCTCGGTGTGGGGGACGGAGATGTAGTTCTCGATGGCCATGGTGTCGAGCACCTGGCCACCGAACCGCTCGGCGACCACGCCGGTGCGAATTCCCTTGCGGGCCGCGTAGATTGCGGCCGCAGCGCCTGCGGGTCCACCGCCGACCACCAGCACATCGAAGGGGTCCTTCTCGGCGATCGCTTCGGCGGTGCGCTGCGCTGCGCCGACGTCGACCTTGCCGATGATCTGCTCGAGGGTCATCCGGCCCGAATCGAACACCTCACCGTTCAGGAAGACCGTGGGGACGGCCAGCACCTTGCGCTGTTCGACCTCGTCCTTGAACAGCGCGCCGTCGATGGCGACGTGGCTGATGCGCGGGTTGAGGATCGCCATCAGGTTCAGCGCCTGCACGACGTCGGGGCAGTTCTGGCACGACAGGGAGAAGTAGGTCTCGAAGTGCAGGTCGGCATCGAGGCCCTGTACCTGCTCGAGCAGTTCGGGGGCTTCCTTCGACGGGTATCCGCCGACCTGCAGCAGGGCCAGGGCCAGCGAGGAGAACTCGTGGCCCAGGGGGATGCCGGCGAACCGGACCTCGACGTCGGTGCCGGTGCGGCGGATGGCGAACGACGGCCGACGGGCGTCGTCGTCGCCGCGCGAGTAGGTGATCTTGTCCGACATCGCCGCGATCTCGGTGAGCAGTTCGGCGAGTTCTGCGGACTTGGGGCCGTCATCGAGGGAGGACACCAGCTCGATCGGCACGGTCAGCCGCTCCAGCAGGGACTTCAATTGGCTGGCGAGTGAGGTGTCGAGCATGCGGATCAACTCCATCGAGGATAGGTCTGGCTGGGCCGGTACGACCCGAAAGATGTTGGTGTGAAGCAGTTTTGATGAGCGGTACGGGCCGGGGGCGAACCTGGCCCGTACCGCCAACAGTGCGTCGGATCTAGATCTTGCCGACGAGTTCCAGCGACGGGGCCAGGGTCTCTTCGCCCTCTTCCCACTTCGCCGGGCAGACCTCGCCCGGGTGGTTGCGCACGTACTGGGCGGCCTTGACCTTGCGGACCAGTTCGGCGGCGTTGCGGCCGATGCCCTCCGCGGTGACCTCGGTGAACTGGATGACGCCGTCGGGGTCGACCAGGAAGGTACCGCGGTCGGCCAGGCCCTGGCCCTCACGCAGCACCTCGAAGTCGGTGCTGATCTGCAGGGTCGGGTCGCCGATCATGGCGTACTGGATCTTGCCGATGGTGTCGGACGAGTCGTGCCACGCCTTGTGGGTGAAGTGGGTGTCGGTGGACACCGAGAACACCTCGACGCCGAGGCGCTGCAGCTCCTCGTAGTGGTCGGCGAGGTCGCCCAGTTCGGTCGGGCAGACGAAGGTGAAGTCGGCCGGGTAGAAGAAGAAGATGGCCCACTTGCCCTTGATGTCGGCGTCCGACACCGGGATGAATGTGCCGTTCTTGTACGCGGTGGCGGAGAACGGCTTGATCTGCTTGTTGATCAGGGCCACGAGAACCTCTCTTCGGGTCTGTCGGATGTCTGTTGCGAGTACCACCCTAGTCGTATTTTCTGGACTCAATCCAGTTTAAACGGCAGTTGTGGCCAGTCTCACAGGGCCGGCCACGATCGTCCCGTCGCCTCAAACGCCAAGTGGGCGGCCAGGTTTCACCTGGCCGCCCACTCTGACGTCGACAATTACCCCTCGATGAAGGCTTCCAGCTGAGTGCGGGCGAGGTCGTCGGCGACCTGCTCCGGCGGGCTCTTCATCAGGTAGGCCGAGGCCGGCAGGATGGGGCCGCCGATACCGCGGTCCTTAGCGATCTTGGCGGCGCGCACGGCGTCGATGATGATGCCGGCCGAGTTGGGCGAATCCCACACCTCGAGCTTGTACTCCAGGTTCAGCGGCACGTCACCGAACGCGCGGCCCTCGAGGCGGACGTACGCCCACTTGCGGTCGTCGAGCCACGCGACATAGTCCGACGGGCCGATGTGCACGTTCTTGTCGTAGACCTTGTCGGCCAGCGAGCCGGTCAGGTTGGAGGTGACGGCCTGGGTCTTGGAGACCTTCTTGGACTCCAGGCGCTCGCGCTCGAGCATGTTCTTGAAGTCCATGTTGCCGCCGACGTTCAGCTGGTACGTGCGATCCAGGGCGACGCCGCGGTCCTCGAAAAGCTTGGCCATCACGCGGTGGGTGATGGTGGCGCCGACCTGGCTCTTGATGTCGTCGCCGACGATCGCCACACCGGCGTCGGTGAACTTCTTGGCCCACACCGGATCGGAGGCGATGAACACCGGCAGCGCGTTGACGAACGCGACCTTGGCGTCGATGGCGCACTGGGCGTAGAACTTGTCGGCCTCTTCGGAACCGACGGGCAGGTAGGAGACCAGGACGTCGACCTCGGCGTCCTTGAGTGCCTTGACCACGTCGACCGGGTCGGTGTCGGACACCTCGATGGTCTCGGAGTAGTACTTGCCGATGCCGTCGAGGGTCGGCCCGCGCTGCACCGTCACATTGGTGGGCGGCACGTCGGCGATCTTGATGGTGTTGTTCTCGGACGCGAAGATCGCCTCGGACAGGTCGAAGCCGACCTTCTTGGCGTCCACGTCGAACGCGGCCACGAACTTCACGTCACGCACGTGGTACTGGCCGAACTTGACGTGCATCAGGCCCGGGACGGTCGAGTTCTCGTCGGCGTCCTGGTAGTACTGCACGCCCTGCACGAGCGATGCCGCGCAGTTGCCTACGCCGACGATTGCGACGCGAACCTCGTTCGACTCAGACATGTGACGGTCTCCTTTTCCTACTCTTTCAATGCGTTCGCCGGGGGCGTGTGCGTTCAGGTTTGGTCGGCGTGGCCTTGTGACGGCGGTGCCGTCGGTCCGGCAGTTGCCACGCGCTCGGCTGCAATCAGTTCGTTGAGCCATTTCACTTCGCGCTCACTGGATTCGAGCCCGAGCTGATGCAACTGCCGGGTGTACCGGTCGAGCGAACTGCTGGCCCGTGCGATCGCCTCGCGCAGACCTTCGCGACGTTCCTCGACCTGACGCCGCCGCCCCTCCAGGATTCGCATCCTGGCTTCGGCGGGCGTCCGGTTGAAGAACGCCAAGTGCACACCGAATCCGTCATCGGTGTAGTTCTGGGGGCCGGTGTCGGCGACGAGTTCGGTGAACCGTTGCTTGCCGGCGTCGGTGAGTTGGTACACGCGGCGGGCGCGGCGCACCTTCGTCGCACCGAGCGGCGCGGCGTCTTCGACGATCAAGCCGTCGGCCTGCATCCGGCGCAGCGCCGGGTAGAGCGAGCCGTATGAGAAGGCGCGGAACGCGCCGAGCAGTCCCGTCAAGCGTTTGCGCAGCTCATAGCCGTGCATGGGGGACTCCAGCAGAAGCCCCAAGATCGCCAGCTCCAGCACGGTGTCACCTCCAGACCTGAATTGACGGCATCACATATTAAGCGCTAGGACGCTTCAACACCTCGGCTCATAGTATCGCGCCGATATATACGTGGCCAATCGAATCGGCACGGCAAGATGAACGGCACCCGATGTGGCCGTCAACGTCGGCCGAATACCGGACGAATCAACCGGGGTAGTTGATGCGCTTTTGGTTGCCGTCCGGGTCCAGTTCGATGTAGCCGCTGTTGTTGAACTTCCCGGACACGTAGATCGAGATCTCGACGGTGTCCGGCGGCGCGGTGATGTCCTTGCTGCCCTTGATGTCGAGGTAGACGTTGTTGATCTCGTTGCGCTTGATCCCGAGGGTCTCCGGGGCGCCGTGCATGATGGCAGCGATCTTCTCGACGTCGAATTTGCCGAGGTCGACGACGCGCTCGTCACTGCTGACCGATGTCGTATCAGGGTCGTCCCAGCCGCCGCGGTAGTAGTACCGCAGGACCCGTCGCGGTTCGCCTGGGTCAGGACGCTCGAGCATCGCGTAGTCGGAGTAGATGTTCAGCTCGTAGCCGGTGGTGTCGCCGAACTTCTTCTTCATCTGGGTGAGCAGCCCGGTCAGTCCGCCGAGAGACTGCAACTGCCTGGGCGGCGTCAGGACCAGCGGGGCCACCCCGTCGGGCTTGGCGCCGGGGTCCTCGGCGGCGGTCATCGGCGACTGGCCCGGCGCGGCGTAGATGCCCCAGCCGATCGCGATGCCGACCACCAGCATCACCGCGGCTCCGGCGGCGAGCAGTCCCCAACCGGTCGTGCGCACCGGTCGTCCTGCGCCGGTCTTGAGGTTGGGCAGTTTGACCGGCCCGTCCCCGGTCTGCAGATCGGTCACCAGCGCGCGCAGGTCACCGAGCGTGACCGCGGTGGTGGCGGCCGCGACCCGCTGCCGGTGTTCCTCGGCGGACAGCTGACCGTCGGCCAATGCCGCGTCCAGGATTTGGCAGGTGTCGTTGCGGTCGCTGTCTTTCGCCCGGGTCGCTGCGGTGGCCACGGGGAAAGAGTAAAGGTCAGGCGGCACGCTCACGTGAGCCCGGCCACGCGCGGTGTACCACCAGACCTACCAAGCCGGCTACAACCCGGCTACATGCGCGCCATCGCGTATCGGCGTCCAGCTGCCCGACGTACTCTGGTCACCGTGCGATTGCAGCGGCAGGTGGTCGACTATGCGCTCCGGCGCAGGTCACTGCTGGCCGAGGTCTATTCCGGCCGTACCGGCGTCACCGAGGTGTGTGACGCCAACCCCTATCTGCTGCGCGCAGCAAAATTTCATGGGCGTACCAGTTCGGTGATGTGCCCGATCTGCCGCAAAGAACCACTGACATTGGTGTCGTGGGTCTTCGGTGATCATCTCGGAGCGGTGTCGGGTTCGGCTCGCAGCACCGAGGAGCTCGTCCTGCTGGCCGCCAAGTTCGACGAATTCGCGGTTCACGTGGTGGAGGTATGCCGCACTTGCAGTTGGAATCATTTGGTCAAGTCATATGTATTAGGGACGCCGAGTCCCCCGAAAGCAGCGAAGCCTCGAGGCACCCGGGCAGCGCGCTCGAAAGCGCGCACCGCCAGTGAGTGACGGAATGAGTGGGGCCGGGCGCCACAGCCGGTCGGATAACGACGCGTCCAGGGGACCGGCCGCCGGCACACCGCAAGGTCGCCCCGGCCCAGTGCCGCCGGATGACCGGCGCACCATGATCCTGCCGCCGGTCGGGAAGGCCGACGACCCGCGTCTGCGGGATCCGATCGATGCCGTGAAGGCGGCGCTGGACGGCACCAAACGGCCGAGCCAGCCCCCGATGAGCGCTGGCGGCGGCATGAACCCGCCGCCGAAGTCGCCGCCACCACCGCCCCCGCGGGCCGGCGGTGGAAAGTCCGGCGGGCCCCAGTTGCCGAAGTTCAAGTGGAACTGGAAGCTGTTCCGGCGGCTCTGTTACGCCGGCATCGCCGTGTTGCTGGTGCTGCCGATCGTCACGTTCGGCATGGCGTACCTCATCGTCGACATCCCCAAGCCGGGCGACATCCGCACCAACCAGGTGTCGACCATCCTGGCCAGCGACGGCACCGAACTGGCGAAGTTTGTCCCGCCGGAAGGCAACCGGGTCGACGTCAACATCGACCAGATCCCCGTGCATGTGCGTAACGCGGTGATGGCCGCCGAGGACCGGGATTTCTACACCAACCCGGGCTTCTCGTTCTCCGGCTTCGCGCGCGCGTTCAAGAACAACATCTTCGGTGGCGACCTGCAGGGCGGGTCGACCATCACGCAGCAGTACGTGAAGAACGCGTTGGTCGGTGACGCCCGCTCGGGCGTGGGCGGCTTGGTCCGCAAGGCCAAGGAGCTGGTGATCGCCACCAAGATGTCGCGGCAGTGGTCGAAAGACGAAGTGCTGCAGGCATACCTGAACATCATCTATTTCGGCCGCGGCACCTACGGCATCGGCGCGGCGTCGAAGGCCTACTTCGGCAAACCGGTCGAGCAGCTCGACGTGGCCGAGGGCGCGCTGCTCGCCGCGCTGATCCAGCGGCCGTCGACGCTGGACCCGGCCGTCGACCCGGAGGGCGCCGCCGAGCGCTGGAACTGGGTGCTCGACGGCATGGTGACCATGGGTGCGCTGTCGAAGGAGGACCGCGCCCAGCAGAAGTTCCCGGCCACGGTGCCGCCCGAGCAGGCGCGCCAGCAGAACCAGACCGAAGGGCCCAACGGGCTGATCCAGCGGCAGGTGATGAAGGAGCTGCAGAGCATCTTCAACATCAACGAGCAGGCGCTGAACACCGAGGGGTTGCAGGTCACCACGACGATCGACCCGAAGGCGCAGCAGGCCGCCGAAGATGCGGTGTCGAAGTATCTCGACGGCCAGGCGGACGACATGCGGGCGGCGGTGGTGTCGGTCGATCCGCACACCGGCGGCATCAAGGCCTACTACGGCGGCTCCGACGCCAACGGCTTCGACTTCGCGCAGGCCGGTCTGCCGACGGGTTCGTCGTTCAAGGTCTTCGCCCTGGTGGCGGCCCTGGAGCAGGGCATCGGGCTGGGCTACCAGGTCGACAGCTCGCCGGTGACGGTCAACGGCATCAACATCACCAACGTCGAGGGCGAGGGCTGCGGCACGTGCAGCATCGCCGAGGCACTGAAGCGGTCGCTGAACACCAGCTACTACCGGTTGATGCTCAAGCTCAAGCACGGCGCGCAGGACGTCGCCGACGCCGCGCACAAGGCCGGCGTCGCCGACAGCTTCCCCGGTGTCGAGCACACGCTGTCCGAGGACGGCAAGGGCGGACCGCCCAACAACGGTGTGGTGCTCGGTCAGTACCAGAGCCGCGCACTCGACATGGCCTCCGCGTACGCGACGCTCGCGGCGTCCGGCGAGTACCACAAGCCGCACTTCGTGCAGAAGGTCGTCAACGGCGACGGTCAGGTGCTGTACGACGCGACCTCGCAGGACAATTCGGGCGAACAGCGGATTCCGAAGGCCGTCGCCGACAACGTGACCTCTGCGATGCAGCCCATCGCCGGATACTCCCGCGGCCACAACCTGGCCGGCGGCCGGCCGTCGGCGGCCAAGACCGGCACCGTGCAGCTCGGTGACACCGGAGCCAACCGCGACGCGTGGATGGTCGGCTACACGCCGTCGCTGTCCACCGCGGTATGGGTCGGTACGACGGCCGGGACGCAACCCCTGGTGAACAAGGGCGGCGGGCCGGTGTATGGCTCGGGACTGCCGTCGGACATCTGGAAATCCACGATGGACGGCGCGCTGAAGGGCACCGACAACGAGTCATTCCCGAAGCCGACGGCCATCGGTGGGTACGCGGGTGTGCCGCAGGCGCCGGTCATCAAGCCGCCGTCGCCCGATGACCAGCCACAGGCCCCGGTGCCAGGTGCTCCGACGGAGACCGTCGTCCAGCCGACGCTCGTTATCGCCCCGGGCATCACGATCCCGTTCGGCCCGCCGACCACCATGCAGGTTGCTCCGCACCAGGACGCGCCGCCTCCGGGTGGTGGTGACCCGAACCAGCCTGGCCCCCCGCCGCCGCCGTGACGGTCGAGGAACCAGACGAGTCCGAGGTGGTGACGGTCTCGCCGGCCCGGCTGGCCCCGGACCTGCGCAGCGCCGACGACCGCGACCTGCCCAGCCGGACCGACGTCATCGGTGCGGCGCTGTCCGGCGTCGTGGGCGGGCCGGTGGGCCGGCACGCCATGATCGGCCGGGCGCCGTTCCTCACCCCGTTCCGGGTGATGCTGCTGATCGCGCTGGTCTTTCTCGGGCTGGGTTACACGACCAAGGCGCCCTGCCTGGTGACGACCGGTTCCGGCATGGCGGACCAGCGCGTCGCCAACTGGCAGAACCAGCGGGCCTACTACGAGTTCTGCTACTCGGACACCGTGCCGCTGTACACCGCGGAGCTGCTCAACCTGGGCAAGTTCCCGTACAAGTCCAGCTGGATCGAGACCGACAGCGCGCACAAGCCGCGCGTGCAGTACGACGGCACCCGCGCCGTCCGCTACATGGAATATCCGGTGCTGACCGGTATGTACCAGTACGTGTCCATGTCGGTCGCCAAGACCTATACGGCGCTGTCGAAGCTGGTGCGGATACCCGTGGTCGCCGAGGTGATCATGTTCTTCAACATCTCGGCGTTCGGGCTGGCCCTGGCCTGGATGGCCACCGTCTGGGCGACCATGCGAATGTCCGGGCGGCGGCCGTGGGACGCCGCCGTGGTCGCTGGATCGCCGATCCTGATCTTCCAGGCCTTCACCAACTTCGACGCGCTCGCGACCGCGTGTGCGGCCGGCGCCATGCTGGCCTGGTCGCGCCGCAAGCCGGTGGCGGCCGGTGTGCTCATCGGGGTCGGAGTGGCCCTGAAGCTGTATCCACTGCTGTTGCTGATCCCGCTGGCGATGCTGGCGGTGCGGACCGGCAAGTGGCGGCCGGTGGCCAAGACCGCGATCACCGCGCTGGTCACGTGGATCGCGGTGAATCTGCCGATCATGGTGATGTACCCGCGCGGGTGGTCGGAGTTCTTCCGGCTCAACACCCGCCGCGGCGACGACATGGACTCGCTCTACAACGTGGTGAAGTCGTTCACCGGATGGGGCGGTTTCGACACCAACCTCGGGTTCTGGCAACCTCCGACGGTGCTCAACACCGTCACCGCGGTCCTCTTCGTCGTGTGTTGTGCGGCAATCGCTTACGTCGCCTGGACGGCGCCGCAGCGGCCGCGGCTCGCGCAGCTGGCCTTCTTGGTCGTGGCGGCCTTCCTGTTGACCAACAAGGTGTGGAGCCCGCAGTACTCGCTGTGGCTGGTGCCGCTGGCCGCCCTGGCGCTGCCGCATCGTCGAATCCTGTTGGCGTGGATGACCATTGACGCGCTGATCTGGATTCCGCGGATGCTGTATCTGTACGACGATCCCAAGTTCGGGTTGCCCGAACAGTTCTTCACCACGACGGTGCTGTTGCGCGACATCGCGGTGATCGGCGTGTGCGCGTTGGTTATTCGGGCGATTTACCGGCCGGAGTTCGACCTGGTTCGATCCGGTGGCCGGGGCGCGCCTGTTGATGATCCAACTGGCGGCGTGTTCGACGAAGCCGACGACAATCCGCCCCGCTGGCTACCGGCCCGGTTACGGCCGCGTCCGACGGCCGCCGCCGAGCCGGAGCTCGACCCTGAACCGGCGCTTCAGCCGACGGCATAAATGAGCTGCGTTCCGCGGGCCGCGGTGGCAGGGTCGAGACGTGACCGACCTGACCTTCTCTGATTCCATCGTCGTCGACACCGATCCCGAAACCCTCTACGCACTGGTCTCTGACGTGACCAACATGGGCCGGTGGAGCCCGCAGTGCAAGGAGTGCTGGTGGGAGGACGAGGACGCCGGCCCGGTGGCCGGCGCCTGGTTCAAGGGCCGCAACGAGGCCGGGGACCGAATCTGGGAGACCCGCAGCCAGGTGGTCGTCGCCGAGCCGGGCCGCGAGTTCGTCTGGGAGGTCAACGGCGGTTGGGTCCGGTGGGGCTTCACGCTCGACCCCGTCGAGGACGGGACCCGGCTGACGCAGTCGTGGGAGTTCCTCCCGGCCGGGATCGCCGGCTTCCATGAGCGCTGGTCGGACGCCGCCGACGAGCAGATCGCGCTCCGCGAGAGGAACGCGAAGGAAGGCATCCCGGTGACGCTGGCGGCGATCAAGAAGACGGCCGAGGCCTAGGTTTTCGTCGTGGCAGGGTGTACTCAGCGCGCGGAAATCGCTCGCGAGGCGCGCTGACGGCACAGTCGCGGCGTTCGGTGCTCTCTCCCTTGGCAACTTCGATCTGGAGGCGTCAACTTTCCTTGACCGTCAAGGCAAGCTGACGGCCTGGGATCGAACATGCCAAGAGAAGCCGCGGATTTCTGCGTTGACGGTGACCGCCCGCATAACCACCGGCCGTAGGTATCCCTGCTGGTAGACGGGCTGGGGCGGGCAGTCCTGGGATAACCCGGCTGCTGCGGGTGCCCGGGCTGCCCCGGAAATCCTCGGCCGCATGGCCCCTGCGGATAAGTCATGCTTTCCCCTCGCTGACCATGATCCTGACCCAGCCTAGCGATCTCGACGGCCCCGCCAGGACGGCTCTTCTGAGCGCCGATTTCGCAGCTCAGGGCCTTGTCGGGTAACCTGAGCCGGTTGCCGACGCAGGCGACCCTCCTGCCACGGAACACGCCGTGGCCGATACGACCATAGGAGGTGATGGGTTCCACATGCGTCCATACGAAATCATGGTCATTCTCGACCCCACACTTGACGAGCGCACCGTAGCTCCGTCGCTGGAGACGTTCCTGAACGTCGTCCGCAAAGACGGCGGCAGCGTCGAAAAGGTGGACATCTGGGGCCGTCGCCGGCTGGCTTACGAGATCGCCAAGCACGGTGAAGGCATCTACGCGGTTGTCGACCTGAAGGCCGAACCGGCCACGGTCAGCGAGCTCGACCGTCAGCTGAACCTGAACGAGTCGGTGTTGCGTACCAAGGTCCTGCGGACCGACAAGCACTAGAAGCACCGAAGCTCTGCGGATTTGTCGCGGGCCTTGCGTAGGCTCGCGCCTAATTCACCCAATCCGTCCCAGGAGGATCTCGTGGCTGGTGACACCACCATCACCGTTATCGGAAACCTGACCGCTGACCCGGAACTGCGCTTCACGCCGTCCGGAGCTGCCGTTGCGAACTTCACCGTGGCCTCGACGCCGCGGATGTTCGACCGGCAGAGCAATGAGTGGAAGGACGGGGAGGCGCTGTTCCTCCGCTGCAACATCTGGCGCGAGGCGGCCGAAAATGTCGCCGAGAGCCTGACCCGGGGGTCGCGTGTCATCGTGACCGGCCGGTTGAAGCAGCGCTCGTTCGAAACCCGTGAGGGCGAGAAGCGCACCGTGATGGAGGTCGAGGTCGACGAGATCGGCCCGTCCCTGCGGTACGCGACGGCGAAGGTGAACAAGGCCAACCGCAGTGGCGGAGGCGGTGGCGGCTTCGGCGGCGGCGGGGGTTCCCGCCAGCCTGCCGGCGGCGGCGCTCCGGCCGACGACCCGTGGGGCAGCGCCCCCGCATCGGGTTCGTTCGGCGGCGCCGACGACGAGCCGCCCTTCTGATCCACGTAATTGGCTGGGCAACCAGCTAGACCCAGAAAGAGAAACACATGGCCAAGGCCACCAAGCGGCGTCCGGCGCCGGAAAAGCCGGTCAAGACCCGCAAGTGCGTGTTCTGCTCCAAGAAGGCGCAGATCATCGATTACAAGGACACCGGACTGCTCCGGACCTACATCAGCGAGCGCGGCAAGATCCGTGCCCGTCGCGTCACCGGTAACTGCGTGCAGCACCAGCGCGACATCGCCATCGCCGTGAAGAACGCCCGCGAGGTTGCGTTGCTCCCGTTCAGCTCTTCGACGCGATAGGGAGGACTGAGAACATGAAGCTCATTCTGACCACTGAGGTCGACCACCTGGGTTCGGCCGGCGACACCGTTGAGGTTCGCGACGGCTACGGCCGCAACTACCTGCTGCCCCGCGGCCTGGCCATCGTGGCCAGCCGTGGTGCCGAGCGTCAGGCCAACGAGATCCGTCGTGCGCGTGACGCCAAGACGGTTCGCGACCTGGACCACGCCAACGAGCTGAAGCAGGCGATCGAGGCCCTCGGCCCCGTGTCGCTGGCTGTCAAGGCCGGTGCCGACAGCGGCAAGTTGTTCGGTTCGGTGACCGCGGGTGACGTTGTCGCCGCGATCAAGAAGGCCGGTGGCCCGAACCTCGACAAGCGCACCGTCGAGCTGCCCAAGGCGCACATCAAGTCGGTCGGCACCCACAAGATCGCGGTGCGTCTGCACCCGTCGGTCAACGTGCCGGTGTCGCTGGCTGTCGTCGCCGGATAGGCATGCGATAGCTCAAACAGCAGAACGCCCGGGTGGAGTCAATCTTTGACTTCGCCCGGGCGTTTTCTGTTGACAACGGGCGAATATTTTAAGCCAATCTGCAAACAGTGATCTACGCCGGCTGTTAACCTACGCGGCCCTTATCCGCCATGCGCGCGCAACACAACACGCCCGAGATGGCTACCCGACACGACACGCCGAACCAATTCTCATACACAGGCCTGTGGCCGGTATATATGCCCTTGACCTGCGTATTTGGGATTTTACCCGCGGGTATTCCACAAGTTCTCCCCAAGCGGTCAACATCGTTGTCCACGTCTTTCCACATTTCATCCACAGGGTTATCAACAGGGGCAGTTCCGGACTGCTCCAGCAACGTCTAGCGTGGTGCGTCGCACGGCAGGTGAGTGGCTTGCGGGCCCGACTTGTCGGCAGGGTGAAGTACGGTCACAAGTAGCTCGTTCGAACATTTGTTTGTTTTTGATTTTCGGGGGAGGAGGAGCGCTTCGTGGCTGTCGCTGACGACCTGAGCCGGTCCGACATGGAGGAGCCGCCCAGCGAGGATTTCGGCCGGCAACCGCCGCAGGACATGGCTGCCGAGCAGTCGGTGCTGGGTGGCATGTTGCTGTCCAAGGACGCGGTCGCTGATGTCCTGGAGCGCCTGCGTCCCGGCGACTTCTACCGTCCGGCGCACCAGAACGTCTACGACGCCATCCTCGACCTGTACGGCCGCGGGGAGCCCGCTGACGCCGTCACCGTGGCCGCGGAACTCGACCGCCGGGGTCTGCTCAAACGCATCGGTGGCGCGCCGTATCTGCACACCTTGATCTCCACGGTGCCCACCGCCGCCAATGCCGGCTTCTATGCCGGCATCGTCGCGGAGAAGGCCACGCTGCGCCGCCTCGTCGAGGCCGGCACGCGCGTCGTGCAGTACGGGTACGCGGGCGCTGATGGCGCCGATGTAGCCGATCTGGTGGACCGAGCGCAGGCCGAGATCTACGACGTCACCCAGACGCGCAGCAGCGAGGATTTCACCGTCCTGGAGGAGCTGCTGCAGCCCACCATGGACGAGATCGACGCCATCGCGTCCCAGGGCGGTATCTCGCGTGGCATCCCGACCGGCTTCACCGAGCTCGACGAGATCACCAACGGTCTGCACCCGGGCCAGATGATCATCGTGGCCGCGCGTCCTGGTGTGGGTAAGGCGCTGGCGCTCGACACCCCGCTGCCCACGCCCGGCGGCTGGACCACCATGGGTGACGTCTCGGTGGGCGACGAACTGATTGACGCCAACGGACGGCCCACCCGCGTGATCGCTGCGACTCCGGTGATGGAGGAGCGGCCGTGCTACGAGATCGACCTGTCGGACGGCACCACCATCGTGGCCGACGCCTCGCACCAGTGGCCGACCGGCCGCGGCATCGTCACCACCGCGACCCTGCGGCCCGGCGCTGACCGGCTCGAGCCGGCATTGACCGCCGGTGGGCTGGCCGTACTGACCCGCCCCGTGACGATTTCCGATGTGCGCCGGGTGGATGCGGTGCCGGTGCGCTGCGTCGAGGTCGACAACCCGGCCCACCTGTACCTGGCCGGGCGGTCGATGGTGCCCACGCACAATTCGACGATCGGTCTGGACTTCATGCGGTCCTGCTCGATCAAGCACCAGCAGGCCAGCGTCATCTTCTCGCTGGAAATGAGCAAGACCGAGATCGTCATGCGACTCCTCTCGGCCGAAGCCAAGATCAAGCTCGGTGACATGCGTTCGGGACGTATGAGCGACGATGACTGGACCAAGCTGGCCCGCCGCATGAGCGAGATCTCCGAGGCGCCGCTCTACATCGACGACTCACCGAACCTGACCATGATGGAGATCCGGGCCAAGGCGCGTCGTCTGCACCAGAAGGCCAACCTGCGGCTCATCGTCGTGGACTACATGCAGCTGATGACCTCGGGTAAGAAGTTCGAGTCTCGTCAGCAGGAGGTCTCGGAGTTCTCGCGGTCGCTGAAGCTGATGGCCAAGGAACTTGAGGTTCCCGTGGTCGCGATCAGCCAGCTGAACCGTGGTCCCGAACAGCGCACCGATAAGCGCCCGCAGGTGTCGGACCTTCGTGAGTCGGGCTGCCTGACCGCGAACACGCGAATCCTGCGCGCCGACAACGGAGCTGAGGTCACCTTCGGTGAGCTGATGGCGACGGGGGAGCGGCCGCTGGTGTGGTCGCTCGACGACCGCAAGCGTATGGTCGCCCGGCCCATGACCAACGTGTTCTACAGCGGACACAAGGAGGTCTTCTTGCTGCGCCTCGCCTCGGGGCGTCAGGTCGAGGCCACCGCCAACCACCCGTTCATGACGCTGAGCGGCTGGGTCTCGTTGGGCGACTTGGCCGTTGGCGACCGTCTTGCGGTACCGCGCACCGTGCCCGAGCCGGTGCACACCGAGCGCATGGACGACGCCGAGGTCATCATGCTGGCCCACATGATCGGCGACGGGTCCTGCGTGAAGCGCCAGCCGATCCGCTACGCGTCGATCGACGAGGCGAACCTCGTCGCCGTTGCCGGTGCGGCGCGGCACTTCGGTGTGACGGCCGTGCGCGACGAATACCCGTCCGCCCGCGTGACCACGCTGCGGATGCCGGCGCCGTACCGACTGACCCACGGCAAGCGGAACCCCATCGCGGCCTGGCTGGACAAGCTGGGGCTGTTCGGCAAGCGGAGCTACGAAAAGTTCGTTCCACAACAGGTTTTCGCGCTGCCCAACGATCAGGTGGCATTGTTCCTGCGGCACCTGTGGGCGACGGATGGCTCAGTGCGCTGGGACGAGAAGGTCGGCCAGGGTCGGGTGTACTACGCGACGACCAGCCGTCAGCTGGCCGACGACGTGGTGCAGCTGCTGCTGCGCGTCGGGGTTTTCGCGCGGATCAAGCGGGCGAAGAAGGCGGGTTACCGCGATTGCTGGCATGTGCTGGTCTACGGTGCCGCCAACCAGCGTCGTTTCCTGAGCATCGTTGGCGTATACGGTGACCGGGGCGTCAAGGCCGCTGAATTGCTGGCGCGGTTGCAGGACGTGGGCTCCAACACCAATCTCGACACGGTGCCCAAAGAGGTTTGGCAGCAGGTGAAGTCAACGTTGACGCGCCGCGGCATGTCGCACCGGGAGTTCGCCGACGCGATGGGCACCCAGTTCTGCGGCTCGACCATGTGGAAGCACGCGCCGAGCCGTGGTCGGCTGCACCGGGCGGCCGGTGTGCTGAATGACAGTGACCTGCATGGCCTCGCCACGAACGAGGTGTTCTGGGACGAGATCGTCGAGATCACCAGCATCGGTGAGCACGACGTCTACGACGGCACGGTGGCCGGTACGCATAACTTTGTGGCACAGGGGATTTCGGTCCACAACTCGCTAGAGCAGGACGCCGATATGGTCATGCTTCTGCACCGCCCGGACTCCATCGACCGCGACGACCCGCGCGGTGGTGAAGCCGACATCATCCTGGGCAAGCACCGTAACGGCCCGACCGCAAATATCACTGTGGCACACCAGCTTCACTTCTCGCGGTTTACGAATATGGCGCGATAGACCTTGGCAAGTTGTCGAGATGCAAGGAAGATTAACAAACGCGCATTGCTTGTTAAACAAGGACGCTAGCTAATTTAAGTTAGCTAGCGATCGCCGATTATTGTGGAGCGCCGCGCACCACGTGCAGTGAATGACCCAGGTTTAGGCTGCTGATAATTTGCCGGGGATCCTACTTTGGAACGGCTAAACGGCAGCCAGGCGCCATACGCTGGTTTGACATTGCTGGCGAGATGGGCTGTGGACACGCCGCATAGACCTGCGTGTTGGAGACCGACGTGAGGGTTGCGGCTGCACGCTGAACCGCCGGTTGCCGAATGCGTTGGTAAGCGGACGCATCGCAAGGGTGCGGTAGTTGGTGTACACGCGACAACGGTGTCCGGACTCTCTGATTGTCGGTGACGACGCAGCCACGCGAACCTGTCGAGCGCCGCCATCAATAAATGAGTGTCACCGATTTCAAAGAGGTCGGCGCAGCAGCATTTGGTTCGCGTTCTGATGTGGCTGCAGAGCGACGCGGCGTATACGTGACCGTGCGCATCACAGCACGGCGATGCTGTCCGGTTCACCATCGCGACGTCCGAGACGATCGGCGCGGGTTGCAGTATTCGGAGGGAATGCCGATCAAGGCGATCGCCCGAGTGGTGGGCGTGTGCCGCAATACCGTGCGGCGGGCGTTGGCCTGTGAGGGCCCACCAGAGTATCGGCGGTCCGTACCGAGGTCGTAGAGCTCGGTCGTCGCGAGCAAAGAATGAAGGCTCGCTTCGAGTGGGAGTGGCGCATCGGTAAAAGTACCGATTGTTGGCGAGTCATGTGCTGGCTACCTTGGGTTCACCGCCTAGTCCTGAGTCGACACAGCCGCCGGCCCCTGGAACAGGTGTCCTGCCTGCTCTATTCGCCTGGCCCGGTTTCCGAAAGCCGCATGCTGTGGAAATCGCCTCACTCATCGGAAGGCCCGACCCATGAACGCGGTCGAAGACAACACTCATTCGGCAAACGCCGAGCTGGAAAGACTTGGGTACGAGCCTGAGCTGAAGCGGTCAATGAGTCTGGCCGATGTGGTGATCTACGGACTCATCTACATGGTCCCGATCGCGCCCATCGCCGTCTTTGGCATCGTGTACAACTTTTCGTCGGGCGCGGTTGCCTTGGTGTACATCGTTGCCGCAATCGCCATGGTGTTCAGCGCGCTGAGCTACCGGGAGATGGCGTTGAGCTTCCCAATAGCGGGCTCGGTGTACTCCTACGTCCGGTACGGAATCAATCAGTTCATCGGATTCTTATCGGGCTGGGCGATCCTGCTCGACTACTTGCTCCTACCCGCTTTGCTGGCAGTCTTCGCTGCGTCGGCAATGACATCCCTTGTCCCCAGCTTGCCGGCATGGATCTGGATCGTCGTCTTCGTCGTCATTACCGCCGCGATCAACTTGCGGGGCATCACGTTTACCGCGGCGATGAACAAGATCTTCCTGGTCATCCAACTTCTGGTCCTGGCCGTGTTCGTCGGGTGGGCATTGGTAGCTGTTGTGCAAGGCAAGGGCCATTTCTCCCTCGATCCGCTGTTTCACGCCGAGACGTTCTCCTGGTCGCTCGTCTTCGGTGCCATCCCCATCGCAGCCCTGAGTTTCATCGGCTTCGACGCCATCTCGACACTGAACGAGGAGGCCAAAGGAGGCGGAAAGACAGTTTCTAAAGCCACCATGATCGTGCTGTGGATGGTGACGGCGCTTTTCGTCATCCAGGTTTACGCCGCCGCGATCTTCGTCCCCGCCGGTACTGTGTTCGCCGACGGCGATGACACCAACAACGCTTTCTACAACCTCACCGGTCAGGTCATGGCGCACTGGTTCCAGGTCGTCGTCACTCTTACTTCGGCGCTCATCGCGTTGTTCGCCAACATCGTGGCGTCCAACGCAACGTCGTCACGTCTGGTGTTCAGCATGGCTCGCGACCGCCAGCTGCCCAAGATCCTGGCGAAGGTGGATTCGAAGACCAAAGCACCCGCCAACGCGATGATCTTCATCACCGTACTGTCGCTCGTCATCGGCATCTTCGGAGTCGAGAATCCTGCGCTGCTCACCAGCCTCGTCACCTTCGGCGCCCTGACCGCCTACATATTGCTTCACGTCAGTGTGCTGGTGCACTTCGGGGCGCGCACGAAGAGCCGAAAAGTCTTCGTGCACTGGGTGTCACCCATCCTCGGCGCAGCCGTACTGATCTAAGCGCTGTGGAGTGCCAGCGACAACGCCAAAGTTGTAGGGCTTGTCTGGCTGGCGGTCGGAGTTCTGATCGCCGCGTATTTCCGTGTGACCGGCCGGTCATTGGCGCAATCCGACCTCGAGGACACCGCCGTTGATTCACCTGTAGGCACCGATGAATCCCGCGTCGTGACGACGATCATCACCGACCAGGGGCGCACGAGATGAGTTCGGCCACGGCGCGCACGGCATCAGATCGCACCGAGGAACTGGCGCACCTCCACGTGCGTCGAACGCGTAACCGCATAGCAGCCCTGTACACCGAATCGGTTGCCGAGGAACTGGATACGAACCCGTTCGGGCCGCACACCGACCGCACGGCGCGGGTGCTTCGATACCTTCGCGGCCTGCCCATCACCGGCAAGGACATCCTCCTCGCACGTGGTGCCGACGGGCCATGGGCGATCGGCCGCATCGTCATCGGTGCACCAGGAAACATGCTTGTCGAGGGCGAACCCCTTGATGACTACGCCGCTGCTGTGCGCACTGTATTGCGCCGGCGCCAAGCACAATTCGTTAGCAACGGTTGAACAGGCAGGTTGGATCATGGAACCGCACACCAGCAAGATCTTTGGATACACCGACCGCCTGTACGCCCGCCCAGGTGAAGCGCTGACCTTCCATGTCAGCAGCGAGGGACCCCCGATGTACGATGCGTCGCTGGTGCGGTTGAGTCACGGCTTTACCGGGTCGGCCGGACCCGGATTTGTCGAGTACGAGTTGCCCGACGCCGGCTTCGCCGGAACCTACACCGGCCAACGTCACGTCTGTCAGCCCGGTTCGTTCGTGGAGATCGACGACCCTGCCTCAGTGTTGGCTGACCCCTCGGACATGGCGATCAGCGTGTACGTCTATGCAACGCTTCCGCTGAGCGAACGAAATGACAGCATCGGCGCCTATCACGTGACGCAGAACTCGATCGGCCTGACGAATCAGCGTCAAACGATCTGTGGCACCTGGGACGAAGGCACTGCGACCGGGTACGCGCTGGTACTGGACGAGGGAGTCCCCACGGTGCTGTGGGGCGATGAAGGACAGCCGAGGTCGCTGTCGACCTCAAGTGCATTACTCGCCAACCATTGGTACCGCATCGATGTGCGCTTCCAGGGCGACGGCGACGTCCACTTGTTGCAAACCCCTATCGAGAACTGCATGAATCGGGTTTCCAGTCAGGCAGCACAGATCGACGCCGATGATGCGGCGGCAGCTGCGGGTGCGCGCAGCCTTGCCTGCAGCGCTCATCCGTTCCGGATCGGGGCGCTCGCCCGCCGCGACAGCGAGAGATGGCTGGCCGCAGCATCATTCAACGGAAAGATCGGGGCGCTGCGCATCACTCGTGGGGGCGACGCGGTCAACGGAAGCGGGGCAGAATTGCTCGCTAGCTGGCACTTCGGCCACTCGAATCGTGAGGACGGTCTTCTGCTGTGGGATGTCGTCGATCTATCGGACAACCGATTGCACGGTCGGTGCTTCAACGCACCGATGCGAGCTGTGACGGGTCCGCGCTACGCGGGACTCTCGGAGGATTTCCGTTCCGTCCCAGACGAATTCGATGCGATTCACTTCCACGACGACGACATCACCGATGCTGAATGGCCCATCGCGTTCACGTTCGATGTCCCTGAAGACCTTCCCAGCGGCGTCTACGCGGCCCGACTGGTCGCCGGCGAGACAGAGCAGTACATTCCGTTCCTCATCGGGCCTGGGAGTCGCAAAAATGAGGTGGCTCTGCTGCTTTCCACCGCTACCTACCTCGCCTATGCCAACGACCGGATCGCGTTCGAAGCCGATGGCGCAGAGGTTATCGTCAGTCACACCCCGATTCTCGGGCAAGAAGATCTCGATCTGCAGGATCACCCAGAATTCGGCCGGTCCTGCTACGAGATTCACAACGACGGCAGCGGCGTCGTGTTCGGTAGCGTCCGCAAGCCGATCGTCACCCTGCAACCCAAACACCGTGCGTGGTTTCAAAGCAACGGCGTCTGGGGCCTCCCCGCAGACCTGTGCATCGTGCATTGGCTCGACACTCTCGAGTGTGAATTCGACGTCGTCACCGACGAGGCACTCGACGTGGGCGGCTACGAACTGCTCGCCGATTACAAAGTGGTCATCACTGGCGCACACCCCGAATACGTCACCCGCCGCGAAATAGATGCACTCGACCGGTACACCGCGCACGGCGGACGCCTGATGTATTTGGGCGGCAACGGCTTCTTCGCTACCGCCTCGTTCGTACCGGACCAGCCTTACCTGATGGAGCTGCGCCGATCCGCTGCGGGCACCCGACCCCACCAGACCGCCTACGGTGAACGACGACACGCCACCTCAGGTGAAATGGCTGGACTCTGGCGGAACAAGGGAAAAGCCCCGCAGCGGCTCACCGGCGTCGGATTCGCGGCCCAAGGCTTCGACCGATCCACCCACTACGTACGACTCGAAGACAGTCGCGATCCTCGGGCGGCGTTCGTGTTCGACGGACTCGAACACGATGAAGTCATCGGTGACTTCGGCATCATGGGCGGCGGCGCGGCCGGAGCCGAAATCGATTGCTATGACCCTGCGCTCGGATCACCGCCGGGTACCCTTCTGCTCGCCACCTCCGGAGAATTCACCGATGCGTACTTGGTCGCCGCCGAGGAGGTCTATGAAAGCTTGCCGGGGCTGGGCGGCAGCGAACATCCCTACGTTCGGTCCGACATCGTTCTCGGCGCACTCGACGGCGGCGGCGGTTTCTTCTCCGTCGGCTCGATCGCGTGGACCGCTGCTCTGTCCCACAACGGATACGACAACAACGTTGCGAGGATTACCCACAACGTCTTGAAGCGATTCATGATGAAGGAAGCGCTGGATCAGATCCTCCCCTGAGTGCAGTCCAGGCGAAGCAGTCCTTCCCGTGCGGCGGCAACGACGGCGGTCGCCCGGGAGCCAGTGTCCATCTTCCTCAGGATGCTCTCCACGTGCGACGTCACTGTCCGCACTGATATAGACCGGAGCGCCGCGATCTGCCGGTTTGTGTGCCCGGAAGCCATTCCGGCCAGAATGTCGAGTTCTCTGTTCGACAGCCCGTACGGGATCGGCTCAATCGGGGTTTCTTGCACCAGGGTGGCCGCGTTCAAGCCCTGGTCGACGACACGTGTCAGCGTCACCGACGCCCAGTGTTGACCAGTCGGCCACAAACCGACCGCAGCCGGGCTAGACGACCGCAAGAACCGGGCAACAAAGGCTTGAAAGCGTTGGTCCGCCATCACCAGGGGTAGGTGAAAGCCGTCGACCGGCTTAACCCCTCCGAACTTGTCGACCACACCAACCAAGGCGCCCTCGGGAACTGGGGGCAGTAACGCGGGTAGGCGCTTGACGACAGTCAGCCGCGACATGACCGTGCCCAGGGCTGCGACGAGATCCCTCGCTCGATGGTCGAACGTGCCGGCATCCGCCGCCGACAGGTGAAGCATTCCCGCATACGATCCGTCGTCGCGATACAACCGGGTCGTCATCCCGTCCTGGAAACCCGCCGGACCCAGCACCTCGCGAAACATGGGGGTTTCTCGGTACCGCGGCACGTCATCTATCCGCACAGGCCCGGACGCCGCCTCCACCACACGGTTCTCTTCTGAGGCCGCGTACCGGTCGCCCAGTTGCTCGACAGTCTCAGCGCGATAGCCCGCACTGGCGATCGGTCGATGTCGCATCAGCAAGCGATCCCACGCCAGCAGTGCCGCCGCCTCGTGGTGCGTGGCCTGCTGGAGGAGCATCAGAACCTCATCGCCGGACCCCGAGTATTCGAGAGAGCCAGCCGCGTAAGACACGTCGGCGAGCACCCGCGTGTACAGATCGGCCATGGCGCGCTCCTGGAACTGAGGTACGTCCAACGATCCAAGCACTACATCGGAGATCGCGTGGTGCGCTAGCTCAAAGACCGACACTCATGTCGCGGGATCGCCACACTCGTTCAGTAGCTGGGTGCCGCGACGGCCGCGAGATTGGGCCGCGAACCGAAATAAAGCGACGCACGACTAAACCGGGACAGCGGCACTTCGCATGGCGTCGCAGACCGCGGTCATCCGCCAAGCAGTTCCGAAACCTACAGCGACCGGAACTGACAAGAACGACGATCCGAAATGGCGTCGCCGGTTCCACCCTGCGGAACTGTGTCGGCGGCGGTTGAAAATTGACCCCTGCCGGTGTGTTGGTGATTATTCCTCGGTGGTGGTGGCCGCGGTAGGCGTGCGGCCCAGGTCTCGGTCTTTAAGTCGGTAGCTGTCTCCTTTGAGGGTCATGACTTCGGCGTGGTGTACGAGGCGGTCGATCATGGCTGCGGCGACGACGTCGTCGCCGAACACTTCACCCTAGCGACCAAGGGCCTTGTTGGAGGCGACGATCGGGCTCGCGCGTTCATAGCGGCTGGAGGCCAGTTGGAAAACCAGATGAAGTCCAGTGTGCCTCTCTCCGCATGTCGACGCACACCACGATGCGGCTTGCGCGTTCATCGAGGCTCAGTCGATGTTTGGGGCGAGTCGCTGGCACCAGTCCTGTGTCAATACGCACAGGCAGAAGGTCTGCGGCGAGTTCCTCGTAAAGCGTGATCACGAGTTTCGCACGCTCCACCGAAGACACTCGTGCCATGAGTAGGTGGTCCTTGCCAGCGGCGAGATCGTCGTGAGGCCGCTGTACGGCCGCGGCAGCGACTGCTTGGTCGGTGTCGGTTGCGGCAACGATTGAGTGGTAGTTGATTCGCGCGAAGTAGCCGTTTTCTTGGGCTATGCGTAGGGGATAGACGTAGGTGACCCGCCCGCCAAGGTGCTGACCGTCCTCGCGGTAAGGGGTTGCCGTGAATTGGACTATCTCGCTTCCGCTGAATAGGTCCGCGACTGACCGCCATGTCTTTGCGGCCAGGTGGTGTGCCTCGTCGACGAAGAGTCGGTCACATAGTTCGGCAATTCTCAAGCGCGGCGCGTCGGACCATTGAGACAAGGCCTGGACGGTTGTAACCACGACGTTGACGCGGGCGAGGAGGTCGTCAACCTCTTGTGACGTTGTCAGGGCGCCTCTGACAACGAGTACCACGGGGCAAAGGAAGCCTTTCTCGACGACGCCCGCCTGGAGAAGTACGCCGAGGGTCGTGAACTTGCTGGCAATCTGCGTGCGCAGTGCGTCTGATGGAACGATGAAGAGTGTGGGTTCGGGTGAGTGACAATACGCGGCCAGCATGGTTTCGGTCTTGCCTGTTCTGTTACGCCCGTACGAGTAACGATTGCAACGAAGAACTGACTCGCGAACACTTCAGTACCGACGACCTGCTCGGTGCGATATCGGCCGACGGAAAGGTTGTTGTGGTCGAGGGCGCCGCATGGCAAGACAGAACAGAGAGTCGCAAAACGATTGGGCGTGCTTCGCTGTCACGCACGATGTTGTGCCGGCGCCATAACAACGCCCTGTCGCCGCTAGACAAGATGGCAGCCGAGTTCTTCCGGTACATCCTCGAAGACCACCTCGACATCTTCAAGTACCTGGGAAACGACGATCGCGCTAGCTTTCCGCGCGGTTTCACGATGGTCAGCGGACCCTACATGGAGCTATGGATGCTCAGAGTCTTATGGGGCGCTATTGAAGCCGGCGCAATCTCGGTAGACGGACAGACCGCCTACCGCTTCAGGCTCGGCGTCACGACCCGGCAGTTGGCTGAAATCCTCTGGCGCGGAGCAGAATGGCCCAACACGTGGGGACTCTACGTCCTGCTCGAACACGATCGCGATCAGTCATTCATTCCGAAGGCCATACGACTGCGCCCAGCCAGCATGGGCACCGAAATCCTCGGCGGTTTTATCCAGATCGCTGGGTTCGAATTTCTTATCGCCTTCGAGGCGCCGCCTGTTCCGCGGATCTTTCGTCCGTGCGGCCTCACTTTCTCACGAGTCGGGTTCCCCGCGAACAGCTACAAGATGGTCGCGTTCGCTTGGCCCGAGCTCGGACACCCAATCATCAATGCCGTATCCCAGGTGCCACCTGACAAGAACTATTCAGTGCCGGGCAATCCACGAGCGGCTGCCCTTCGTGGTCATATTCCCACTGGCTCGTTGCGCGTGGCCCCAGTTCCGGGTCCACCCCGACTGGTCTACAAGCAGAGCCGTCCATAGACGAGGACTCTGGTCTAGCGGCGTGGAAGTCGCTGAGCTGGGATTTTGCAACGAAGATTAACAAGCCCCCGCGACGCACCCGAATTTTGTCAAAGTAGCCAGGCGTGTCTTGTCAATCTTCATTGCATCTCGACACGACTGCTGCTGCTGTTGTCGAGATGCAGCGAGGATTAGCAGACTGCTGGTAGTTGCTTAACGAGGTCTGAGATCGAGGCTGCTGACGGGGAGTTGGGCTCGACAGGTTGTGATGAGGACTACTTCGCGCGAATCTTGTTGTTGTTCATGGTGTTCACCGTGTCCAACGACTATTTGGCGCCCGGCGCGAAGCGCCGGCGAACCAGGCTGGAGTCCGAGTCTCGTCGGCGGCCGGCGATCCCGTTGCTGCACAACGCAGCCTCATTGGCGATGCTGGTGCAGATCGCGGTGCTCTACTTCGCGGCCGGATACCTCAAGGCCACCGCGGAGATCTGGACCAATGGCACCGCTATGTACTACATCAGCCGCATCCACCAGTTCTCCTTGTTCTCGTGGTAGCCGCTGGCGATGAACAACGTCTACCTTGGATGGGCGGTCAACCACTTCACCTTCATCGCTGAGATCGCCGTGCCGCTCGTCATCTCGAGCAAGCGCGCCACCATCGGCAGACTCGTTCGATGTCGTTGAAGGGGACGCACCGGCGACTGCGCTGACGCAGTCGCCGGCACTCGATACATCGCCTCAAGAATTCGGCGGAGATGCGGCAGGCACCTGAACTGGCGGCGGGCCCGCTGGAGGCTCCGGTGCCGCCGATGTCGGCGTGGCCGCCGCCGGCTGACCGGTGGCCGCCTCAAGGATGGGCGCCGGCTGCCCCGGCACCGCGGGCGCCGTGGTCGGTTGGGCCGATTCGGAGCCCGGTGCCGTCTTCGGCGCCGCACCGCCCGGATCCTCGAGCGTGGGAACCTCCATCCCCGCCCCGATATTGGTACCCGGGGCCACCGTCGGCAGCGTCGGGTTGGGGGTGAGACCGGCCCCGATCCGATACCGCATACTGCTGGAGGTCAGCAGGTTCGCCTTGTTGGGGCTGAGCCCCAACGCGCTACCCGGCAAGCCGTCGGCATTCATGGCCGGGTCGACACTGACCGCCGCCCGCACTCCACGAGCGTCGTACGCGGCCGGCGGCGGGCTGGTGATCCAGTTGGGCGCAAAGGAATAGCTACCCATGGTCGGGCTCACCGGTGTCGGCGGTCCCGGAAACCACGGCAGTACCGGTGGGGCCGGCGGTTGTGCCGACGCCACACCCGGCGCGAACGGTAACCCCACCAGCCCGAAGAGAACCACCAGCGACCTTGGCCTGATTCGCTTGCGTGACATAATGATTCGCCTCTCTCCTACCCGAATCAAATCTTGCTCGGGTCGCCGTAGATGGCGAACTCCGTGTGCGACTTGGCAGTCGAAATCCTCAGGTACGCGTAGGACCGAATGTTCACATCACCACCGCAGGCATCGGCCTTGATGTGGATGTTGTCGATGTCGAGCATGGCGGTGCCACTATCGGACAGCGCCATGTTCGCCAGCGGCAGATCAACGATCACACCGGGCTGGATCACGGTCTGGACGAAACCCGCCGCACCGATCGTGCCGCTGACCCCGGTAAACGGAAGCCCGCCAGAGCCCGAGGCACCACCGGTACCACCAAGCTGCAGACCGGTCGAAACGTCGGACTGGCAACCCAACTGGTAACCGAGAATGAAGATGCTGTCCGTGATCGGACTCGACCCACCGGAGGCGGTCGCCGTACCCGATGCCGTCACAAAGCCCTCCCGGGAGTTCACCGCCGCCGCCAGGTTCGGCACCGAGTTGATCGACTCATGATCGATCTTGATCTGCAAATGCCAGCCATCCCGGCTGACCTTGTCGTACACCTGCGGCGCCATCACGGCCGGGTCGGCGTGCGCCGGCGTGGCCTCCATCAAGCCGACCATACAGACCGCCGCTGCAGCAACGGCTCCGATCCGCTTGGGCGACAAGGGTACTGAGCCGAGAAAGGGCAGGTGCGTCATTGAGTGTGCTCCATTTCTATTCGCCGCTCGCATCTATCGAGTGGCTCGCCTCTTTCTATGAGACGTGCGTTTCGCGACTGCTTACTCGCAGGCGGGCCAGCAGCGGTTGATGTGTGAAAAAGCTTGGTATTGGTAGGCATTCGTTGATCACTACTTCGAGTAGGCTCCAGTGTCGGCTAAGTAAGCGCTGATCGTGGTCATCAGTTCATTACCTACCCGAAGGAAACCTGGGCAATCCGATTGGTTCAGCGGCGACTGAGAACCCTTCCGGTAGCGTGAGCGCGTCGGCACGCCATGGCTGTAACACGTTGACAGCGAGCTGGTTTCAGGCTCCGGGTGATGAAAGTGGCCTGCGGCAGGGTGGGAGCCAAACCCTGGGTAGTCCGCCTCACGGCATCCGGCGAGCGTGGGTGGGAGTAGCCGGTCATGCTGAAGTCCTTTGGGTGTTTGTGCTGATGGATTGCGGGGTACCGGGATTCGCACGGGCATCCAGCTGGCCGTGGCTGCGGGCCGAATGTCCGGAATTGCTCACCATCACCGGATGGGCGCGGCGTCAGGCAGATCATCGGTGGATGCGGTTGTCGCAGAGGCACCTTCGGCCGGTCCGTCGCCTTCCTCATCGGCGTCATAGACCGGGCCGTGGCCGTCGGTGGCGAGCACCACTCGACCGATGAGCTGGTACTTGGCCGGGTCGGCCCTCTTCAGATACAGCGCCACTGCGCATCCGATGACGAAGAGCACGATCGCGATGTATGGGATCAGCTTGAACAGAAGGGAACTCGCTGCCGAGCCGGCGGCGGTGTCGAGATTCTGAATCATCAGAATCACTACCGCGAGCATGCCGAGTCCACCGACGACCGGGGCAACCTTGACCCGCCACACACTTTCTCCCGGATGGTGGTGCCGGAAGTAATTGAACACCGCCGCCATGGTGATGGTCTGCACGATCAGCAGCGAGAACGTCCCGACCACCGCCAGCAGCACGAAGACGTCCAGGTAGGGGTCCTTCTTGAAGAGCCAGAACCCGAGGATCCACAGTGCGGCGATCACCATCTGCACATAAGAGGCGATGTAGGGCGAGCCATGCTTGGGGTGGGTCCGACCGAGTGCCCGCGGCAGCAGTCCTTCCCGGCCCAGTGCGTAGCCATAGCGAGCCGCGCAGTTGTGGAACGCCAAACCACACGCGAAGGACCCGGTCATCATCAGCCACTGGAACACCAGCACCGCCCAATGGCCGACGAATACTTCAGTCGGATGGAAGAACATGTCCAGCGGGTTGGCGCTCTGAGCACGCTCAATGGATGCCGCTGCGCCGTTGCCGGCCACGGTCATCCAGGACACGAAGATGTAGAACAGGCCGACGCCGGTCACCGCGATCAGGGTGGCGATCGGAATGATCTTGCGGGGGTTGCGGGATTCCTCGCCGTACATGACGGTCGATTCGAACCCGGTCCAGGACCAGAACGCGATGAACATCGCCAGTCCCGGTGCGGCGAGGGCCAGCCCGTTCGCCTTGAACGCGTTGGCCGGGTTGATCGCCTGGGGCATCAGTCCGTCCGGGCCGCCGCCGTGGGTGAGCACGGCAACCGCCATGACCGCGAGAATCGCGATCTCGGTGATCAGTAAGACGGAGAGCACCTTGGCCGCGAACGAGATGTCGAAGAATGCCAGGATTGCGTTTAACAAGATGCACGCAAATGCGAAGTATGGCCACGGAATATTGAGGCCGATCTGGTCGAGGAAGACCTTGTTGCCGAAGTAGGCGAAGATTCCGATCAGGGACGCTTCGAACGCCGAATAGCAAAACGTCACCATGTATCCCACTGCGAGACCGACCACTCGGCCCAGACCGTGAGAGACGAAGCCGTAGAACGCGCCGGTCGAGGTGACGTGGCGGGCCATGGCGACATAGCCGACGGCGAACACCGTGAGCACGATGGTGGCGAAGATGTACGTCGCCGGCGCCCCGGTGCCTACACCGAAACCGACCGCGAAGGGCACGTTGCCGCTCATCGCGGTGATGGGCGCCGACGTGGCCACCGCCATGAAGATCACGTCGATCAGTCCGAGCGCGTTGGGCCTGAGCCGATCCACCGAGCCGCCGGCAGCCAGCAGATCCGCGGTGGGCGCACCGACCGTGGACCTGGCATCGGTGGTCATGAGTTGTCCTGGAGGTTGGTGTGACGTGCACACAAGGTTTGACTGGTCATGGCATTCGGTTCCTTGAGTGTTGTGACGGTTGGCGGCGACCGGCGCAGGCGGCATCCGCCAGCAGCGCCGGATAGGGCTTGTACGTCGTTGAACCTGGTCGTTGGCCGAGCCGACGACGAGGAGTGCGGGCTACGGGGTCGTGGTCGTGGTCATGGACACCACTGGGGGTGGTGGGACTGTCGCTCGGGGTCGCGATCCGCTTGCCCGACCCACGCTAACGGCAGCGTGTAATGAAGAACACACAGTGACGCAAACCGCATTGAGAACTTTAGGCACCCCTTTTTATCAGGGGCGTTAACAAGCCAGAAACATAAATGTCATGTGGAGGCAATGAGGTAACCGGACTCTTGCCTGAGTTTCGGAGTGAGACCGCCGAGCGCGCGGTCGGTCTTCAGCCACCGCGACGCCGGGAGAGGAGCTGTCACGATGACCGGAGCGCCCTACCGCAGCCTCGTCGCGGAGACGTCCCCGGTAGAGGGGCTGCCCCGTCGTCAGCTTCGCGGGCTGCCCGTGCTCGCTCAAGCAGTCGCCGCCATCGCGCCGACTGGAACGGCCTGCGTCACTCCGGCGCTCGTGATTGCCAGCGTGGGGGGTGCGGGCGCGATCTGGGCTTTCATCTGCGCCACGGTGGTGATCGCGTTGGTGTCTGAGTGTCTGCGGCCGATGGCCCGACGGATGGCCGCCGTCGGCGGGTTGTATAGCTACACCGCGCGTGGACTCGGACCCGGTATCGCGGTGCCGACCGGCTGGTCGGCGATTCTGGGCTACGCCACGGTCGGCATGGTAGGACTCATCGCGGTCGGCGCGTACCTCGTCCACATTGCTGTCGCCCTGGGCATTTCGGCGGAATCCCCGATCGCCGCCGTGGCTGGGATCGCTGCCGCCGCCGGACTACTCGCGTCCTTGATCATGATCCGCGGAATCCGGATCTCGGCGATCGTCGCCCTTTTCACCGAATGCGTATCGATCGTCATCGTGGTCGCGATGCTGATCGTCCTGATCACCCGCCACCCGGCCGGTGCGCCGATCGCGCCGGCATTGACCTGGGACGGCAACCTGCAGAGCTGGTCCCTTGGCGTCTTCGTCGCCATCAGCGCATTCGTCGGCTTCGAAAGCCCGACGACCTTGAGCAGGGAAGCGCAACGGCCCTTCATCTCGGTACCGCGCGCCATCCGTTGGACGCCGCTTGCCACCGCGGTGATCTATTTGGTCGCCGTACCGGTCCAGGCGGTCGCCCTTGCGGATGCCCCTGGGGTGGCGCGTGAAAGTTCCACGCCGATCGTGCAGTTGCTGCTGGCCGACGGATCGACGGCGCTGGCGTGCATCCTTGACGTCGGCATCGCCGCATCGTTCTTTGCCTGCACGTTGGCATCGGTCAACGCCCTCGTGCGGGTGTTGTTCTGCATGGGCCGCGAAGGGGTGGCGCCAAAATGGTTCGGACGCACCCATGACCGATTCCGGACACCGGCCTGGGCGATAGCAGTTTCCATGGCGGTGGTCACCGCAGTGCCCATCACTGTCTTGATCCTCGGCGCCACCCCGGAAGATGGTCTGCGAATCTTCCTCACGCTCAGCGCATGTGGCTACCTCGGTAGCTACCTGGCAGCGTGTATGTCCTCGCCGATCCTGTTGCGCCGTATCGGTGAGTCCACTCCAGCGGTCTGGTACCTGGCTACCATCACCACAGGCGCGCTCCTGTACCTGGCCGTCAACGCCGTCGTGTTCGCGGTGCACGAGGGGAGCGTGCTCCTCACCATCTACGGTGCATTCATCATCACGTCGATCCTGTTTACCCTCGCCCTTAAATGTTTCGCCCCGGCGCGCCTGGCAGCAGTCGGCATCTACGACGAGACGCAGCGCGCCGACCTTCTCAACGCGGGTACGTTCCGATGAGTTCGATGCGCGACCCCACAATCCACCACCCAAGCTCCATGTCGAACGCGATGCGGATCATCGAGGCCGTCGCAGCGCTCGGGCTGGGAGTCACAGCCAAAGAGATCGCAACAGCGCTGCACATGCCTCCAGCGACCGCCTACCGAACCCTCAATTCCCTTGTCGGCGAGGAGTATCTGGTAAGGACATCCGATCTCCGCGGATTCGGCCTCGGCAAACGACTCGGCGGGCTCATCGCGGCGGTGACCACAGCCTCGATATCCACAGCTGCCCTTCGTCGCCTCGCGGAGCTACGTGACTGTGTCAGATTCGCCGTCCACGTCACCGCCTTCTCGTCCGGATCAGTACGAGTCCTCGACGCCGATCCCGATCATCCGCTACGTGCCGAGCGGGAACTCGTCCGCTACCTCCATGCATCCGCAGCCGGCAAACTGCTCCTCGCCCACAGAACCGAGTGGCGCGAACTCCTGCCCAGGACACCGTTGGTGAAACTGACCCCGCACACCATTACCGACCTCGCAGCGCTTCAGGACGAACTGAAGACCATTCGAAACAACAACTTCTCGACCCAAATCGAGGAACTCGCATCTCAACTCGCTTGCGTCGCAGTTCCACTCGTTGACGCCAACGGCGACACCACGGGTGCACTGTGCATTTCCGGACCCTCTACGCGCGCTGAGGCTCTCCTCAGCCACGTAGCTGCGATACGAGAATATGCCGAGACTCTGTCGCCACTCATCTTCTAGCCCTTCATCTTTCAGCTACCTTCTCAAGGTCGGTGACACGGGACTGTCAGATAAACGGTGGATCTGACCGACGGTCGGTGGGTACCGATGCTCAGCGATGACGTCGAACGCGACACCGATCAGCAGATCCAGGTGGTTCAGCAGGCGATCGGCCGCGCCGACATCCCGATCGAATTGGTCGCGACTTGTCTCACATTCATGCCCAAAGTTTCACAGCCACATGAACATTCGCGACCGCAGGACATCGGCGACCTGAGCATGGCGCACTGGCTGGCGGGTGCGGGCCTGCTGTCAGTAGGTCCGGGAGCTATGGCGCGGGGGACAACTTCTTGCTTGGCATCAACGTCGGCTGAACTCGCCGTCGGATCCGGGATGCGGCGCCGTCTCGGTCGACGTGTTTCCGCCTGCGCCGGGCGGTACCGCTGCCGTGGGGATGGCGTCGTCGATGAGGACGGTGGCGATGGCGGCGGCGGTGGCGAAGGTGTCGGCGTTGAGGACTCGGTTGCGGGCCGAAGCGCCGTCCAAGAGCAGCGCCAGCTGTTCGCCGAGCTGTTCAGGGTTGGTGACGCCGGCCTGGCGCGCGGTTTCGGTGAGCCGCGCGGCGAAGGCCTTCTTGTAGTCGGCGGCGTGTACGCGTGCGGGGTGGTCCGGGTCGTTTATCTCTACGGCGGCCGCGATGAATGGGCACAGCGGTGCATGAATGTCGAAGGCGGCGAGGAGCCGTTCGCGAGGTGTGAGGTCGGTGCGGTCGAACACCTCGGGCAGAAGGTCGGGATCAAATCGGCGCAGGTGTTCGGCGATCAGCTCATCCTTGCCGGTGAAGTGCTGGTAAAAGGTGCGCTTGGACACCTGGGCTACCGCGCAGAGCTGGTCCAGGCCCGTGTTGTTGATGCCTTGATCGCGGAACAGTTGTCGTGAAGCGCTGAGGATGCGCTCTCGTGCGCCCCTGCCGCGGCGCAGGCCTCGCGGCCCCTTCTCCAGTTCCGTCATGCCTCCAGCGTAGCTCAGTTAGGTACAGATCGGTGTACATAGCTTGCCATGTCCGCAGCTGTTCGCTAACGTGTTAAGCACACTGCTAGGTGTACATAATGGTGATGCAATCCGATGGATGGAGTAATTGTGGGAAAGCTCGATGGCAAGGTCGCAGTAATTACGGGCGGAACAAGTGGTATGGCGCTGGCCGGTGCCAAGTTGTTCGTCGAGGAAGGCGCTCACGTCTTCATCACGGGCCGACGGAAGGACGCGGTGGATGAAGCCGTCGAACTGATCGGCCGGAACGTCACTGGCGTGCAAGGCGATTCGGCCGACCTCGGCGATCTGGACCGTCTGTTCGACACGGTCAAACAGGAAAAGGGCTCGATCGACGTGTTGTGGGCAAGCGCCGGGACGGGGAAGCAGGCCAAGCTCGGCGAGATCACCGAGGAGGACTTCCATGACGCCTTCTGGCTGAACGCGCGCGGGACGCTCTTCACGGTCCAGAAGGCGCTACCACTGTTCAACGATGGCGGCTCGATCTTCATGACCGGGTCAAACGCTTCGCTGCGGGGCTATCCGAATTGGAGTGTGTACGCGGGAAGCAAGGCCGTGCTGCCCGCCTACGCACGGGTGTGGGTGTCGGAGTTGAGGGACAGGAAAATCCGGGTGAACGTGCTGACCCCCGGACAGGTCGCCTCACCGATGCTGGAAGAGGTGATGGACGAGGAGATGAAGGCGCAGTTCGAGTCGGTGATCCCGCGGCGAGAGATGGGCCGCCCTGAGGAGATCGCGTCAGCCGCGTTGTTCCTCGCCTCCCAAGACTCGAGCTATGTCAATGGCATGGAGCTCGTGGTCGACGGCGGCACCACAGTGATCTAAGTGAGAAACACCGGGACGTACGTCGACATTTCGACGACCTGGCACATCGACTCCAACGGGGTTTGGGTCACCGATCAGGTCACACACAACGAGCAACAGGAGTAGCCATGACCACCTTCGCCCGGCACCGCGACACCGTGGAATTCTTCGTCGAGACCATGCACGGTGGCGCCGACAAAGACGCCCTTTGCGGAATCCTTGCCGAGGACGTGGTGCTGTACAGCCCGCTCGGCGATGAGCCACTCATCGGCCGCGAGGCAGTCCTCGAGGCAATGCAGGGGGTCGGCGCGCTCGCGGCCGACCTCACCTACAAGGAAGTCCTCAGTGGCGAGACGCACCACGCCGCGTACTTCCGGCTGCAGGTCGAAGGCACCGTGGTCGACGGGATGGACTACATCCTGCTCGACGCGGACGGCAGGATCGCCGAGGTGACCATATGGTGGCGCCCGCTGTCGTCCGGCGTTCAGATGCAGCGACGCCTTGCCGGTCTGCTTGGCATGCAGCCATGGGAACTCCTTACGCATGGGGAGTCAACGTTCGCTGAGACTCGGGACAGGTCGGCCGGGGTGGGGCCGCGTGCCGGATCCGGCGACAAGGGACAGGACGCGAATGTCACTACAGGACGGGATATCTCATGAGCAGTATCAGCATCATCGGCACCGGCAACATGGCCCGCGCCATCGGGGCGCTGGCGGTAGCGGGAGGCAACACCGTCGAGGTCATCGGCCGCGATCGGTCCAAGGCAGCTGACCTCGCCACGACTCTCGGCGGCAGCACCACGACGGGAGCGTTCGGCGCCGCCCCGGCCGGGGACGTCGTGATCGTGGCCCTGAGGTACGCCGACGTCGTGCCGGTCGTCATCCAGTACGGAAACGCGTTGGCGGACAAGGTCATAGTCGATATCAGCAACCCCTTCAATGCCGGTGCCGACGGGCTCGCCCTCCCCGCTGACACCTCGATCGCGCTGGAAGTCGCCACGGCGGCTCCGGCCGGCGCCCGCGTGGTGAAGGCCTTCAACACCGTCTTCGGTCACGTCCTGGAGAAGGGCCGGACGTTGGATGTGTTCATGGCCGGCGACGATGCGCAGGCCAAGGCGCGCGTGTCGGAGTTCATCGTCAGTCTCGGGCTGCGCCCGTTGGACGTCGGCGCCTTGACCATGGCGCACTGGCTGGAGGGAACGGGCCTGGTCCTCATGGGCCTCGCCCGTCATGGACTCGACAACTTCGACGTCGCACTCGGCGCCACCGAATTCTCTGGCTGAGCCACCCTGCGCAGCCCCGAGCAGTGTCGGGCGCCTCGATCAGGGCCTGAATGAGCAATCGATGCGATCAACCAGACTCGGCGATCCGGTCACTAATGGCCTCGGCCGCTTTGCCCAGCCTGATCAGGTCCGCCTTTGTCAACGGTTCAACCACCAGTTCGCGCACCTTCGCAACGTGCAACGGGGCCGCGTCGGCGACCCGCCGCATTCCCGCCTTCGTGAGCTCGACCACGCTTACCCGGCCGTCATCGGCGCAGACACCCTTGAGCACCAACCCGTTGTCTTCCAGGCGCCTGACCACGTGGGACAACCGCGACAACGAGGAGTTTGCCTTGGCGGCGAGTTCCGACATCCGCAGCGTCCGGTCGTCGGCTTCCGACAGATTCGCCAATACGAGGTACTCGAACGTCGTTAGTCCCGTGGTGCGCTGCAGATCCCTTTCCAGGGCCGCCGGAAGCTCCATGATCATCGATAGGAGCTGACGCCACGCACGTTGCTGATCGTCGTCGAGCCACACCGTTTCGGGTTGGACACGTTCACGCTTGGGTCGCGTCATGGCGGTGACCCGATGGTGGCCCATCGCACAGCTGTCATCCGAACCTCCTCTTCCGTCTGAAGGATAGTTCAACCATCAACCATTGAACGTGAAGTGCCTACCGGCGACGGCGCTTGGCCGTCACGAGGCGGCGTCGTCTGCGTCACGCCCGCAATGAGTGCGGTGCAGCACATTGGTTGACGCATCACGTTAATGGAGGTTACGTTTGTTGAAGCATCAACTGATGTCGCTCGCCGTGCCCGCGGGAATGCGAACCCAGAACGCACAACCGCTCGGGCCAAACCTGTTCGCACACAGACGTCTTCGAGGAGCCCTCGTGAACATCGCGGTATGGATCGCGTCCGGATTACTCGCCGCCGCATATCTCTTCATCGGTGGTACGAAACTGCTGAAGTCCAAGGAGCAACTAGCGGAGAACCCCTCCACGGCTGGCGCCGCTGAGGCGCTATCTGCGACGTCGATCAAGCTCATCGGCGGCGTCGAGGTGGCCGGCGCTCTCGGGCTGATCCTGCCGTGGCTGACCGGCATCGCGCGCATCCTGACGCCTGCCGCTGCGGTGGGGCTCGCGCTGCTGCAGGTGGGTGCGGCGGTGTTCCACGGTCGTCGCGCGGAGTACAAGCAGTGGCCCGTGAACGCCGTGTTCCTGGCGGTGGCGGTCTTCATCGCGGCCGCTCGGACCTTGCAGGTCGTGCGATGAACAGCGCTCTGCAGTACGCCGTCGTGGGCACCGGCAGCGTTGGCGCGGTTTTGGCGCAACGGTTCTCCGACCACCACGTCCCAGCACTGTGGGCCAACACGCGAGGACCGGAGACGATCGACGTCACCGAACTGTCCGCCTCGATTACACCGACCACGCTAGACGCGGCCCTGGATGCCGACGTGATCATCCTGGCCATTCCGTTCCTGAAGGTCCGCGAGTTGGGCACGACCCGTTCGGACTGGTCGGGCAAGATCGTCGTCGACGCTACGAACGCGTTTCTGGTGCCCAACTCTGAGCAAATCCTCGGCGGCCGCCTGTCGACCGAGTACAACGCCGAGGCCTTCCCAGGCGCCGCGATGGTCAAGTCGTTCAACCAAACCGCCGCCAGGCAGCTGGCCGAGAAGCGCCCACCCGAATTCGGGAAACGCGTGGTTTTCGTGTCCAGCAACGACTCCGCAGCCAGCGCCACGGTGGCCGGGCTGTGCGCCGATCTCGGCTTTGCCCCCATCGAACTCGGCCGCCTCGATGAGGGCGGCACACTCATCCAGGCCCGCAACGCCCTGGTCCTACGCGAACTCTACGAGCTGCCGTCCGCACTTGAGCAGAACGCCCAGTCCACTTCGACTGTCGAGCACCAAGTCTCACCCGGTACGTGGACGATCGACCCCATTCACTCGTCCATCACGTTCTCGGTTCGCCACCTGATGGTCGGCCGAGTACGTGGGCGGTTCGGCGACTTTTCCGGAGCAATCACCGTGCCGGAGAACGGAATTCCGAGCTTCACGGCCACCATCGCGGTTGGATCGGTGGACACCGGCAACCCGGACCGCGACGAACACCTACGGGCACCCGACATCTTCGGCGCCGACGAGTTCCCCACCGCCACCCTCGCCTCGGTCGACATGCACAGCACCGGGCAGAACGACTGGGTGCTCATCATCGACTTCACCCTGCGCGGAATCACCAAACGCCTACCACTGCCATTCTCATTTCTCGGCGTGAGCGCCGGTATGGGGCACGGTGAAGTGGCCGGGTTCGAAGGCGCAATCAAACTGAAGCGCAGCGACTTCGGCGTCCTGACCGACACCCCCGTGCTAGCCGGCGGCGGCCCGATGCTCGCTGACACCGTCGACGTCACCGTGTCCGTGGAGGCGGTCAAACAGCCCTCCGCGCCGACCCGATCAGAGGGCGGCGCCGCACCCGTGTAGGGCCCGCGCCGAATCGCAGCAGTCGTTGTACAACAACATCTTTCATCTGGCGGCGAGTCGGACCACGCGCCCTGCCCGCTGTTCAAAGGCCTGGGAGATACCACGTTGTTTGAGGAGTGACACGTCGGCTGCTGCTGCGCTGCCCGACGGGGCACGTGTCGTCGCTCGTGTGCGCTATTCGGAGGAGTCGTCGACTTGGGCCAGGTGGTGCAAGATTCGTTGGTTGAGGGCGGTGAGCGTGTCGAGTTCGGCCGGGGTGAACAGATCAACGAAGTTGCAGCGGACGTCCTGCACGTGCCCCGGCGCCGCGTTCTCGATGGCAGCGCGGCCGGCCGGCAGTAGGCAGATCATGGTGCTGCGGGCGTCGCCGGGATTGGGTTCACGGCTGATCAACCCGTCGGTCTGCATGCGCCGCACCTGGTGGGACAAACGGCTCTTCTCCCAGCCCAGTGCGTTGCGTAGCTGATGGGAAGGCATGCGGTCCCCGTCGTGCTCGGAGAGTAACGCCAGGACTTCGTAGTCGGCCCCGGATAGGCCCGATTCCTGTAGGCGTCGAGCGAGGTGAAACTCGAGTCGGTAATGCGCATCGACGAAGGTTCGCCAGGCGCGGGCTTCTTGCGCGTTCAGCCAGTTCGGTTCCATCGTCCTCCAGCCTCTCATTTGGTTGACAGATCTACCAATCAAATTATGGTTGAGGAGTCAACCTTTCCGCTGTGAGTCTAGACGGGATGCCTCATGAGCAGCATCAGCATCATCGGCGTGGGGACTCTGGCCTGAGCGCACCACCACCACAATCTCGCCCCACGCTCGTCGTTCTAGGCGCGAGAGAACACCAGCAGCACAGCACTTCACCCATCTGAGAAGGACAGTCACATGCACGTTTTCGTCACTGGCGGAACCGGCCATGCCGGTTCACACATCATCCCCGAACTCATCGCCGCCGGGCACGACGTCACCGGCCTGGCCCGGTCGGACGCCTCCGCAGAGGCTCTGTCCGCGCTCGGTGCGACGGTGCGTCGCGGCAGCCTCGAAGACCTTGACGGGCTCAAGGAAGCGGCCGCGGACGCCGATGGCGTCATCCACGTCGCGCACCGGCAAGATCTGCTTCCGACTGGCGGGATGGACGCCGTGGCCGCCGCGGAGCTGCCGATCATGCTCGCCTACGGCGAGGCACTCGCGGGAACCGGGAAGCCACTCGTCGCAGCGGGCAGCATCGGCTCGCCCGGAAGCCTGGGCCGGCCGGCCACCGAGGAAGACCCGGCCCTTCCCAGCGGGGAGGAACACAAGGGCACGCTGCGGGCTCGTAACATCGTGGAACGAACCGTCATTGGCCTCGCCGAGCAAGGAGTGCGGTCTTCAATCGTGCGGCTTCCGCTCATCGCGCACGATACGACCGATAACGCTGGCTTCCTGCCGGGGCTGATCGCGCTCGCCAGGGAGAAGGGCGTCGCCGGCTACCCCGGAGACGGCACGAACCTGTGGTGCGCCGTCCACATCCGCGATGTCGCCTCCCTGTTCCGCCTGGCGCTGGAGAAGGGTCCGGCGGGTAGCTATTGGCACGCGGTTCAGGATGAGGGCGTCCCGTTCCGCGACATCGCCGAGGCCATCGGCCGTCGTCTGAATATGCCCACCGTGAGCATCCCCATGGATGTCCTGATGCTGCCGGGATACTTCGGCCAATTCATGAATCTGGTCACCGGATCCTTCCCGGCGAGCAGCCTCATCACCCGCCAAACCCTGGGCTGGTACCCCGTTGGGCCCGGTCTGTTCGCGGACTTGGACAACGGTCACTACTTCCCGGTGGCGGCGGCATGACCACATTCGCCCCCCACCGTGACACGTTGGAGTCATTCGTCGACTGCATCAACGGCGGCGCAGACAAAGCCACTCTCACAGGCCTGCTCGCCGAGAACGTGATGCTGTACGGCCCGTTCGGCGACGAGCCAGTCACCGGCCGCGCGGCCGCCGTGGAGACCATAACAAGGGTCAACGCACTGTCAGCCGACGACACCTACACGGAGGTCCTCAGCGGCGACACCCACCACGCCGCACACTTCCGGCTGCAAGTCGGCGACGCCGCGGTCAACGGCATCTTCTTCGTCCTGCTCGACGCCGACGCCAAGATCGCCGAGGTCAGCATCTTCTACCGCACCGTGCCGGACGGAGTCGCGCTGCAACGCAACCTGGCGCAGGCAATCGACATGCCGGCCTGGGAACTCCGCACCAGCGGGTCGTGACGGCCGAGGCCGCGCCCTCTTTCACGACGCCCTCGGCCAGTTAGTCACTTCCATCAGCCTCGACACCTTCCCCCGGCTATGTCGAACGTCACCGAGCCGAGCCTCGGGTGCAGGGAGCCATCCTTCGAATCATTAAGCAAGAGAAGACATCTCATGAGCAGCATCAGCATCATCGGCACCGGAAACATGGCCCGCACCATCGCCACGCTGGCCGTTGCGGGCGGCAACACCGTCGAGATCATCGGCCGCGATCAGTCCAAGGCCGCCGACCTGGCCAAAGATCTGGGCGGCAGCACCACGACCGGAGACTTCGGTGCCGTCCCGGCCGGGGACATCGTCATCGTGGCCCTCGGGTACGCCAACGTCGTTCCCGTCGTCGCCCAGTACGGAGATGCACTGGCGGACAAGGTGATCGTCGACATCTGCAACCCCGTCAACTCCACCGCCGACGGGCTCGCCATCCCCGGCGGCACCTCCATGGCGCAGAACGTTGCCGCGCAAGCCCCGGCCGGCGCCAGCGTGGTCAAGGCATTCAATACCACCTTCGGTGCTGTCCTGGCCAAGGGCCATTCGATGGACGTCCTCATCGCCGGCGACGACGAGCACGCCAAGGCCCGCGTCGCGGAGTTCATCGAGAGCCTGGCACTGCGCCCGCTCGACGTCGGCGGCTTGACCATGGCGCGCTACCTGGAAGGAACGGGCCTGGTCATGATCGGTCTCGCACAACACGGGGTGGGGAACTTCGACTTCGCCCTCGACGTCACCGTCCCCGGCTGAACCACAACATCGTCACCCGTCCGGAGAAGTGGACGACGAGCAAGCAAGCAACCCTCGAAGTACTGGTCAACGGAGGCGACAGTCCGCGTCAACTGGTGAGCAATGCTTCGAGATCCGGTGCGGTGCGTGCGCTGGCACCGATAGCGGCGCGCAACGCCTTCGCGAGTGAGGCGAGTTCTTCTGGTGCAGCGCGGGTATGGGCGGCGAACCACAGCTCGCCGCGCGGGCCACTCAAGGTCTTGCGCCAGTACCACAGCGCGAAGCGTTCTGGCATGAGGAGATACAGCGCACGCAGGTTGCGGGGAATCTCGGCGTTGCCCGCAGACAGCAGGGCGCGAAAGGCCTGCCGGGTGGCTCGCACCATCGTCGTGAGAAGCGCCCGGTCAGCGGCCAGCCGCCGCGGCTGAACGTCGACACGGCGCAAGGCCAGCTGAATCGGTACGACGAACGCGGCATGTGCGGTCAGCCACCCCTCGGGATCGGTGCTGATAGTTGTTGCGAATCCCGCAGAGTCGAACGTCTCGGCAATGCGGCGTAGCCGGGCTGATCTTCGACCATCCGAGTCGGCCACCATGGTCTTTTGCGCGCGGATCGGCACAAACCGCACCGTCGCGTCTTTGAGCACCCCAGCGGCCGCAGGAAATCCGAACATCGTCGGATGGCCCATTGCCACCGCGAGGCTCTGGGTCAGGCCCGCGGCGTTGCCGAAAAACATCGCATCAGCTTCCATAGCCGCCAATTGCCGAGCGGCGCTGACCATCTGATCGCGGCGCACCGCGACAATCACAAGGTCGCACGCCACCCCGTCGGGCGTCGCGACGGCATCCACCTTCTCGGTGGTCCACCTACCGGTTGCGGCGTCCTGCAGTACCAGGCCGCCGGTACGCAACTCGGCGAGTCGGCGTCCCCGCGCGCACACCGTCACCGTATGACCTGCTTCCAGCAGGCTTGCGGCATAGACACTGCCGATGACACCTGCCCCGACCACCAAAATCCGCATCCCGGCACCTTCTAGGTCGAATACTGCGGCATAGCTCTCGAAATGCTGCCGCCACTTATCAGATCATCCCCGGATGCGGACCGAATCCGGTCGCAATGGGCGCGCTTTGTGAGCGTTCGCTGCGTGTGTGCTGATTTGACCGGGACCACGGTCACCCGCGCCTGGGCGCAGGTCGCGAGTGACGCCAGGCGAGCCGCCAGTGAGAATCATGGCTCTACACAACGCAATCCAGACAGCGACGTTTGGGCTTGTTCATTTTTCGATGAGCGTTGACCCGTTGAATACCGACGCCGCCGCATCGGCGAAACGCTGTGCAGGTGATGCGCCGGCGTCTCGCTCCGAGCGCGGGTGATCGGCGCCAGCTAACCAAAATATCCCACAGGTGGTGAGCGCGATAGTGACCGCCAAAGCTGCGGGCACCCGCCACCAACGACTACGACTCCACCACGACTGTCGCCCGGCGAAAACTCCTCCACGACGGTTCCCTCTGAATCCACGCGGTCTGATATCCGACAGCAATGTCAGACACGTTCTGCAAGCTGTAGTCGGGAGTCCGTCCCGAAACCGAATGTCATCCGACGGTGACCTAGCGCACAGCAAACAACGAAGTCGGCACCGGAACGTGAGCTTTTTCGAAGAACTCACGAAACTGCGTCGGCCCGGAGTCGGCCACCGGTGGTGTTCCCCAGTAATCGCGTTGTGCCACAACCGAGCATGCCATGTCGATGTTTGCGGCATCTCGAGGTCATCAGCGCGCAGTAGATTTCGCTGGATACGATCTGCGTGACGGCTGACACGTCAAGCGGGACCATGTGAGCCCGAACACCATGCAGGCGAACAGGTTTCGACAAGCCCCAGATACAGCGTTTAATGACAGAGCGCTTGGCGCCAGCGAGTCAGCAAGGAGGTGCGATGGCGGGTCCCAATTCGACGGAACACGTCGATGGGTTGCCACCGCCGCCGATCGCCGAGGGCCAGGTCCACGCCCCGTTGAACGCTGACCGGTCGCCGCCGTACCGCGCGGCTGCGGTGGGGTTGGCGCTGTTCGTGGTGCTGGTGCTGGCGCTGACTTGGTGCCAGTTCCGAGGCTATTTCGACACCAAGGACGTGCTGTATGTGATGTACAACCGGTCCGGATTGTCGATGGATCCGGGTTCCAAGGTCACCTACAACGGGGTGCCGATCGGCCGGCTGCAGGCCGCTGAAGCCCAAAGCGGTAGTGACGGCCAGACTCAAGCCAAACTCGTCCTCAGCGTTGATCCGCAGTACCTGGGCCTGCTGCCCGGCAATGTGGACGTCAAACTGTTGGCCACCACCGCCTTCGGCAACAAGTACATCTCGTTCACCTCGCCGGCGAACCCGTCGCCGCAGCGCCTCAAGAGCGGTGACGTGATCAACGCCAGGGGCGTCACCACCGAATTCAACACGCTGTTCGAGACCATCACCGCGATCTCCGGGCAGGTGGACCCGGTCAAGCTCAACCAGACGCTAACCGCGGCGGCCCAGGCTCTCGACGGCCTGGGTGACAAGTTCGGTCAGTCCTTGGTCAACGGCAACACCATCCTGGCTGACCTCAACCAGCGGATGCCGATCTTCCGGCACGACGTCAAGGCTGTCGCCGACCTATCCGAGGTGTACGCCAACGCATCCCCGGATCTGTGGGACGGCCTGGCGAGCGCGGTCACCACGGCCCGTACCTTGAACGATCAGAGCGGCAATCTGGACAAGGCGCTGATGGCCTCGGTCGGGCTCGGCAACACCGGTGGTGACATCGTCGAACGGGGCGGCCCCTACCTGACCCGGGGCGCCGAGGACCTGCTGCCGACCTCGGCCCTGCTGGACAAGTACAGCCCTGAGCTCGACTGCATGTTCCGCGGTTTCGCCACCGGTGCGCCGGCCGCGGCCAAGGGTGTGGGCGGTAACGGCTACTCGCTGGCGATGAATCAGGAACTGGTCGGTGCCGCCAACTCCTACGTCTATCCGGACAACCTGCCCCGGATCAATGCCTCCGGCGGTCCGATGGGTCGCCCGGGCTGCTGGACGGTCAGCAAGGACATCTGGCCGATGCCGTACATGGTGATGGACACAGGCGCGTCAATCGCGCCGTACAACCACTTCGGCCTGGGTTCGCCGTTCGCGTCCGAATACGTCTGGGGTCGTCAAGACGGGGACTACACCATCAATCCGTGACCCAAGAGTCGCCCGACGGCATAGGTGGGGTGCCCCGGTATCCCCACGGGATCAGTACGTCACGGCCAGCTCGGTCCATGAGATGAAACTGCGTGGACAGCCGCTATCCGGCCAGCGCTTCGGCTACCTCGGCGTTGCGGTAGGAGCCGCCCGCCGGATAGCCAACGCCGAGTAACCGATCCAATCGTCCGGTGGACGTCATGGCATCTGCCGAAAGCCGAGCTTGCGGTGCAGAAGCGATCTGCTGATGCCAGCCCTATGGTCCGCACCTTGATCGACTGAGGCCGCAGCCGACCACGGTGTGCGGGCCGAGTGGCACCAAGACCTCCGTCCTGCCAGGCACATCTGTTGGCGCTGCGGGCGTTTCGCTGGAAGGTGGCAGCTGCCTCGAAGACTGCGGCGCTTCAACCATTTTCTTTGTGCTCCAAATCACCGTCGAGTGGCGTTCGGTTGGGTATCGGTTTGCCGACTACAACTTGCAGAACCATTTGCCGTGATCCGCAGATTCGCGGAGAACCGCTGCGCGCAAGGGGGATTCACGATGGGGGACGTCTTGTCGGCTGACCGGCTGTGGTGGATTAGCGGCCATTGGCGGCGGGCGGCTGTGGCTCTGCTGGCCGTCGCCGCGCTCGTCATCTGCGGGATGTATTGGGTCGCCGGCGTCGATGGACCGCGCAATGGCATGAGCCGACCGGTACAACGAGGGGTTGCCGGTCGGCTCGTTCAATCCCCGCCAGACCTGGTGACGAACGCTTCGGGACGGCGTGGGTAGCGGAGTAGGGGGCGGTGGGCGGCACGCCGTGATCGAACCCGTAACGGTGCCAGGCGACTCGGTGTATGGGCCGGCTGGGTTTGGTTTGTCATGTTAGCTGCTGGATTACAGGACCGTTCGTGTTGACGCACGTCGACAAGTGTGGGAACGTTCGCGGCGTAGGCGAAATATGAAGGCAGCTGGGGGGCTTGGCCGGATTTCGCAGGGGGAGGATCACTTCGTGAGTGCCAGTCGGGGGACTGCTCGATCGCTATATGGCGGCTTCATGGTGTTCGCTGTGTTTGCAGTATCGTGTACGTTTGCGGCGCCGGGCGCAGTAGCCGAACCACAGTCGATGCCCGATCGGTGGACTCAATTCGTCACCGACGACGGGTGGGTGGTGGATGTGAACACCACCAACGAGGTCATCGATCACA
Source organism: Mycolicibacterium aubagnense (assembly GCF_010730955.1). Taxonomy (NCBI): domain Bacteria; kingdom Bacillati; phylum Actinomycetota; class Actinomycetes; order Mycobacteriales; family Mycobacteriaceae; genus Mycobacterium; species Mycolicibacterium aubagnense. The sequence goes on along the minus strand of NZ_AP022577.1, from coordinate 3,367,561 downwards.
TCGACAATCTGGCCGGCGCGTCCAACTCCTGGCAGGCCAGGGTCACGTTGCGGTCGGAGGCACGGATCACCGGCAGCGGCGGCTCGCCAATCCAGGACGCCCAACTTGAATCCGGCTACTTCGTCGGATGCCGTACCGATTCCTCACCCGGTGTCGAGGTTGGCGTTGACGCGGGGATTGATCCGTATCAGCAGATCAACGGACAGGTTTACGGCGGCGGCTTTGGGCAGGGCCAGGGCGGCGCCGGTGGGGGTGGCGGCGGTGGCGGTGGTTTCGCCGGCGCTTCGGCAGGGGCCACCCTCGGCGTGCAGGAGCATCTGGGAGGGCATATCCGAGTGTTGCTCAAACCCGGTGGGCTGGCGCAGGTTCCGATGGATCGCATCAGTCTGCGCACCATGCACGCGGTATCGAATCTGCGCGAGCAGAACATCGAAGCCGACGGCTGCGGCGGGCAGGTGAAGATTCAGTCGTACACCACGATCCGGGTGCGCACCGACAACGGCAATGACACTCAGACCCTCTATGGCGAGCCGAAGGACTTGTGATCGTGGCACACGCATTGCGTTCAGGACACCAACGTTCGGGACAGTCGTTCCGTCCAACTCGCCGACGGATGGCGGTCGTCGCCGCGGTGTTCCTGATGATGAGCAGCGGTGGAGTCGTCAATGTCGACACCGCCGCCGCAGACCCCGCGGCACCGGCGCCGACACCCCCGATACCGGTGCCGGTGCCGCGGCCTATGCCAGCCGATCCGGGACGGGTGAATCCGATTGGTGGCGCCCGGGTTTCCTCCACTACCCCACAGGGGGAAACCGCTGGCATGGAACGGCCGCTGGCCGCCCAGGGGGAGCGCAGTGCAGTGACCGTGCCGATGTGGGCCAAAGACGGCATCTTCGTCCCGACCGCGCACCCGAATCGGCAGCTGGCGATCCACCTACCCGGCGAGCTCGGCCTGGGTCCAGCCGCTTGGACCGCCGATGGTGGTGCGATCTACGGGTCCAATGACGTTGACTACCAAGTCATCCCGTTCGCCGGCGGCGGCACAGACATCACCATCACGCGCAAGACCGTGTTCTCGGGCAGCACCTACCCGATCGGGGTGAAACTCCCCGGCGCGACCCATCTACGCCAAGGTATCAACACCGTCTTGGTGGAAACGGATGCGGCACCAGGGAATCCGGCTCGGGTGATCGGTACGTTCAGCATCCCCACGGCCTTCGACGCCAACCACGCGGAGTTATCGGTCACGCCGACGCTGGGACCGGGGTTCCCGCCCGGGCAATCCAACCTGACCATCGACCTCGGCCCGGCCAACGTCTTCGCCTTCCCGGTGACCATCGCGCTGTCGTATCGGGCCTCGGACATTCCCACCACCGGCGCACTATCGCCGGACTGGGCCGGTCTGCCACCGGGGACTCGGGCGCCGATTGACGTGATCACCAAACCGGCCAACTACGTCATTGACCCCACCGGGGCCCATCGCCCCGACGGTGTTGACCCGGCACTGTATGCGCAGCGGCACTCCGGGAACTGCCAGGGCGGACCCAACCAATACGCCGCCGGCGACGGCCGGGCCGCCGACTTCGTCGCGTCGTGCCAAACCCAACAGCTTTGTCTGGCAGGCACTCCTGCACACACCAGCGTCGACTCGTGCAACGACCGTCTGTTGGCCAATATGTCCGCCCAATGCGTCGCCGTCTTCGGAACCACCGGTGAGGACTACAACGCTTGCATACGGACCGCGTCTGACGAAGTCGCCTGGGCCAAAGCCAACATGGCAGGCGGACCCGAATGACCAAAACAGGCTCCAGCACTGTAGCTTTCGCAGGTCTCCTGCCGGGACGAAAGGCCAGAGCATGAGCGCGACAACCACGGGTGGCGGCCACGATATCGTCGAGCCAGTCACCGAGCCTGCGGCGGCGAACGCTGCTGCTCCGCCGGCGCTGACGGGCTTCGCTGCCGGGACCACGGGGGCAGCTCTTCTTGTCGCCGGGGTCTGGGGGCTGCACGTGCTCTCCTCGGGCGGCGTGTCTGTGGGTTCTGTGGTGCTGCTGCTGGCGGCGTTCACCGCTCTGGGTAAAGGCATCACCCTGCTGCAGAGGGCGCTGGCCCCCATCATCGCGGCCGCAGCCATGGCGGCGTCCGGGGTGCCGGCCCTCGTGCGCGCGCTCGCCGCGATAGTCCTTGGCGCCGTCGGGGTGTGGTGGGTACTGCGCGGAAATGCCGCCGCCTGGTGGGCCCACACCACCGGCGCCGCCGAGAGCTGGACGTTGATTTCGGCGCTGGTCCAGATCGCGCTGATCGCCGTCGCCGGAGCACTCTTGTTCGGCGGCGCCAAAAGCCTTGTCGGGCTGGTGTGGTCGAGTTCGGGTGCCCGCCCGCGTGGCGCCGATACCACCGGCGGTTCTGTTCGTGATCGGTGGGCGTCCTGGTGGTCCTCACGCCCGGGCCTGGGTTTGATGCTGCTGGCCGGCGTCGCCGCCGTGATTGCCTTGTCCGGGTACATCGTGCCCCACGTGACGGGGTGGCTGGCCGGCGATGACCTATGGGCCGCGCTCACCGCGATCGTGGGCATCCTGACCGCCGGGTTGTTGGCGAACACCTGGTGGTGGGGTGCCCTGTCCGGGTGGTGGACGTGGGCGCACCGGCCGCACACCCCTGGTGGCGGAGCCACCCCGATGGGCCAGATCTCCGCCGGAGCCGGAGTCGTTGCACTGCTATGGTTCTCGGCCACCGCGTTCGGTTTGGCCGTCCCCGATGCTTACACCGGGCCCGGCGCGGTGCCCCGTGCCCGCGCGGATTGCCCACCGGACTGCGGCGGCGGCAACGGCGGGACAAACTCGTTCGGGCCCAATGGATCACAGTTTCAGCCGCCCCAAATGCCCGACCCTCCAGGGCAATACCAAGGCGGAGCCAACTCCTACCCGGGCCTGGACCAGAGCAACGGCATCTCGCTGTACAACCCGGCCACCGGTCAAAGCCCGGCGCAGGGCGGCTATCCCCAATACCCCGCTCAAGGTCAACCCGGCCCGCCGGCCAACGGTGTCCAGCCGCCGAACTACGACGCCCCACCGTCGGCGCAGGCGCCCGCACCTCAGCAGGCACCCGCTGGGTCCCAGCAAGCCCCGGCCCAGCAGCCCGCGCAAGCACCACAACAGCCGGCGCAGGAAGCCCCGGTCCAACAGGGGCCGCAACAACCCGCCCAACAACCGGCTCAGCAACCCCAAGGGCAGCCGCAATCCGCTCAGCAGAACCAACCCGCACAGCAGGGGCAAACCCTCCAGCAGCAGCCGCCCAATCAGAAACCCACCACTCCGAAAAAGGAGCCCAACAACCCCATAGACCCCACTGACCTAGCTGCCGCGGCCACCCGACGAGGATCACAGCAAGCGGGTCAACAAGCAGGTCAACAGGCAACTCAGCAAGCGACGCAGCAGACCACCCAACGCAGCACACAAGCTGCGCAACAAGCGACGCAGCAGTCGACTAAGGCCCGGGAACAAGGCGCAGAAAAGCTGGCGGAGAAGGGCGGGGAAAGCCTTGATCCGTTACCCGCCGATTTCCATATGGGCCAACTTGGTGACGGTTTGACTGCCCGTGCTGAATACAGCCCCACCGGTGCTCACTGGGGTGATAACGCAAAGAGTGTGGGGGCGCTGACCCGGGAAACTGCGGAAACGCTCGAAAAAGCAGGAAAGAGATTTACGAATATCGGCCGCGTCCTGGAGGCAGGACAGGCCGTTTACGAGTTGGCCAATGGTGCCCCGATACCTGAAACGGTCGGTAAGACTGCGGGGTCCCTGCTTGGCGCTTGGGGTGGGGCCGAAGCCGGTGCGCTGGCCGGAGCTGCGATCGGGTCCTTTCTTCCCGGGCCGGGCACCGTTATTGGCGGCGTGGTGGGCGGCGTCGTCGGCGGGTTCCTCGGCAGTGGTTTTGGTTCTGTAGCGGGAGAAGCGCTCGGCAAGGGGGCCCGGTCGGTCGGGTCGGCACTGTCGTCGGCAGCGAGCGCTGTCGGAGACTTCTTTAGTTGGTGAGAGGATTGATTCAACACCTAGGTAGAGGGATGTCATGGAGCACAGTGGCCACGGTATGACGGGTGCGTTCGCGCTTGTTGCAATCGTCAACTTCATTGTCGCGATAGCTTTTACCTTCAAGGGCGACTTTCATAAAACCGTGCCTTCGAAGACGTCATGGATACTGCCACTTTGTGTATCCCTGCTGTTCTTCCTGGTGGCGCCGAACCCTGCAATAGCGGCAGGAAGTGTCGTTATCGTACTTGGATTCAGGGCGATCGCCATTTTCTTCACTACTGATGTTCAAAATAGACTATGCAGTTGGATAGCGCGCCGGGTGGGATATGCGCCAAAGAGGGTGAATCGATATGAAAAACGGATGAAGGACAGCGGCGACGAGGCGAACCGTTGAAGGTGCTTCACCTGCCCGCATGGTGTCCGCGGAATTTAATCGGTTGATGGGAACGGGAATTGGCCTATGTTAACGATAACGTCGGTGGTAGTCGGATGTATCGGGCTGCTCGTCACGCTTACTCTTCTGCAGGTAAGTGCTAATATATCGCTGGCGCACTTGGTTGCCCTGGCTGCTGGCGGTGTTGCTTTCCTTTTGCTGAGCGCTGTTGGAATGTACGAATTAATGCAGTCGCAACCATTGAGAATCGGCACACTATGCGGTGCATTTATCATTCTTCTAAATATCGCTCAGCTGGTAAAGCGCCGGTACACCAGCTTATTCACCGCTGGCCCGTCATGACGGCCGCGGGAGTACTCAAGGCCTTGTTTTACCTGGTATTGGTCCTGAATTATGTAGTCATGGTCTCGCCGGTATTCAACTCGAATAACGACGCATATAAACAGATGCCGACCGCGCGCTCGTGGTTGGCTCCTGTTGGTGCTGCAGCACTGTTCCTATTCGTGTCCCCCAACTTCGCCGTTGCCTTCGGCTACATTTTTGTGTTCTTGTTTGCCCGATTCCTGTTTGTTCTTCGCTATACACCGTTAGGCAGTGAATCGTTGGCAAAAATCACCTGACCGTTGAGGCGACTGCGCAAGAGTCGTAATAAGCATGACAAGTACTGAAGATTGGGATAGCGCGATGGAAAGAGGTGGCCGGTGAGTAGTCATGAGCGAATTTTCGGGGTGTTGTGTGGCGTGGTTGTTGTGGCCGCGGGATGCTCGTCGCAACAGCCGGCGACCGGGGCGTCAAGCTCGGCGGCCTCGACAACTGCAGTGTCGTCGTCGGCTGGGGCCAGCGCGGTCGGATGCACGACTGGAAATGTCCCGCTGACCACCTTGGATCCGAAGGCACCCGGCGAGCCGACGTTGGCACTTCCCACTCCGTCGGGGTGGGCCAATTCGGCTTCGATGGATTCACCGGTCATCCGTGGGCTCGTTGCCAACGAGGCGCTGCGGGCCAACGACTTCACGCCGAACGCGGTAGTGACCCTGGAAGATCTGACCGGCAAGGTCGCCAATGCCCAGCAAGGCATCGATGCCGAGATCGCCGGCGCTGCGCAGAACGGCATCGCTGTTGCGAGTCGGACACCGGGAACCGTGTGTGGGCACCCGAGTGCAACGATCACCTACACGCTTCGAGGCCACGCGGTGACGGCGCTGGTCACTGCCGCGGCAGACGGGCACAAAGTATGGGCCGCAACACTGACCGTGCAGACCAGCGAACCGGATAACCCGGCGTACATCGCCGACAAGCAGGCCATTCTGGACAACTTCCAGTTCATCCTGCCCAGTCATGGGACTGGGCAGTAATCGGTTTTGGCCTGAGACGCTGGACCGATCGTCGGTTAGGTGCGCTGGTCAGCATGAATTCGGCCGAGCCCGCGTTCTGAGATCGGTGTGCGTCCCTGCAGTTCAGCGAGCGAAGCGGCAGCCTGCAGGCACCAGTCGATTCGGACCCGATGGGCGGCTTCCATGTTGGCTGCACCTCGACCGGCGTCTAACCTGACGCAATGGCCGTGAACTCGAAGGTCTCGCGCTCTTGGCTCCTCGTCAATCCGTCGCGCGAGCCGGATCTCGGGGCAGTAGTGACGACCACCAGATCCGACGAGGTGATACTCGATCTCGAGGACGCCGTCGCGCCCAATGAGAAAGAGGCGGCACGGGACCGAGTCATCGAATTCCTGAACTCGGGTGCGCAGGCCTGGGTCCGGATCAACGACGCGTCGAGTGATTTCTGGTCGTCGGACTGCCGCGCCCTGGCCGATTGCCGCGGCATGAAGGGCGTCGTGCTGGCCAAGACCGAAGGCGGAAACCACATGTGGGACACCGCGAACCGGCTCGGCGGCGAGTTGCCGGTCATCGCGCTGATCGAAACCGCGCGTGGGCTGTCCCGCGTCCATGACATCGCTGCGGCCCGACCGTGCTTTCGTATTGCATTCGGCGTCAACGACTACACGCTGGACATCGGGGTGGAGCAGGACCCGTTGGCGCTCGCCTATAGCCGTTCGCAACTGGTTGTGGCCTCGCGGGCGGCGCACATCCCAGGTCCGATCGACGGGCCGACGCGCGATCCGGACGAGCTTGCCGACGGGGTGGCATTGACCAGACGCATGGGTATGACGGGCAAGCTCGCGCTGCGCTCGTCCGACGCCGACACCATCAACATTGGGCTGAGCCCGTCTGATTCTGACATCAGCTGGGCGCAGGAGTTCGTCGATCAATTCAACAGCCGAGGCGGAAAGCCCAAGGACGGCAGCGACTTACCTCGATTGAACCGCGCCAAGATCATTCTGGAGAGGGCCCGCCAACTCCGGCTGTTGCCGGGCTGAAAGCTCAACCACGGCAAAGCACACTGCTGACGGCGCTCAGTCGATGACGTTCGGCGCCTGATGTTCGGGCAGGACCGCGACGTCTTCGTCCGCTGCCACCAGGCAGGCACGGCAGAAGTCGATGCCGAACGGCGTGAGGTGGATCGAGCGGCGGACGACCTTGTGCGCGCGCACCGAGTGCATCGCGGCCAGCACATCCGGCTGCGCCTCGACCACCTGGTATTCGAGCGGGTCACGCAGTTGTTCCTGCGAAAACCAGATCAGTCCCAGCCGGAACAGATTGTTGAGGTAGGCGGGGACCTGGTCCAGATACCGCAGCCCCGCGCGCGGGCCGATCATATTGAGGCCAGGAGCCACCAATCTCGAGGACACCATGCCGATGGGGCCACCCGTACGGATGTCGACCGCCGGTTGCGGTCCGCCGCGCAGCAGCAACAGCAGGATGCGGGCCTCGTCGGGTGCCATCTCTTCCAGGATGCGCGAATACGCGGGGTGGCTGCGCTCGGTGTTCCACACGTCGCGTGAGCGTGAGAGCAGTGCCTGGCCCTGAGCGCGCAGCGATTGCTCCATCTGCTGTTGGCGCTCTTCTTCCGCCTCTTGCCGATACGAAACTTCGTGCGTCGTCACGGTCTCGGTGAGCGAGGCACTGACCTCGACGACGGCCTGCGACAACGAGACTCCATTGGAGACCGCCTTGGCCAGATCGCCGAAAACGGCGCCTGCTTGGGCGACGCCGGATATCAGCTCGCGTGCGGAGTCGGCTGCCGATGCCGGGTCAGCGGCTATCTCAAGTGCGCGACGACCTGTTTTGAGTCCGGCAACCAGGGTCCATTCCGCGGTACGCACCCAGGCCGTCGCGGCCAGGCGGACGAGGCCGGGCAGTGCTTCGCCGATGTCGGTGCCCGCGGGTAAAAGCGACGAGGACTGCTCCGGCGGCGGAGAGAACGTGGCGCTGAACGGTCCCCACTGGGCGTGGCGCCGTCCGGAACTCCGACGATTGTCAGTACTCATGCGACACCAAGTCCCAAGAAGATCCCGTAGTGAAGGAAGCCACCGGCCGCGCCCATGATGGCGCCGTGTGCGTAGAGCATCCACTCATCTTCCTTGATGGCAGAGCGCAGCATCTCGACGAAGTCCGATGGGGGCAGTTCTTTGGTGCGTTGGGCAATCAGTGCGCGGATTTTTCCTGACTGTGCCCGCGAGAACTCTTCGTCTCGGAAGGGTGTCAGCGTCCGGTCGACAGCCTCGGCGGCAAAGCCGGCCTTTATGGAGTCGTAAGCCTGGGCTCCGAGTGCGACCCGCGCGGCACCCCTGATCGGCCCGGCGGCCCGGTCGATGGCCGGGCCTAGAGCGGTGGCCATCATCTGGCGGGTGCGGTCGCCGCTCGGGCCGTCGATCAGGTAGTCGCCGATGCGTTCCAACGTGATGACGTCGTCGGCGATGATCCCGGCGTACACCTCGGCGGCCTGCTCTTGCCGCCGCAGGAACAAGCCCTGGAACTTGATGCCGAAGTAGCGGGTCGGCTCGGTCGGTTCGAAGATGAGCCACATGCCGAGCGCGTTGGTTATCCAGCCGACGATCACGCCGAGCGCCGGCAGCATCCACCACGTGTGAAACCAGTGGTCGATGAACGCGACCGGAATGCCCAGCAGGAAGCCGAAGATGAAGCCGAAGTTGACCATCAGGTTGAGCTCGCGCTGGCCGATGTCCTTGAACACGCGGATGACAAGCTCGGGGTTCTTGCGGAAGTGCTCGATCACCATGATCTTGGGGTCGAGTAGCTGGTCGATGTGGATGCCGATCTCGGTGGTGATCGACTGCACGACCTCCGGCAATTGCGACTGGACGCGGGAGACTATCGCGCGTTTGCCGACGGTGGGGAGGTTGCGCCAGAACTTCGGGTCGTTGGTGGTCATCACTTCATCGACGAGTTGTGGAATCTCGGCCCGGAAAAGCCTGACGATGTGCTCGGCGATCTTTTCGGGTTCGAGCTGTTGATAAAACTCAGCGGGTGTGCCGAGCTTGGCAATGGCCTTGTCGGACGCGATCGAGCCCATCTTGGCCGCGCGCGCCGGGACGATGCCCTGCCAGCCGACTCCGCCCTGCAGTACACCGGGGATCTCCTGCAGTTTGTGCGGCGCCAGCCGTGCCAGCTCCGCCATCCCCGGGATTCTGAATCCGTGAAAGTTGACCGGGTAGAACAGCATGATCAGGCCGGTCCAGTTGATGAGCCAGCCGATCACTGCGGTGAACAACGGAATGCTCAGGAAAGCGAACCACTCCATCGGGGTGTTGATCTGGCTCAACGTCCAGTCTCGATTGACCAGCCAACTCCAGAATTCGCTGAGCGTCGTCCTCACCGCCTTTCGTCGAGCAAAGGTGATTCGCCGACGAGGATGGCTGGTCACCTGTGCGAGTGCACATTAGCCGTTGTTGCGATAACAGACGGCGACTTGTGTGGTGCTTGCTGCACGGGCCGGGCGAATCCTGGGTGGCGGCGCCCGCCAGGAACACGAGGCATCGGGCGGAGTCCGTCATGACGCCGTCAGGACGATTCCGTTCGGCGCTGCCGACGCAGGTTCTGACGCAGGGGTTCCGATCACGGTGCCGACGGCCGTCCCGTTTGCGGTGGCAATGGTGAGGGTGGTTCCGGGTACCAGATTGTCGTCGGCGACGGTATTCCCAGAGAACCAATCATTGAGCCATTGCCCGGACAATTGCGTCAGGGCCAGTGAGTTCTGCTTGATCGGGGCACCAGCGACCAGGTGCACGAGGAACTCACTGATCGCACTGCCACCACCCATCGAATCGGTATGGACGCCACCGGACAGTACGAGACCGGCGAAATGGTCAGGCCGAACCTGGGACAGCGTCGCGTTGACATTGCTGATGAAGTTCCACAGATTGGGCGGTGACCCGATTTCCTGGACCGGGATGAAACGGCCGGTCTGCTGCTGATACGCGTCGAGCTTGGCCAGTGCGCCCGACAGCTGGTCGCCGGTAGTGACCGCGTCCAACAACAGCACGCCTGCGAGGTCGTTTGCGGCGCCGTAGTCCACCAGATAGCCCGCGGCGCCAGATACCAATGCGCCGCCGGCGGAATGGCCGGCCAGTGCAAACTGTGTCGGCAGCACCGCGTCACCAGCGGACAGGCCGTACTGCTGGGCGTAGTCGGCGGCTAGTGCGCTGGCAGTCAGGGCGGCTCGGTCGCCGACGAACAACCGGGCGATCGCTTGCTGCATACCCACGCCGTTGACCCACAGCCCACCGTCGGCGAACGGATTGGAGGTCAGCGTCGGAACCACCACGACGCTGTCTGTGGCTGTGGCCAGCGTCGCGGCGGTTTCGCTGTACATGGCACCGATCGCGAAGAAGCCGTGCTGCAGCAAGATCATCCGCTCGGGCGGCTTACCAGCCGGGTAGTACCAGTCGGCCGGTACGACTACTCCTGTCGCAACCTGCAGTGTGGAGCTGCGTACCGTCACTGTGCTTCCGGCCGGAACGGTAGGGGGCCCGGTCAGAAGTCGTTCCAGATCGGTGAGCACACCGAAAATGAGTCCGGTGACGACACCGAGCAACGTCGGTGCAGGGGCGGGGGTGATCGCCGCCGCGGGGTCGGCCTTCGCGGTCGTCGTGGGGCTGGAGATCGCTGAGACCGCCGCGAGTTTCGACTCCGGCTGCGCTACCGGCACGACAGCACTGGCGATCTTCGCGGACATGGAGGCCGGCGCGTCTTTGGTGGGGGGCTCGGGGGAGTGCCGTTCAGCAAGCGTCGTGGTGCGAGGCGTTTCCTCGAGAGGAGGTGGCGGCACGGTGCTGGGCGGGCGCGGGACGGTCTTCCTGCCGGACCGGGATACCTCGGCGGGTGTCGACATCGCGTCAACAGCGACGGGAGCTGTTGATCGCTCATCCCGGTCCGTCGGGTCCGCGGGCTTCGATTCTGACTTCGTGGCGGATAGGACGGCCGAGTTGTGCGCGCGGCGTTCGTGTTTGTCGTTCACGCTGGTGGGCGCATACCGACTGGGTTGAGCTTGCGTACCGATCGCGGCGTGCTCGGACTCGTGTGCCCCAGTCGTGCCCGACGGCCCCGAGTCGGCGCACGCAGCCCCCGGCGCGAAAACACCGAGGGCGGCACCCATGATCATCACTGCCGCAGGCCAAGTCAGAAGTCGCATCTTCGCCCTACCGGTAGGGAATGCTGCGGCATAGGAGTAGCCAACAACGATTCCGTCTTCGCGCTGTCTAACACACTCGGCACCTCCCTCGACCACGAATGACCTCAAGAGAGGGTTCGTTGCCACGACCCGAGCGGATAGGTCAACCTCCACGGTCGGCGACTTGGTGGCGTGCCTCGAACGGCACTGACGGCGCCGCAGCCCGAAGGAGCCGGAGGTACCTATCCCTGGCGGCGGGTGTGCATCCATTCGATCAGGGCCGCACTGTCGTCGTCGGACAGCTCGGTGCCGAAGGAGGCGGACAGTAATTCAGGCACATCGCCGATCTCGACATCACGTGTGAAGCACGATCCGTCGGGCTTCGTTGTAGTCCAGGCGGTTCCATCGAGAACATGCTGGGCATCTGCGGTAAATCGCTGGACGAAGGGCCGTGCGGTGAACGGCGACCTTGGCGAGGTCGACACATAGTGGTTGGCGACGGTGTAGTCGATCGGATACTGCGGATCGAGTGTGAAGACGTGCCGGTCGAGCCATGCCACCTCGCCATCCACACTCGACCGTTGCCACAACGTCCACTGGTCCGGGTGCAGTACCTCGGTGTCGGCGCCGAGCGGTGCACGGGACAGCCGCAACTGCCACCCGTCTTGGTCGACCTCGTTACCGGCGATGAGTTCGATGGGTTCGAGTGGTCCGCGGCCGAATCCGACATCGCACAGCCAGCGTCGATTGTCGTCGAATTCGACCACGATCAACGCGTGCGTCCGTGGCCGCACGGTCTCTGCGCCCAGGGTGACGCGTCCGGCGAGCGCGGTGAACCGGAAACCCAGTCGCTCCAGTGCCGCCGCGAACACCGTCACATGTTCGAAGCAGTAGCCACCACGCATGTGCCGAATCAGCTTGTTCTGCAGGGTATCCAGATCGAGAACGATGGCCCGGCCGAGCATGATGTCGAGATTCTCGAACGGAATCGAGGTGGTGTGGGCCCGGTGCAGGGCGGCCAAGGTCTGGACTGTCGGGACTCGCTCGCCGTGGAAACCGATGCGCGCGAGGTAAGCATCAAGATCGAGTTGGTCGCCTTGCCAAGTAGCCACGGCCCCCACGATAGCCAGACGCCTGGTCGGGACAGATCACACCGCGTCCGGCACGGCCGGCCCTACGAGGGTTTGCGGGAGGCGGCCTCGACTGCCGGCAGGTAGACAAGGTCGACCAGCTCGGCGAGGGTGCTCGATTCAATTGTGTTGCGCGCAAGCAGTAATTCGTTGCGCAGGAGTGCCAGAATGCTCACGGCCACCAGGTCGGGTATCTCGGCCGGCCCGATCTCGCCTCGATCACGCGCGGCGTCCAACGCGCGGCGAATCGTGTGGTCCGTGTGTGCGGCCACCTTGGTCCGGAAAGTCTCCAGGGTGGCGTCGTCGGCGTCGGCGATGATGCTGCGGTAGGTATCGAGGCCGATCTGTTGCCACTGATTGACCAGGGATTTGGCCATGGTGAGGATGTCGTCGCGAAGGTTCTGAGACGACGACACTTCGAAGAGTGGGGTGCGAAGCGTTGGTAGCGCGTCGGTGACCATCTGCGCGCGAGAACGGTAGCGGCGGTATAGGACTGGCTTTCCAGTCTTTGCCCGGCGGGCGACGCCTTCGAACGTGACACCGGAGTATCCGTTATCCGTCAGCTCAGCCCAGGTGGCGTCGCGGATTGCGGACAGAAGTGCGTCGTCCCGGCGCCGTGAAACAGGCTCGGATGGCACGGCCACTTCTCGACTAGGCACGTTGCGTATCTTAACCGGCCGCGCTAGCCTGACAATAGGAAACGCACCGTATCTTACGGGCGGAGCCGGCAGAGACTCCCGTGAAGCGAAGGTTGGGATCAGTGGCTGTTCAATTGCCAAACGTGGAGGACCTCGATCCCGCGCAACGCGAGGTCTATGACCTGTTTCCGGCCAACCTCTCGCGGGGTTTGGTCATGACCAGGGCTAGTGCGAAGCCATATCTGGCACTTGGACTTTCGTTTCGGACGGGAGCGCTGTCGGCCCAAACGCGGGAGTTGGTGATCCTGCGAGTCGGTGCGGTGACAAACGCTCCGTACGAAATCCATCACCACCTGCCCGAAGCACGCGCCGCCGGGATATCGGACTCAATGATCGACGACGTGCTGGCCGGAGCCACGTCGTTCGGTGACCGGCGCGTCGATGTGCTCATCGCGTTCGTCGATGACCTGCTGGCGCGGATCAAGGACGGAGCGGCGGGCACGGCAGCCATGCAGGAGTTGTACCCCGACAACGAAATTGCCGAAATCGCCCTGCTGGTCGGCCACTACGTGATGACCGCGCTGTTGATCAAGACGCTCGGCGTCGTCCCCGAAACGCAAGCCGCTGATGGCCCGAGCATTCTGGCCGAAGCCACCACCAAGCTGCACGAGAAGAAGTGAAGGACAGGCGATGACTGACGAAATTCCTTTTGAGGAAGGCGTATTCGACCTCGGCGGGGGAGCGCACGTATTTCTTTCCGGCACTGAAGCCCTCGGACTCGCCAATGCCGGTCTGGTGGTCAGTGGCGGCGAGGCTCTGGTCATCGACACGCTCTATGACGTCCGACATGCGCGGGCCATGTGCGCGCAGATGGACGAACTGACGGCGACCGCACCAGTCCGGTACGTGTTCAACACCCATACCGATGGTGATCACTTCTTTGGCAACCAGGTGTTCTCCGCTGATACCGAGATCATCACCACCGAAGCCGCCAGTGCGTTGATGACCCAAGAACATGCCGACCTCACCGCGAAGCTGCTGAACGCGGAAACCAAACCGGGCGGCACCCTGCAGGCCCTCGAACCGCTTGGGCGGCCCTTCGATTTCTCCGAAGTGCGGGTTCGAGCCGCCGACACCACCTTCAACGGCGAAAAGGCGCTACGAGTCGGCAAAATCGACGTCGAGCTCCACGAACTTGGTCCGGCACATACCGTGGGCGACGCCATCGCCTACCTCCCCGAGTTGAGTGTGCTGTATGCCGGAGATCTGTTGACCCACAACCCCGTTGCGGTCACGTGGTCGGGTTCGATCCCGAACTGGATCAAAGCGCTCGAGCGCATTCGTGCCTTCGGAGCTCAGAAAGTCGTCGCCGGCCACGGCCCCGTCCTCATCGGCCCCGAGATCAACGCGGCCATCGACCGCGGAATCCGATTCTGGTCCAACCTGCACACCGACGCGACGCGTCTCTACGACCAAGGGGTGCCAGTGGCGGAGGCGGTCGCCCGAATGGATATCCCAAATTATCCGGAAGCTGCTGCGACACTTCCGATCATCGTCACCGCGATCTATCACGAGCGTGACCCCGACGTCCCGTACCTCGACCTCACGCAAGCCATCGAGGCCATCGCGGCACAGCTGACGCACCACGCCTCGGGCCAGCAGTAGTTCATGCGTGCCGGGGTCGGATTGCGGTCGTGCCGCTGGTCGGATCCTGGTCGCGCGCCCGCGTTGTCAGTGGCTACGCGCCTACTATTCGCCGTCGGAGTAGTCGGCCGTGATCCAGCGGTCCGGACGCACGGTGAACAGTACGGTCGCCATGTCGCGCATGCCTTCGACGAACGCCCGCCCGCCCTCTTCGCCGAGGTAGCGAATAGCGATGGCTTCGCGAACCTCCAGCGGCGTCGGGCTTGTCGTGTCCACGACCGTGCCCTCGACGATCACGTACTGATACGGCGGTTCTTCGCGCTGGACCACCAGGGACACCGCGCCGGCTTGCTCGATCAACCGAGCCTTGCGTGAGGCCGCCCCCGTATTGATCCGGATGAGTCCGTCGGCGGTGTAGTCGTACCAAATCGGCACGCTCGCCGGTGGCCGGCCCTGATCTGCCGAGACGGATAACACGCCAACGTGCTTGTCCGCGAGGAAATTCTGCCGCTGCTCTACCGTGAAGGGCCTCATGGTTTCAGCCAACACGGCAAGCCGCGGGCGTATTCCGGGGCTTGCACGGTTAGCTCACGGACACTGATTGCACCGGCGCCGGCAGCGGGCGCACCGTGCGCTCATCACCGTGTCGAGGCCGCGAAACCGGCTCCGCGTGAGTCCGTTTCAGCCTCGCGGCGGCTGTCGTCTTCGACGGAGAAGCTTGGCGCGTGCCGGCGGCCGCCTCCCGCCGTAGTCGGCGCTCGTCCCGGGCGATGCGCCGGTTGAGAATCCGTCGGTCGCGATCAGTGACCGTGCGATTCAGCCGCGTCAGCAAGTCCAACTGCAGCCAGCTCAGTCCGTCCAGGTCGCCGTCGGCGTCGTGACTGGCCAGAACGATAGAGCCACGCAGCATCGGCACGGTTCGCGCGGTGAAGGTCGTTGTTGCCAGCAGCAATTCGGTAGCGGTCCGGTTTACCCGCCGCTGGCACCGGCGTGATGTGGGGGCGAACCAGAAATCGAATTGGCGATCAGTGCTGGTCAGGCATTGAAGCCGTTGGTTCTGAATTAGTTGAGTGATGTCCGCCGGCGTGTAGGCGCGGGTTTCGTAAACAGCGCCGCCGGCGCTGAAGTGCAAGACAGTGTTCATAGCGATAACCCATTCGGCTCTTTCTTCGTATGGACTCTCTGTCGACAGTGGCACCCGTACTGGGGTGCTGTTATCAACGGTACCCATGTGACAATTGAGACAAACATTGATAACGCTCTGTCCGCGCAAGATATGCCCGACGGGTCTGTGGTGCGCCCGGGCCGCCGCGTTATCCGATGAGCCGACACCGCCGCCGACCGTAGCTGTGTGGCTACGGCCGGCGGCGGCGGTTGACGGTGTCAGCGATGAAGCACCGGCCTCAGACTGACGTCAGCTCGGATTCGCGTTGGACCGGCTTCGGCCAGGGCTGCGGAATCGGGCGCTGACGCACGCGCTGTGGCCACCAGAACCAGCGTCCGAGCAGGCTGGCGATCGACGGCGTCATCAGGGACCGCACCACCAGGGTGTCGAACAACAGACCCAGACCAATGGTCGTACCGACCTGGCCGATGATGATCAGCTTGCTCACCGACATGGACATCATGGTGAAGGCGAACACCAGGCCCGCCGAGGTGACCACCGAGCCGGTGCCCACCATGGCGCGGATGATGCCCGTGTTCAGGCCGGCGTGGATCTCCTCCTTGATCCGGGAGACCAACAGCAGGTTGTAGTCCGCGCCCACGGCCAGCAGCACGATGACCGACATCGGTAACACCATCCAGTGCAACGGAATACCCACGATGTGCTGCCAGAGCAGCACCGAGAGACCGAAGGCCGATGCCAGACTGAGGACCACGGTGCCGACGATCACTGCCGATGCGACGACCGCACGGGTGAGGACCAACATGATGATGAAGATCAGGATCAGCGCCGCGGCCGCGACGATCATCAGGTCGTAGTCGGCGCCGATCTGCATGTCGTTGTACATGGCAGCGCTGCCACCGAGATAGATCGAGGAGCCTTCCAGCGGCGTGCCCTTGATCGCGTCGGCCGCGGCGACCTTGAGCGGTTCGATACGCGAGGTGCCCTCCTGTGTCAGCGGGTTACCTTGGTGAATGATGGTGAACCGCACCGCATGTCCGTCGGGCGACATGAACAGCTTGAGACCCCGCTGGAAATCTGCAGTCTCGAAGGCTTCCGGCGGCAGGTAGAACGAATCGTCGTTCTTGGCCGCGTCGAACGCCTCGCTCATCGCGGTGCCGGTCTTCTGCATCGCGATGGTCTGATCCTGCTGCGCCTTCTGCATCTGGTACTGGTTCAGCAGCACCTGCTTCTGGTGTTTCATCGACGCGATCTGCCTGGGCATCGTCGCGACCATCTTGGGCATCAGGTCGGCCATGCGCTGCATGTCGGGAACCAGATCCTGAAAGTCGTCGGACATCGTGCTGATGCCGTCGATGCTCTCGAAGACCGACCGCATGGACCAGCACACCGGGATGTCGAAGCAGTGCGGCTCCCAATAGAAATAGTTACGCATGGGCCGGAAGAAATCATCGAAGTCCGACAGGTGATCCCGAGTGTCAGCCATGTCATTCGAGGTCGTCTTCATTTTGTCGGCCATGCGTTGCGATACCGCTGCCAGATCTTTCTGGACGCTCATCATCTCGGTCATTGCGTCGATGCTGGTCTGCAGATCGTCGGCCTGAGAGAGCAGATTGTCCAGATTCGTCTGCGTGTAGTCGTTGTTCATGAGCTGCGTGGAGCCGCTCTGTCCGACGGTGTACGGGATCGTCGAGTGCTTGATCGGGTCACCGTCAGGTCGGGTGATGGTCTGCACCTGGGCAATTCCGTGCACGTTCTTCAGCGCCTTGGCGATCTTGTCGATCACCAGGAAGTCCGCCGGGTTCCGCAGATCGCGATCGGACTCGACCATCATCAGGTCCGGGTTCATCTTGGCCTGCGAAAAGTGCCGGAATGCAGCGTCATAGCCGACGTTGGCGGGGATGTCCTTCGGCAGGTAGATCCGGTCGTCGTAGATGGTGTGATAGCCCGGCAGTGCAATGAGGCCGACAAGTGCCGCCACCACGGCGCCGACCAGAATGGCGCCGGGCCAGCGCACCGTCGCGGTACCGACCCGATGCCAGCCGGCGGTTCTCGTGTTCATCCGGGGTTCGAGGACCCGGCCGAAGCGGGTTGCGACCGCGATCACCGAGGGCCCGAGGGTCAGCGCCATCGCGACCACCATCACCATGCCGATGGCCAGCGGGAAGCCCATGGTTTGGAAGTACGGCAACCGGGTGAAGTGCAGGCACAGGGTGGCGCCGGCAATGGTCAGGCCGGAGGCCAGCACCACGTGCGCGGTGCCGTGAAACATGGTGTAGTAGGCCGATTCTCGGTCTTCTCCGGCTCGTCGCGCCTCTTGATAACGCCCGATCAGGAAGATGACGTAATCCGTCGCCGCGGCGATCGCCAGCGTCACCAGCAGGTTGGTGGCGAAGGTGGTCAGCCCGAAAACGTTGTGGTAGCCCAGGAATGCCACCAGACCGCGCGCCCCGGAGAGTTCGAGCACGACCATCACCAACACGATCAAGGTCGCGATGACGGATCGGTAGACCAGCAAGAGCATGACCGCGATGACGCCGAAGGTGACGAGTTCGATCAGCTCCATGCTCTTGTCGCCGACGACGTTCTGGTCGGTGCTCGTCGCTGCGGGACCGGTCACATAAGCCTTCACCCCTGGCGGAGCGGGGCTTTCGGTGGCGATGTGGCGCACTGCGGCGACCGAGTCGTTGGCCAGCGTCTCCCCCTGATCACCGGCGATGTAGACCTGAACGTAGGCCGCCTTGCCGTCGCGGCTCTGCGCGCCCTTTGCGGTCAGGGTGTCACCCCAGAAGTCCTGGACATGCTGGACGTGGGTGGTATCGGCGCGGAGGTCAGCGACCATCTTGTCGTAGAAGGCGTGCGCGTCGGCTCCCAGCGGATTGTCGCCTTCGAGCACGATCATCACCGAACTGCTGGTGCTGTATTCGTCGAACACCTTGCCGACGCGTTTGGTGGCGATCATCGACGGCGCATCGTTCGGGCTCATGGACACCGCGCGCAGCTTGCCGACTTCCTCGAGCTGTGGGACGACGGTGTTCAGTGCGGCGATGACCCCGATCCAGGCCAGGATGATCAGCACCGCGAACCGGCGGAGGAACCGCGGTATCCCCTTGTGCCCCTTGTTCTCTACCACCGGGATGGCGTCGGTCTGGGCCTCGTCGGCCGGCGCGCTCATGCGGCCTTCACAAAGCAGAAGGTTTCGGCGTTCATACCGGTGGCGGTCCTCTCCTCTTTGACCACGTCATCGACACTGACCCGGCAGCTGATGCTGTTGCCGTCGCTCTGGGCCAGAATGTTGGGCTGCACCGAGGGCAGCGTGGTCGACAGCGTCAACGTCCACGGCAACGAAACCCCTGCAGCGCGCTGGGGCTTGCCTTCGAGGTCCATGTAGTTGACGACGGCGGTGCTACCCGTGCCGAAGATCTCGTATTTCACGAATTTCGGGTTGAAATCCTCGGCGTTGTCCGAGCTCTTCTCGGTAATCACAACAGGATTCGCGCCGAATACCTGGCGCACGTTCGACACGATCACCACACCGGCGGCGACCGCGACAACCACCAATAGCGGTAGCCATGCCCGCCGAAACACTCTTGTCATCGCTGCCTTCTTCAGAAGTTGCCGACCGCGCGGTCGTCGGGCATGCGGAGACGCACCACCATTGGCGGGCCCCGTACATCTAGCTAGGTAACCTAACGGAAAAAGTGGATAGAGTCCATCCATTTAAGTGTCGTCTTCGTTACAACCCGACGCCGGCCTGCCGCATTCCTGCCGCTGGCGAGTTGGCGTGAATTGCGCCGGAAAACACGTGGCCGGAAAACCCAGGCCCACGCCACTCAGCTATTGGAGGCGAAGTCCCAGACCTGCATGTTGCCGGCCGGATAGTTCATGCAGACGTCGGTGGCCTTGGCGACGACGCCCTTGTTGTTGAAGAAGATTTTGGCCCAGTTGCCCCAGTGGGTGGCCACCTGCTCGTAGTAGACGTTGGTGGCGGTGTCTTCGGAGTACTGGCGGCGGCCCACGGGATCGAGCGAGAAGAACCAGTGGATGCGGTCCTGGGCCATCTGCTGGATGTCGGCGGGACGGTTGTTCCGGTCGATCATGTAGCGCTGGTAGTACACCGGACTGGTGTCGCGTACTGCCTGCAGGTACTGCTCGGCATCGCAGGTGGTGGTGATGATCCGGTGCGGGATCGGGTAGTCGTCGGTCGCGTCAGCGGCAGCCGGCCCGGCCAGCGGCAGAGAGGTCGCCGCAAGGCCAAACGCCATGGCGGCCAGTCCGGTGCGGAGCGATCGAAGCGTCATGCGCGGACTCCCGTTTGCGACTGATGAGCGGCCTCTTCCAGTACCGAGCGCTTGTCGGGGCAATAGAAATCTATTGCGGCACTGAGGAACTGCCAGTTCTGCTGGGTGGCGTTCTGTCGCGACAAGTTGGTGGCGACGAACGTGGCCGACTGATAGGCGTCGTGGTCGATGTTGTTGTCCAACCGCTGGCAGGCGATCTTGCCCAGCCAAGCGTTGTAGTCCTTCGGGCCATAGATCCCGTAGGTGTGCAGCTGGTTGGCGAAGTCTGTATCGGGATCGGCATACGCTGTCGCCGAATTCGACACTGCCACAGCGATTCCGATACCGGCGGCCGCCAGCGCATGTACGGCCCGGTGATGTCGCGTCATGCAGCGCGCCCTCCTGGTTGCGGATCACCGCAATCGTCAGCCGATCGCAGTGTTCGGCATGAAACTATTCAGGTAAATGGATGAAGTCAATCCACTTACCGGAATAGTGTCTCGGATTACACTGCGGGGGTGATGACCCGCCCGACCTCGGATCGACCGTTGCGCAAGGATGCCGTGCGCAATCGTCAGCGAGTGATCGACGCGGCCCGCGATCTGTTCGCGACCCGAGGCCTGAGCGCGACGCTCAATGAGGTAGCGCACCACGGCGGGATCGGCGTCGGCACGGTATATCGCAGGTTCCCCACGAAAGAAGAGCTGTTCGAGGCCATCTTCGAGGATGCGATCGACGAGATCGCCGCGGTGGCCGATGCGGCATTGGAGTTCGACGATTCTTGGCGAGGATTTGCCTGGTTCGTGGAACAGATGTGCCAGCAGACGGCCACTGATCGTGGCCTGCGAGAAATCCTGTACGGCAAGGGTGGTGGGGGCAATCGGGTGGATGCGGCACGTACCCGCCTGGTCCCGAAGCTCGCGAAACTTGTTGAGCGCGCCCAAAAAGATGGTTATCTGCGACCTGGTGTCTCCGACAGCGACATGCCGATCCTGGGTCTCTTGGCGGGCACCGTCAGCGAGTTCGCCGGGCACGTCGACGCCGACCTGTGGCGACGGTACGTGGCGATCTTTCTTGACGGTCTGCGCGATCGCGATGGGCAGCACGCCCTGCCGGTCGACGCCCTCGATGCTGACCAGGCCGCGATCGCCATGACCACCTCGCCGCCGGAGTCCTGTTTCCACAAGTCGTAGCGGAGCGTCGCGGCAATGCGACGATTGACGCCATGACCGCAACGCTTGTCACGACCAATCTGGCCGGGGGCTTCGCCCACCGCACGCTCTTCGAACGGCTCGATGTGACGGTGGCGCCCGGCGATGTGATCGGCGTGGTCGGGTCCAACGGTGCCGGCAAGAGCACGCTGCTGCGGATCCTGGCGGGAGAACTCACGCCGCTCGAAGGAACAGTCAGCCTCGCGCCGGCCGACGCATTCGTCGGGTGGTTGCCACAGGAGCACGAGCGGGTGCCGGGAGAGACCGTAGCCGCGTACGTCGCGCGCCGGACCGGATGCGCCGCCGCGACACAGGCGATGGACGCCGCGGCGGAGGCCCTGGCAGATCCGGCGGCGGACGCCGATGGCTACTCCGCGGCGCTGGATCACTGGCTCGCGACCGGCGCGGCGGACCTCGACGAACGGCTGCCGGCAGTGCTGGCCGACCTGGGGCTCGATTCCGATGCGGTGCGGCCGGAATCGACTCTGATGACGGCGTTGTCCGGTGGCCAGGCAGCGCGCGTGGGGCTGGCCGCACTGATGCTGTCCCGCTTCGACATCGTCCTGCTCGACGAGCCGACCAACGATCTGGACCTGGACGGGCTGGCTCGGCTGGAAGAGATCGTCGGTAACCTCCGCGGTGGTGTGGTGCTGGTCAGCCACGATCGAGAGTTCCTGGCTCGCACGGTAACCCGCGTGCTCGAACTCGATCTGGCGCAGAACAGGACCACCGTCTACGGCGGCGGCTACGAGAGTTATCTGGAAGAGCGTGAGGTCGCGCGTCGACACCGGCGCGAACAGTACGACGAGTTCGCCGAGAAGAAGGCCGATCTGGTGGCGCGCGCACGTACACAGCGGGAGTGGTCGAGCCAGGGTGTGCGCAACGCGATGCGCAAGGCCCCCGACAACGACAAGAACCGGCGTAGCGCACAAACCGAGTCCAGCGAGAAGCAAGCGCAGAAGGTCCGGCAGATGGAGAGCCGGATCGCCCGCCTCGAGGAAGTCGAGGAGCCGCGCAAGGAATGGACGCTCCAGTTCACCATCGGGTCCGCGCCACGGTCGAGTTCGGTCGTCGCGACACTGGACAATGCCGTTGTGCGGCACGGGGATTTCGTTCTCGGGCCGGTGTCGCTGCAGGTTGACGCCGGCGAGCGCATCGGTATCACCGGACCAAACGGGGCAGGCAAGTCGACCCTGTTGCGGCTGCTGCTCGGCCGGCAGCAGCCTGATCAGGGCCGGGCGAGTCTGGGCACCAATGTCGCCATCGGTGAAATCGACCAGGCGCGTGCTGATTTCACCGGTACCGCCCGACTCGTCGATCGCTTCGAACAACACGTGCCGTCGTGGACCACCGCGGATGTGCGCACCCTGCTCGCGAAGTTTGGGCTACGGGCCGACCATGTGGAACGTACGGTCGAGGAGCTGTCGCCCGGTGAGCGCACCCGCGCTGGCCTCGCGCTGCTGCAGGCCCGCGGCACGAACGTATTGGTTCTCGATGAGCCGACCAACCATCTGGACCTCCCGGCCATCGAGCAGCTCGAAGAGGCGCTCAAGACCTACGACGGAGCACTCTTGCTGGTGACCCATGACCGCCGGATGTTGCAGAACGTTTGGTTGGATCGCTCATGGCTGGTCGAGCGCGGGCGCGTTACGGAGCTATAGCTCGAACTGCGCCAGCCCCGGGCATCCGACGCCCCACCACCATTCTGCTTACGCAGCCGAAACGTCCCCTTCGTCTGCGGTCGCCGCACGGGTCACCGCCGGCGCCGCTTCCCGACCGCTGGTCGATTCCCGTGATTGGCCTTCTTCTTCCTGCGGCCGCGCTTCTGATCGGCTCGTTTGGACATCTGAGGGTGTCTTTCGGATATTCAGTTCAGCACTGGCTCAAGAAGCCGGCTGGTTAGTTTTTGTAGGCGAATGCGGGCGCGCGGGTTCGCAACCATCGCGGCCGCCCGCGCTGGCTCAACACCGTCGTAGAACGCACCGTCGATCACCGGATGGGTGGGTGAACTGAGGGTGGTCAGTATCGTCGCAGCCTCTTCGACGGGCTGACCAGAATCGCCATAGACGGGGAGCATTCGGGTTGCGAACATGCCGGGATGCACGCTGAACGCGGCGAACGAATCGCCGCTGGCTTCGGCAATTGACTTGGTGTGCATCGTGAGTGCGAGCTTCGATTGTGCGTACACCGCCAGCGGCGAGTACTGATGCACCCGAGAGAGGTTGTTCCAGCTGATGTTCCCGCCGCGGTGCATCACCGACGAGAGGTTGACGACGCGCCCGCGCGAGCAGACGAGTTTCGATGCCAGTTTGGTTGTCAACAGGTAGGGCGCGAGATAGTTGACCTGGAAGGCGATTTCGTGGCCGTCTGGGGTGTACGTGCGTTGTTCGGGTCCGGCAACGGCGGCGTTGTTGACCAGCACGTCCAGCTTCGGCAAGGCCGCGGCGAGCGTGTCGGCGAGGTCGGCGACCTCGCCTAGGCGAGTGAAGTCGGCGACGACCAGGTTGAGGCGCTGTGCTTCGGCGCCATCATTGACGAGGCGCGTCATTGCTTCCTCACCACTGTTGCGGTCAGGTGCGTGCAGGTACACCGTAGCGCCGTCGTCGGCGAACTGGCGGGCCGTCGCATAACCGATGCCGTCGGTGGCGCCGGTGACGAGAACGGTGGGGCAGGTTGAAAGGAGTTCGGACATGATCACTTTCGCGAGATGGAGTGCTCACCGGCAACATCGAGAAACTGCAGACGGATTGCCGATGGAATGGAAGCGAGATGACGAGCGACTGCGCGCTCGGAGTGAATCGCAGAGGGCGACGGATTTCATTCAGGTGCCGAGGGGCGTGCGCGACGGCGGTTCGTCGTCGAACCCGACACCGTAGCGCTCAATCGTCGAAGGCACGGCACGACAAGTTGCCGCGTGGTGAGCCATACGGTCCATGACAGCGTGCGACAGGCCAGTCGGACAACACATCTCACGAATTCTTGACGGAGCGGTCGTCGTTATTGACGTTCTCTTGACGTGCGGAACGCTCAGCGCGACTGTCCGCCGCCGCACGCCGATCGCCATCCGCAGCGTCCTACGCCGAAATCCACGCACTCCGCGATTGCGTGAAGCTCATCGGGTGACAAAGAGATTCGCGATCACCGGCGGTGTCGCGTGGCCTGCGACCTCACGGGTGCAGGCTCCACTGCCCGACGTCTGAGGCCAGCGCATCGCTGACGTCGACTTCGAGCCCGCCGACCACCGGGCCGGGGTTCGACGCGGTGCTGACTATCCGCTGGTACATCACGGCGGCTGGATAGATCTTGCCGCCGGACCAGGACCGGGTCTGCCAGGCCCACACGTGCCCCGGCGTGGTCGAGCGCCCGATGACGCCGTCGGTCGCGGCCCACTGGCAGGTGTTGATGCCGCCGTAGACGCCGGTGCGTTGCGCGCCCAGCACCGAGTTGATGCCCTGAAACCACGGCAGCGCAACGTTGTTCCACGTTTCACGATTGATGTCGTCGTCGACGGAGAAGAAGATCGGCGCGCTCTGGCCGCCACCTGCGGCGCTGTGCAGCTGCCAGGCAGTCTTGGCGTCGGCGACACCGCCCGCGTATCCGCGGGTGAAGTCCGACGGCACGGTCCCACCGGGCTTGCCGTATTGGTAGTTGCTGACGATCGCCAACCCCGCCGCGGCCAGCGACTTGGCGTAGGGCAGGGTGATCGGCTTGGCGCCCATGGTGGAGCCGGGGCGTGACATCGAGACGTAGTTGACGACGCCGGCGTGGCCGGCGGCCCGGATGTCCTCTGCCGGAATCTGCTTCATGGCGAAGTCGATCAGCGTGGGGGCGGCGGCCGACGCAGTCGGCATGGCAAGACCTGCCGCGCCCAGCCCGGCCAGCGCCGACGCGGCGCCGACGTAGCGCAGCGCGTCACGCCGCGACAGCGGGCGCCGAAGGCCGCTGGGCTCCGGGAAGTCCTGCATTGCGAGATGTTAACAATGCAACAGATGTGAAAGCTGTGGCCGTTGCCGGCTGAATTCAGATCGTAACCGGACTGTATCCATCCTCGGTGTGAAGGCTCGTTCGATTCAGAGTGACGCTAACGATGTCCACGGCCGTCCTCCTCGCGAACACTGGACTGCGGATCGACAAGGGAGAGTGGATGTATCAGGGCCGCAGTGTCCGCGCATCGCAGGTGGTGCTGACGGTGGAGCTGCCCGCCGCCTCCCGCGATGCGCTGGCTCAGGTGACGACCCTGATGGACGAGTTCAGCGCGTATCTGGCGTACCGGGTGCCGGGCGCCAGGGTGGATAAGTCGGCGGTCGCCCCCGGCCCGGTACGCACCTCGCCGCCGACGCCGATCGGTGGACTCGTCATCGACCGGTCCACCCGGCAGGTCATCGCCGATGGCCGCCCGATCGCGATGGCGTACAAAGAGTTCGAATTGCTGGCGTACCTGGCGCAGCATCCGCGGCGGATCATTTCGCGAGACGAGCTGATCGAAAACGTGTGGGACGCCGGTTTCGCTTCGACGCGGACCATCGATACCCACGTTCGACGGCTCCGGGTGAAGCTGGGCGTCCATGCGCTGACGCTGACGACGGTCCGTGGGAAGGGCTATCGCTTCGATCCGCAGCCCTCGACGCGGTTCCGGGACCAGCGACCGATCCGGTCCGCCTGACTGTCAGAACGCGGGCACCACCAGACCACCGTACGACCGTGCGATGAACGAGCGCACGGATTCTGACTGTAAGGCCGTGGCCAACAGCCTGATTGGTTCGCTCTGATGGTTGTCCTGACGCGCGACGAGATACTCGGCATAGTCGCGGTTTGCGTGATCGCAGTAGAGCGCCGAGCGCAAGTCGATCTGACGATCCATGGCGTAGTTGCCGAAGAGGAACACCAGATCGAAGTCCGCGAGGACATCGGCCAGGTGTGCGCTGGCGATTTCCTTGAACAGCAACTGTTTAGGGTTGTCGATGACCGCGTCGACGCCGGGCGCGGACAGCTCACCCGCACGCAGCGTGAGCAGACCCAGGTCATGAAGGATGCGCATTGCGCGCCCGACATTCGCCGGATCGCCGGGCAGCGCCACCTGTGCGTAATGCGGTACCGCACCAAGAGTGGCGACCGATTCCGAGTAGAGCGCGAACGGCTCGATGTGGACCGGCGCGACGGGGACCAGATGCTGAGCCGACGAGCTGTTGAACTCCTCGAGAAATGGCAGGTACTGAAAGAAGTTCGCATCGATCGTCCCGGCGACCAGCTGGTGGTTCGGTTCGTCGAACGTGTCGAACACCTCCACATGCAGATCGATTCCGGCGCGCGCGAGCGCCGGTCGGACGTGGTCCAGGATCTCGGCGTGCGGCACCGGAGTCGCACCCACGCGCAGGACGCGGCCGGTACCGCGGATCGATCGAATGGTCCCCACTGACAACCCCTTTGGCTGATGCGCCCACGGCGCCATGCCACCCAGACTACCGACCGGATGCCGAATCTGGGGCACTGAATTCCGCCGAGTGTTACGGCATGTGACGCATTGTCAGCGCCGGTGTCCTGCCCGCTGGAGCACGTCGACCGCACCCAATAGTTTTTGTATCCAACAACATTCACCGAACAACAAGGGGCGTCATGACAGTCGAACATGCGGCGGCGCGCACCGATGGTGGGCCGCCGGCCGGCGCGCAGCGCCTCCGCGGCAATTTGGGGATCCCGGCCATCGTCTTCATGGTGTTGGCCGCGGCGGCGCCGTTGGGCGTCATCGGCGGACCGGTGCCATTGGGCATCGCCACCGGCAATGGATCAGGGTTCCCCGCGACGTTCGTCATTGCCACCGTCGTGCTCCTGCTGTTCGCCATCGGCTTCACCGCCATGACGCCTTTCGTCCGCGAGGCCGGGGCCTTCTTTTCTTATGTGCAGCAAGGATTTGGGGTCAGCGCGGCCATCGGTGCCGCGTTCGTGGCGGTCCTGACGTACGCCTCGATGGAGGCCGCGGTGTATGGCCTGCTCGGTCCGCAGCTCGGTGGCCTGTTGGCCTTGGTCGGCGTACCCCAGTTGCCGTGGCCGGTGTGGGCGCTGGCAGGGCTCGCGGTGATCGCCTACCTCGGTTACCGCAACATCGAGCTGTCCAGTCGAGTACTCGCGGTTCTGCTCGTCGCCGAGATCGCCATCGTCGTCGTCCTCGATGCGGTTATCGTCGGGCGCGGTGGCGACCATGGATTGTCGACGGGGCTGGTGAACCCGACCCAGATCACTTCGGGGGCACCAGGAATCGGGTTGCTGTTCGCGATCATCTCGTTCCTCGGTTTCGAGGCGACGGCCATCTTCCGCGACGAGGCACGCGATCCGGACCGCACCATCCCGTACGCGACGTACCTCGCACTGGCCGTGATCGGCGTCTTCTACACGGTCTCGAGCTGGGCACTGATCTCGGCGTGGGGTGATCGCGAAGCCGTTGAACGCGCGACGAACTCGGGCGGGACCATGCTGGTCGACACCGCACAGCGCTACCTGGGTGTGGTGGGAGCCGACATCATTCAAGTCCTTTTCGTCACCAGCCTCTTCGCGTGCATCCTGTCATTCCACAACGTGGTGTCCCGGTACCTGTTCGCGCTGTCCGGCCGGGGTGTGCTGCCCGCCGCCTTCGGACGGCCACACACCCGCCACGGCTCGCCGCACATCGCATCGCTGGCGCTGTCGGCACTGATCCTCGCGGTCGTCGGTGTCGCCACGGTTGCGCGGCTCGACCCGAGCACGGAGTTCTACACCTGGCTGTCGGGGATCACCACGGTCGGAGTGCTCGCCCTGATGGTGCTGACGAGCGCGGCGGTGCTGACGTTCTTCGCACGGGACCGGCGGCACTACTCGTTGTGGCGCGTCCGGGTGGCTCCGGCGCTCGGCCTGGCCGGGCTGGTGGCATTCCTGGGCCTGATCCTGGTGAACCTCAAGGATCTGGTCGGCGGATCGTCAGGCCTGGCGTTGGCCGTAATCCTGGTGCTGGTAATGGGTTTCGTGGGCGGTGCCGTGCTGGGCTACCGCCGTGCCCGAACAGAGTCGTTCACATCGGCAGGAGAGGAGCGCTGAAATGTCGGTGACCACTGAAGCCGTGACGGACCAGCGGCACAGGAGTGTTGGGGATCTGCTCGACTCCGGAGCCATCACCGAGGTCGAGGTGGCGTGGAGTGATCAGTTCGGACATGCCCTGGGCAAGCGGGTGCCCGCCGATCAATTCCGCAGTCGCGCCGAAGCGTCTGGCTTCGGCTTCTGCAATGGAGCGCTCGCGTGGAACTCCAACGCGCGCGTCATCGAAAGTTTGCGGTCGACCAACTGGAACACGGGCTATCCGGACGCTTTCGCGGTACCCGACCTGAGCACGTTCCGAGAGCTGCCGTGGCGGCCCGGCGTGGGACACGTCATATCCGACATCGTCGATCACGACCGGACACCGTCTCCGCTCGATCCCCGCGGCGTCTTGAGGCGCGTCATCGAGCGACTGGAAGCCCTGGGGTACACCGCCAAAGTCGGCGCCGAGTTCGAGTTCTACCTGCTCAATGCTGACGGGTCGATCTTCCAGGACGACGTCCACGCCTACTCGCTGCAGAACGCCAACACTCTTGAACCGGTGCTCAGCGAGCTCTACTCGGTGTTGCGTGAGTTCACCTCCCTGGAGGGCCTGCTCACCGAATACGGTCCCGGGCAGGTGGAAGCGAACCTGGTCTACAGCGAGGCACTCGATGCCGCCGACGACAGTGCTCGGCTGAAGTACGCGGTCAAGGAGATCGCCCGACGCAACGGCAAGTTGGCGACGTTCATGCCCAAGCCGTTCTCGGAGCACTCTGGAAGTTCTGCGCACCTGCACATTTCGCTGTGGCGTGACGGCGAGCCGGTCCTTGCGGGCGCCGACGGCACCGAGAGTCAGGTCGGACTCCATGCCATCGCCGGCCTCCTCGAGCACCTGCCGTCGATCACGCTGTTCGGGGCGCATTCGGTCAACGCGTACCGCAGGTACGTCCCCGGTTCGTTCGCCCCGGCAACGTTGACATGGAGCCGTGACAACCGGACGTCTGCCGTCCGGTCGCTCTTGGAGCCGAAACCCGCGGCAACGCGAATCGAGCTGCGCACCGGCGCATCCGACGCAAACCCCTACTGGCTCATCGCATCTGCGCTGGCCGCCGTCGTGGCCGGTCTGGAAGCCAGACGCAACCCAACAGAGCCGCAGACCGGTAACCTCTACGACGTCGGGGTACGGCTGCCGGAATCGCTCAGTGTCGCGATTGCGCTGGCGCGCAGCGACGACGCCATCGTCGACATCTTGGGCGCGGACTCCGTGCATGACTTCGCCGAGATCGCACAGAGCGAGTGGGATGAATACTCCAGTGCGGTCACCGACTGGGAATTTCGGCGCTACCTGGAGAACTCATGACTGTCACTGTGACCGCGCCCCGATTCGGGGTATGGGCACCCGTCTACGGAACATGGGGCGCCAGAACGCATCCCGTGGAGATTCCGGACGCCAGCTACCGCCGGACGCGCGATCTCATCGTTCGTGCGGAGGAGCTGGGCTTCGATTCGACGTTGGTGGCTCAACATGTCCTACATCCTGGCGGCGCCGAACACGACGTACTGGAAACCTGGTCGACGCTGGCCGGATTGGCGGAGGCCACCAGCCGCGTCGAGTTGATCGGCGCGATCAAGCCGTTGCTGTTCAATCCGCTGGTCTTCGCGAAAACGGTTGCCAACATTGAACAGATCGCTGCCGACCGGGTGGCGATCAACCTCGTCAGCGGTTGGTTTCTGCCCGAGCTGGAGGCGATCGGCCTCGGAGACGTCACCCATGGTGATCGATACGAGTACTCCCGGGAGTGGCTTGACGTCGTCGGTCGGCTGTGGCGTGGCGATGCCATCGAGTCCGGGCTGGACGGGGCCGTCGCGGCCGGCGCTCAGCTGCGGCCGGCTCTCGACCGCACACCGCGCGTGTACCTCGGCGGTGAATCGGAAGCGGCGCGCGCCCTGGCTGCAGCGCAGGCCGACGTGTTCTTCTTGAATGGACGGCCGCCGCAGGATGCCGCGGACATCATCGACGACATGCGGCGCCGGGAGCGGAACAAGCTGGAGCCCTTGCAGTTCGGGTTGTCAGCGTTCGTCATCGCCCGTGAGTCACCGGAAGAAGCGCAGCGCGAATTCGAATACCTGCAGGGCCTGGTCGACGGTTCGGGACAACGGGACCGCACGGTGGGAGCCGATCCCGCAACCGCGATGTTCAAGGTGCACGAGGGTGTCGCGCGCGTGGGCACCAACGGCGGCACTCTCGCCGGTCTCATCGGAAGTTATGAGCAGGTGGCCGAACGGATCACGACATTCGCCGACCTCGGCATCGACCTGTTCATGTTGCAGTTCCAGCCGCTGGAAACCGAGATGGAACGGTTCGCGACGCACATCATGCCCCTGTTCCGATGAGCTGAGAAAGGAAATCCTATGACCATTACGACGTTGCCGGTAGGGTCCGTCGCCGACCGGCGGGCGCTGTTGCAGTCGGTCGTCGAAACTCTCGGCGAGCACGATGCCCAATATGAACTGACCCGCACGTTGCACCACGAGGCGATTCGCGCGATCTCCGACACCGGTGTGCTCGCCCTGCGGATCCCCCGGGAACACGGCGGCCCAGGCGGTTCCATCGTCGATGTCATCGAGACCGTGATCGACATCGCGCAGGCCAGCTCCAACGTGGCCCAGGCGCTCCGCGCCCACTTCGGGTTCGTGGAACGGCTTCTGGGCAACCGGGGCGACGACGCTCTGCGGGCCCGCTGGTTCCCCGATGTCCTCAGCGGAAAGATCGTGGGAAACGCGATCACCGAAGCCGTGGGTGCATCCCCGGCGGCCATCGGCACTACATTGCGTTCCATCGGCGACGGCCGATACCGGCTGGACGGCAAGAAGTTCTACTCGACCGGAACCCTCTACGCCGACTTGATCGCCGTCTCGGCGGAACGGGAAGATGGCCGCGAAGTACACGTCATCATTCCTGCCGACCGGCAGGGTGTGACGTTGTTCGACGACTGGGACGGCTTCGGGCAGCGACTGACCGCAAGCGGTGCAACGACTTTCGATGCGGTGCCGGTCCACGAAGACGAGGTGTCGCTGGTCCCTGTGGACCACCGGCTCGCGCACAGCCAGACGTTCCTGCAGCTCTATCTCACCGCCGTGGCAGTGGGAATTGCCAAGGGCGCCTTGCGGGATGCCATCTGGTTCGTCCAGAACAAGGCGCGTCCCGCGGCACACGCGTTGACCCCCTCCGCTACCCAGGATCCGTTCATTCTGCAGGCGGTGGGGGAGATCGCCGCCTGGACGTCGACCGCCACCGCGGTCACCCTCGGCGCCGCAGCGGCACTGGATCATGTGGTGAATTCCGGCCAGATCGACGACCAGCAGGCCATCGGTGCCGCCGCGATCGAGGTGGCGAAGGCCCAACTCGTCGCCGAGCGACTCACCCTCGACGCCACACAGCGGTTGTTCGACACCGGTGGCGCGTCGGCGACCGCGCGAACACTGAATCTCGATCGGCATTGGCGTAACGCGCGAACCATCGCCAGTCACAATCCGCTAGCGTACAAAGCCTGGGCGACTGGGGACTTCGTGGTCAACGGCGCCCTTCCGCCCAACTCCGGATACTTCTAGACCTGCGTGGAGAGGAAGGGCCTGATAGTGGCCGCACCTGCTGTCGTCGTGCCGCGGCGATTTTCGGTCGGCGACGACCCACGAGTCATCGCGGCGAATGAACTCTTCGACCGGATTGTCGAATTGGTCGTCGAGGCCGGCCTGACGCCGCTGCTGGTCGACGACCCGTTCGTCGCGCTGTCCGACGTCGGCGGACTCGTGCTGCCCGGCGGCGGCGACATCAACCCGCAGCGCTATGGGCAGGGCGCTACCGGGGCGGTGTACGACGTCAACGACGCGCAAGACGACCTCGACTTCATCTTGGCGGCGCGGGCACAGGACGCCGGCCTGCCGGTGCTCGGTATCTGTCGCGGCGCGCAGGTACTGAACGTGTCGCGGGGCGGTGATCTCCAGATCGACCTGGTTCCAGGCGAAGTCCCGCACCAGAGCGCGACTGCCGACGAGACGTTCGGATGGCATTCGGTCGACCTTGCGGCCGGTAGTCGCGTTCGTGCCGCACACAACTCTGAGCAGATCGTCGTCGCATCGGCTCACCACCAGGGCATCGCATCGCTCGGCGTTGGGCTGAAGGCGACGGGGCATGCGCCTGACGGACTGATCGAGTCGTTCGAGGCCGTCGATGGCTGGGTGCTTGCGGTGCAATGGCATCCGGAGGCGCCGGGCACCACGGAGGCGGTTCAGCGGGCGCCTTTTGTGGCATTGGCACGGTCGATCGATGCGACTGCAATGCCCGACCTCCGCGCACCGACAGCCAGCTAAGACAGTCGTTCGGCGATGGGGCCCAACGCGAGTGCCGGTAGGTACTCCAGCCCGACCACGATCAGGGCGGCACCGATCATCAGCCCGACGAACGACGGTTCGTGAGTGCGCAGAGTGCCGTCGGTGACCACCCCGGAACGCTGACCGGCGAAGCTGGCAGCCAGGGAGATCACCAGGATCATCGGCACGTACCGGCCGATGATCATCGCCACGGCCAGTCCGATGTTGAATCCTGTTGTGTTACCGCTGAATCCGCCGAACGCGCTGCCGTTACCCGCGACGCAACTGGTGAACGCGTACAACACTTCGGATAGCCCGTGCGGGCCGGAGTTGGTCGCGGCCCTGGCACCGGCCGGCAGCGCCATGGCGATCGCGACGCCGGTCAATACCGCCACCGGCGGGGTGAGCACCGCCAGGCTGACCAACTTCATCTCGCGGGCGCTGACCCGCTTGCCCAGATATTCCGGTGTCCGGCCGATCATCAGACCACCGAGGAACACGGCGAGCAGCGCGATGACAACCAAACCGTATAGTCCGCTGCCGGTACCGCCAGGGCTGATCTCGCCCAGCATCATATTGGCCATCAGTACCCCACCGCCGACACTGGTGAAACTGTCGTACGACGAGTTCGCCGCGCCGTCTGCGGTAGCGGTGGCAACCTGGCCGAACTGCGCGCTTCCGGGTATCCCGAACCGAACCTCTTTGCCTTCCAACGCCGCACCGACCGCGCTCGTGACGGTGCCGTGCGGCATCGCTTCCGACATCCCGACGGCGGCCGTGCCCAAGCCGAACAGGACGACGACCACGGCCAGCAACGCCCAGCCTTGACGCCGGTCGCCGATCATGACGCCATAGGTGCGGACCAGCGATACCGGGATGACGGCCATGGTCACGATCTCGATGACGTTGGTCAGCGGTGTCGGGTTCTCGAACGGGTGCGCACTGTTGGCGTTGAAGGCACCACCGCCGTCGCCGGACATCAGTTTGATGGACTCCCACGACGCGACCGGTGCTGTCGGCAAGGTCTGTGATCCGCCGGCCAGGGTGCCGATCGACTGCGCGGCGCCGAAAGTCTCCAGCACGCCGAGCGCGGTGAGCAGGACCGCGATGAGAACCGCCATCGGGATGAGGATTCGGATGATGCCGCGGACCAAGTCCACCCAGAAGTTGCCGAGTTCGACGGTCTGACGGCGCACGATGCCGCGAATCAGCGCGATGGCCACCGCCATGCCGACCGCGGAGCTGGCGAACGCCTGCACACCCAGGCCAACGGTGAGGCCGACGTGACCGAGACTCGACTCGCCCGCGTAGTTCTGCCAACTGGTGTTGGTGACGAAGCTGACTGCCGTGTTCAGCGCGAGCAGTGGGGTCATTCCCTGTGCACCCCAGGGTGCGGGCAGCTGGGCCTGCAGCATCAGTAGACCGAACAGCACGGCCACGCTGACCACCGAAAACGCGAGCACCGAAGCCGCATACCAGACCCAATGCTGCTCGCGATCCGGCTCTACGCCGGCTATTCGATAGATCAATCGCTCAGCACGCCAATGCTTTTCGCCGGAGTAGACGGATGCCATGTAGTTGCCCAACGGCACGTGCAGCACTGCCAGGATCGCAACGATGGTGGCGAGTTGCAGCCACGCCGTCATGCCCCAATGCATCGTTACTGCCCCTCCTGCGTCAGCCTGCGGCGTGCCATCCGCCGCGGGGGCCGACGTTAGACCCGAATGAGAGGAATGCGACCCGGTCTTGACGCGATCTGAACACCCGCTGTGGCGTTTGTTACGCCGACGGTGTGCCGACCAGTGCGATGACGGCGTGATAGGCGCGCGTCACGTCGGCCCGATCATCGGCATCGACCACTGACCTCGCACTGGCCCGCTGAATCCGCTCGGCCTCACGTATCAAGATCGTGCGCCGGCTTCGGTCTGGGGTCTGCTCGGCGACCTTCACCAGCGAGTCCAGTTGCCGGATCATCACGGCCGGCATACCGTCGGCGGCCTGGCGGATCTTCTCGTAGGCTCGCTCCACCAGTCGTTCGAAATCAGCTTGATAGGCGATCACCCGGATATGTCCGGAGGCATCGCGGCGGATCCGTTGTGGACGCCACGAGGTCGAGATCCGGCATAGGCAGTCGCCGATCCAGTCAACGCACGTCAGCGCGGTGAACGTGTCATTGACCGCTGGTGACAACGCCCTGAGCGCGATCTCGACCAACTGGTCGAATCCAAACGAGACGTCCTGGGTCAAGGTGCGGTACGGGCCGGTGACGTGGCCGCGCGACAGATTCTGCTCAACGAAATGCGCCGCCTCGGCCGGCCACACGCGGGCCACCACCTGACCAGCAACCATGAAATGGCCCGGGCGATAAGGTAATTGGATCACCGCGTCGGCCGAGGTCGCCACCTTCAGCAAGGTCTCATGCCGAATCACCTGCAGATACCCGCTGTGGGTGGTGTGGATGTCGGCACCTGAGGTCAGCAACTGCTCGAGGAGTTCGTCGCAGGACGGCCCGCGTGCCGCGCCGATCCCGAACATTCGGCCGTTTTCCTGTGCCGAAATCTCGTCGGCAAGCGTGCCGGCGATCTTGGCGATCACGATAGGCAACTGGATCATCGAGGCGATGTGGTTCAGGAAGTAGATCAGCACGCCGACGTCAAGCAGGGTCAGCACCAGCGCGACGGTGACGGACAAGTGGGGGACGAAGTCGCCGCGCGATCCACCGCCGATCGATACCAACGTAATCACGGCATAGCAGAACGTAGCGACAAAGGCGCCCAGTGTCACCTGAGTGCCCAAGTCCCGCACGAAGTTTCGGAGCATCCGTGGACCGAATTGGGTAGAGGCCAAGGTCAGCACCACGATGGTGATCGAGAAGACGATGCCCACCACGGTGATCACGGCGGCTGCGACGGTGGTCAATACCAGGCGCGCTGCATCGGCGGTACCGCTGAGCACCCAGGAGGGCAGCGTCAGCCGACCGTCATAGGCGGCGCGGTCGATTCCGTAGGTGCCGATGAACAACGCCAGAACGGCGGCGGTCAGCGCAACCGGTGCCACCCATAAGTTGGTGCGCAGTGCCTCCTTTCGCCAATCTGATGCCAGGTATGCATAACCCGGCATCAGGGCCGTCGCCTGAGCACCATGGCTGCGATCCAACACCGTTGGCCCGCTCGGCGCGAGGCTTGTCGGCGTCAACGAATCGTAAAGATTCCGCGGCTTCGACCACGAGGCCGCTTTGAGACGTCAATACCGTGTCCTGACGGCCAGTTGCTGGACTGGTCCGAACGTTGACGCGACGTGATTTGTGACAGTGGCGACCGCCAGGATGTGTACGGATTCCGTAAGCAACGCGTCCGCGACTCCGGCGAGCGAGTAAACCGGATACTCATGGAGAACCCGCACTGCGGGGACGGTGGTGATCGCTGGCCCCAGCCGCTGCCTGGTTGGGCGCCCGCCGCCAGGGGATGGTGGACACGCCTGGTGGACGGTGATTTTGTGTGGGGTTCGTTGAGCGTCTCACCCAGCCGCTACGGCGTCACACGCTATTTGTTGGTGCTGTACCCACCTGGCATCGACAGTGTCGAGCGCCGATGGTTGCGCGCGTGGCGGGCATGGCCGACATGGGGTGCCGTCCTGTGGCTGTTTTGCCTGATTCTGCTGGGCGCCGAGGCATCCTGGGTGCAGTTCGCCATCACGACCATGGTGTGGCTGGGAGTCGGGGCCGCGCTCTTCGTCCGAGTCGCACGATCGCACGCTCAGATCCGGACATGCTGCGTCACGCGGTTCGCGGGCCGACCAGACGAACAACTCGAAGCGGAATACGCCGAGCTGAAAGTACTGGTGGGCATGCTTCTGTCCGCAGACCGCTGGCGTGATCAGGGCCGATTGTCGGTAAGCGCTCACGAAGCCATCTGGTGGCAGGTCTACGACCGACTCGGCGCGACCCGAGCCACCAACGAACATCACTGTCCCTGAACAGTTTTGGCTGCATCTGATAGACGGCAGTTTCAGTTCATATCGAGAGGATTTGCAACGGTCATGGTTGTACACAACCAGCGGGTGGCGACGAGTTCGCGCGTGACTTCGTGGATTGCGTTGTCTCGCCAGGGATATCGGCGGCTATGGGCCCGACGAAACTTGACGGCCCAAGAACGGGCGAATGTGTTCGTTTCCTACTCGCCACCCGCGCTGATCACCGCTTCGCTGGGCGGGCACATCGGTTGAGGTGCGGTAGCCGGCCCGCGGCGTGCCCGGCATGACTACTCCCGCCAGAATGGAGCGATGGACGCCCAAGCGCAAGCTGAGAAAGCTCGCCAGTTCGCAAACTTGCATCACACCGACGAACCGCTGCTGTTGCCGAACGCGTGGGACTTCGCGTCGGCAGCGGCGTTCGTCCGCGCGGGTTTCTCTGCCGTCGGCACCACAAGCCTCGGCGTCGCCGCATCCCACGGGCTCTCTGACGCTACGGGTGTCACCGGGTCGCAAACTCTTGCCCTCGCAAAGTCCTTGGCGCGCCTGCCAATTCCGGTGACCGTCGACATCGAGGCCGGCTTCGGCATGGACCCGGCAGAATTGGCCGTTGAGCTGACCGCCATCGGGATTGCGGGCGTCAACATCGAGGATGGCCGCGGCGACCACCTCGCGGCGCTCGACGGGCAGTGCGCGCTGATCTCAGCGTTCAAGGGCGCTGCGCCGAACGTGTTCGTCAACGCTCGAGTGGATACGTACTGGCTCCATCTCGCGACGGAGGACACCACGCAACGAGCGCTGGCCTACGTGGACGCCGGCGCGGACGGCGTCTTCGTGCCGGGTCTTCGCGACGAGCACCTGATCGAGCAACTCGTCACCACCCTCGGACAAACCCCGCTCAACCTTCTGGCCGAACTCTCATTTCAGCGGCTCCGCGAACTGGGTGTCCGACGGGTCAGCACCGGGTCACTGCCGTTCCGCATCGCCATCACAGCGGCCGCTTCAGCCGTGACGGCGTACGCCACCGGTGCCCCGACTCCCGCGGCAATGTCCTATGACGAAGCCCAGGCACTCATCGATCACATGAACATCTGACGGTGACAACAGGATTCGCAGTGAACTGCTACGCGGCTGCCGTCGACAATTCCGGCGTGGCCTTCGGTGCCCGGGTCAGCCCGAGGCGCGGCAGGCGCATCGTCGCGAATCGGTTGGGCAGGGAGAGCCGGAACACCTTTTTCCACGCTGACCCAACCTGTTTCGGCAGCGAGCCACTGACATAAGTCAGGTCGTAGCGCTCGAACAGTGCCTCGACCTGCGGTGCGATTTCCTGATAGCGATTGCTGGGCAGATCGGGAAACAGATGATGCTCGATCTGGAAGGACAGGTTGCCGGTCATGAAATGCATCCAGCGTCCACCGGAGATGTTGGCCGAGCCGAGCATCTGCCGCAGGTACCACTGACCGCGGGTCTCGCCGTCGATCGACGTCTTCTCGTACGTCTGGACCCCTTCGGGGAAGTGCCCGCACATGATGACCGAGTGGGTCCACAAATTGCGGATGAGGTTGGCGGTCAGATTCGCGGTGAGGGTGGTGAGTGCCGACGGACCGGACAGAAGTGGGTGCAGGACATAGTCTTTCAGTGCCTGTCGGCCGGTCTTGGCAAGCACTTCCTTGCCCTGACGGCGGAACACTTCCTTGTCGGTCTTGCCTTTCAGATAGCGGCCGATCTGCAGGTCGTAGGCAGCGATGCCGTATTGGAAGAAGCAGGCATTGACGAAGTTGGTGAGCGGTTGCATCAGGTAGAAGGGGGTCCACCGCTGGTCTTCGTCGACGCGCATGATGCCGTAGCCGAGGTCCTGGTCCTTGCCGAGCACGTTGGTGTACGTGTGGTGCAGCTCGTTGTGGGAGTGCTTCCACATCTCGGCGGGCGAGGCGCTGTCCCATTCCCAGGTCGTCGAGTGGATCTTCGGGTCGCGCATCCAGTCCCACTGGCCGTGCATCACGTTGTGGCCGATCTCCATGTTGTCGATGATTTTCGACACGGCGAGTCCGGCGGTGCCGGCGATCCATGCCGGTGGGAACAGCGAGAACAGCAGTACGGCGCGGCTGGTCAATTCGAGCTTGCGCTGGCCGGCGATGACTTTGCGGATGTAGGCGGCGTCTTGTTCGCCGCGGCTGGCGATGACGTCGGCGCGGATCGCGTCGAGTTCGATGCCGATGTTCTCGATGTCGGCCTCGGTGAGGTGCGCGACGGGGTTGTTGAGTTTGCGTTGCAGGGCAGTCATGGCGTAACTCCTTGTGCGAAGAGCGGATTGGTCAGATGACTCATATGTCTAGGGCACAGGCGCCCGCGGCTGCGCTGATGCAGGTTTGGATCACGACGCCGTCTCCTTCGACGGCGGTGGTGACGTCGCCCGTGCGCACGTCGCGCACGGTCCCTCGGCGGAGGGGGACGACGCAGCCGAAGCACACGCCCATCCGGCAGCCCGAGGGCATCAGGACGCCGGCGGCTTCTCCGGTGTCGAGCAGCGTCTGATCGCCGGCAGCCTCG
The DNA here is from genome assembly GCF_010730955.1 of Mycolicibacterium aubagnense. NCBI lineage: Bacteria > Bacillati > Actinomycetota > Actinomycetes > Mycobacteriales > Mycobacteriaceae > Mycobacterium > Mycolicibacterium aubagnense. Next base: position 3,328,645 of record NZ_AP022577.1, on the reverse strand, counting down.
GTGGTCGTGCCGCTCTTGGTGAATGTCACGGTGCCGCCGTCGCCGGTGGTGAGAACTTCGGCGCGGAAGCGCTCGGTGTGCAACCGGTCGGCCACGCCGTGCTCGGTCCAATGTTGTTGCAGCGCATCGAGTAGTCCGGCAGGTCCGCACGCCCAGGTGTGGCGGCCGGCGAGGTCGCCGACCAGTTCCTGCAGGCGCGTCATGTCGAGCCGTCCGTCGGTGGCGGTGTGGATCTCGATGAGCCGGATCCGGCCGTGCGCGGCCAGTTGGCGCAGCTCACCGGCGAAGATCATGTCGTCGGCAGTGGGCGCGCTGTGCACGACCACGGCATCGGTGTCCGCGTCGTCGGCGAGGTTGCGCAGGATGCCCATGATCGGCGTGATGCCGCTGCCGGCGGAGACGAACAGCAGCCTGTCGGGTACCGAGGCCGGAAGGACGAAGTCGCCGGCGGCCTGGTCGAGGTGCACCAGCGTGCCGACGGTTGCACGATGCACCAGATAGTTGCTGACCGTCCCGTCTGCGATGGCTTTCACGGTGATCGCGATGTGCCCGTCCGGGCGATCGGTATGTGAGGTCAGCGAGTAGGTGCGCCATTGGCGTACCCCGTCGACGTCGATGCCGATGCGGACGTACTGGCCGGGGATGTGTGACTGCCAGCCGTTGCCGGGCTTGATCGTCACGGTGACGCAGTCGCGTGTCTCGGGAAGTACCGCGATGATGCGTCCACGCAGGGGGGCTCCGGAACGCAGTGGTGCGACGAGGTCGAGGTAGTCGCCGGGCAGCAGTGGGGTGGTGATCCGCTCGGCCAGCTCGAGCACACGCCGGCGCAACCCCGCAGCGGTCGGGCGAACTGATGTCGTGGTCATGCTCTTAGCCTCCCTGAATGAGGGAAACAAAGTCCTATGCTGTGGGGGTGAGATATCCGCAGTGTTTTGTTCGTAAAGAACAGTTGTGACGGATCCCGCTGCCCGGTTCAGTGGTCTGGACCTCGACGAGGAGATAGTCGGGGCCCTGGAACGGGTGTTGCCACACATGGCTGAGCGGACCGTCGCGGCAGTCACGGCCGAGGTGCCGAGCTACACCGACGCGTTCAGTGGTCCGATGGGGCAGACCATCGAGAACGCGGTGCAGCTGGCGCTGGGTGCCTTCTTGCGCCTGACCACCCGGTCCCACGGCACCGACGCGGGACCCAGACTGTCTCCGGCGCTCGACGGTGCCTACGACCTGGGTCGGGGAGAGGCCCGCACCGGCCGTTCGATCGATGCACTGCTCTCGGCCTACCGGGTCGGCGCTCGAGTGGCATGGCGAGAGCTGTCGGCCACCGCGGTCGCAGCAGGACTGTCGGCGGCGACCACTGCGCGGTTCGCCGAAATGGTGTTCGCGTTCATCGATGAACTGTCGGCGGCCAGCGTGTCGGGCCACGCCGATGAGCTCGCCGCCGCCGGCCGGGTCCGACAACGCCACCTCGACCGGCTCGCCGCGGAATTGTTGGCGGGCGCGCCATTGAACCAGTTGCTCGCCAGTGCCGAGCAGGCCGACTGGAAGCCGCCGAAGACTCTGAGCGCCGTGCTGCTGCCCGAGGTTGAAACCCGGAAGCTGTCAGTCCTTTTCGCCCAGGAAACCCTCCACACGAGTGTTGACGTGTCGGAGGTGGATGCCGGTGAATCGCTGGCCGTGGTGCTCGTACCCGACGCCGACGGTCAGCAGCGTCAGCGGGTCCTCGACGCCATGACCGGCAGCCGCGTGATTGTCGGACCCTCGCGTCAATGGTGGCAGGTGAAATCCTCCTACCTGCGCGCGATGCGCACCCGTGCCCTGGCAGCAGGTGGCTCCGGTGTCGTCGACACCGAAGAGCACCTCGTCGACCTGGTGCTCAGTGCCGACCACGACGCCGTCGGCGATCTGCGACGGCGCGTGCTGGCGCCGCTCGCCGGGTTGCGTCCCAGTACGGCCGAACGGCTCGAGGAAACGCTGCGGGCTTGGGTCTTGCACCTCGGCCGCCGGGACGCCGTCGCCGAGTCGCTGTTCGTGCACCCGCAGACAGTGCGTTACCGGATGACCCAGTTGCGCGACTTCTACGGCGACCGCCTGGACGATCCCGAGGCGGTATTGGAAATCACTGTCGCACTTGGCCTTACCCGCTCGTCGGCGCCAGTCGCCACCACGGCGCCGGCACCTGCCGGCTGATCAGCTGGCAGCGTTGGGAAGCAACGGAGGGCAGTCCCCATGGGCGTCGGTGGCCAACTCGAAGTGCCAGAGTTCGTTGGCGTAGATCTGACACAGACCGAACCGTGCACCGTTGGCGATCAGCCACGTGTCGGCGCTCTTGCCGCCGATATCGACGGCCTGGCCGCTGACGTGCTTGGACTGCTGTGGCGTCTGAACGTATTGCCGCGCAGCGCTGTAACTGCCGTAGGTCTGGATCGCGTCATCGAGTAGTTGCTGCTGGAACTCGGGAGTGCGCCAGCCCGAGGTGATCGTCATGGGGATCCCCTCGGCGGCTGCCGCGGTGGCCGCGTGCTGGATGGCTGCCAATAAGGCCGGGTCAAGCCGGCCGACGGTGGGGTCAGATACGTCGAAAGGGCTCGCCGCGTCGGCGGACGCGGTTGATATCGGTCCGAGTAACGTGAGCGCACCTGCCATGGCGATGGCTGTACCGACGAGTCGCATGGCGCCGACTCTAGTCGGCGTACTCCGGTGCGCCGGCTCCCAGGCCGATCCGATTCGGCCGCAATGACATCGGCGGAGTCGTCGCCGCTGCGAGCGCTGCCGCATCGATCGTCTGACACCGGTACGGCAGCGTCTCCAGCCGCGCCGTCATCGTGGTCAGCGGGTCCTCGAGCGCCTCGGCGGTACCTGACAGGAACGCCCACTCGTGCTCATCGCTGCCGAAATAGACCACGGTGCTGAAGGTTTCGCCGAAGCGCTCCCACGACCGGATCAGCGTCTCGTTGCGCCAGAGCGTGGGGCAGCCCGCCTGGCCGACGACGATGACGCCGATGTCGCCGCATAGCTTCATGAAGTCCGCGCCGTAGAGGCGGTTGTGCTGGGCGGGCTCGGTGCGCTCATCCGGTAGATCGATGACGACGACGTCGTACCTCGGGCCGGTGTGGTTGGCGACGAACTCGTATCCGTCGGTGTAGTGCACCCTGACGGGGCCGAGTCCGGCTTCGGCCTTTGCCAATTCATGGGGCGTGTAGCCGTAGGGCAGATGTTCGGCGCAGAGCCGGACGGCCCCTCGGTCGATGTCGACGTGGTCGACGTGGGTGGCCCCGGCGGCTACGGCCAGCTGGCTGGCCACGCCCTCGCCGGAGCCGATGATCAGCACCCGATCGATCGTCTCGGTCAGCAGCATCGCGGGCACCATCAGCGCCTCGTGATAGACGAGCTGACTGAATTCGGTGCTCTGGCGGTCCGAGTCGCTGAACAGCGAGATGCCCTGCTCTGTGCGGCCGATCACCAGATGCTGAAACTCGGTATGGACGTCGCACAGCACGTCGGTCAGCTGCCAGGTGCGCGTGATGCCCGGTGCCATCGGCTCGACGATCTGTTTGCCTGCTCCGCGAAACACGGTGTGGACGTGGGCATCTGCCGCGCCCACGGCCTGCCGCAGTAGCCGGACGGCCTCCTCGGCATCGGCAGACTCACCGCAGGTGAAGACGTCGACGAACATCGCGCCGCGCTCGGGGTAGCTGTGAATCGACGCGTGCGACTCGGCCAGCAACGCCAGCACCGTCACGCCGTACGGCTCGAAGCGCTTGTCCACCATGTCGCACACGGTGGCTCCGGCGCGCTCGACGGCGTTACGCAACAGGTGGCGCAACCGCACGCGGTCGTTGGCCAGCTCGGGATCGACACCCGTGAACTCGGCCAGTACGTGACAGCCCGCGAAGCTGCTACCCGGTTGTGACTGCATCAGTGACCTCCACGAACTCCGTTGTCAAGCATGCAAATCCATTGAACGACGATGAGTAGCTCGTCGTATAGGCACCGGCCGAATCGATCTCGACCAGATCGCCCGCGCGCAGCGTCACCGGCAGCGGATACCGCCGATACAGCACGTCGTCACCATCGCACGTGGGGCCGGCGACGACTGCGTCGTCGACGGGATCGCCATCGCGCTTGGTGCGCAGCCGGTACCGGATGTATTCGTTCTCGGTTTCGGCCAGCCCGCCGTAGCGGCCGATGTCCAGGTACACCCAGCGGCTGCCGTCGGTGCCGGTCCGCACCGACACGACTTCGCAGGAGAGCGTCCCGGCCGAGCCGACGACCGCGCGTCCCGGTTCGATGACGATGTGGGGGAGCGCCGGGAAGTGCTGCCCGAGTGCGTCGGCGATGGCGTCGCCGACGACCCCGACGCCGGGTACGCGCGCATCGTACGAGACCGGGATGCCGCCGCCCAGGTTGAGTGTCGTCAGGCCGGGCACGGCCTCGAAAATGTCACGTGCGCAACGGATACCGATCTCCCATGCCTTCGGGTCGAGCTGCTGCGAGCCGACGTGGAACGCCACGCCGTCCGCGTGCAACTCGAGCCGTGGGGCCTGCGTCAACAATTCGATCGCATCCTCGGGCGCGCACCCGAACTTGTGCCCGAACGGTGTCACCGACGATGGGAACGCCGGTGCGATGCGGCACTCGACGCCCGACCCAGGCGCATTCTCGGCGATGGCCTGCAGCCCGGCCGCGGTGTCGAAGGTGAACCGCCGGACACCCCGCGCAAACGCGTACGCGGTCTCGGCGGGCTTCCTGAGCGGGTTCCCGAACGTCATGAGGGCGCCGTCGATGCCTGCCGCGGCGCACAGGTCGACTTCACCGACCGACGCGACATCGAAGGTGCAGCCGAGGTTCACGAGCAGTCGCAGAATCGGCTCAGCGGGGTTGGCCTTCACCGCGTACCGAATCTCGGCCGTGGGCAGCGCGGCTCGGAGGCCGAGCACGTTCTTGCGTACTGTCTCGAGATCGATGGTCAGATACGGCCGACTGGGCACAGGCGGCAGACTACTCAACTGATTCGGCCGCCGCTGGCCAAAGCAGCAGCATGACAATCACCCGACCAGGTTGATGACGAGATTGATCGTGCACGCGATGATGACGGTGCCGTAGATGTAACTGAACAGGCAATGCCGGAGTACTTCTGCCCGGATCTGCGAGGTCGTCACGTTGGTATCGGACACCTGGTAGGTCATCCCGAGGTTGAACGAGAAGTAGTAGAAGTCGCTGTACTGCGGATCGACCCCGGGGTTGTTGAAGTCGATCCCACCGGGGTCGCCGTCGTAGTACAGCCGGGCGTAGCGCGCCGTGTACATGGTGTGGAGCGAGGCCCAGGCAGCGAGTATCGCCGCCAGCGACAGACCCGCGTACGAGGCCTTGTCGGCATCGTTGGCGGACCACAGGAGTATTCCGATGGCGGTCAGGCTCGCGGTCAGGATGAGGAGCAGCACGATGTCGCCGACCTCATCGTCGACATCGGCCTCGCCTGCGTGTGCCCTCGTTCGTTCGGGATTCATGCGCCACAACACGGCGAGCGCCCAGATCACGTAGCCGGCCGCGGTGGTGATCACGACCGCGAGGAGTCCCACCGGCCAGCGATCTGTCAGTACGCCGATCGCGGCGCCGACAATGAGCCCGGCGGTCAAGCTGATCCAGAATCTGTTGGCGCCGGAGAGAGTCGTCACCCGGTGCATTCTCCTTCCGTGACGGCAGTTCCGGTTCCGAGTTGTCACAAAAAGGGACATTGTCAACAAGAGCGGACAACGTCAGCTGATGCTGACAGCTTCAGATCGCAAGTGCCGCACAGGGAGCCGACACGCCGACGTGCGCGCAGAACTCCGTCAGTTCCCATACAGCCGCAGCGCCCGCGCCGCTTCGGTGGCAATATCGCCGCTCAGCTTCGCGATGGGCGGACCGCCGCGCTGATGGATCACGTTGGCCAACACCGCCACGTAGGTGTCGGAGGCGGGGTCTATCCACAGCGAGACTCCCGTGAACCCGGTATGGCCGAAGCTGCCGACGGGGAAGACCATGCCGCGGGGTCGCGAATGCTCGGTGTCGATGTCCCAGCCAAAACTCCGCAGCGACTGTCCCGCGATGGCGGGATAGTTCGGGGCCAGCAGCGGATCTACGGTGTTGGGGTGCGTGTGGATGGCCGCGCGGCTCGCCGCATTCGCCGCGTCAACTTGCGAAGCCGTATGCCCCGGCTGCTGCGGAGTCGCCATCAGTTCTGCGGTGGCCTGCGCAAGCGGGAACGGGCTCGGTCGGCCGGCGAGCCGGTCGAGCAGGGCCTGCGCGTAGCGGCCGATGTCCTCGACCGTCGAGAACACCCCGGCGCTTCCGCCGGTCCCGCCCATGCGTCGCGCCGTGGGGTCGTGGACCGTCCCGCGGATCAGGTGGTCGAAGTCGGGATTGATGCCCGGGGTGTCGTCGTCGTGCGCGGTCGGTGCCACCCGCGTCAGCAGCCCGGTGCTCCAGGTTCCTGGAGGGCACGGTCCGGACGGTACGCCCTCGAAAACGATTGCCGTGCCCCGAATCTGGTGCGGACCGCAGGCTTTGGTGGCGGGGAGATACCGGGTGTCGGCAAGCCCCAATGGCCCAAAGACGTTGTCCTGCACGTAGTTGTCCAACTCTTGGCCCGTGATCTTCTCGATCAGTGCGCCGAGAATGATGAAGTTGAGGTCGGAGTAGTGGAACCCGTCGCCGGGGTTGAATTCCAGCGGCGCGGTGAGGGCTCGGTGAATGCCTTCTGCCTTGTCGGCCGCGGTCAGTCCCCACGGACCCTGGTGACTGAGGTCGCCGCCGGTACCGGATGTGTGCGTCAGCATCATCCGCACGGTGACCTCGGCGCGCCGGGGGTCATTGGTGGGATTGAATTCCGGAAAGTAGGTCTGGATCGGCTCGTCGACCCGCACCAGTCCTTTTTCGTACAACTGTAGGAAAGCCACCGTCGTCGCGACGCTCTTCGACAACGACGCGAGATCGAAGATGGTGTCGTCGGTCATCGGCTCGGCCGGCGACGACGAACCGTCGAGCCCGGGTTCATCCCCGAGTCGGCGAACACCGTAGGCCTGCCGGAAGACCACCTCGCCGCCATGGCCGATCTGAATTACCGCGCCGGGCAGGCGATGTGCCGCGATTGCGTCGTTGACCAGTTGTGAGACGGCTGCGAACGGACCGCTCGGTACGACGCGTGGCACCGGATTGGCGGGCGGGGTCGTGGCCGGGATCGCGGCCCGCGGTGGTGTCACGGCCGGCGATGGAGCACTGATGGGTGGGGGCGTACGGCCACACGACGTCACCGCGAGCGTGAGCAGAACGACGGATAGCCGTGCGACCCGTGACCCTGACACCTCCACGGTCTCGACGTTAGCGGGTGACCCTGTTGAGCAGGAACCCGACGGCGAGGAGCCCGCAGAACCACACGGGCAGCGCAATGGCCCCCGAGTGCGAAGACGGGTCTTGTGTCATCAACAGGTAGATCAAGGCGAAGTACGCCAGGCACAGGTAGTTCGTGATCGGAGACAGCGGTGTCTTGAAGACACCGGCTCCCTCGCGGGCACGGAAGCGCAGGTGGCTCAGCGCGATGATGCTCCAGGTGATGAGCTCGGCACCCACCACGACGGGAATGAGGATCGCGAGCGCCTTGCCGGGCAGCGCGACATTCAGGATCACCGCAACGGCAACGAATCCGGAATTGATGAGGAGGGCACGCACCGGTACGCCGCGCTCGTTGGTGTGGGCGAGAAACCGTGGTGCCTGACCGCTGGCGGCGAGGTCGGACAGGACACGCGCGTTGCTGTAGGTCATGACGTTTGCCACGGACAGTGCCGCGGTCAGCACGACGATATTGAGCAGTGTTGCGGCGCCACCGATTCCGAGGCCGACGAGCATCAGCACGAAGGGACTGCCGTCCGTGCCCACTTTGTCCCAGGGCCAGATGATCAGCATGACGCCGATGGCGCCCACGTAGAAGACCAGGATGCGCAGCAGGACCTGATTGATGGCGCGGGGGATGTTGCGGGCGGGTTCTTCGACCTCGCCGGCGGCGGTGCCCAGTGATTCGATGCCGCCGAACGAGAAGGTGATCGCGACCAGCGAGATCATGAACGCGCCGAGCCCCTTCGGCGCGAAACCGCCATGCGCCCAGAGGTTCTCCATGCCGTGCACGTTGTAGTCACCGGCGCCGAAGATGATGGCGATACCGAGCCCGATCATGGCGAGGACGGCCGTCACCTTGATCAGCGTGAAGTAGAATTCGAATTCGCCAAAGGCCTTGACGTTGATCATGTTTGCCGCGGTGATCAGCGCCAGGCAGCCCGCGGTGGTGATCCAGTGCGGCAGCTGCGGGAACCAGAAGGCCATGAACTCCGAGGCGGCCGTCAGCTCCACCATGCACACGACGATGCACACGTACCACCAGTTCCAGCCGGCGATGAATCCCGCTGGCTTGCCGAGGTATTCGCGCGCGTACGCCGACCACGACCCAGGGACCGGATGAGCCACGGCCATCTCACCGAGCATCCGCATCACCCCATACAGCACGATGCCGGCGATCGCGTATCCGACGAGAACGATCGGCCCGGCGGTTTGGACCGAGGTACCGGAGACCAGGAACAGGCCGGTACCGATTGCAGATCCCAGCGAGATCATCTGCAGGTGCCGGTTCTTCAGCTTGCGGTGCATCCCCGAATCGAGTGTGCCGTCCGCGGTCTGGGCCGGGGGTCCTTCCGCGCGACGGGTGCTCGGAGTCATCGGGTCGCCTTCCGTCTGTTGGTGATCGCGTGGTGTGTGGAGCTCGGCCGCGGTCACGTTGGTGCGTCGAGGCTATCCCGTGCTGCTCGGGGGACCGATCCGAATCACCTCACTCGGACCACGTGCCACACTGGTCCCGTGACGACTCCTGACCCGATCGAGCCCGACACCAAGGACTGGACGTGGGTACTGTCCCGCGCGTGCCCGGCATGCGGCTTTGATGCGTCGTCTGTCCAGCCCACCGACGTCGCGGACCGGATTCGTGACGATGCCGCTGATTGGGTGCACCGGTTGGCGGGGTCCGGTGTCCGTGCCCGGCCCGAGCCCGGTGTGTGGTCGACCCTCGAATACGGGTGCCATATCCGTGACGTGCACCGGATCTTCGATCACCGCGTCCGATTGATGCTGACCGAGGACGATCCGCAGTTCCCGAACTGGGACCAGGACGAAACCGCGATCGCCGACGACTACGCGTCGCAAGACCCCGCCGTGGTCGCCACCGAGCTCTTCGACGCCGCGAACGCTGTTGCCGCCACGTATGCCACTGTGCCGGCGGACGCGTGGAGTCGACGCGGATTACGCAGTAATGGAAGCGAATTCACCATCGCGACCATCTCTGTCTACCACTTGCACGACATCGTCCACCACGCGTACGACGTCACACCGCGAGGGTAATGACGACGGTTGATCGCCGTTATGCGATTGCTGTCCAAGGGGATTGGTGCGGATGTCAACGTAGGCCAGGCGACGCCGCCCCGGTTGCAGCCGACTGCTGTTCCGCAGCTGCCTTGATCGCCTGCAGGGTATGACGCATCCCGTCGCGCATGGATTCGGTGAAGACAGCCTGCCCGCCCAGGTAGGCGTCGATGACCTTGACTGTCCCGTCAGGGCTGCCGTCGGGGCTCTCGCGCCGCTGGGTGAGCTTGGTTCCGCCCGGCGTGGGCTCTAGGCGCAGGGACCAGATGGCCCAGTTCTCCGTGATCCGGAACGCGATCTCGCGGTCACTGTCCAACCGCACCACCGTTCCGTGCGTCTTCCACTGGAATGTGCCGTTGCTGTTCAGGTTGGTGAATTCCACACCCTGGACCACCTCATCCGCGCCATGTCGAAGTCGCGTCGATTCGACCTGTGGGCTCCACTCGGCCATGCGGCGGACGTCGCTGACCAACGACCAAACCGTGGTCGGCGTCGCGGCGATGTCGATGCTGTCCTCGAGCACCGGTTGTGGATTCGCAGTCATGTGGCACCCCAATCCCAGAGATAAACGTTCGAACGGTCGTGTATCTGGACCATAGCGATCATGCTCCTATGCGTCCAGTCGGACGTATAAAGTATCGAGATGGCAACCGACGATCAGACGGATGGACGCCGCGTCCGTGGGGACGCGACGCGTCGCAAGGTCGCTCACGAGGCGGCCATGATCGCGACAACGCACGGCCTCGACTCGATCACGGTGGGTACGTTGGCAACGGCCACCGGGGTGAGCAAGAGCGGCATCCTCACGGTGTTCGGAAATCGTGAGGCGATACAGGTCGCGGCGGTGGCCGAGGCGCGGAACATCTACCGCGACACGCTGCTCGCGAACGTGTACGACGCAGCTGCGGGTGCACCGCGACTACGCGTGCTCATCGATTCGTGGGTCGACAATCTGCGGGCCGGCGTATTTCGCGGCGGTTGCTTCATGGCCGCGACGACGGCCGAATACGGCCGGCGAGACGGTCCGGTCGCCGACGAGGTTCGCAAGCTCAAGCGTGGCTGGTTGGTGCTGCTGGAAACCGAGCTGAGCGCCGCGGGCTCGCCGAACCCGGCGGCGGACGCCTTCGCAATCGACGCATTTCTCACCGCGGGCAACACCCGTCGGGAACTGTTCGCTGACGACGGCGAGCTGGAGTGCGCCAGGGAGCTCGCCCTGGGCGTCATCGATCGATTGCCCGTGGACCAGCGCAGAGAGGTCCCGCCTAGGGGTTCTCACGTGCAGCCATGACGTCACCTCGTCGCACAGCCCGCCGGCCACGCGCACAATCAGGCGCACGTGGACCCAGATATTTGACCTATTCGTCAGTTCCTGGCTCTGACGTGCTCTGGGCGGCGTAATTTCAGCGGTACCCGGATGTGGGCAGTTGCGACGCCGAACGAAGGGGTGACTCATGGCCGCCGATGTCGACTTTTGTGTTGTGGGGGCAGGTTTTGCGGGGCTGACCGCAGCGTTGCGACTCAAGCAGGCGGGCCACACGGTGGCCTTGCTGGAGGCGCGGGACCGGGTGGGCGGGCGCACCTTCACCGAGATGCTGCCCGACGGAACGTGGATCGACCGGGGCGGGGCATGGGTGGGTCCGGGGCAGGACCGGATCAAGGCGCTGATGGCCGAATACGGCGTGGCCGAATACAAGGAGTACGTCGACGGCGATGCCCTGATGATCGTCGATGGCAAGAAGCATCGGTACTCCGGGACCATTCCCTGGGCGATGAGCCCCTGGGCCATCGCCAACCTCGGCGCCGGTCTCCTCGAGGTCGGGCAGATGTGCACATCGATCCCGTTCGACGCGCCGTGGGAAGCGAAGAAGGCCGCCGAATGGGATCGAATCACGCTGGGGGAGTGGCTGAATCGAAATATCCACTCGCAGCAGGCGCGAGAGATGCTCGACATGGCACTCGCCGGCATCTACACATCGGCCGCCTCCGAGGTGTCACTGCTGTGGGCGCTGCACCAGATGGGGTCTGGCGGCGGACCGGTCTTCGTCATCTCCAACTCCGGCGGTGCTCAGGACGCCCGGGTGCATGGTGGGATGGGCGCCATCTACGGACCTATGGCGGCCGAAGTCGGTGACGCACTGCACCTTTCGCGGCCGGTTGACCGCATCGCGCAGGACGACGACGGCGTCACCGTGCGTTCCGAGCGGCTGACCGTCCGCGCACGGCACGCCATCGTCGCCGTCCCACTGGCCGTCGCCGCGCAAATCGATTACGAGCCAATGCTTCCCGTCGACCGGATGTTCTTGCACCGCCGCATGCCCAGCGGGGCCGTCTACAAGATCTCGGTCGTCTACGACACCGCGTTCTGGCGGGCCGACGGCCTATGCGGGCAGTCGGCCGCACCCGGCAGCCCGGCCACCCTGACCATCGACGCGTGCACGGATACGGGCACGCCCGGGATCATGTGCGTCATCACCGAGGGGCCGGCCGCGCGGAAGCTCGGACTGCTCGATCCGGATGCCCGCAAAGCTGTGGTCATCGACGAGCTGGTCGACCGGTTCGGTGCGAAGGCGGCGTCCCCGATCAGCTATCACGAGCAGGACTGGACGGTCGAGCGCTACTCCGGCGGCGGCATGATCAGCCATGCGCCGCCCGGTGTGTTGACCGAGTTCGGCCACGCGCTACGGACCCCTTGCGGACGGATCCACTGGGCCGGCACGGAGAGTTCGGCCATCATGTGCGGCTGGATCGACGGCGCGGTGCGCTCGGGCGAACGCGCCGCGGCCGAAGTCATTGCCGCGGAAAGCGTTGTCGCAGTCTGAGTTTCAGCGTGCGGCTCGCCAGCGTGCTATCTCGCGGCCGACCTCGGTGGCAGCGGGGCGGCCGAAGAACCACTCCTGGCCGATCCGGTACCAGTTGTTGGTGCTCTGCAGATGCCCCAGGGTGCCGAAAGTAAGGAAGTCGGCACGCCGGGAGAAGACGTGTTCGGGCGGCAGCATCTGCTGTTTCATGCCCGCGAATTCTGTCTGGCGCGGGTCGATGGCCGAGACGACGGCGCCCGTGGCCAGCTCGGGGGTGATGGTGATGTCCTCATCGACCATGTGCCACTCGCTGGCAGCCCAGGTGTATTCGAGACAATCCTGGGCTGTCACATCGGATTCCGCGTCGATGATTCCGCGGCCGAGCATCAGCCGGTAGAGGTCGTCGGCGCGGTCTTCGACGGCTGCGTGAAAGCAGTCCAGCTCGAACGCCACGTTGGCCGGATCCATGTGGTTGTACAGCCCGAAGTCGACGAATCCGACCCGGCCATCGGGTGCCAGCATGATATTGCCGGGGTGCGGATCGCCGCAGAACTCGTGGTTGATGAACAGTGACCCGATGTAGAACCGGTAGATCAGTTCACCGATGTGATTACGGTCGGCGGCCGGCAGCGTCCGCATGTGGTCGAATCCGGTGGCGTCAAGGTATTCGGTGATCAGCACCCGCGGCGTACAGAACTGGGTGACGCTGTCGGGGACGACGATGAACGGGTGTCCCCGGTACTGCTCGGCCACGAGGTGTTGAGTCGTTGCCTCCCGCAGGTAATCCAGTTCGCTTTCGAAATTCCTGGTTATCTCGTCGAGCATCGCGGTATTCGCCGCCGACCATACCCGCCAGAGCTTCATCAGCAGCGCCAGATTGCGCATGTCGGCCTGGATCGCGCGGTCCACGCCGGGGTACTGGACCTTGACCGCAACATCCCGGCCGTCACGCAGCTGGGCCCGGTACACCTGGCCGATTGACGCTGCCGCCGTGGGGCTTTCGTCAAAATCGGAGAAGACGGCAGACATCGGCCCGAGGTCGGCTTCCATTACTTCGCGCATGGCGCTGAACGGCGCCTGGGGTGCCTGGTCGCGTAGCGTGGCAAGCTTCTGCCGGAACTGCTCGCGATGTGACTCGGGCACCAGGTCGAGTTCGATCACCGACAGCATCTGACCGAGCTTCATCGCTGCGCCCTTCATGGCACCCAGCACCGTCACAAGATTCTCGGCCATCTCGATGGTGGCGCGCTCGGCGAGCAGTTCTTTGGCGCGTTCCGACCGGCCGACCATCGACAGTCGGGTGCGGCCGCCGCGCACAGCCTGTTTGGCGGCCAGGGCACCCAGCTTTCCGCCCCGGGCCAGCCGCCCTTCAGGCAGTCGGCGTGCCACGCTGCCCGCCCCTGAGTTGGTGCAACCGCTCGTTCACCATGTCGTCGATGCTGTCACGCAGGAGTCTCGTTTGCCCAGGATTCAGCGGCGCCGGCCAGCCGGTGCCAGGCCTCCAAGCTCGTCAGGCGGGCAAGGGCGTCGTCGTCCAGCGCCGCTGAAACCGCAAGTGTCTCAACAACAACGCCTTCCGCCGCGGCGACATCGAGGACGTAGGTGACCCTCTCGGCGTCGGGATGGCCGAGTAACTCGGTAACGGCGGGCCTCGCGAGTGCAGGGTCGATCCGGTTCAGCAGAGACAGCAGCGCGGCCAGCACCTCGGGCTTGGCGCGGGCGGTGGCCGTCCTCGCCATGCGCAGCGAGCGATCCGGTCCGGCTGCCCGCATGATGTCGTTCATGACCTTGGTGTCGGACACCAGGACGCCGGTCAGGATGATGCCTTCGTCGTCATCGATGGCCTTCTCGAATGCCACGATGTGCTCGTCGGTGGCGAATTCGACGAAACGTGATGCGGTCAGATAGTCGCGGCGCCGCAGCAGTTCCTTCGCGGCCGGGATCAGCAGCTTGGCCGGCAGTCGCGGGGCGAAGTGCGGGATCACCCGCGGATCGACGTACGGTGCCGCGTCGGCGAGGTAGGCGGGCTTCAGGCCCGACAACACGCCGATGGCGCGATCGGTGTGGGCCAGGCCGACCGCGCCACCGACGCGTCCCGCGACTTCGGGAGGTACCGCCCGCTGCGCGACAGTGACCACCAAGGCGTTGGGAACCAGCGGCGCCAGCTTGCTCACCCGCGCGAACGCTTCGGCCTGTTCATCGAACAGCGCGTCGGAGAGGGCGCCGCGGAGCGCTTTCAGATCGTCGGCGCCGAGGTGTGCCAGGCTGGACAGGCGCGCGGTGTCGGTCTGCAACAGATCGGCGAGGAGCGACAGTTGTGCGCGGGTCAGGATATCGGACATCAGCGCATCACTTCCCGAACAGGATCTTGCGGGCCGCCGGCCGGATCAGCCGGGGCAAGACCTTCAGGCCATCGTCAAGCGAGCGGTCCAGGCTGTGCTGATGGGCCACCCGAGCTTTCCGGAGTAGGCCGAGCAGCAGGGCCGACTCCTCGGGCGTCAGCTTGTCCAGCACATCCCGCGGTTCCTTCAGTTCGACGAGCAGCGGATTGTCGGCACCTGCAGTGGCCATGTCCATCCTAAATAACTAGCACATTGGGATTGTAATGCTATCTGAAGACCTGCTTCGAGCTGAAAAAGTGCCCCTCAGCTGGCTCGTTATCTGGATAGCGATAGTATCGAGACCCGTTGCATGGACGATGCGGAGGACGCGGTGGCTGCTCGGAAGGTGCTGACTCGCGCGGAGAGCCAGGCGCAGACGCGGCAGGAATTGCTGGACGCCGCGGAGACGCTGTTCTATGCCAACGGGTACCACGCCACGTCCCTGGCGGCCATCGCGGCAGAGGCGGGCCGCACCATCGGTGCGGTGTACAGCAACTTCGACGGCAAAGAAGCGCTGTGCCTCGAGGTCATCCGCAATCGCTCCATGGCCGAACTCAATCAACTGCTCGGGCCGCTCGTGGCTGCCGGTGTTTCCGCCGAAGACCGCCTCGCGGCCCTCGCGAGTTGGTGGGCACGCATCGGCGCCGAACCCAACCTGGTCGTGCTCACTGCGGAGTATGTGACCAGTACCTTCCATGACCCCGCGCAGCTCGCCAAGGCCCGAGAGGCGCTGGAGCGATTCAAGGAATCGACGCGCGTCTTGCTGGAAGATGCAGTGCCGGAAGGGGTTCCCGCGGATCACCCGCTGATGGACGATGCCATCGAGATCGCCGTGGCGACCGGTGCCGGCATCGCCATGGCGCAGGCGCTGGGGACCATCGACGCTGAGCGCGGCGCCGCCCTGATGGTGGCCAACTTGCGGTTGTGGTTCGACGCGTTGGCCGACGGCAAGCCGGCCTAGCGGAAGCGGACGTCCATGGTCGCGAGGCCGAAGATCTTCTTGCCCTCCGACTTGGCGCCGACGATGACCACACCGGTCCGGGTTTCCGGGTTCAGTGATTTGACCTTGCCGCTGAACTCGATGGCGCAGCCCTCGGCCGCCGGGACGACGGCGGGCGCGGACAGTCGCACCGTGTAGCGGCTGACGGCACCGGGATCGCCGGACCACGTGGAGGCGTATCCGGCGCCGAGGCCCATGGTGAGCATGCCGTGAGCGATGACATCGGGCAGGCCTGCCAGCTGTGCGAGACGCTTGTCCCAGTGAATTGGGTTCGCGTCGCCCGCGACGCCGGCGTAGTTCACCAGGTCGCCGATGGACAGGTGCATGGGACGCACCGGCAGCTCGTCACCGACCGCCACGTCGTCGAACGACGGCGTTCCGGGTGTGCGGGCTGTATCGGTGGCGATCCGGATCGCACCGTCGGGGCGCACCGTCTTGTGGTACTCCTCTTCCCCAATGTCGAGGATGTTCATATCGTGCATCATGGCCTTCTGCACTTCCTCCTTGACGTCGCCGTCGATGTCTTCGGCGGTCACGCCGACGACGGTGGTGTGCAGGGTGTGGACCCGCTCGCCCTTGGTGTCGGTGAAGGTGTTGGTCACGGTGATGAAGTCGCGGCCGGCGGTCCGGCGCACCGATGTCAGCTCGACGTCGATCACGAGCTCGTCGCCCGCGACGATCGGCCGGTGCTGCTCGAAGACCTCTTCGGTCTGCAGGTAGGTGTCATAACCGACGACGATCGACTCGAACATCCGGCGGTTGCACTTCATGCCGGGGGTCGAGGTGAAGGTGATCGGCGCGATGACATCCGCGTAGCCGAGCGCGTTGGCGGCAGCGACGTCCCAGTGCGCAGGGTGGTAGTCCTGCACGGCGCGCGCGTACTCGCGCAGCTTCTCGCGGCCGACCAGATAGGTGCCCTCCATCTGGTAGTGGTGGCCGATCCGTGCTTCGAGCGGCGACGCTTCTGCTGCTGTCGTCATTACTGTGCCCAACTTTTCTATCGGCATGTTCGCTGAGGCCGACCAAAGCACCCTACGCGGAGAGGCGGTGGCAACACACGTCGATCCGCGTTCTACCTGCGCCGAGCGCGCAGAAATGTGCCCAAAACCACCCGATTCCGCGAACGCCTGTGGCCGTTCGCGGGCGGAAACCGGACCGTGCTTGACTGGCAGCATGGCCCGCACACCTACCTTGGCCCGCCGGTTTTTCGAGCGATTCGAACCCGTGCACGCGATCACCTACTTCTCGCCCGAATCACGCGCCGCCGCGCAGGAGCTGGGTTACCGCAGCTTCTGGAACGGCTACTTCGTCACCCGGTCAGCGCCCCTGGGACCGGTATCTCCACGAGTCGTCGAGGCGATCTTCTACAACTTCGCCTCACACCGGGTGGCCAAGTCACTGGCCGGCGTATGGGACATCGCCACCCCGGAACAGGCGCTCGCGGCCCGGCAAGCCGGCGCTGTCGCCGCCTTGAACCGGTACGGCCTCACCGCCGATGAAAACCTGCGCTCCGCCGCTGACTTGCTGGGACGGGTCGCACGCTGCGCGGCCGTCGACGGCCGGCCGCTATTCGCCGCCCTGTCGGCGGTGCCCTGGCCCGACGAGCCGGTGGCTGCGCTGTGGCACGCGGCAACCCTGCTGCGGGAACAACGCGGCGACGCCCATGTTGCCGCTCTCGTGGCGGCCGGCATCACCGGTCGCGAATCGAATGTGCTGCATGTTGCGGCGGGCCGGACCACCAAGGAGAAGGTCGTCGCCACCCGCGATTACGACGAGGGCGAGTGGGCGGCGGTCACCGCGCAGTTGGCTGATCGCGGGTTGCTGACCGCGGATGGCTCGCTCAGCGCGGAAGGCCGCGCCCTCAAGGACGACATCGAGTTCCGCACCGATGCCGCCGCCCTCCCCACGCTCGATGTGCTCAGCGACGCCGAGGTCGAGACCCTGTTCCAGGCGCTCACGCCGCTCGCCCGGATGGTGGTCGCCGGTGGCGACCTACCGGCGATCACCCCGATGGCGCTGCAGCACAGCGATCTCGACACTGCCGGCGCGAACCTCGGCTAAGCAGCCAGGGCGCCGCGCTTGCGCAGCAGCGGCAGCACCCCTTCGGCGAACCAGTAGGCCTCCTCGAGGTGCGGGTAGCCCGAGAGGATGAACTCGTCGAATCCGAGATCGTGGTACTCGGAGATCAAGGCGGCCACCTCTTCATGGCTACCGACCAGCGCGGTGCCGGCGCCGCCGCGTACCAGACCGACGCCCGCCCAGAGGTTCGGGTAGACCTCGAGGTGGTCGAGCCGTCCGCCGTGCAGCGCCGTCATGCGTCGCTGTCCTTCTGACTCCGAGTTGGCGTGCAGGGCAGTGGCTTTCGCGATCTGTTCCGGCGTCAACTCCGCGAGGAGGGAATTGGCCACCGCCCAGGCGGCTGCCGAGGTGTCGCGGGTGATGGTGTGCAGCCGGATGCCGAATCGCAGGGTGCGACCGCGGGCTTTGGCGAGTTCGCGCACCTGCGCGATCTTGGCCGCTGCCGCAGCCGGTGGCTCGCCCCACGTCAAATAGACGTCGACGTGCTCGGCGGCGATGGGCAGCGCGGCGGGCGACGAGCCGCCGAAATACAGCTGCGGCAACGGATTCGGCGGCTCGGACACGCGGGCGTCGGTGACGGAGTAGTGCCTGCCCCGGTAGTCCACGGGCTCGCCGCGCCAGACCTCGCGCACGATCTCGAGGAACTCACCGGTGCGTTCGTAGCGCTGGTCGTGGCTGAGCCAGTCGCCGAACCGGCGCTGCTCGGCGTCGTCGCCGCCGCTGACGATGTTGAGCAGCAGGCGTCCCTCCGAGAATCGCTGGAACGTCGCCGCCTGCTGCGCGGCCAGCGTGGGCGGGACCAAGCCGGGCCGGAACGCGACCAAGAACTTGAGGCGTTCGGTCTGTTCGAGCAGCGCTGCTGACGTCAGCCAGGCGTCCTCACACCACGTCCCGGTCGGCGTCAGTACTCCCTCGAAGCCGAGACGGTCAGCCGCTCGGGCGATTTCCGCCAGATAGCGGAGGCTGGGCTTGCGGTATCCCGCCGGAACCGTGTGGTGCGACGATGCGTGCGACGCGCCGACGATCGAGCGACTGTCGCCATTGGTGGGCAGGAACCAGAAGAACTTGGCGGACAAGGGGATGGCCTCCTATTTGGCGGTGTTCCAGAACGGCGACAACACGTCGTTGAACCGGTTGTCTACTAATTGCGAGAAGCTGGGTTTGTGCCCGAGCTGTCCGGATTGTGCGAACGCATCGGCGAGTTGCTGCTCGGAGGCGACCACCTCGTCGGTGATGGGAATGGCCAATCGCAGGCTTCGTGACTGGGCCACCCGGGCAACCTGCGGATCGATTCCGATTGCGGCAGCGTACTTCTGGTACCACTCGTCAGGATGGTCCTTGGCCCAGCGGGAAGCACGGGCAATGCGCTGAACGAGGTCGGCCAGCGCGGTGTTGCGCTTGGCGTCCTGGAGGGCGGTGACCGAGGCGATGCCGAATCCGTAGCCGTTGGTGACGCCTTGGGCGGTGACCAGCGTGCGCACCTTGAGCTGGTTCTGCGCGAGGGCCGTGTACGGATCCCAGATAGCCCACGCATCGGCCTGCCCCTGACTCAGCGCGGTGAAGGCGTCGGCCGGCTGGAGGAACACCAGCTGAACGTCCTTGATCGTCAGCCCGGCCTTCTGTAGCTGGAGCAGCAGATGGCCGTGCGCCGAGCTGCCCTTACCGACGACGACCTTCTTGCCGCGGAGGTCGGCCACCGAATGGGCGGGCGAATCGGCGGGGATGAGGATCTGGTCGCCGCCCGCCTCGTTCGAATATGCGGATACGACACGGATTTTCGCACCGGCCGCGGCTCCAAAGACCGGCGGCGTGTTGCCAGTGACGGCGAAGTCGATCTTGCCTGCGGTGGCCGCTTCGACCTGCGGCGGTCCGGAGGTGAAGGTCGAGAACTGCACCTTGTAGGGCACGTTGTCGAGTTCCCCGGCCGCCCGGAGCAAGGACTCGGTGCCGCCCTTCTGGTCGCCGACCTGGAGCGTCAGGCCGGTCAGATCCGATGCCGGAACCGTTTGGGGCACAGCCACTTCGTTCTTGGCGTCTCGGTTGGATACACAGGCGGTGAGCAGTGCGCCGGCGGCGAGAATGGATAGCAGCCGGGCTACCCGTGAGTGCGTCACAGTGTTCTCCTGTCAGACCCCGAGTCGCGTCAGCAGCTCGGTGCGGTAGTCGTCGGTGTGTCGGTCGCGCAGACCATGCGGTTGGCGGGGGTTTTCGATCGACAGGGTGTGCGCCACCCGCCCGTGCTCGAGTACGACGATGGTGTCGGCCAGCGCGATGGCCTCGTCGACGTCGTGCGTTACCAGCAGTACGCCGAAACTGTGCTGGCGCCAGAGGTTCAGCAGGAGGCGGTGCATGGAGAGCCGGGTCAGCGCGTCGAGCGCCCCGAACGGCTCGTCGAGCAGCAGCAGTTGCGGCTCCGCCACCAGCGCGCGGGCCAGTGAGACCCGTTGCGCCTGACCGCCTGACAGGGTCAGCGGCCAGGACTGCGCCTTGTCGGCCAGGCCTACCTCAGCCAAGGCCTGATCCGCGCGGGAAAGCGATTCGGCGCGGGACAATTTGGCGCGAGTCAGGCCGTAGCGGACGTTGTCGCGAACGGATCGCCACGGGAACAGCCGGGGCTCCTGGAAGGCGACGGCCGGCGCGCCCTGTACCTCGCGCTCACCCTGGAAATCACCGGCCAAGCCCGAAAGCACGCGCAGTATCGTCGATTTGCCCGAACCGCTGCGCCCGACGAGCGCGACGATCTCGCCACGCTTCACCCGAAGGGTGACGTCATCGAGCACCCGATTGGCGCCGTACCACTTGGATACCGAACGCAACTCCGCTGTGGGCGGTCCTGATGTCGCGTGCCTTTCCACGGGTACTTCGTAAAGTGCTGTCATGGAGTGCCTTTCAGACTCGGTAGCGCAAGGCACGGCGCTCCAGGATCCGCACCAGCGCGTCGGTGATGATGCCGAGCAGCGCATAGACGACGAGCCCGAAGATGATCACGTCGATACGCAAGAAGTCGCGCGCGTTGTTGATGAGGTAACCGATACCGGAGTCGGCGTTGATCTGCTCGGCCACGATCAGCGTGAGCCACGAGATGGCCAAGGATTGCCGCAGCCCGACGAGAATCTGCGGAGCCGCGCTCGGGATGACGACGGTGCGCAGCCGCTGCAATGGCGAGAACCCGAGTACCGCAGCTGTTTCGAACAACTTCGGATCGACCTGGCGGATCGCCGACGAGGTATTGAGGTAGAGCGGGAATGCCGCCCCCAATGCCACCATGAGCACCTTGGGTAATTCACCGATACCGAACCAGACGATGAAGAGCGGAATCAGCCCGAGGTGGGGTAGGGCGCGGATCATCTGCATCGTCGGATCCACGGCAGCGTCCGCCCATTTCGAGAAGCCCACGAGGGCGCCCAGCGCGGCGCCGATGATTCCGCCGAGGAGCAGGCCCTCGGCCGCACGGATTCCGGAAATGCGCAGTGCTTCGGCGAGCTGACCGTTCCCGATCAGTTCGATCCCGGCCTCCGCGATGGTCTGCGGTGCCGGCAGGATCTCGGGATCGATGAGGCCCCAGGCGCTGCCGGCCTGCCAGACCAGCAGGACCACCAGCGGGGACAGCCAACGGACCATTTCCCAGCGCCGCGCGTGAACCCTGCTGCGCCAGTGCGGCACAGCAGGTTCGGTGTCGGGGGCCACCGGCGTTACCGCGGCCACCGGGGCCTCGCGGGTGGTCATCACGCTCCTTACGTCGACGGCAATCGGTCTGGCGCGTACGCCGTGACACCGAAGGTAGGAGGCCGTCCGGGGGGCGTGAAGACTTACCGTCGCCCTGATTCCACGGGAACGGGGCGGGGAAGATGGCACCATCGATAAGTGTGACGTCGATGGACCGGCCAGTGCCGCCGATGAATGCAGACGAACGAACGACCCTGGAGAGTTGGCTCGACTTCTATCGCGCCACGCTGGCCGCCAAATGCGACCGGCTCAGTGATGAGCAGTTGCGCACCGCGTCGGTGCCACCATCCGAGCTGACCTTGCTCGGCTTGCTCCAGCACGTGGCAGAGGTGGAACGGAGTTGGTTTCGGCGAGTGATGGCCGGCGAACAGGCGTTGCCGATCTACGGGCCGCGAGACCATCCCGAGGGCCACGACGGGGGATTCGAATTATCTCCGCTGTCGTCGCACCGAGCCGCAATGGACGTCTGGCAGAACGAGATCGACCAGGCACGCGCCAACTGCGCCAGTCGTGCGCTCGATGACACGAGCCCGTTCATGGGCAGTGAAGTCAGCCTGCGGTGGATCTACACCCACATGATTGCGGAATATGCCCGGCATTGCGGACACGCGGACCTGATCCGTGAACGCATCGACGGGTCTGTCGGCGTCTGAAATCGAGCAGGGCTCCCCGCCAACGGCCCGTTGATCCGAGGCGGCCGTGAAAGCGCCTCAGAGTCGGTACATTTCGCGTGCCATGGCTGCTTCTTCGAAGGACTCTTCGCGTCGCGGTGGGTAGTAGTCGGCCGGATGCTGAGCCCAATGCGTCCGCTTCTGAATCCGGGCGCCGGCCGCGACCATCGCTTCGGCGATCTGCTGTGCGCTGTGGCGCAGCCAACCCCGCATCATCTCCGCGGGGGTCGGAACGTGTGCGTGTGTCATAGGACCGACGCTACGAATCAGCCAGCCGGCCGGCATCGCGCCAGGGGCTGATCTTGATGTCCGACCATGGTAGGGGGTCACGAGCGACTGCGGGTGGATCGCGGGGCTTCCCCGGTTGACCCTGTATCCACGGTGTACTTGTTCGAGTGAGGTGCGCCGCCACGTCAGGATCAATGGTTCTGGATGCTGAAGTCGAGTTGACGCTGGATCCTGGGCGTAGTTGTGCGAGTGGACCTCAGCGAGGACGCACGCTCAGCCGCAATCGGACCGCGACGCGCCGGCCATCCTGCTGCTAGGAGGTCAGCCCGACGAAATCGTCCAGCGCCGAATCGATTTCGCGCGCCAGCCGCTCCGGTGCCTCAGTGTCGCCGGTGATCAGGTCGCGTAGCGCGCGGTGGAACAGGCCGTCGGCCGTCGCATAGACGATGGCGGGCGCCACGATGACGGACTTGCCTGTCAGCCGCGCATAGGCGGTGACGGCCTTCCAGGTGAGCGCCGCAAGGCTGTCGTCGATTTCGTCGATGCTCAAGGCGAAACGATCGTCGAAGAGCGCTTGAGTGCGCAGGTCGTACCAGAGTCGGTGCATCACAGCCGACTCGCGCAGCGAGTTGCTCAGCGCACCACTGATGCGGGTCTTGAGTTCCGGTCCGGAACCACCCTCGATGACGATCGAGTTGTAGCGGTCGATGAACTGGTCCTTGTACTGCCGCACGCAGCACACGACGAGGTCGTCTTTGTCGTCGAAGTAGTAGTGCAGAATGCCGAGTGATATCTCGCAATGTTGGGCAAGCTCGCGCATGCTGGCTCGGGCGAAGCCCAATTCAGCAAGCCCCCCGGTGGCTTGGACGGCCAACGCCTGACGACGCGCAGCGAACTTTTGCGCGCGCGCACCCGTCAGTCGGCCTGCAACGCGGCTCGAAGCGGTATCCACAGGGCTCCAGTGGCGGATGAGGTGTCAGTGAACTGGCGGGAAAGTCAGAATATATTCCTCTGATCAGGCACTTCTGCCTTCGGTGGCAAAGTTTGGACGATCGTCTTGAATTGCCCACAAAGAGTGGCGCAGATCACTATCATGCTCCGCGGGTGCTCGAAATTCAACGGGGATGGTGCCGATGAGCGAACAGGGAACCACCGCGGATTCTGCCGCGGGCGACAGGTTGGAGTGGTTGCGAAAATCGGTATCGGAGGGGCAATCAGGGGCGGCCCGCTCGGCGTGGAGCTGGATCGTCGAGCTGTCCACGCTCGCCGACAACGACGCCGATTCGGCCGAGGCGCAGCTCAACGAACTGTTTCGGCTGGGTACCCCACCGGTCGACCTCGACGGCCCGACTGAGGGCATCTTGGTCATGACGACGACCAATCCCGCCCTCGACACGGTGACCCGAGCGGTCACGGCGTTGTGGATGCCGTGGCAGGGCAAACGTTTCGACGCCGACACTGGCACTGGCGACAACCGGCTGACCCGGAGCACCGGCCTCGTCGGCAAATTGTTGTGGCCGCTGTACTCCATGCGTGACGCTGAATCCGGCAAACTCGCCTTCGATTTCGCCACGTACGTCGAAGCCGGCAAGGACGATGCCGACCGCCAGGTGATGGTCATCGATTACGCCAACGTGGAATCCAATCCGCGGCTGGTGATCCGCAGCATCCGCGACGAGTTGGTGGAGCTGGTACCCGGTGTCTACCTCGGCAAGATTCTGTTCAACACCGGCTCTGACCGGTACAGCAAGATTGGATATTTCGCGCTGCGCACGCCTCGCTGACGGACCTCAGATCACTCGATGACCACCTGACAACCTCGAAAAAGAAACGGCGACACAATGATTCCGTCCCAGTGGCACGAATACCCCTCGCTCCTGCTGCAACTGAACGCGCTGTCGAAGACCCGCGACGAGCTGCGCGAGCACAACCTGTACGAGGCGTACGGCATGCGGCCGTCCAACGATCTGGGCCAACCCACCGATGAGGTGCGCCGCGCTCGCCAGCCCGACGGCACTTGGAACGATCTGGAAGATCCGCACATGGGCGCCAAGGGCACCGGCTTCGGGCGCAACGTGCCACTGTCCATGACCGTCACCGACGTCAAGCGCCTTCTCAAACCGGACCCACGCGTGATCAGTCGCAAGCTGATGGCCCGCGACGACTTCAAGCCCGCCGGCATCATCAACGCGCTCGCCGCCGCGTGGCTGCAGTTCGAGAACCACAACTGGTTCTTCCACGGCGACGGCGTCCCGGACAAAACCATCGATATCCCGCTGAGCGCCGACGACCAGTTCCCCGAGAATCCGATGAAGATCCGCTGCACCATCCCGTTGCGCGGCGAGATCGCCGATGGCTGTCCCGCACCGGTTTTCGCCAACGCGGAGACCCATTGGTGGGACGGCTCCCAGGTGTACGGCAGCGGCAAGGAACGCCAGGCCGAGATCCGCACCTTCGTCGACGGCAAGGTCAAGGTCGATGCGAGCGGCCGACTGCCCGAGAGCGACATCCCGGGCATCGACCTCACCGGGATGAAAGAGAACTATTGGGTCGGCACCGGCCTGCTGCACACCATGTTCGCGCGCGAGCACAACGCCGTCTGCGAGGCACTGAAGAAGGCCTACCCGAGCTTCGACGACCAGCGCCTCTTCGAACTGGGCGTGCTTGTGGTGTCGGCGCTGATCGCCAAGATCCATACCGTCGAGTGGACGCCCTGCGTGCTGCGTCACCCGGCGCTGCAGATCGGCATGAACGCGAACTGGTATGGCGCGCTTGGTGAAACGTTCCGCGACAAGATCGGCCGGATCGGAGACAGCGAGGCCCTCTCGGGCGTCGTCGGATCATCGACCGACCACCATGGCGCACCGTTCTCGCTGACCGAGGAGTTCGTCTCGGTTTACCGGATGCACCCGCTGATCCCCGACGACTGGAACTTCTTCTCGCTGGAGTCCGGTGAGCACCTGGTCAAGGCGGACTTCACCCAGCTGCAGGGCAGCTATACCCGGGGCTTCATGGACAAGATCCAGATGGGCGATATGTGGTACTCGTTCGGTCTGGCCAGTGCCGGCGCGGTGTGCCTGCATAACTACCCGAACGCGCTGCGCAACCTCACCCGCGTCGACGGCCAGGTCACCGACCTCGCCACCCTCGACATCGTGCGCGACCGGGAACGAGGTGTACCGCGCTACAACGACTTCCGGGAAGCGCTCCGGATGCCGCGCCGCAAGACCATCGACGACATCACCCCGAACAAGCAGTGGGCCCGGGAGATCAACGAGGTCTACAACGGCGACGTCGACGCCGTCGACCTCCAGATCGGTATGCAGGCCGAGCAGCCGCCGAAGGGATTCGGCTTCTCGGACACCGCTTTCCGTATCTTCATCCTGATGGCCTCACGCCGGCTCAAGAGCGACCGCTTCTTCACCAACGACTTCAAGCCGGAGGTGTACACACAGGTCGGATTCGACTGGGTGAACAACAACACCATGAAGGACGTCATGCTGCGGCACTACCCGGAACTGGAGCCGGTGATCGGCGACGTCGAGCGGGTGTTCGCGCCATGGCCGAAGTTGGGTGCGCCGGTGCCGGGGAAGAAGAACCCGGTGGTGCAACTGGCCGACTCCGTCCGCGCCTACCTGCCCTGGGGCTGATGAACAATGGCCGAGGATTTCCCGCACGCGTCCATCATCGAAGGTGTTCGGTTCACCGCTCAGATCGGGGTGCCGAATGTCCTTCTGGGACTGTTCAACAAGAGAGAACTTCCCACGCGCATCGCATCCGGTTTGAGTTCGGACTACTTGGGGTACCAGCTTGTCGAAGGCATGGTCCGCAGTTACGGCCCCAGTCCGTTCTATGTCCGGGTCGTCGCCGACGAGGCATTGCTGGTGCATCACCCCGACGACCTGGAGTTCGTGTTGAGTGGATCGCCGGACCCGTTCGCCTCCGACCCGAAGCCCAAGCGGGATGGCATGGCAGCGTTCCAGCCGGACGCACTGACCATCTCCCGCGGTCAGCCGTGGGAGGATCGCCGCCGGTTCGCCGAAGCAGTGCTGGACACCGGACACCCGGTACACCGGCTGGCGCAGGCGTTCGTCGAGAAGGTTGCACGGACGGTGGAGAGTCTGGGTGCCGGGGCCCTGCGGTGGTCGGACTGGAACGCCGCATTCCAGCGGCTGACGCGGTGTGTGGTCTTCGGTGACAAAGCCGCCGACGATACCCGGCTCACCTCACAGCTCAGCGAACTGATGTCCGCCGGCAATGGAATGCCCGGCGAGCCCGCGCCGGGATATCCGGAGTTCTTGGCGCACATCGAGTCCTACCTGCAGAACCCGGAGCCGGGGAGCCTGGCCGCGCTGATCGCCGACACCCCGCCGCCTGCGGATGCGTCCCCGGCGAGCCAGGTCATCCACTGGCTGTTCGCGATGGGGGACACCCTGGCGGCCAACGCATTCCGGACGCTCGCGGTGCTGTCCACGCACTCGGAGAACCTGAACGAGGTCCGGGCGGAGATGGCCTCCGCCGACATCAATTCGGGGCAGGGCATCGCCTCGCTGAAGTACCTCGGCGGGTGCCTGCTCGACACCATGCGGCTGTGGCCGACGACGGGATTGTTCGGCCGCGTCGCAACACGGGACATCGAATTCCCCAGTGGTGCAGTGCTGCCCGAAGGCAAACAGGTCCTCATCTACAACGTGTTCAACCACCGAAACCGGGACCGGATCCAGTACGCCGACCGCTTCTCACCAGGAGAATGGGTCAGCGGGGATGCCGGAAGCGACTGGTCGTACAACTTTTTCAGCCACGGCCCGCAGGGTTGTCCGGGGGCCGGGTTGTCGGTGTTCCTGGGGCAGGCCTTCCTGGCGCACGTGTTGACCGGATCCACTCCGGTGCTGCGCGGAGCTACGCTGAATCCGCAGAAGTCACTGCCGCACAGTATCGATTTGTACGGCATCAGCATCGAACGCTAGATGGACCACTCGGTCGTCAACGCGACCGTGCGATGGAGGGGATTCTTGTGACGTCGACCGCCGAACATCTCCGCTACGTCCTCGACGGACGGTGGCGCGAGGTGAAAGACCGCATCCGCGAAGAGCTTTCCGCCGAACTGTTCAAGCCGCACTACACCCCGAGCACCGCGATCGCCCGGGCCAAGGTCACCGAACAGATGAAGTACATGGCTTCGCGGGGTGCCGCCGAGGACGCCTTCGCGAAGGGCCACGGCGGTAACGGAGATGCGGGCGCCACGATCGCCCGCATCGAGATGCTGGCCATGAGCGACCTTTCGTTGATGGTCAAGGCCGGTGTGCAGTGGGGCCTGTTCGGCGGTGCGATCGATAATCTTGGTACCGAGCGACACCACAAGGCGTATGTGCGCAAGGCGATCGACCTGGATCTGGTCGGTTGCTTCGCGATGACGGAAACCGGGCACGGCAGCGACGTGCAGTCCCTGGAGACGACCGCCACCTACGACCAGGCCACCGGCGAATTCGTCATCGATTCACCAACACCCACCGCACGTAAGGACTACATCGGCGGCGCGGCTGAATCAGCGCAGGTGGCAGCGGTTTTCGCACAACTGATCACCAAAGGGGAGAACCACGGCGTGCACTGCTTCGTGGTGCCGCTGCGTGACGAATACGGCAATGACCTACCAGGCATCCGGACGTCGGACTGCCACTACAAGGGTGGACTGCCCGGCGTGGACAACGGCCGCATCCAGTTCGACCAGGTGCGGATTCCGCGGGAGAGCCTGCTCAACCGGTACGGCGACGTCGCCGAGGACGGAACGTACTCGTCCCCGATCGAGAGCCCCAACCGGCGGTTCTTCACCATGCTGGGCACGCTGATCCGCGGCCGGGTGACGGTCGGCGGGAGCGCCGCGGCGGCCGCCCGCGTCGCATTGGACATCGCGACCCGGTACGCGCTGCAGCGCAGGCAGTTCGAGGCGCCGTCAGGGGCAGGAGCGAAGCGACCGGGGGGTACGACACAGACCGACGAAGAAGTCCTCATCATGGACTACCTGGTGCATCAGCGTCGGCTGCTGCCGTTGATCGCGAAGTCCTATGCGCTGCAGTTCGCCCAGAACGAGCTGGTCTCGGACCTGCACGATCTGACTGCAATCGCCGAACCCGACGGTGAGGTGCAGCGTGAACTGGAGGCGCGGGCCGCGGGCCTGAAAGCCGCCGCGACGTGGCATGCCACCAAGGCCATCCAGGAGTGTCGCGAAGCCTGCGGTGGTGCCGGGTATCTGGCGGAGAACCGGCTGATTTCGCTGAAGGCCGACACCGATGTGTTCACCACCTTCGAAGGTGACAACCACGTCCTGACGCAGTTGGTGGCCAAGCACCTGCTCACCGAGTACGCCGACGACATCAAGGGCATGAGCCCGTTCGAGTGGGTGCGGTTCGCGACCAGCACGGCTCGAGAGCGCGTTCGCCGGAGCACCGGCACCGAGACCATCCTGCAGAACCTGCTTGACACCCGGCAGGACAACGAGGAAGCGGGCAGCCTCTTCAACCGCGGCACTCAGGCCAAGATGTTCGAGGACCGGGCCGACTACCTGCTGTCGACGGTGGCCCGCCGCTTGCAGGCCAACTCCAAGGAGATGAGCCCGTTCGAGGCGTTCAACTCCGTGCAGGACCATGTGCTGCACGCGGCGTCGGCGCACATCGACCGCATCGTGTTCGAGTCCTTTGCCGCCGGGATCGACGCGTGCGCCGATCCGGAGGCCCGCGAGATCTTCGGCCTCATGTGCGATCTGTATGCGCTGTCGGCGATCGAAGAGGACAAGGCGTGGTACATCGAGCACCGCTTCCTGTCCATGGACCGGGCCAAGGCCGTCACCGCCGGGATCAATGACCGCTGCCGCAAGCTCCGGCCGTACGCCGAGGTGCTGGTCGACGGGTTCGGGATCCCCGAGCAGCTGCGGTACGCCGAGATGCTGCATCCGGAGCGCATCCCGGAGATCTAGAAATCGTCCGGAAAAGTGCCCGACCGTAGGTGGTGTGGGGCCCTATTCGGTCGATACGACTTTGGTGGCCAGCGCAGCAAGTTTGTCATCGAGGATCAGTGCTGCGGCACGTAGCGCCTCGTTGTCCTCGATCACCATGAGCGACGATGGCTTGACGTAGGTCAGGCTGCTGCGGTCATCGTCCTCTTCCATGAGCAGGATCTCAACGGGAGCGAACAGCCCCGCTGTGAGGTCGTGACGAATCATGGTGATCGCGATGAGCGGATTGCCCAGGATGACGCGCAGGGCCTTGCGCTCTACTCCCGCGGTGCTGAGCCACACGGTGTGGTCGATCAGGTGCATCAACATGAAATCGCTCGGCCCGGCTTGGCGCTGGACGTCTGCGGCGAACGCGGCCCAGTCACGATCTGCCAACGCAGGTAGATCCGTTATATGTGCGGGCTCTGCGCCGATATCGGAAAACAGGGAATCACTCAGTTCGTCGAACGTCTTGTCGCTGCCGAACCGCACCCGCACCCCGCTGAACGGAATCTCCTGGGCGTCAATCGTCGACACGATCGACCTCCGCGACGTCGGTCCGGTGGAGGTGTGGCCGGGGCGTGTGATCAACGTTCAAGCTGAGGAGTTCAGGCCGGCTGTAGTGTCCGCTGGCGTCCATGAATGCTTTGCGTCGGTCGATCTGCGCAAAATCGAGGTCGGCGATCACGTGGCCCTCACCGGAACGCAGCGGTTCACCGATGATCTCGCCCTGGGGGTTGATGATTGCGGTGAAGCAGCCGCCTGAGATCGGTCCGACCGGAGTGCCGGTGTCCGCCATGATCTGTTGCTGCTGTTCGGGGTTCAGCCATGCCGTGGAAACCACGACGAACGCACCCGATTCCAGCGCGTGGTTGCGGACTTGGATCTCAGTCTGCTGCGCGAACTGCTCACCGAAGATCGAGCCCGGGAACATGGCCGCGTGGATCTGCTCGTGGTCGGCGATCAGTGCGTATCGGTAGAGCGGGTTGTAGTGCTCCCAACACGCCAGCTGGCCGATTCGCCCGACGGCGCTGTCGGTGGCTCGAAGGCCGCTGCCGTCGCCCTGGCCCCACACGATGCGTTCGTGGTAGGTCGGTGTGATCTTGCGGCGGCGCTGGATCAGTTCTCCGTCGGCGTCGAAAAGCAACTGCGTGTTGTAGATCGAGCCGCCGTCGCGCTCGTTGACTCCGATGGACACCACCATGCCGGCGCGTCGCGCGGCGTCGCCGATGGCGTCCGTGGCCGGTGACGGTACCGTGACGGCTTCCTCCATCAGCCGCAATTGTTCGGCGCTCATTTCGAACGGCCGTTGCACGAAGGAGAAGTAGGGGTAGTAGGGGATCACGGTTTCCGGGAAGACGGCGAATTGGACGCCAAGAGTGGCCAATTCGTCGATCTTCGCGACAATGCGCTCGACGGTGCGCTCGCGGCTGTAGAGCACGGGGCTGATTTGTACGGCCGCTGCTTTAACGGAAGTCACAGTGCTGCTCCTTTCAAAGATGTGGTGTTGAAAAAGATGGTCTGCCTCGTTATTTCACGACGACGTTGTCGATATCGATGGTCACGATCGGTTCGGAACCGCTGACGGTCGCGTTGTCACAGCCGCGGCGATAGGCGGCGCGTTTGGTGGCGATGACGATGCCGTCGAACTCCTGGTGACCGGTCGAATAGTGTGCGGTCAAGGAACTTCCGAGCAGTTCCGCGGTGTAATCGCGGCGCTGGATGAGCCCGTCGGCGTCGATGTAGACGGTCTGCTCGGAGCTCTGGGTGGCGATGTAGTCGGGAAAATGGATGCCTAGCCGGCGCCAGGTGTGTCCGTCTTCACGCCAGGGTCCGAGTTCTTCGGTGTGCACGCCCGGCAGCGTCAGCGAATAGGGCTCGGACAGATATGTCCACATCGCAAAGCCTGCGAAGTACGCGAGCTGCAATGTGGTCCACGGTGTCTCAGCGGTATGGCCGACGAACGATTCTCGCGGCGAGCGCAGCTCCTCGATGACAGCCGCCGTTTCGTCGTCGGTCTCGAGCCTGATGAGTTCGGGACTGTAGGACGATCGAAAGCCCGCCGTGGGCAATGGGCGGTGCCACGTGCGTTGGTGCCTCGGTTCGATCTCGACGGTCGCGCCGTCGAGGATCCCGTCGACGCCTTTGCGCGTCCAGAGGGTGCCGCCGATGTTCTGGTGGATGGTGATGGAAGTGAGTTGATCCCAGCGATCGCGGCCTCCGTAGGCCGAGACCACTTCGTCGAGCAGTGTCATGCTGTATCCCCTGCTGGTTTGCCGTGGTAGTCAGCCGCCGGTCGAGCGGCTCTCCATACACACTGCGACTGTCGGACGCCGGTGAGAAGGCCGAGATGGTCCTGGTATTCGCGGGGACAGGGTGCAGGTCGGTTCACAGGTGAGGCGCGTTCGCAAATCGTCACATTGATCACTCGCACACCAACTTTGGCTCCCGATTGGCGCTTATTGACCAAGTCGAACTATTTTCCTGAGGTGATCTCCTCAGCTGTTGGCGTTGTTGCCCGCTGGACTGCTCCGTTTCTGGCTGTTGCCGCCGTCGCGAGTCTGGGCCTGTCCACCGACCGCGCGCCGCGCGAAGACGCGCCGGCGATCCGCCTGGTCGACGACAGCAACCCGCTGGCCGGCCGGCCCTTCTACGCCGATCCGATCTCGAAGGCCAAGGCTGCCGCCGCCCAGTCCGACCCGCCCAGCCCCGAGCTCACCGCGATCGCCAACACGCCGCAGGCCTACTGGCTGGACCAGGCGTTCCCCGCCTCCACGGTCGGCGGCACGGTCGCCGGGTTGACCGGCGCCGCGAACGCCGCGGGCGCCACTCCCGTGCTGGTCCTGTATGGCATCCCGCACCGCGACTGCGGCAGCTACGCCGCGGGCGGATTCGGGTCGGCCGACAGCTACCGGGCGTGGATCGACAGCGTCGCGGCGGGCCTGGGTGGCTCGCCGGCGGCGATCATCGTCGAGCCCGACGCCCTCGCCATGGCCGACTGCCTTTCCGGCGGTCAGCGCCAGGAGCGCTTCGACCTGATCCGCTACGCCGTGGACACGCTGACCCGCGACCCGGCCGCGGCGGTCTACATCGACGCCGGGCACTCGCGCTGGGTCAGTGCCGAGACCATGGCGTCGCGTCTGAACGACGTCGGTGTCGCGAAGGCGCGGGGCTTCAGCCTCAACACGACGAATTACTTCACCACCGGTGAGGAAATCGGCTACGGCGAGGCGATCTCCGGCCTCACCAACGGCGCGCATTACGTCATCGACACCTCGCGCAACGGTGCCGGACCGGCCGAGGGCGACCCGATGTACTGGTGCAACCCTGATGGCCGCGCACTGGGTGTCGCGCCTACCACTGACACTGCCGGCGCGCACGCCGACGCGTACCTCTGGGTCAAGCGAGTCGGCGAGTCCGACGGGTCGTGCGGCCGCGGGGAGCCCGGTGCGGGCACCTTCGTGAAGTCGTTCGCCATCGACCTGGCTCGCAACGCGGCGCACTGATTCCGCTCGCCGTGTGGCTGGTCGCCTCCTGAGTTATTGGCCCATCACGTATTTGACGGTGGGGCCGGTCGTCCAGCCGCCGTCGACCGCGATCTCGGCGCCGGTGACGTACGAGGCCGCCCGCGACAGCAGGTAGGTGACCGCGCCGGCGATCTCGTCGGCCTCGCCCACGCGACCCATCGGGGTATTGGGGTAATTGCCCTCGCCCTGCTGGATGCCGACCTGCGCCGTCATCGGCGTGTACGTCATGCCGGGATGCACGGAGTTGACCCGGATGCGGTCGGTGCCCAGTTCGACGGCAGCGATTTTGCTCAGGCCGCGTACCGCCCATTTGGAGGCGCCGTAACCGGCGGTCAGGGCCAGGCCCATCAGACCCGCGGCCGAGGAGATGTTGACAATCGAGCCGCCGCCGGCCGCGCGCATCGGCGCGATGACGGCCTGAATGCCGTTGAAGACACCGACCAGGTTGACGTCGAGCACCGTGCGGAAGTGCTCCAGCGGCTCGTGCTCGATGAACTGCCCGGTGGAGATACCGGCGTTGTTGACCAGGCCGGTGATCGTGCCGAACTCTGCGACCGTCAATGCGACGGCCGCGTCCCACTGGGCGCGATCGGTGACGTCGAGGTGCGTGTAGCGCGCCGCGTCCCCGAGCTCGGTCGCCAGCTGCCGGCCCTCGTCGTCGAGGACGTCGGCGATGACGACCTTGCCGCCGCCGGCCACGATATGCCGCGCCATCGACGCGCCGAGACCGCGGCATCCACCGGTGACGATCGCCACCACGTCCGACAAGCTATCCGAATCTGCCATCGCAGCACTTCCTTTCGACGTCGTCAGGGCGCGGATCGCCATCGGGTCCGGCCTCGTGTGAAGGCAAGCACATCCATTTCCGCTCCGGCGGACGAGCTCCCACCCGGTGGGACTGTGGCCTTCTTCGGAGCCGGTTCAGCCCAGCCGGCCGAGTCCGGCTACTTCGTTAACTGTTGCAGTTATTCTGCGGCCGGCGAAAACGCGTAAAACATGTCATGACTCGAATTTCGGCGGCGCGATGCTTTGTTCGAACCGGAATATATTGTCGGGATCGTATTTGGCTTTGACGGCGCGCAATCGGTCGACATTTGTGCCCCAGTAGGCGTATTCCCAGTCGGGAATGCCGGCATTCGGGACGTTGGTATACGCGCCGGTCACGAAGGGCTGCAATGCGTCTCCGAACGCGGCGATCCAATTGAGGCAGCGTTCGGTCAACGGATCGTCCGAAGCGGGCTCGCCACCGCGGACGCCCCAGCCCGCGCCCGGTTCGGCATAGAAGAGAGAATCTCGGTGGGCAAAGGCCGCGCCGCCGGAAGGTTCGCGCACCTGGACTGCGCCGCGCAATGCGTTGGTGAAGTAATTGCAGGCAGGCGTCGGCGCCGTCGACATGTGGTCGCGGACGAGTTGTATCGCTTCGTCTGGAAACGGGTCAGACATGAACTGCGAAAGGAACTTCCAGTTCGCGGGCTCGTCGTCCAGCGGTATCTGGAAGCCGGCGAAGATGTCGGGCCAATTGGCGTCAGTGCATTCGACACCGGGTTCGCCCGCGGACAGCACCGGCGTCAGCATCTGCAGCGCCTCGGGCTCCGAACCGGAGGCAAGGACGCTGACCATCGAAATCTCGTCGCGACGGATCTCGAGTTGGCTGGTGAGGCGATGGTCCAGAAACGGCGCGCAGCGTTGCCAAGCCTCGAAAACTGCCGGAAGGTCGTCCAGTCCTGACCATCGTGCGACCGCATAAATGCACTGTGCGAGTGGATGAATCGAGTACGCCATGGACGTGACGATGCCGAGATTGCCGTTGCCGGCGCCGCGCAATGCCCACAACAAGTCGGTGTTGGTTTTCGCGTCGGCGACCAGCACCTCGGCGCCGCCGCCGGCAGGTGCAACGACTATCTCGGCCGCGAGGAGGTTATCGCACGCCATGCCGAAGGCACGCGTGAGGAGCCCGAACCCACCGCCGAGCGTCGCGCCGACTAACCCGACGGTGCCCTCGGTCCCCGTCGGCGCCGCGAAGCCCGCTCGGCCGAGTGCCGCCACCGCTTCGGATTGGTTGAGGCCAGCGCCGACTGTCGCGGTTCGTGATTCGGTGTCGATCGCCGCCGACTTCAAGTGACTCACGTCGATGACGACTCCGTCGTCGACGGTGGACCAGCCTTCGAGGCAGTGCCGTCCGCTGCGAGCCCGCACCGGTAGGTCGTGTTGCCGGGCCCAGCTCAACGCATTGACGACATCCGTTGTATCCCGGGCAAATACGATGGCGGCTGGCCGGTGTGTGTAGAGCAGGTTGAATCCGGCGCAGGCCGCGGGGTAGTCGGCGTCATCCGGGCACACGACCGGTCCGGTGATGGTTCCGGGCCAGCTCGAAAGCGAACTCATCGGTCGGCCGCGAATTCGTCGATGCCTGGTTCCGTGTCCAGTACTTCACGGTTGAAGGCCAACATTTTGACGAAGTATCCGATGCCGGCGGCGATGAGGCCGAGCACGATGACGCTCGGCACCCGCGCGGATTGGGGTGTCACGAGTACGAAGAGTGCCAACGCGACCCAGACCAGTGCCACGGCCGCGACCGGGACTTCAAAGCGGCGCAAGCTGAAGCCACCTTCCTTGTGTTCCAAACGTTTCCGGACCGTCAGGTACAGCACGACGATGGCGCCGTAGATCAATGCCGGCAGAATGGTCGATGCGATGATCAGCTGGATGAGCGCGGACCCGCGCAAGGTCGCCATCAGCACGACACCTACGACCAGGATCAAAATGGTGGCCGGTACCGGCGTCTGGGTGCGGGAATTGACGCGCCGCATCATCTGGTGTAGCGGAAAGCGACCGTCGCGCGACATGGCGAACACTTGTCGTGAGCACGCCGCCATCACCACCATCCCGGCGCCGAACATGGCAAAGGCGATGCCGGCCAGCAGAATTCGCTCTGCTACCGGGCCTAGCTGTTCGCGGATGATGAGGGCTACCGGTGAACCGCTGCGGCTTACCGCAGTGATGTCCTTGATTCCCATCGTGAGGGCGATCAGAAACACCAACCCGGCAACGCCGGCGGCGACCACCGACGCCACGATGGCGCGCGGCACACTCTTGAACGGATCCTCGGCCTCCTCGGCCAGGTTGGCGGCAGAGTCGAAACCGACGAGCGTGGTGAGTCCCATGATCATCCCGGCCATCAGCCCGCCGCCGATCGCGTAGTAGTCGCCGGAGCCCGCAGCGACTCCGCGGGTCGTCAGGTTGGCGACGTCGCCGCTACCCGTGACCGCCATGACGATCCCCAGCCCGAGTACCAGCAGCACGATGATGCCGATCTCCAAGCCCACCGCACCGGACGTGACCAGTCCGAGCAGGCGGGTAGAGGCAATGACGAGCACCGCCTGGACGATCAGTACCGCGACGGTGATCAGGCGTGCTGTGTCCTCGCTGTTCGACAGGCCCAGCAACGGCATAAGTGCTTGACTCGCCAGTGCGTTGTCGACGGCGACCACGGCGATGGCGAGGTACCAGAACGTCAGCCAGCCGAATAGCCAGCCGACTTTCGGGTTGGCCAGCCGCGACGCCCATTGGTACGACGAGCCGCTCAGCGCGATGCGCGACGCGAACTGCGCGACCACGAGCGCGACGAGCGTCTGCCCCACCGCCGCCACGACCCAGAGCCAAATGCCGACGGGGCCGGAGGTCTGCAGAAGGTCGTCGTAGGTCCCGAAAATACCCACGGCTACCGAGATGAAGGCGAACGAAATGGCGAAGACCTGGAAGCCGCTGAGGGTCCGCTTCAGTTCCGGGGTATAGCCGCAGTCGATACATTCCTCGTCGGCCGATGTTGGGAGCGCAATGCGGTCTGTCGTCATGGCTCGTCCAGCCCTTCTATTGCCCCCGGTGTGTGTAATTGTCGCGCACGTCAAGTGACGACGTCGCGAAACCGTGGATGTCGACCCCGGTCTCCGGATCGCGGGGATCAGCGACCGGCGACACGCCGTGATGTTGGTTGTCCAATCCGTGACGAATCTTTGACCGAAATATTGACGCGCCGTAAGGATTTCGGCGCTCGCAGGCCCATACCATGACGGTGTTCAACCATGCGGCCAGCGACAAAGGGGTCGGATATATGCGGGTGTTAGTACACGGGGTCCTTGCCGTGGTCGTGGTCGCCACGACCACCACTGGCGGCGCGCTCGGTATCGAGACGGCAGGCATCCGATTGCCGTTGGGCTCGATCATCGAGTCGACGCAGCCGACGCAGGGGCTTCCGGTCGGCGTCGCGCATCCCGTCGTGGTGACATTCAAGCGCCCGATCACCAACCGGGCTGCTGCCGAAATGGCTCTTGACGTGACGTCGACACCTGCGATGTCCGGCAAGTTCGAATGGCTGGATAACAAAGTGGTGCAATGGGTTCCGGAGGGATTCTGGCCCGCACACAGCACCATCAAGCTGACCGTCGGGGGTCAGCCGATGGCCTTCACCACAGGGCCGGCCGTTATCGGGACCGCCCACGTGGCGGACCACACGTTCACCGTGACAATCGACGGTCAGACTCCGCCGGATATGCCGGCGCCACATCATCTTCCGCATCTGGGGGAGCCCGGTGTGATGCTCGCTTCGATGGGCCGGCCGCCGTACGAAACCCCTCTCGGTCGTTACACCGTGTTGGCGAAAGACCGCACGGTGACCATGGATTCGAGCAGCGTGGGCATTCCTGTCAATGACCCCGACGGCTACCTGACCGAGGTCGAGTACGCGGTCCGCATCTCGAGCCGCGGCCTGTACGTGCACTCGGCGCCCTGGGCCGTGGAGTCGATGGGCTTCGAGAATGTCAGCCATGGCTGTATCAGCCTGCTGCCGGCCGAAGCCGAGTGGTACTTCAATACCGTCAACGTCGGCGACCCCGTCATCGTCGAGCCTTAGGCTGCACCGCAGGCTAATTCGGCTTCCCGCTTGGGACGCTGCGCGCCTTCGGTGGTTGCCACTCGCACGACTGCGCCGTGAGTACAGGGTCGATGGGGTAGTGGCCGTGCGGTTCGGTTGAGTCTGAGTCCATGGTGGTCGCCACTCGCACGACTGCGCCCTCAGTGCAGGGTCAACGGGCGGCGGACCTTCAGTGCAGGGTCAAACTGTTCAACGCGATCAGACGCATGAAGCACCCGAGCCGTGTGGGCTCGGGTGCTTCAGTGAAAGCGGTTGTGCAGCTGGATGACTCAGTTCTGTGGGCCCGGCTGGGTCGGTTGGTTGGGGGTCGGGCCGCCGGCGTCGACGGGCCGCAGGGTCCGGGCTTCCTTGCCTTCCGTGATGCCACCCATGTCCATCGGGATCGCTGCGGGCGCCGCGGCAATCGGGATGGGTGCACCGATGGGCAGGCCCGCCGGGATGGGAGGCACGACCGGAGGCACCGCAGCCGGGACGGGTGGGACGACGGCGGGAACCGGCGGGACCGCGGCCGGGACGACCGGGGCGGCCGCCAGGGGGCCGATGATGCCCGAGGACTCGACGGCTGGTGCTGCGCAGGGTGCGGCAGCCGCAGCTGCAGCGGCGGCGGGTGCCCCAGCTGCAGGTGCCACGGCTCCCGCGTCGCATGAATATCCGCCAGTCTTCAGTGGGACTGCCGCGGCGCTCGGGCTCACGGCCACGGCGGTCGCGCACACCCCAGCGCTGGCAACTACTTTCACAGCGATTCGACCAAAGCTGATCATCACCGGCGTCTCCTTGAATGTGCCCTTAAATTACAGCGCCGAAAATTTGCGCAGCTGAACCGTAGGGCACCGCGGGAGGCCGGTTCAAGACATGTTCTCAATCGGATGCGCGCTCGACATGGGACTGAGCCGCGACCGTGACCGCACCGTTTCAATCGCCGTCAATCGCCTCAAAGTCCTCACAGAAAGGTCTCGAGGGGCAATCGGGTGGTGCTGGAACCCGTTGCGAGGCTAGCAAACTCAGCGACGAGGCGCGTGGGCCGGGCTAGCGGGTGGCCTCACCGGCCAGCAGCCTGGCCAACTCCTCCTCGGCGCGACGTTCCACCAGGAGCGGGACGAAGTCCCGAATCGTGCTGTCGGCGAACTGGTCGCGTGCGCCTGCGATGACGGTTGTCACTCGAGCCGGGGGCAGGTCCGCAAACTTGGCCGTGAGGCGGCTCTCGATTTCGGTGAATACCTGCTCTTCGGTCTTGGCGGACATATTGTCGATCCTTCTCGGCGCCGCTGACGACTGTCAACGCAGCTGGGGTGACGTGTAGGCGAACTAACAATTACCGGCGCTGTGTGAGCCCGCGGAAATGTCAGAGGGCCTCCTAGGGTTGTGAAGGACGGCCGGGCCGGGCAGTTCTGTCCGGCCGTATCCCATTGACGAGAGGTTCGCCCATGTCCGGCACCCCAGAGTCCCGACCGCCGTTCCCGCCGTTTGATGAAGTGACGGCACTGGTGAAGGTGCAAGCGGCCGAGGATGCGTGGAACACCCGCAATCCCGAGCTGGTGGCCGCGGCGTACACCCCGGACTCGGTATGGCGTAACCGCGACACCTTCGTGACAGGCCGCGATGCCATCGTGGAGTTCCTGACGGCCAAGTGGGAACGCGAGCTCGACTACGTGCTCCGCAAGAGCTTGTGGGGCTTCCGCGGGAACCGGATGGCCGTCCGGTTCCAGTACGAGTGGCACGACCACGGCGGGCAGTGGTGGCGCAGCTACGGCAACGAGCTGTGGGAGTTCGATGACAACGGGCTCATGCGGCGCCGCGAGGCCAGCATCAACGATCTGCAGATCGTCGAATCGGAGCGGCGCTGGTTCGGCGTGCGTCCCGAGGCGGAACGCGGCCCGGGGCACGACATTCCGCTCCAATGAGTAGCGCTGCCGGATCATCTGCAAAACAGATGCCACCTATCGAAATCTATCGTTGGACATGATGTGGATCAGTCGGTGAAATAGGTGCCGTGCGCTGCGGTGGTGAATCGTGGGCACCCTACCGAGACGCCATGAGAGGAACGACGAACCGTGAACGGCTTCAGCAGAAGGCAGTTCGGCTTGATGGCGACAGCAGCGGTCGGTGCCGCGTCGCTGGCGGCGTGCGGATCGTCGTCCGAGCCGCCACCGGTTGCCAAGACGACACCTCCGCCCGCTCCGGAACACAACCTGAATGCGGTGAAACAGGTTCGTGCCGGAGATCTCAACGTGGGATACGTCGAAGCCGGACCAGCAGACGGTCAGCCCGTCATCCTGTTGCACGGCTGGCCGTACGACATCCACAGCTACGCAGACGTTTCCGCGCTGCTGGCCGGTCAGGGCTTCCGGGTGATCGTGCCGTATCTCCGCGGCTTCGGCTCGACCCGGTTCCTGGCCGACACGACGGTCCGCAACGGCCAGCAAGCCGCGCTGGCCGCGGACGTCGTGGCCTTGATGGACGCCCTCAGCATCCCCCAGGCAATCCTCGGCGGTTACGACTGGGGTGGTCGTTCGGCGAATGCCGTTGCGGCACTATGGCCGCAACGCGTCGCCGGTCTGGTCGCGGTCAGCGGCTACATCGTCGTGAATCGTGCCGTCAACCTGCAGCCGTTGGACCCGCAGGCCGAGCTGGGGTGGTGGTACCAGTACTACTTCGCGACGCCGCGCGGTGAGCTCGGCTATCGCCAGAACACCAAGG
The DNA here is from genome assembly GCF_010730955.1 of Mycolicibacterium aubagnense. NCBI lineage: Bacteria > Bacillati > Actinomycetota > Actinomycetes > Mycobacteriales > Mycobacteriaceae > Mycobacterium > Mycolicibacterium aubagnense. The sequence continues at coordinate 3,288,179 of NZ_AP022577.1, read as the reverse complement.
CATTCAATCGGCTCATCTGGTCGAAGGCGTCGCCGCTGTGGCAGTTCACCGACGCGACCTACGGACTGAGCGCCGGCTCGTTCGACAACCCCGACCACGTCGCCATCGTGATCCACAACTACCGGTGGCGACTGAGCCTCGCGGAGGGCGAAAGCCGTTACGAGGCAGACGAACAACGCCTGCAGGCCAAACCATCGATCCACGTGCCCACCATCACGATCGGTAGCGACTTCGACGGCGCGGCAAAAGACGGCGCCGGATATCGCTCGATGTACACCGGGGCATATGAGCACCGCGTTCTCGATGGAATCGGCCACAACGTGCCGCAGGAGGCACCCGCACAATTCGCTGCCGCAGTAGGTGATGTGAGTCGCATGGCGTCCCGCTGATCGCCGCGGAACAGATTGTGCAACGACCTACCCTGACGAAAGGTGACATTACCGATGTCAACGGTCGACGATCGCTCATCGTCTTGGCGGCCTTGATGATTCGTTCGGTCGGCAAGGTCAAGCGCAAGTCCGCAGTGGCTGAACGCTGACGGCTACCGGCCCGCCAGGCTCCGGCTGATCACCAAGCGCTGAATCTGGTTGGTGCCCTCGAAGATCTGCATGATCTTGGCTTCCCGCATGAAGCGCTCCACGCGGTAGTCGCGGGTGTAGCCGGCGCCGCCCAACACCTGGACCGCATCGGTGGTCACCTTCATGGCGGCGTCGGTGGCGACCAGTTTGGCCACCGAGGCGTTGCGCGAGTACGGCAGGCCGGCATCGCGCCGGCGCGCGGCATCCAGGTACGTGGCCCGTGCCGAGTCGACGGCGGCGGCCATGTCGGCGAGGAGGAAGCCCAGCCCTTGGTGGTCGATGATCTTGCGGCCGAACGTCGTTCGCTCCTGGGCGTAGGCCACCGCCTGGTCCAGTGCGGATTGGGCCAGGCCGACCGCGACGGCGGCGACACCGAGCCGGCCGGCGTCGAGCGCGCTGAAGGCGATCGGCAGGCCCTGTCCTTCGGCGCCGATGCGACGCTCGGTGGGCAAGTAAACATCGTCGTAGTGCGCCGAGGTGGTGGGCACCGCGTGCAGGCCCATTTTCTCTTCGGGGCGGCCGAAGCTGAGTCCCTCGATGCCCTTGGGTACCAAGAAGCACGAAATGCCTTGCGACCCTTCGCCGGTGCGGGCGAACAGAGTGTAGAAGTCGGCAAGTCCGCCGTGGGTGATCCACGCTTTCGAGCCGGTGATGCGGTACCCGTCGTCGGACGGCACGGCTTTGCACGCCAGTGCGGCGGCGTCGGAGCCGGCCTGCGGTTCGGACAAGCTGTAGGCGCCGACCACGTTGCCGCTCAGCATCTCTGGCAGCCAACGCTCCCGCTGCTCGTCGCTGCCGAACGTCATCAGCGGGTGGCACGACAAGCTGTGCACGCTGACGGCGATGGCGACCGAAGCCCACCGGGCGGCGAGTTCCTCAAGGACCTGGAGATACACCTCGTAGGGTTGGCCGCCGCCACCCCACTCCTCGGGGTACGGCAGGCTCAGCAGCCCGGCCTCGCCCAGGGTGGGGAACACCCCGCCCGGGTACGTCTCGTCCTTCTCGTGCTTGTCGACGATCGGGTCCAGCACCTTGTCCGCGATGTCGCGGGTCAGTTCGATGAGCGCGTGGGCTTCGTCGTTGGGCAAGAGGCGATCAACAGGCACCGGGCACTCCACTAATACGTCGGACAGTACTGAATTATCTAACACAGTACTGATTGAGTAGTACTGAGTAAAGGCCCGCAGTACTATGTCGATGTGAGCGCGCGCCCGTCCCCGGCATTCGGCACCCGCCGACGCACCGAGCTGTTCGATGCCCTGATCGCGTTGTTCCTCGACGAGGGGTTCGCGCACCTCACGCTCGATGACATCGCCGGGCGACTGCGGTGCTCGAAGTCGACGCTGTACACCCTCGCCGGCAGCAAGGAGCAGCTGGTAGGCGCCGTGACCGTGCACTTCTTTCGCCAGGCCACCGACGAGGTCGAGCAGCTCGTCGCCGGAGTCGGTGGCGCCCGGGCCCGGATCACTGCCTATCTGTCGGCAGTGGGGACGGTGCTGGACGCGGCGTCGGACCAGTTCATGGCGGACCTGGACGCCTTCACTCCGGCCCGCAGCGTCTACGAGAAGAACACCCAGATCGCGGCTCGTCGGGTGCAGGAGATGATCGCCGAAGGCGTCGAAAGTGGCGAATTCCGTGATGTCCATGCAGCATTCGCCGCCGATGTGGCGTCGACCATGATGGTGCGGATCCAGCAGCGTAGGGTGCGCGAGAGTACCGGACTCGACGACGCGAGTGCATATCGCGAGCTCGCGGCGATTCTCACGGCGGGCATCAATGCCTGACCCATTCGCCTGACGTCACCACCCGACATCGTGTTTGTTGCAACTCGATAAGCACGCCCCAATAGCCGTATCAAGATCAGTAGCCTCGTGCGGTGGACCGCAGAACCGCTCTCAAGGTGCCGCTGCTGCTGGCAGCGGGTTCTGCCATGGCCGGATTTTCCGGATCGACCCCGGCGGCTGCCGCCGGCGCGCGCTGGACGCCCGAACGAGCCAATAGTTGGTACCAGGGGCAGGGCTGGCTGGTCGGCGGAAACTACATCACGTCCACCGCGGTCAATCAGCTGGAGATGTTCCAGTCGGGTACCTACGACCCCGGTCGCATCGACGCCGAACTCGGGGCCGCGCGCTGGTTCGGCTTCAACACCGTCCGTGTCTTCCTGCACGATCTGCTGTGGGCGCAGGACCCACAAGGCTTCTCGCAGCGGCTGTCGCAGTTCGTCGGCATCGCGTCAGGCCACGGCATCAAGCCGCTGTTCGTCTTCTTCGACTCGTGCTGGGATCCGCATCCCCGGCTCGGTGTGCAGCGGGCCCCGACGCCGGGCGTCCACAACTCGGGGTGGGTGCAGAGCCCGGGTGCGGACCGCCTCGGCGACGCGAATTATCGCGCCGTGCTCCAGAATTACGTCACCGGTGTGCTGAACCTGTTCCGCACCGACAACCGCGTGCTCGGCTGGGACCTGTGGAACGAGCCGGATAACCCGGCCAGTGTCTATCGCAAGGTCGAGCGCAGCGACAAGATCAAGCTCGTCGCGGATCTGCTGCCGCAGGTGTTCGCCTGGGCCCGGGCCGTCGACCCTGTGCAACCACTGACAAGTGGTGTGTGGCAAGGCGGTTGGGCCAATCCCGCGCAGCGCAGCGCCATCGCGTCGATTCAGCTGGACAACTCGGACATCATCTCGTTCCACAGCTACGCCAAGCCCGCCGACTTCTCGGCCCGCATCGACGAGCTGGCTCCGCTGGGCCGGCCCATCCTGTGCACCGAGTACCTGGCCCGGAACCAGGGCAGCACCGTCGAGGGCATTTTGCCAATTGCCAAGCAGCGCAACGTCGGTGCGTACAGCTGGGGACTCGTGGCGGGCAAGACCCAGACTTACTTCCCCTGGGATTCGTGGGATCACCCGTACCCGTCGGAACCGAAGGCCTGGTTCAGTGACCTGCTTTACCCCAACGGGCGGGCGTTCCGGGACAGCGAGGTACTCACCGTCCGCAAGCTGGCCGGCGTCTCCGGCCAGACCTAGTGCGATCAGTGCGCCAGCAGGAGGATCAGTTGCGCCTGCAGCTCACCGAAGAGAAAACCGAGGGTGGCGCCGAGCACGACGACGATCCACTCGTCGTCCTTGAACGCCGGGCGCAGCAGATTCTCGAACGAGAGTGAATCCAGCAGCATCATCTTGGTGACCATGACGTTCTCCAGATCGAGGCGGTCCCGCATGTACCCCTCGATGTAGGTCGACGTTTCGGGCAGCTTCGCGATGATCGAATCGGTGATCTGCTTCTTCATGTCCACGTACTGGCGGCCACCGACGGACTTGATGATCTTGCCCGTGAAGCCCATCTGTGTGTCGATGGTCTGGCTGATCTCGGTGGAGATCATGTCGAAGAACCGGTCCGACGACGGACCGTTCAGCATGCTCTCCATGATGGCCTGGGGCGTGAAAATCTCCCGGGCCATCAGCGCCGCATAGCCCTCCACGACCTGGGCGCGCTCGCGCTGGAAGACGCCCTGCCACGTGATGCCGAGGAAGACGTTCTTCCGCTCGAGCGGCCGGAAGATCATCTGCAGCGCAACGTAGTCCGTGAGACCACCGGTCAGCAGACCGAACAGCGGCAGCGACCAGTGCCAGTTGGTGATGCCGAACACGACGGCCTGGACCAGACCGATCAGGAAGCCGAACAGCAGACCGGACATGATGAGGAACTTGAACGCCGGCTTGCCGATGTCCTGGAAGACCGTGTTGAGCGTGACTTTGTCGCGCACCAGGTTGGTGACGACCATGTGCTTGATGTCGAAGATCTGGTCGACCTGGCCGCGGAGCTTGTCGAACATCGCGGCCATCGCCACCGGGATGCGCTTCTCGACGTTCTTGACGACGACGTCCTTGATCTGGTCAGGCGTGGCGCGCCAGATCTGCGGCTGGAACGACATCATGATGGTGTCGACCATTTCCGCGGAGGTCTGACGTAGCGGTTCGGCGAGCTCTTTGACCAGTTCGTTCGGGTCGATCTTGTCGAACATCTCCTCGGGTTTGAGAATCTCCGAGGTCAGCGAATCCACGGCTACCGCAGCCATTTTCGGTGCGCGCTTGGGAATCTGGCCCTGCCAGCCGAGGTACGGCGGGATGCCCTTGAATTCAACGGGGTAGAACATCATCTTCAGGGCCATGATCTTGGTGATCCAGCCGACGAACGCGGCGCCCAACGGGATGGTGACGTACACCCACCACGGGTAGGCGAACGCATGTGCCATGAAATCGTTCATGGACTCTCTCCCCTCAGTCGCGTTCGACGGATTGCCGGCAGTACCTTAACCGGCGACACGTGCGAGAAGACTAACGGGGACGTCAGATTCGCAACGATCGATCGCGTATTTTGCTCACGCCGGCCATGCCGGCGTGAGAATCGTCCACAATGCGACCGTTATTCGCGCATGACAACGGCCGCGAGTGGGCTACTGAGCGATGGCGCTACTAGTCGAAGACCGTCGTGCCGTTTGCTGTGTCGTACCCGATGTAGATCGAGTTTGTCTGGAACGGCTGTGCTCCGGTGTTCATCAGTGATGCGTCGTAGGCGTCGGTGGTGGCCACCGGGGTGTTCGTCGACGTCGTCTTGTAGGTGTAGAGCAGGTTGCCGCTGCTGTCGTACACCGAGATGACGGTGCCGTCGGACAGCCCGGAACCCGCGATCGTCGACGGCAGGGTGCCGGTGACACCGCCCGAGTCGATGAGCAGGTTGATCGGGGTGTTTGTCCCGTTCACGGTGACCGAACCGATGACGTTCGGCGAGCCCGACGTCGTGACCCGGGCAGGCAGCGGGTTGGGGCCGAACTGTAGTGTTCCGGCGCGTTCGTCGATGTAGATGCCGTTCTTCAGGTCGCCCGGCAGCGCGGTGGTCACCAGGCTCGGCCCCGGACCGACCGCGTTGGTGCCGATACCGAGGACACCCACGACGCCGTCGGCCGACAGGAAGTCGTTGAAGGCCGTCTGCTGCGTCGGGTCGGTGATGATGTCGACGGTGGTGGGCGCGGTGACAATGCCGTTCCCGAAGTCGACCGGGGTGTTGTACTCGCTGTAGTTGTAGGTCAGGCCGCCGCTGTAGGCGCCGGTGCCGCTGCCGACCGCGTTGCCGAGGCCTGTCGACCCGACGTTGTTGCCGCCGATGACCAGGCCCGACGAGCCGGTGTCGACCAAGACCGGCACCTTCTGGCCGCCGTTCACCGAGATGTAGACGATGGGCTCGGTGCCCGCGTACATGGTGAGCGGAACCGACCCGTAGACCCGGCCGTTGACGGCGGCCTGGGAAATCAGGGATTTGACGGCCGTATCGCTGGTCCCGGAGTTCGCGGCGTTGAGCGCCCCCACGGCATAGCCGGGCAGCGCCTCATTCCAGTTCAGGGCAGCGAGGGCGAAGCCGCCCAGCCAGCCGTTGGCGTTGCTCTGGTAGAACGACATCGCGCCGGGATTGCCGTTGAGGTACGAGCTCAGCTCCCAGCTGGCGATGGACAGCTGGAACTGCGTGCCGGCGGCGGCGAAGCCCGCCCACCAGTTGCCTTTGCCCCAGGTGTCCGCGTTCAGCTGCGCCTGCGCGGCCGAGATTTCCTGCAGCGCGGTCTGCACGTACTGCGTCGTCGTCTCGGTCTGGCCCGGCTGCCAGATGGTGGTGGGAGCCGGCGTGAGAGCTGTTGCAGGAGTTGGAGTTCCGGGCGTTGCGAGCAACCCCTTGAGGGTCTGGCTGGTACCGACGGCCGCGGCGGCGAGGGTCTGTTCGGTGCCCTGGGCGGCGGCGCCCAGAGCCTGACCGATGGCCGCGAACACGGACAGGATTCCCGACACACTGGTGGTCTTGGTGGGCGTCGATGCAACAAGACTTGTGGCCTGCGTCGTCGTGCTGGTGGTAGACGATGTGGGCGATTCGGAGGCCGCGGTGGTTACTGTCCGGGCGGCTGTAGCGGTGGCCGGAGCGGTCGGTGACGAAGAGGAAGTCGATGTCGCTGATGACGTTGATGGCGTCGACGTTGTCGGCGCGGGAGTCGACGCCGCGACCGGTGCGGCCTTCCCGGCAGGTGACGAGGTCGCAGGAACCGAGGCGGCCACCGGCTTGATGGCTGCCGCCGGCTTGGCCGAGCCGGCATCGTCCTTGGCCGCTGTGTCTTGATGCTTCTGCTTGTTGGTCACCGATTGTGCTGTGCCGGAGGACTTCGTCTTCGGCTTGGTGTCGGTGTCGCTCGCCGTGATATCGGTGTCGGCCGACTTCTTGTCTGCATTACCGGTGGTCGATGACCCTTTCGCGTCCGAGCCGGCCGCGGCGCTGTTCGTGTTCTTGTTGCTGCTCGAATCCTTGTGCGTGGGCGAGGCATTGGCGTGCGTCGAGGAGTCCGAATCGGCCGACGGTGCAGCGCTCGCCACGGCCGCTCCACCGAGCAGTGCCGCGCTCACTCCGAAGACCGCTACTCCGCTGCCCAGCCAAGTCGATACTGCCAATGTCCGACGCTCCGGACGACGGTGTTTGCCAGCCATTTCGGTTCCTCCAACGTCTTGCCGCACGGTCGTTCGACCTCGGCAAATCAAACCACTGTTGCCGAATTAGCGCACGGGAGCCTGTCGGCTCGAGGTAGAAGCGCAGTACTGGTAGGAAATTAACAGTGACGAGTTGGTGGCGGGGCGACTTTAGAGGTCGAAAACCGTCGATCCGTTGGTTGATGTACATCCCGGGACGCTGGTGCTCGCGATTGGCGACCGCAGGGGTGCCGGTGACACCGCCGGCGTCGGTCAGCAGGTCGATGGCCGCTGTCGAACCGCTGCGCGTACAGCAAATTATCAGCCCGGGCCGGGCGCGGTAACGCACCCTGGCAAAGGATTTTGCCATGATCGTCAATACGGTGAGGCGGGTCTGCGGCGGGACGCGACGCCGGTAGGGGCCGTCTCCTCGCCTCGGAGCGCTCGGCGGGTGAGGTGGTTCCGGCAAATCCACTACGGACTGACATCCCTGGACGTAAATTTGGGATTACGACACTTTGGTCGCTGCCTGGGAGACGCATCAAAGGGGGGCAGTCGTGGTTGGGCTCTTCGGCAAACCGGGACGCCGGGTGGCTCTTCGAGCGTTGACCGCGTTGATCCCGCTGGTGGTGGTCTGCGCGTATGCGGCGCAGTTGGTGCAGCCGGTCACCCACACGGCGGTCACGCCCACCGCGGAGATCGTCTCAGCGCCGTCGACCATCGGCATCGCCGACTCAAGTCTGTACGGAATGTCGCAGCAAGACATCGACACCACCCTGGATGTGTTGCAGTCCATGGGCGTTCAGGACATCCGCGTCTACATCCCCTGGATCTACACGCAGCCGCTGCCGAACCAGTACAACTGGGCACCGATCGACGCGATCATGAACGCCGCGAAGGCCCGCAACATGGGCGTGCTCGCCATGGTCAACAGCACGCCGGTGTGGGCCGGTACCGCCGGAAACTTCCCGGGCGCAAAGACACCCGACCCGACTGCCTACGCGAACTTCATGACTCAGGTCGCGACCCGCTACGGCAAGACCATCTCGGCCTATGAGGTGTGGAACGAAGTCAACTGTGTCTGTTTCTATGACCCGATCTCGCCGTCGAGCTACGCCGACTTGCTGAAGGCTGCCTATCCGGCCATCAAGGCGGCGGACCCGTCGGCGACGGTTATCGCGGCGGGGCTCGGCAGTGTCTTCACCGTCAACGGAATCACGATGAATCCGGTGGACTACGTGAATGCGATGTACGCTGCGGGCGCGCAGGGCTACTTCGACGCGCTGGCGTTCCATCCGTACCAGGAGACGCTGAAGTTCTCCGACGGTGAGGGCGTGCCGCTCTCGCCGTTCACCCAGGTTCAGAAGATCTACGACATCATGGTGGCCAACGGTGACGCCGCCAAGAAGATCTGGATCACCGAGTACGGGGTGCCGACCAACAACGTCAGCGAGCAGACACAAGCCGACTTCATCAAGAACCTCATCGACACCTGGCAGACCATGCCGTTCGGCGGGCCGCTCTTCATCTACACGACGCGCGACGACCAGCCGGGCAGCGGCAAGTTCGGCGTCTTCTACGCGGACTGGATTCCCAAGGAAGCCGCTTTCGTCCTCGCTGAGGAAATCCTGCGGCTCAACGGTGTCGGGGGTGTCGAGGGCATCGCAGAGCGAATACTCGCTGCCGTGCGGCTCGCGGTGGGGGCCGTCGTGGATGTCATTGCCAAGGTCGGGCAGGCCGTCGTGAAAGTCGCGACCGCTGCCTGGAATGCGTTCGTCGACATCACGAAGGCGGTGACGCAAGCCGTGGTCAAAACGGTCAAATGGGTGACCAACGCCGTGGTGCAAGGCGTGAAATGGGTGGCCAACACGGCGGTCGACATCACGAAGGCCGTGGTCGCCGGTATCTCGAATGTGATTCAGAAGATCGGCGACATCATCCGGCCGCCGGCAGGGGCCGCGGCGGTGAGCCCGACGGCTGCACTGAAGGCGGTAGCCGCGATGAAAGAGGTTGCGGCGGGGGTGGACTCGCCGAAGACGGCGGCGGTGGCCAAGTCGGAAAACCCGGTCAGTGTGGCCGGTCTGAAGGCGGCGCCCGGCAAGGGGGCCGACGTCAAGGACACGGCCGCTCAGGACGTGACGCAGGCGACGAAGGAACCGGCCAAGGAGCAGTCGAAGGAAACTGCGACAGAGCCCGAGGTGAAGTTCACGGACGCGAAGAACCCGGCGAACACTGCGCCTGAGGCGAAGACGCCGGACACCAAGGACCCTGTGAAGGTGGTGTCTGAAGGCAAAAAGCCCGCAAATCAAAAGGATTCGACCGAGCCGACGAAGGGTCCTTCGGCGTCCGACACGCCGAAGGCTGACAAGGGCACCAAGCCCGGGCAGCACAAGACCGACGACGTCAAGGCATCGAACAACACGACTTCGGACGACACCGCGCAGGGCAAGGCGCCCAAGCCGAAGTCCGAGCCGAAGCCGAAGCCGAAGCCGAAGCCCAACACGGCGGCGAGCGCGACCGCGGACAGCTCGTCCGCCTTGGGAACCAAGTCCGGCCAGAACTGAGTCCGGCCGGCCCGTTTCGGCAAACATCGTCACGCGGTAACCACGCACGTACAGGTGGGTTTGGCTCAACGCGATTCAATCCGGGTGAACCGAATCAATTGCGTTGAGTCGACCTGCATCTTCAATAATTGACGTTGCCGTATCCCAATCCTGTTGCGTTGACAGCAAACTGGCGCCTTCCTAACGTCCGGGTCAAGCTCGATGACGGAAGACACTGGGAGGCAGCTTGTGGCGCAACCGCTTCAGTCGCCTTCGCGCACCTCCGCGCCGTGGGCGCGACCCGCTGTGGCGGTCGGCGATTTCATCGTCCTCACCGGCGAGACGTTCGCCGCGATGCTGCGTCCGCCGTACGCCTGGCGTGAACTGATCGAGCAGATCTGGTTCGTCGCCCGGGTCTCCGTCGTACCCACTGTCGTGCTGTCGATTCCCTACACGGTGCTGATCGTCTTCACACTCAACATCGTGTTGATCGAGGTCGGTGCCGGCGATCTGTCCGGTGCCGGTGCCGCTCTGGCGTCGGTGACGCAGGTGGGTCCGGTGGTCACCGCGATCGTCGTGGCCGGTGCCGGTTCGACCGCGATGTGTGCCGACCTCGGCGCGCGGACCATCCGCGAAGAAATCGACGCCATGAAAGTCATTGGCGTCAACCCGATTCCGGCGCTCGTCGTGCCGCGCGTGCTTGCCGCAACCTTCGTCGCCGCGATGCTCTATTCGATGGTGGCCGTCGTTGGTCTGGCCGGCAGCTACTTCTTCGTCGTCTACATCCAGCACGTGACCCCCGGCGCGTTCATCGCCGGGATGACCCTGCTGACGGGTCTGCCGCAGGTGATCGTCTCTCTGGTCAAGGCGTTGCTGTTCGGTCTGTCGGCCGGACTGATCGCTTGCTACAAGGGACTTTCGGTCGGTGGCGGACCGACGGCCGTCGGCAACGCCGTCAACGAGACCGTGGTCTTCTCCTTCATGGCGCTGTTCCTCATCAACATCCTGGCAACGGCATTCGGCGTGAAAGTGGCGCCATGACAACAGATGTCGATGTCGACCGCCCGTCCCTGCTCAGCGAACTGGCAGACCAGGCGGTGGCGGCGACCCGCCGCCTGGGGGAGCAGACGGCCTTCTACGGCAGCGCTTTGGCTGCCACGGCGGACGCCGTCCGACGGTATCCGGGTGAGGTGCTGCGGCTGATCGCCGTCATGGGTATGGGCACGGGCGCGCTCGCCGTCATCGGCGGGACGGTGGTGATCGTCGGATTCCTCACCCTGTCCACCGGCGCATTGATCGCCGTGCAGGGCTACAACACCTTGTCCAACGTCGGAATCGAAGCCCTGACGGGTTTCCTGGGAGCCTTCCTCAACGTGCGCTTCATCGCACCGGCGACAGCGGGCGTGGCACTTGCCGCCACCATCGGCGCCGGTGCGACAGCGCAACTCGGCGCCATGCGCATCAACGAGGAGATCGACGCCCTGGAAGTGATGGGCATCCGCGTCGTCACCTACCTCGCGGCGACCCGGATCGTCGCCGGTGTGGTGGCCGTCGTCCCGATTTACACCGTCGCGGTGCTGATGTCGTTCCTGGCCACCCGGTTCGGGACGACGATCATCTACGGCCAGTCGCGGGGCGTCTACGACCACTACTTCACGACATTTCTGCACCCGAACGATCTCGCCTGGTCCTTCTTCGAGGCACTCGCCATGGCCGCCGCGGTGATGGCAGTGCACACCTACTACGGCTTCACCGCGACGGGCGGGCCGGCCGGTGTCGGTGAGGCCGTCGGCCGCGCGGTGCGTACCTCGATCACCGCCGGCGTGTTCATCCTGCTCACCATCACGCTGTCCGTCTACGGGCAGTCCGGCAACTTCCACTTGGCGGGCTGAACTCCGATGGCAAAGGGAAACAACGGAACTCGGCGTGAGCAGATCGACCCGATCTGGTGGGCGCCGGTGCTGGTGCTGGCGGTCGTCGCCATGACCACGATGACGTGGCTGTTCTTCTCCGGATCACTCAAGGGATTCGTGCCACTGACTCTGGTGTCCGACCGTGCCGGCCTGGTGATGGAAGATGGCGCGAAGGTGAAACTCCGGGGTGTACAGATCGGCGAAGTAGAATCGATCGGCAGCCGGACAGACACTGCGGGACACGTACTTTCGACGCTGAAACTGCGAATGTATCCGAGACCCTTCGCACAACTGCCCGGCAATGTCGAAGCGCAGATCAGGTCCAGTACCGCATTCGGCGCCAAGTATGTCGAGCTCAACGTGCCTGCGAGCGGCCCCAGCGCAGGCCATCTCCGGTCAGGTGCGGTGCTGCAGTCGCGGAACGTGACGGTCGAGGTCAACACGGTGTTCGAGAATCTGCAGTCGGTGGTGCAGGTCATCGACCCGACGAAGCTCAACTCAGTGCTCTCGGCGGTGGCCGAATCACTACGGGGCAAGGGCGAAGTCATCGGGCAGGCCATCACCGATGCGAACCAGGTGCTGCTCGCGGTGAATCCGCGCATGGACACGGTGCGCAAGGACTGGCAGTTGTTCGGCCAGACCGCTCAGGCGTATTCGACTGCGGCGCAGGACATCGTGTCCACCCTTGATTCGTTCTCGACCACCGCCACCACCATCGCCGGCCAGTCGAAAGAACTCGACGGTCTGCTGTTGTCTGCCGTCGGCTTTTCCCAGGCGGGCATCGATGCCGTCGGCGCCAACCAGACCGCCCTGGTGCGGTCGATGGAACTGCTCAGACCGACCACCGCGCTGCTCGACAAGTATTCGCCGACGTACACCTGCCTGTTCCAGGGGGCCCAATGGTTCTTGGAGCACGGTGGTCGATATGCCATGGGCGGCAACGGCAAATCCGTGATCATGGATGCCGCGCTGCTGGCCGGTGCCGACCCCTACCGGTTCCCCGACAACCTGCCCGTCGTCAATGCCAGTGGCGGGCCCGGCGGCAAGCCGAGCTGTGGTTCATTGCCCGATGTCAGTAAGAACTTTCCGGTCAAGTATCTGGTGACCGACACCGGTTTCGGTGACGGACTGGACATGCGGCCCAACCCGGGCATCGGTTTCCCCGGCTTCGCCAACTATTTCCCGGTGACCAAGCCGCAGCCGGAACCGCCGCGGATTCGCTACCCGGGTGGTCCGGCGCCGGGGCTACCCGGCGTCGAAATGGGTGAACCCCAGCCTGCTCCGGGGACACCATGAGAAGCCGGATCCGCGGGACCGCAACGCGCGTCGTGATCTTCACCGTGGTCAGCCTGCTCTTCATGTTCGGGCTGCTGACGGTGTTCGGGCAGTTCCGGTTCGATTCGCGGGCCTCCTATCAAGCGGTGTTCAGCAACGTATCGGGGCTGAAGGGCGGGAACTTCGTCCGCATCGCCGGCGTGGAGGTCGGGAAGGTCAAGAGCCTCAACCTGCACAAGGACGGCACCGTTACCGTCGACTTCGCGATCGACAGGCAGCTGACGCTCACAGAAGGCACCACGGCGACGATCCGTTACGAGAACCTGATCGGCGACCGCTATCTGGCGCTCGACGAAGGCCCCGGCTCAGTGCGGAAATTGCTTCCGGGCCAGACGATCCCGCTGTCCAGGACGTCACCCGCCCTCGATGTCGACGCGCTGATCGGCGGCTTCCGTCCGTTGTTCCGCGCGCTCGACCCGGACCAGGTCAATGCGCTGAGCGGTGAGCTGCTCCGAGTGTTCCAGGGCCAGGGCAGCACCATCTCGTCGGTGCTGGCGCAGACCTCTGCACTCACGACGACGTTGGCCGGTCGGGACCAGCTCATCGGTGACGTCATCACCAACCTGAACACGGTGCTGGGGACTTTCGCGGCTCGGGACACTCAGTTCGCCGACGGCTTGGACAAGCTGTCACAACTCGTCCAGGGGCTGGCCGAGCGCAAGTCCGATATCGCGATCGGGGTGGCGAACATCAATACCGCGGCGCGGTCGGTCGCCGACCTGCTGGCGGTAGCCCGCGAGCCGATCAAACAGGCTGTGCAGCAGACGGATCGGGTGTCAGGGCAGATCATGGCGGATCACGACTATGTCGACGACCTGGTGAAGACCTTGCCCGATGCGTACCAGATCCTCTCGCGCAACGGTTTGTACGGCGACTACTTCGGGTTCTACCTCTGCGACGCGCTGCTCAAGCTCAACGGCAAAGGTGGCCAACCCGTGTACGTCAAGGTCGCCGGCCAGGATTCGGGGCGGTGCACGCCGAAATGACACGAAAGAGATTGAGCATCAAGCCACTTGCCGAACGCAACCGCGTGGCAGTGGGTGCGACCGGCATCGTGCTGATCGTCGCCATCGTCGCCGCCGCGTTCAGCTACGACAAGATCCCGTTCATCAAGGGGACATCGGACTATCAGGCGTATTTCGCCGACGCCGGCGGCATCAAGACGGGCAGTGACGTGCGGGTCTCGGGGCTGGGCGTCGGCCGGGTGTCGGGAATTCACCTGGAGGGCGCCAAGGTTCTGGTGGATTTCACGGTGCGCGACGGTGTCGAGCTGGGCGACCGCACCGAGGCCGCGATCAAGACCGAAACGGTGCTCGGTACGAAAGTGCTGGAGCTGACGCCGCGTGGTGACCGAAATCTGAACGGTCCCATCCCGATTGAGCGCACCACCTCGCCCTACGATCTGCCGGCGGCCTTGGGCGATCTGACGACCACCATCAGCGGCCTCGACACCACCCAGCTGTCCTCGGCGCTCAAGACGCTGGCGCAGACATTCCAGAACACGCCGCCTGATCTGAAGTTGGCGTTGGAGGGCGTGGCGCGGTTCTCCGATACTCTCGGCACCCGCGACGCGAAGCTACGGCAGCTGCTCGCCGACGCCAACAAGGTGACCTCAGTGCTGGCCAAGCGCAGCGACCAGATCGCGCGGTTGGTGGTGAACACCGATGCGCTGCTGAGTGAGATTTTGGCGCAGCATAATTCGGTCCAGACGTTGATGGACAATGTCGGCGCCGCCACTGCGCAGCTGTCGGGTCTGGTCAACGACAACCGGACCCAGCTCAGACCCGCCCTCGACAAGCTCAACGGAGTACTGGGCATCCTCGACAACCGCAAGAAGGAACTGCAGCGCACGCTGTACCTGCTGCGTCGGTACGCGATGTCATTCGGTGAAGTCCTCGGCGCCGGACCGTTCTTCAAAGCGTCACTCGTCAACCTGTTCCCGGGACAGTTCGATCAGCCGTTCGTCGATGCGGCGTTCTCCGACCTGGGATTGGACCCGAACGTGCTGCTGCCGTCGCAACTGACCGAACCAGGAGCCGGTCAGCCCGGTACCCCGCCGCTGCCGACGCCGTATCCCCGTACCGGCCAAGGTGGGCCACCGAATCTGTTTCTGCCCGATGCCATTACCGGAAATCCGGGAGATCCGCGCTACCCCTATCGGGAGCCGCTGCCCGCACCTGCGCCGGGTGGTCCGGCGCCCGGGCCGCCGGCCCTGGGCCCGGCGCCCGGTGAGGTGCCCGCTCCGACGGTCCCGCCGGTGACGCCGCTACCGCCGTCGAACAATTCGCCCAGCGGTTCACCGGGCGTGGTTTCGGATCCGGTTTCGCCGGTGGGAGGGCGGTGACCATGCCTACCCCCGCAGCCTCTCAACGCGTCGGCAACCGCCGCATCTGGCAGATCGTCATCGCGCTCAGTCTCGTGGTCACCCTGGTTGTCGCGGTCACCGGGCTGACCCGCTCCTGGTGGGTCACCGCCGCGCGCAGCACCTACGTCGCGTACTTTGCGAACACCAACGGCCTGTACACCGGCGACGACATCCGGATCCTGGGCGTCACCGTCGGCACGGTCGAGAAGATCGAGCCGCAACCGCATGCGGCCAAGGTCACCTTCTCGGTGGACTCGCAGTATGCGCTGCCCGCCGACGTCCGCGCCGCGATCCTGTCGCCGTCGCTGGTCAGTGCGCGGGCAATTCAGTTGGTGCCCGCTTACACCACCGGTCCGAAGCTCGCGGCCGGCTCCACCATCGCACTCGACCGCACCGTGGTGCCGGTGGAGTGGGACGACTTCCGCCAACAACTGGAGAAGCTCACCGACTCGCTGCAGCCGAGCAGCCCCGGCGGACCCAGTGCGGTAGGCGAATTCATCAACAGCGCCGCGGACAACCTGCGCGGCCAGGGCGATACCGCACGCGACACCGTGATCAAGCTGTCCCGGGCGATGTCGGCTCTCGGCGACCACAGCACCGACATCTTCAGTACCGTCCGGAATCTGCAGCTGCTGGTGTCGGCGTTGTCATCGAGCAGCGACCTGCTTGCCGCCTTCAACACCAACATGGCAGCCATCACGACCGCGCTGTCGAGCACACCGAACAACATCGCCGACGCGACCCGCAATCTGGATACCGCGGTCAAGGATCTGCGGGGGTTCATCGCGGAGAACCGCGAAGGGCTGGGGGTCACCTTCGACCACCTCAACGCGATCACGACGGCACTCAACGACAGCCGCACGGACCTCAAACAGGTCCTGCACATCGCACCGACGGTGTTCCAGAACTTCACCAACATCTACGACCCCGCGCAGAGCGCGATCACGGGCATCCTGGCGCCGGTCAACTTCGCCGATACCGTGCAATTCCTCTGCGGTGCAATCCAGTCCGCGGCGCGCGAGAACTTCGCACAGTCCGCCAAGCTGTGCGTGCAGTACCTCGCACCGATCATCAAGAACCGGCAATACAACTTCCTGCCGATCGGCGGGAACCCATTCGTCGGCGCGACCGCGCGGCCCAATGAGGTCACCTACAGTGAGCCGCGACTTCGGCCGGGTGGGGCGCCGGCGCAGGAGTCCCCGAACCCGGATCCGCTGCCGGCAGAGGCACCGGCGGCCGCGCCGACCGACCCGAGCCAGGGCCTGGCCGGCCTCATGGTCCCGCCGCAGGGGACGCAGCCATGAAGCACCTCGTGACCGCGACGCTCATCGTCGTCAGCATCCTGACGCTACCGGGATGCCAATGGCGGGGCCTGAATTCGCTGACCCTGCCCGGCACGGTCGGCGACGGACCGGGCTCGTATGTGATCCAAGCGCAACTGCCCGACGTGGTGGTGATCCAGCAGAACACCCGGGTGCGGGTCGGCGACGTCAACGTCGGCAACGTCACCAAGATCGAGGTGCAGGACTGGCACGCACTGGTGACCATGCGGATCAACGGCGATGTCCACCTGCCCGCCAACAGCACCGCCAAGGTAGGGCAGACCAGCCTGCTGGGATCGATGCACATCGAGCTGAGCCCGCCGACGAACGAAGCGCCGCAAGGTGAACTCGCCAATGGCTCGGTGATCCCACTGTCGCGCGCTGCCACGTATCCGACCACCGAGCAGGCTCTTGCATCGGCGTCGATCCTGCTCAACGGCGGTGGGTTGGCCCAGCTCCAGGAGATCAACCAGACGTTCGCGAAGGCACTTGCCGGCCGCGAGAACGACATGCGCAGTCTGCTGACGCAGCTCGACACGTTCATCTCCCGGCTCAATGCCCAGACCGACGACATCATCTCCGCTACCGAGCATTTGAACTCCTTGGCGGGCCAGGTCGCCGCGAATCAGCGCACCGTGGACAAGGCACTGACGACCATCCCGCAGGCGCTGGCTGTGCTCGCCGAGCAGCGCACGAAACTGGCCGACGCGATCGACGCCGTCGGACGATTCAGTGCCGTCGCGTCGTCGACGGTGGACCAGACCAAGGAGAGCCTCGTCGCGAACCTCCGGAACATGGTGCCCGTACTACGGTCGCTGGCCGATTCGGGGCCCGCACTGACCAAGGGCCTCGACTTTCTGTCGACGTATCCGTGGGTGAAGAGCAATCTCGGCAATTGGTTTCGCGGCGACTTCGCCAACATCACGATGGTCATCGACCTGACGCTGAGCAGGCTCGACAGCAGTCTGTTCACCGGAACCCGGTGGGAGGGCAACCTCACCGAACTGGAGATGCAGTGGGGCCGCACGATCGGTCAGATGCCCAGCCCGTACACCGCGGGCAATCCACTGATCGCGCCCTACCACTTCGGGGGGTACTGACATGCTGCGTCTGCGCTTGTCCCGAACCGTCTGGATCCAGCTGGCGATTCTCGGTGCCGTCACCGTGATCGCCTGCAGCGTCATGGCATTCGGCTTCGTACATGTGCCGACCCTGCTCGGGTTCGGCCGCTACACGGTGACGGTCGAACTGCCCGAGTCCGGTGGGCTGTACCCGACCTCGGTGGTCACCTACCGCGGCACAGAGATCGGTAGGGTCAGCGCGGTCGACGTCACCCCGAGTGGGGTACGGGCGGAGCTGAACCTCGACTCCTCGGTCAAGGTGCCCGCGGACGTGTCGGCCGCAGTCCACAGCCGTTCGGCCGTCGGTGAACAGTTCATCGAATTGATCCCGGCGGCAGCACAATCCGATGCCAGTCCGGCCCTGCGCGGTGACGCGACCATCCCGGTGTCCAAGGTGCAGATTCCGGCCGATATCGGCAACCTGCTCGATGCCACCAACCGGGCGCTGGAAGCCATCCCGCAAGAGAATCTGCGCACCGTCGTCGACGAAGCCGACAAAGCGGTGGGTGGACTCGGACCCGAGCTGTCTCGCCTCGTCAACGGGTCCACGTCATTGGCCATCGAGGCCGGCAAGAACGTCGACCCGATCACGCAGTTGATCGGCCAGAGCCCCGCGGTGTTGAACTCCCAAGTGCAGACCGCGGATTCGATCGCGGCGTGGGCGCAGCGGCTCGCCTCCATCACCGGTCAGTTCAAGGCCCAGAATGCGGCATTCGCCGAGTTGCTCCAGCTCGGAGGGCCGGCCCTGGACGAGGGCCGGGCCCTGTTCGACCGGTTCGCCCCCGCTCTACCGGTGCTGCTGGCCAACATGGTGAGCCTTGGCGAAATCGCAGTCGTCTATCGACACGACATCGAGCAATTGCTGGTGCTGTTCCCGCAGGGCACCGCGTTGATGTCGGCCATCGCGGTGGCCGATTCGGACCTCAAGACTCCCTATCGGGGTATCTATCTGGACTTCAAACTCAACATGAATCTGCCGCCACCGTGCAATACCGGCTTCCTGCCGATCAAGCAGCAGCGGATACCCGCGGAGGTGGACTATCCGGAACGGCCGGCCGGCGAGCTGTACTGCCGCGTGCCGCAGGATTCCGACCTGAATGTTCGCGGCGTGCGGAACATTCCGTGCGAGAACAATCCCGCCAAGCGCGCACCGACCGTTGAACTCTGCGAGAGCAATGAGCAGTACGTACCTCTCAACGACGGGTACGTCTGGAAGGGCGACCCGAACGCCACCCTGACGGGCCAGGGCGTGCCCCAATACGCGCCGGGCACCGATCCACGACAACGCCCCGGTGCTCCGCCCGGACCGGCACCCCCGGTGGCCGTGGTGCCCTATGACCCGGCGACCGGCGGGTACATAGGGCCGGACGGCAAGCCGTACACCGACTCCGACCTGGCCGCCACGACGAAAGGCAAGACATGGCAGAGCATGCTGACCCCGAACAACTAGACGCGATTGCCGATCTCGCCGACACTGACACTGACACCGACACTGACGCCGTCGACACGGCGGGCCCAGCGCCGAAACCATCCCTACGGCAGCGGTTGCCACGCATCGCGCCGGTGGTTGCGGCGGGGCTGGCGCTGGTGGTCGCCGTCGGTGCCCTGGTGGGCTGGCTCGGCTTCCGAGCTCATCAGGCTCAGCAGGATCGGGCGCTGAGGAACCTGTACGTCCAGACCGCCCGCCAGGCAGCGCTGAATCTGACCACGATCAGCTACGCCGAGGCGGACACCGACATCCGGCGGATACTCGACTCGACAACCGGCGCGTTCCGCGACGACTTCCAGCGCCGGTCGGAGCCGTTCGTCGCCGTGGTGAAGCAGGCCCGGTCGAAATCCGAGGGCACGGTCACCGAGGCCGGCCTGGAATCGGTGAACGGCGATGTCGCACAGGTGCTTCTCGCGGTGTCGGTGCGGACGTCGCTGGCGGAGGCGCCGGCCGGCCCGCCGCGAAACTGGCGCATGCGGATCAGCGTCGCGAAAGACGGTGCGACCGCCAGGATTTCCAACGTCCAGTTCGTGTCGTGAGCAGACCGGACGGCCAGGACCACATGAAGGACAGATCATGACAGTGGATGTCGAAGAACGCATTGTCTCGCTCGACGAGACAGCGGACGTTGAGACCGAACCCGCGCCAGCGCAGAGTGATTCGCGCAAGTCACGGGTGCAGTGGATCACAGCGACGCTGGCGGTCGCGGCCATGCTCCTTGCCGTTGCCGCGGGATACTTCAAATGGCAGGATGGCTCGGTGCGGCTGGCCCAACGCGCGGCCAACGACTCGGTGCGGGCAGCCAGCGACGGCACTGTCGCCATGCTCTCCTATCACGCGGAAACCGTTGATACGGAACTCAAATCTGCCGCCGACCGGCTGACCGGAGGGTTCCGCGGCGACTACACCAAGTTGGTCGACACCGTGGTGGCGCCCGGGGCCAAGCAGAAACACATCACGGCCGTGGCAATGGTGCCTGATGCCGCGTCTGTCTCGGCGACCGAAAATCACGCCGTGGTACTGGTTTTCGTGAACCAGACCACCACAATCGGCACGGACGCGCCCACGGGCTCGACGTCGACCGTGCGGGTGACTCTCGACAAGGTGCACGATCGATGGCTGATCTCGCAATTCGACCCGGTGTGATTCGCGGACTCGCGGTGCTGCTCGTCTTGTCTACCGGGTTCGGATGTGCGGCAACGGCACTGGCCGATCCGGTGACGTACGTCAACAGCGTCAACGCGCGGCCCGGCTTCAACTTCCCGAGTGCCGATGCCGCCATCGCCTACGGGCGCGGTGTGTGCGACAAGGTCTCTGCGGGACGAAGCTATGCGCAGCTCATCGGTGACATCGGGGCCGAGGTGACCGGCGGCGACCTGAATGAAGCCAACTATCTTGTGGGGCAAGCCCTGAACGAACTATGCCCTGAACTCATCTCGCAGCTGCGCAATTCCGCGGGCAACAGCCGCCTGGGGACACGATGAGTACTCGAATCGTTTGGGCGACACTGGCTGTCTTCGGCGGTGGTGCCGTGCTGCCCGCCGTTGCGCAGGCCGACAATTCGCGCCTCAACAACAGCGTGGTCGCCAATGTCTTCACCATTCAACATCAGGCCGGGTGCACCAACGACGTCGCGGTCAGTCCGCAGCTGAGGCTCGCCGCGGAGTGGCACGCGAATGACGTGCTGAACAACCGCGAGCTGGACGGCGACCTCGGTTCCGATGGGTCGACGCCCCAAGCGCGGGCCCAGGCAGCGGGCTTCCGGGGCAAGGTGTTTCAGACGGTGGCGATCAACCGGTCGATCGCGATCAACAATCTTGATGTGCTCAATCAGTGGTACTACGACCCCGCCGATTTGGCCATCATGTCCAACTGCGCCAACAGCGTCATGGGGGTGTGGTCAGAGAACAGCCCGGACCGCTCGGTCGTCGTGGCGTTGTACGGTCAGCCGGGTGCGTAGAGGCTGACCGTCTGCGTCTTGCCCTTGAGCGGGACTGCCGGTCTGGCCACGGTATCCGCGCGCGCCGCCGGGCTCAGCAGCTCCCAGGTGTGCTGGCTCAGCAGGATCGTGTCTCCGGTCTGCCGCGTCGCTGATTCCACGCGTGCGGCGACATTGACCGGATCACCGATGACGGTGAAGTCGAACCGTCCGGCGCCACCGAGATTCCCGGCGACGACCGTGCCGGAGTTCAGGCCGATGCCAACGTCGGGATCACCGTCGCGGTCATGCAGTGCGGCGGCGATGTCGCGAGCTGCTGCCAAGGCCCGGTCGGCATGGTCCGAACAGCGTTGTGGCACACCGAATACGGCAAGTAGGCCGTCGCCGATGAACTTGTCCACGTAGCCGCCGTGCTTGCCGACGATCGGTACCACCGCTGCGAACAACCGGTTCAGCATGGCGACCACGTCCCTGGCGGGGTGTTGTTCCGCGTAGCCGGTGAATCCGCGGACGTCCATGAACAGCGCGGTGATCTCGGCTTCCTCACCGTCAGCCAGCCGGCCGCCGCCGGTCAGAATGTGGTCGACGATGGCGGCGTCGTGGTAGGTGACGAACGCAGTCCGAAGGCGTTCTCGTTCCGCCAGGCCTTCGGTCATCGCATTGAATCCCGTGGCCAGCAGGCCGATTTCGTCGGTGCTGGTGATGGGCACCCTGACGGTGAAGTCACCGTCGCCGACCCGGTCAGCGGCCCGGCGCAGGTCACGCAGCGGTTCGGTCACCGATCGAGTGACCAGCAGGAGGAGCGGGAAAGCGACGGTTACCGAAATGGCAGCGGACAGGGCGACGCCGATGGCCAGGGTGCGGATGGTGTGCGGGCCGACAAGCCCGGCGACGCCAGTACCTGCTAGCACCGCGATCAATGGGATGGTGCCGAGGAGCCGGTACGCCAGCCCGATTCGAACCCGGACCGGACCGCCGAAGTCCGTGACGTGCCGGCTGATGTCGGCCAGCACCGGACGCATCATCTGCTCGGTGAGCATGGACCGCAAGACCAGCCAGTAGAACCGGAACAGCATGGCGCCGGGGATGAACAGCAGAAATGCGACGGCTGGTAGGTGCAGCAGCCGGATCAGTACGACGATCCACACCAGGTTGAGACCCGCGAGGAAGGCCAATGACAACGGTCGCAGCATAGGCGCCAACGGAATCTCCGCGGCCGTCCGCCACATATCGGTTGCCTCAGCGGAGTCCGGCTCGTCGAACCAGTGCTGGAGTGTACGCAGATGCGGTGCGATGGCCGCAAAGGTCACCACGTCGTCGATCAGGTAGATGGTCGCGCCGAGGCAGGTGAGAATCAACAAGTCGGTGCGGGTGAGGCCAGGGGCGAACAACCGGACGAACTGCGGTCCGGCTGCCGCCCACACCAGCGAGGCAGCGATGAAGACGAGCAGGATGGTACGCCGGAGCATCCTGATCCCACCGAGCTGATATGGCCGCGCCAGGAGGCGCAGCAGTACCAGACGGTCGGGCGGGTCAAAGGTGGTCAAGGCGTCCTCCGGCTCAGGAGTGTTCGCCCATCTTCCCGTGGTGGCCCGTGGTTTGTCCTCGATCTGGCGAGGCGCGGTTAGGTCCGGTTGGGGCGCGGTCGGCTGCGTCCACCTGATCAGCCGGCCGGAACTCTCTGCTCATCATGTCGCGCCCGGAGCTGTCAGCCGAGGCTGACATTGTCAGCGTGCGTTGACATTGTCAGCATGCGTTGACGCGTCCAGGCCGCACAGGTCGCAGGGAGAGACGACACGCGGTCTCATCACCTCGCACCGGATTTACACCAGGTCGCGCAGTTCCTCGATGAGCTTGATGCGGTCGGCGGTCGTCGCGCCCATGGGCACCACGTTGAGTACGGTCACCCCGGACTCGCGGAACGCGGCCACCCGCTCCTTCACGAACTCCCGGCTACCGATCAGCGAAATGTCCCGAACCAGTTCGTCGGGAACAACTTTCGCCGCACCATCCTTGTCGCCGGCCAGGTACAGCTCCTGGATCCGGTCGGCTTCGGCGCCGTATCCGTATTTGGTGGCCACGTTGTGGTAGAAGTTCTTGCCCTTGGCGCCCATGCCACCGATGTACAGCGCGATATGGGGCTTGATGAACTCGCGCATGCCCTCGACGTTGTCGCCGATGGCGAGTGCCGGGCCGGCGTAGATGTCCATGGGCGGCAGCGCGGCGTCGCGCTTGGCGTACCCGGCCTCCAGAGCATCGCCCCACACGTCCTTGGCCTTCTCCGGCAGGTAGAAGATGGGCTGCCAGCCCTCGGCGATCTCTGCGGCCAGCTCGACATTCTTCGGCCCGAGCGCCGCCAGCAGCACCGGAATGCGTTCGCGCACAGGGTGGTTGATGAGCTTGAGCGACTTGCCCAGCCCGGTGCCCTGGCCCTCGGGCAGCGGAATGGTGTAGTGCTTGCCTTGGTACTGGAGTCGCTCACGGCGCCACACCTGACGGCAGATCTCGACGACCTCGCGCGTACGCCCGATCGGGTTGTCATAGGGGACGCCGTGGAAGCCTTCGATCACCTGCGGGCCGGAGGCGCCGAGACCCAGGATGTACCGGCCGTCGGACACGTAATCCAGACCCGCGGCGGTCATGGCCGTCAGGGTCGGGGTGCGCGTGTAGAGCTGCAGGATGCCCGAGGCCAGCTCGACCCGCTCGGTCGCGGCGGCCAGGTAGCCAAGCGCGCTGATGGCGTCGAAGGAGTACGCCTCCGGGACGAAAACGACGTCCAGTCCGGCCTTTTCGAGGTCAGCGACCTCCGCCACGACCTCCTTGAAGCCGCCGGCGTAGTTGATGCCCAGACCGATCTTCATGCTCACTGCTCCTTCGTTGCGAGGGCCGCGATCTCCTCAGCGGCCTCCGCTTGGATCTGGGGGAACTGGGCGCCCATCGCCTCGGACAGCGCCATGGCGCCGGACAGCGGCCGGATCATCACCATGAAATCGTCGATCAGGCCCTCGTCGTTGACGTGGATGAAGTCGCAGCCGGTGATCTTCTTGCCGCCGACCGTGGTCTCGAAAACCAGTGCGTGGCTGCCCGTTTCGAGATCGTTGATCTCACGGATGTAGCGGAAGTCCTCGAAGACCCGCATTACGCCGCGCAGGATGGCGGCGGTGATGGGCTTGCCGGGGTACGGCTTGAAGGCGACGGGGCTGGTGAACACCACGTCATCGGCCAAACAGGCGGCCATGGCCTCGCTGTCGGCAGCCTCGACGGCCTTGCGGAATGCCTGCATCGCATACCTCGCATAGTCAATTTGTTGATTAGGTATCGGTGACGCTAGCCGGACAAGCTCGCCGTGTCCATATGTGACTAATCACTTTGTTGACTACTACACTTTCCGGCATGGCTCTGCGTGACGCCGTCTTGGCGGCCCTGCTCGACAGCGAGGCCTCGGGATATGACCTGGCCAAGGGCTTCGACGCGTCCGTCGCCAACTTCTGGATGGCCACTCCGCAGCAGTTGTACCGGGAACTGGACCGACTCGCGGCCGACGGGCTGATCGAGGCACGTGTCGTCGAACAGGAGCGCCGGCCCAACAAACGGATGTTCACGCTGACCGACGCCGGGCGGGCCGCGGTGCACGCCTTCACCGAGGCGACGCCGAAGCCGTTGGCCATGCGTGACGACTTGCTGGTCCAGGTGTCGACCGTCGACAGCGGTAACGCCGCAGCGGTGTGTGCGGGCCTGCGGGACCGAATCCAGTGGTCCACCAATCAGCTCGAACTCTATGAGCGCATCCGCAACCGAATCCTGGGTGGCCGCAGCGAGACGGCGTTCCTGGCCGACGCGGACCGGGTGGGACCCTACCTGACGTTGATGCGCGGTATCTCATTCGAACAGGAGAACCTGCGGTGGGCGCAAGAGGCGCTGGAGGCGATCGAGCGGCGGCAGTCCCGGCGCTAGCATGAGGCATGCCCGTCTGGGAGATAGGTCAGGCGCAGGTCATGGTCGTCGGCACCTTCGGTGACCTGGAGATTCATCATCATCCCGCGGTGCAGGTCGGTGTCGGGATGACGGGTCCGCTGACGGTCCGAACGGCCGGCGCTGCGCCCCGCAGCGGGCACGTCGTGGTCATCGCCAGCGGTGCCGGCCACGCCGTCCGGGCCGATCCGGACGATGTGACGCTGGCGCTCTATCTGGCGCCCCACACCTGGCCCGGGGTGGCGCTGCACGCCCTGAGCCTGAGCGAGTCTGATGACGGCATCTGGATGCCGGCCGAGGGGCAGGTACTGGCGCGGGCGGTGGCGGACGCTTTCGCCGCGGACCCCGAAGTGGCCGCCGCGGCACTGATCGACCGCCTCTGCGCTGACCCCGAGCAGCAACCGGAGCTGCACCCGCAACTCAGGCAGGCGATGGAGCTGATCTACAGTGGCACAACCGATTCCGTGGGTCTGGCAGCAGTCGCGCGCGAGGTGGCGGTGTCTCCCGACTATCTCGGCCGCCTGTGCCGGCAGCAGACCGGGGTGTCCTTCTCAGCCGCCACTCGCTGGGTCCGGCTGCTCTCCGGGTTGAAGCATCTCGCCGACGGTGAACACGTCACCGATGCCGCGCACCTGGCCGGATTCGCCGACGGCTCGCATGCCAACCGGGTGTGCCGCGAGATGACCGGAGCCCCGCCATCGGAGATCGCCCGAGCTTTGCGGAATTCGACGGATCCGTCCAAGTCGTGACGTCACGAGCGACTCCATACTCGAAGGACACCACGAGGAGGAGACCGCAATGCCGGTGATGTCCAGAGTCGAGCGCGCCTTCTGCTGCGGCGCCATGTGGCGAACCACCACCCGCGCCGTACTCGACATGCTGCCCACTGATCAGCTGGGGGATCAGCTTCTCGAAATCGGCTCCGGCAGTGGCGCAATCGCTGAAGGGCTCTCGAACGCGCGTCCCGGGCTGTCGATCACCGCGACCGACCTGGACCCGGTGATGGTCGATGCTGCCACGCAGCGGTTGAAGGACCGACCGCAGGTCACGGTGCAGAGCGCCGACGCGACCCGCCTGCCGTTCGGCGACGGAGCGTTCGATTCGGTGGTCAGTTGCCTGATGCTGCACCACGTCATCGAATGGGAAGCTGCGGTCGCCGAGATCGCCCGGGTGCTGAGACCCGGTGGCGTATTCGTCGGCTACGACCTGACCAGGACACCGGTGGCCACGGCGGTCCACCGGGTGGACCGGTCGCCGTTCCGCCTGGTGAATCCTGATGAACTGGTTGCCGAGGGGCGACGCAACGGGCTCCGTATCGATACCGGTACCAAGATGTTTGGTCATCTGATGCGGTTCAGCGCCACGCGCACCTGACTGTGGGTAGGTTGGTCTGTAGTCGGCACGGGAGGAACGCATGCGGGGTCTGGTCAACTGCGGAGCGGCAGTCGTGGTGGCGGTGCTGGCCGTCGGCTGCGGCGGCGGGTCAACGCAGTCCAGCCCGGCGACGTCGTCGTCGAAGCCGACGACCTCCACGGCACCGCCGCCGCCGGCGATCGTCGCTCCGGCGCAGTTGAAACCGGGCGTTTACCCGACCAAGGCGCATGAACCCTACGGCGCCGCGGGTACCCCGGCGATCGGCGCGAAAGTCGAGTCGCAGCAGCTGGCCGGTTATGTGGTGGGACCGTGGGCGGTCGACAGCACGCTCACCGATCCTTATCTGTCAACGTATTTCGTGATCGACGAGCCCGGCGTCCTGGCCCAGTTCGGACCCGAAAGCATCGCGACCGCCGCCGGCAGGCACAACTTCATCGATGGGTTCGCTTCTGCGCGGGAGTCTGAGACAAAGTCCGTACTGATCAATGGCGTACTGCGTTTTGCCTCCCCGGCCGATGCCGGCGCCGCCGCAGGTGAGATGAATGCGGCGGCCCTCCAGCTCAAGATTCGCGGCGCGGAGCCGAAAACCGTTGCCATTCCCGACCATCCGGATGCACTGGCGTCGACATACGACATCGATTCCCACGGTGCGAAGTTGACCACCGCGCGGTCGTTCACCGCGCACGGCCCCTACGTCCTGATCCAGTTGGCCCAATCGACAGCCGGTCCCGATCCCGCCATCGCGTTGGTGGCCAAGGCCATAGGCGCGCAGATCGGTGCGATCGATCCGTTCAAACCGGCGGCCGAGCTGGCGTCGGTGCCGGTCGATCCGACGGGACTCCTGGCGTTGACGTTGCTGACCGATTCGCCACGCAACTCCCAGAACGCCGTCTACTCCGGTACCGGGGCCTTGCACTTCCAGAGCAACCCGATCTCCTCGGCCAGAGTGTTCCAGGACAACGGCGTGACGGGGTTCGCGCGCGGGAAGACCGGCGTGTACCAGGCAAAGGACCCCGCGTCAGCTGTGAACGTGGCGAACGCCTTCGGCAAAGAGGTGTCGGTCGACGGCACCGAGACCGCCGATCCGGTGCCCGGGCTGGCACTCAGTCGCTGCATCTTGTTGGCCAACCCCAAGCAGTTCTATTGTGTCGCGCCCGCCGGCAATTACGTCATCGAGGCACGCGGTACCGAATTGAAGGACGCCCACGAACAGGTTGCCGCCCAGTACATCCTGTTGACGGCTAAGCCTTAGCCGATCCGTTCAGCGATCGGCCGGTCGCCGACTGCAGCAGGCAGATGACCGTGCTCGGCAGCGGCGTGTGTCCCGTGCGGTCCATGTTCGAGTCGATCAGATAGGTGGAGGTGTACTGCTTGCTCTGGCCGGCGTACTGCGCGAGGCCTGCCGCGCACCGCTGGTCGGCGACACCGGCAATCGCGTCGTTCACTGCGACGTTGGCCCGGAGGAAGACCTCGGCGAGGTGAGGTGCGGTGCAGTCCACCAGCGTCACCTCGACGATGCTCGGGTCGGTGGGCGGGGGCGTGTTCAGGCAATCGCCGACCTGCAGGTCGACCCACTTGGCCTGCCGCGCATGCGGTTTCATCGGCACAATGGGCACCGGCGAAGGCAGCGCGGTGGTGGTCTCCACAGGCGCGGCGGTGGGTGTGCTCGACGACGGTGTCGCTGACGTGTTCGAACTACAGGCCGCGAGCAGCGACATTGCCGCGACCTGCCACACGAGCCGATGTGGGCGAACGGTCATGGTGGTCATGATAATGCTCCGGGTGGCAATCACCTTGATGTTCAACGTGATTGCCACCCCAGGATCAGCTGCCGCCGGCGCGATCACCCTGCCCGGCCGGCCAGTACGGTCTGCAACACCCGGGACAGCTCGGCAGCCGGATCAGAAGGCAGGGCCTCGGTGCGCCATGCGATGAAGGCGTCTGGCCTGACGAGTAGAGCACCCGAGGGTTGCAGGCCGGTCGCGGCGAGCCACGCGGTCCGGTCATCAGCTGAAATGGTTTGTACTACAACAGTGTCCGAGGACGTCGCGGCCCACGTGCCACTGCTGTCGGCGGTCAACAGCGTGAACCCGGTGCCGACGAGATCCAGCGTGGAGATACGTCCACGCTGCAGCCAGACGTGCGGAATCCGGGTGCCCGCCTGCCCGCGCAACTCGGTGACGAGGGCCGGGGATGCGCCGGCCGGGGCGGTGTCGGAGACGACGGCCGCGGACTGGTACCGGTAGCCCACCAGTAGGGCGAACATCGGTTGCTCGTCATCGGTTTCGAGGCGCGGATAGGAGCCGATGTCGAGAAGATCGAGTACGGGTCCGGTCAAGGATTGTCGGCTGCTGAAGGCCCCGACGGGATGACGCTCGTCGTGATACGTGGCGAGCAGTTCGGGACCGGCCTGACCGTGTAGCACCGCAGCCAGTTTCCAAGCCAGGTTGTCGGCGCTCTGGACCGCGACGTTGGCCCCACCGGCCCGGAATGGTGGCATCGCGTGGGCGGCATCGCCGACGAAGAAAGTGCGCCCACGCGCGAACGAGTCGGCCACGCGTTGGTATGGCTGCCAGGGCGCGATGTCGACGATCTCGATCTCGATCGGCTCCCCGGCCGCGGCCAGAATCAGGTCCCGGCAGCGTTGTTCGGTGAACTCGCCGGCCGACTGCCCGCGGTGGGGGAAGTAGGTGGTGATGAAGACGCACAGGTCGCCGTCCGCGGGCACGAAGATGCCGTCCACTTCAGCGTTTTTCACCTGAACGCTGGCACCGTCACCGAGGTGTGGGACGAATCGTTGCCAGGGGCCTCGGAAGTAGACGAACACCACGTAGATGGGTAGCGCATCGCGGCCGGATGTACTGATGCCGAGGATGTCGCGAACGTGGCTGTGCACCCCGTCGGCGGCGACCAGGTAGTCGCTACGGATCGCGGTCGTGGTGCCGGTATCGATGTCGCGCAACGTCGCATCCACGCCTGATGCGCGCTGGGAGAAAGCCACCAACTCGGTTCCGTACCTCACCTGGTTGCCGAAATTTCTGATGTGGCGCACAAGGATTGGTTCCAGCCGACTCTGTGGGCAGTACTGGATGACGGGTTCGGGGCTCAGCCCGTCGAGTCCGGCGAAGATGGCGCTGATGTCGATGGCGGGCAGTTCCTCGGAACTGTTGAGGGCCGGCTTGACCACCATGTCGGGGGTGGCGGCGCCGACGGCGTGGACCTCTTCGGCCAGGCCCATCCCACGCAATACCTCCAACGTGCGGAAACTCAGGTTCCGCGCTTTCGGATAGCGGAAGACTTCCCGGCGTTTCTCGACGACCAGGGATTCGACGCCGTGTTTGGCCAGTAATGCGGCGGTGGCCAGTCCGGCCGCCCCGGCGCCGACGATCAGTACGGGCGTGTGTCGGGGTGTCATCCGACCTCCCACTGTTGAATGGAACTAGTCAGTTCTATTCAACAGTGGCACGGTTACCTATCGTGTGCAAGCCCTGAATGTCGGGCCGGTGAAGCGGCGGCCAGGGGTAACACCACGTCGTCCAACACGCGGCGCACGTAGATGCGATCGATGGGACGCCCGGAGATCATTCGCAGAATGTTGAGGCCGAGGACCGCATCAGGCAGCAGCGTCAGATCATTGGTGGTTGGGATCTCGCCGCGGGCTACTGCGCGATCCAGGATTGAGCGCAGCACTTGGCGTGGCACGCTCAGCACCAGATCGTCGAGAGCGGCCGACAGTCCAGGGTCGTGCATCGCCGCCGTCGCCACCCCGATCACCACGCGAAACATGTTGATTTCCTCGACGTTGTAGTCCGGAACTGCTGCTACCAGTGCGTCCAGGTCGCCGCGCAACGTGCCGGTATCGGGCGCCGGCGCCGGGCCGAGTGAGCGGCGCCAGTGCGCGATGGCCTGCGCGACCACCTCGCCTTTCGATGACCAGCGCCGGTAGATGGCCGCCTTGCCGACGCCGGCACGGGCGGCGACATCATCCATCGTCATCCGGTCGTAGCCCAGTTCGGTGACGGCTGCCAGCGTCGCGTCGAGGATGGTGCCCTCGAGTGTCGGATTCCAGCGCCCGGCGGCACGCTTGGGCGTTCGACTGGCCGGCATGGGTGCTCCTCGCATGAGTGGAACCAGCTGGTTCCGCAACTGTAGCGCGTTGTCCACTGTGTCAGTGATCTCTCGAGGCCTTGTCGGGCCGACATCGGCGGCCAACGCCGATACCATCGCCATACCAGCGACACGAGGAGGCCGGCATGCCCGAATACACCGTCGGTGACTACCTGCTGGACCGGCTTGCTGAACTCGGTGTCACCGAGATTTTCGGTGTACCAGGCGATTTCAACCTGGAGTTGCTCGATCATGTGATCGCGCACCGGGATATCCGGTGGGTGGGCAGTGCCAACGAACTCAACGCCGGCTACGCCGCCGACGGCTACGGCCGGTTGCGGGGTATGGCGGCTCTCATCACCACGTTCGGCGTCGGCGAGCTGTCGGCGGCCAACGCGATCGCGGGCAGCTACGCCGAGCATGTGCCGGTGGTGCACATCGTCGGCACGCCCTCGATCGACGTCCAAGGTTCCCGACGGGTGATCCACCACTCGCTCGGTGACGGCGACTTCGACCACTTCCTGCGGATCGCCCGCGAAATCACGTGCGCGCAAGCCAAACTCCTGCCGGCCACCGCCACCCGGGAGATCGACCGGGTCCTGTCCGAGGTGCACGAGCGCAAGTTGCCCGGCTATCTGATGCTGGCCACGGACGTCGCCCGGTTCCCGGTCGAACCCCCGACCGGGCCCCTGCCGCGATACACCAGCGGCACCAGCCCGCGAGCCCTGTCGCTGTTCACCGCGGCCGCTGCCCGCCTCATCGGTGACCACCAACTGACCGTGCTGGCCGACCTGCTGGTGCATCGGCTCGAAGCCGTCCCGCAGCTCGAGGCGCTGCTGGCGGCCGACGTCGTCCCGCACGCCACACTGATGTGGGGCAAGAGCCTGGTCGACGAGTCCGCACCGGAATTCCTCGGGATCTACGCCGGCACCTCCAGTCAGGAGTCGGTCCGCCGGGCCATCGAAGACGCCCCGGTACTCGTCACCGCGGGCGTGCAGTTCACCGACATGGTCAGCGCCTCGTTCACGCAACAGATCGATCCCGCCCGGACCATCGACATCGGGCCCAACCAGAGCACCGTCGCCGGCGAAGTCTTTGCGCCACTGGATATGTCGGCGGCACTCGAGGCGATCACCGGCATCCTGCAGTCCCGGCCCACCCGGTCGCCGGCAGTGTCCCAGCCCGTGCCCGACGCACGTGACCCAGAGCTCGCGCCGGACCAGCTCCTCACCCAGAAAGGCTTGTGGGACAAGGTCTGCGGCGCGCTCACCCCCGGCAACGTCGTCCTGGCCGAGCAGGGCACGTCGTACTACGGCATGGCCCGGCACCGGCTGCCCAGCGGTGTGGCGTTCATCGGTCAGCCGCTGTGGGCGTCCATCGGCTATACGCTGCCGGCTGCGCTCGGCGCGGGCCTGGCGGCGCGAGACCGTCGTCCCGTATTGCTGATCGGCGACGGTGCCGCGCAGTTGACCATCCAGGAACTCGGCCACTTCGGCCGCGAGGGGGTGCCCGCGGTGGTGATCCTGGTGAACAACGACGGCTACACCGTCGAACGGGCGATCCACGGTCCCACCGCGACCTACAACGACATCGTGAGCTGGCGCTGGCGCGATATCCCGGCGGCGTTCGGTGTGCGAAACCCATTGTCCCACCGGGTGACAACCTGCGGCGAGCTGGACGCCGCGTTGGCCGACGCTGCAGCGCATCCCGACGATCTCGTCTTCATCGAAGCCGTGGTGACCGCACTGGATGTGCCGCCGCTGCTGGAGGAACTCGCCGCGGCGATCGCCAAGGCTAACGAAACTACTTAGGGCCCAGGTAGGCGTCGGCCCAGGCGCCGATGATCCGTCCCGCCCGCTTGGCCTGCCCAGGCCCGGTGAGCAGGTGTTCGGTGCCCTCCAGCGACACGAAGCTGCGCGGGTGGCGGGCGGTCCGGAAGATCTCGCTCGCATTCTCGATGCCCACCGTGTTGTCGGTGGGGGAGTGCAGGATGAGCAGCGGCAGGTGCAGCTCTTTGATCTTGGTGTGCAGCTTGGCCGCGCGGACGTCCTCCACGAAGTCGCGCTTGAGGGTCAGCTCGCGCCCGCCGACCATCCACTGCGCGCTGCCGTTCGCCAGCACGCAGTCGAGGATGTCGTCGTACTGCTTTTCCACGTGCGACGGATCGATGGGTGCACCGACGGTGACGACCGCCCGAACGCCGGGCGCCTGCCGTGCGCCGGCCAGGACCGACGCCCCGCCGAACGAGTGGCCCACCAACAACGCCGGGGGCGTGCCGCGTTCGGTCATGAACTTGCACGCCTCGATGACGTCATTGGTCTTGTGAGTGAACGAGCCGTCGCCCCAGTGGCCCTCCGAGTCGCCGAGCCCGATGGCGTCGAAGCGGAGCATCCCGATGCCGTCGGAGGCCAGCTGCTTGCAGATGCGTGCCGCGGCCGGGGAATCCTTGCCGAGCGTGAAGCCGTGCGAGAACACGCCCCACCCGCGCGGGGTGCCTTCGGGGAGGTCGATGATGCCGGCGAGCATGGGGCCGGTGGAACTCTGGAACTTGACGCGTTCAGCCACGCGAAGGGTTTACCACGTGTGGCAAGCCGGACGTGGCCGATTCTTTGCTGGCGGCCATCGGTAAGGTGGAGGTTTCACGGGAAACACGACCTGCGGGTCGTAGCGGTCAGTGACGCCTGCACCCCGTATGTAGTCCTGAGATCCGGAGCAGAGTCGTGACCCTGAACACCATCGCCTTCGAACTGGTCCCGCCCAATATCGAGCGCGGTCCCCAGTTTGCGGTCGACGAGGCGCACAAGGTGCTGCTCAATGCCGCCGCGGTCGGCCTCGAGGGTCGCATTCGGCACGTCATGATCCCCGGGATGATCGAGGAAGACGGCGACCGTCCCATCGAGATGAAGCCGAAGATGGATGTCCTCGACTTCTGGCAGTTGATGAAGCCCGAGCTGCCGGGCATGCGCGGACTGTGCACCCAGGTGACGTCGTTCCTGGACGAGGACGCCCTCTCGAAGCGGCTCAGGATTCTGCAGGATGCGGAATTCGAAGGCATCGCCTTCGTCGGCGTCCCGCGCACCATGAGCGATGGCGAGGGCGCCGGCGTCGCCCCGACCGACGCGTTGACGATCTACCGCGACCAGGTCACCAACCGCGGTGTCATCCTGATCCCGACCCGCGACGGCGAGCACGGCCGCTTCAACTTCAAGTGCGACCAGGGCGCCACGTACGGCATGACCCAGCTGCTCTACTCCGACGCGATCGTGGGCTTCCTGAAGAAGTTCGCCGAGACCACCGAGCATCGCCCCGAGATTCTGCTGTCGTTCGGCTTCGTGCCGAAAATGGAATCAAAGGTCGGCCTGATCAACTGGCTGATCCAGGACGCCGGAAATCCATTGGTCGCCGCTGAGCAGGAGTTCGTGGCACGGCTGGCCGGCGAGGAGCCTGCGGTCAAGCGGGCGCTGATGCTCGATCTGTACAAGCGCGTCATCGACGGAGTCGGCGAACTCGGCTTCCCGCTGAGCATCCACCTGGAGGCCGCGTACGGGGTGTCCAAGCCGGCGTTCGAGACTTTTGCCGAAATGCTGGCCTACTGGGCGCCGGACCAGGCCTGAGTTACCTCCGGCTACCCCGTGATGTCGCGGCCGATCAGGTGTCGGGCAATGACCCATTGCAGAACTTCGTTCGCGCCCTCGAAGATCTCCAGGATCTTGGCGTCCCGGTAGATCTCTTCGAGTCGGAAGCTTTCGCCGGTCGCCGAGACCCGTCGGGCGAACCCGTAGCCGCCATGGATTTGGAGAGCGTCGCGGGCAAGGTCGTTGGCGAGGCGAGTGGCGTAGGACTTGGCCATTGACGCTTCGGGCTCGCCAGACCGATCACCGCGGTCCAGCCGGACCGCGGCTTTCTGGTACATCGCGCGGGCGGCTTCGAGTTCGGTGGCGCGTTCGGCCAGTTTGTATTGCCAGTACTGCATCTCACCGAGCTTGCGGCCGAACAGTTCTCGGCTCCGAAGCCGGGCCACCGCCAGGTCGAGGGCGATCTGCGCGACACCGACACCGGCCGCCGCGATGCCGAGCCGTCCGGCGGCCAGCGACCCCAAGGCTGTGGCCAGGCCCCGGCCGGCTGCTCCGAGTGCGTGGTCTGCCGGTACCGCGACGTCGTCGAAAACGATGTCGGCGGTGATCTGGCCACGATGGCCCATTTTCAGATCGGGTTCACCTACCTGGATGCCCGGGCTGTGCATGTCGACCAGCAGCATGGTCGCGTCGCCGGTGTCGCCGTCACGGCATAGGACGCAAACCCAGTCGGCCACCGTGGAATTCGTGATCCAGCGTTTGCGTCCGTTGACTGTGAATCCATTTGGGCTTCGGGTGGCGACAGTCTTGAGTGCAGTCGGTGTCAGATCGCTCGATGCGTCGGGTTCGGTTGTCGCGAAGGCGAAGACGGCGTCACCGCTGATGAGGGCAGGGAGCACCTGCTCGCGGATGTGGGGCTGGGCGAACGAGAGCGCGCGGGCATTGAGGATGCACTGACCGTCGTACACGCCGGCCAAACTCGAGCTCTCGTAAGCGATTTCCTCGGTGACGATGCAGGTCGCCAGCATCGGGTGCTGCAGACCTGCGCCGAATGGCTGCTCGAACGGCACCGCGAAACAACCGGCGCCGGCAAGGCCCTTGAAAGCACTCCAGGGGAACGAGTCGACGGATTCCTCGCGCTGCGCGATCTCGCGTGCCACCGGCGCCAAGTGGGTTGCGACGGCGTCGCGCGCCATCGCGCGGACGTGCTGGACGTCGTCGGGCAGGAACACGTCGTGCCACATGCGGTCGGCGGTTCGGGTGATGGATTCGGTGGCCATGCGCATCCTCCTGCGAGTTGTTGCGGCAGAGCGTAGGCAAATCCGCATAAACTAGTCAACCCTGACTAGTTTATGATTCGGTGATGACGCAACCTCGACGGGCACAACGCCGTGGC
Source organism: Mycolicibacterium aubagnense (assembly GCF_010730955.1). NCBI lineage: Bacteria > Bacillati > Actinomycetota > Actinomycetes > Mycobacteriales > Mycobacteriaceae > Mycobacterium > Mycolicibacterium aubagnense. Next base: position 3,252,654 of record NZ_AP022577.1, on the reverse strand, counting down.
ATCGCGGTGCAGGAGCGCATCCTGGACGCCGCCGTGCGAGCGCTCGTCGAGCATGGCTACGCCGGGACCTCGACGTTGCGGATCCAGCAGATGGCAGAAGTCAGCAGGGGGAGCCTCTTGCACCAATTCCCTTCGCGGGACGCCCTGCTCGTCGCGGCGGTCCAGCATCTTGCCGAAGCGCGATTCAATGAGATGAGCACGCGGACCCGGTGGCCGGAGGACTCCCGTGACCGGATTCGCGAGGCAGTGCTGGCCATGTGGTCGACCTACCAGCAGGATTATTTCTGGGCGGCGACCGAGTTGTGGCTTGCCGCGCGCCACAACGCCGAACTTCGCAGCAGCCTCGAGCAGCAAGAGCGGGTGCTCTACAAGCAGGTGCGTACGGTGACCGATGCCATGTTCGGTGAGTCGCTCAACCAACACCCGGACTACGCCCGCGTCCGGGAAACGCTCAACACCAGCATGCGCGGCGTCGCCCTGACCTATGCGTTCGATCGCCGGAACGCGTCGCGCGACCCTCATGTCCAGGACTGGGTCGCCCTTGCGGTCAAGGTGCTGCTGGGCGAGTAGACCACCTATCCTGGGACCGGTGTCCGACCCCCAGCTGCGCGAACTGCGTGCCCGCCTCGATGGTCTGACCATCCGAGACGCGGCGCGGCTGGATCGCCGACTGAAAAACCTGCGCGGCGACAATCCCGCCAAGATCGCCGAACAGATCGCGGCGGCCGAAGGCGTGATCGCCAGTCGCCTCGCGGCCGTGCCCACCATCACCTACCCCGACCTGCCGGTCACCGACCGCCGGGCCGAGATCGCCAAGGCGATCACCGAGAACCAGGTCGTGATCGTCGCGGGCGAGACCGGATCGGGCAAGACGACACAGCTGCCCAAGATCTGCCTGGAACTCGGTCGCGGCATTCGCGGCACCATCGGTCACACCCAACCGCGCCGGCTGGCCGCCCGCACGGTGGCGCAGCGGATCGCCGACGAAACCGGGACGGCGCTGGGTGGAGCCATCGGCTACACCGTGCGGTTCACCGACCAGGCCAGCGACTCGACCCTCGTCAAACTGATGACCGACGGCATTCTGCTCGCCGAGATTCAGCGAGACCGCCGGCTGCTCCGGTACGACACCCTGATCCTCGACGAGGCCCACGAACGCAGCCTCAACATCGACTTCCTGCTGGGGTACCTGCGCGAGTTGCTGCCGCGGCGCCCGGATCTGAAGGTCATCGTGACATCGGCGACGATCGAGCCGGAGCGGTTCGCGAAGCACTTTTTCGATGCCCCGATCGTCGAGGTCTCCGGCCGCACCTACCCGGTCGAAATTCGTTACCGCCCTTTGGAAATTCAGATCGCCACCAACGGCTCCGCCGGCTCCTCGGACGATCCCGACGACCCCGACCACGACATCGTCCGGACCGAGACACGGGACCAGACCGAGGCCATCGTCGACGCGGTACGGGAACTGGAATCCGAGCCGGCCGGCGACGTGCTGGTGTTCCTGTCGGGCGAGCGGGAAATCCGGGACACCGCAGAGGCTTTGCGTGATGCGCTCTCCGGTGACACCTTCCCGACGGAGATCCTGCCGCTGTACGCCCGGCTGCCCACCGCGGACCAACAGAAGGTCTTCAACGCCAAACCTGGCGGCCCGCGCCGGATTGTATTGGCCACCAACGTCGCCGAGACATCCCTGACCGTGCCCGGCATCCGGTACGTCGTCGACCCCGGCACCGCGCGCATCTCGCGGTACAGCCGGCGCACCAAGGTGCAGCGGCTGCCGATCGAACCGATCTCGCAGGCATCGGCCGCACAGCGGTCCGGCCGGTCGGGCCGGACCGCGCCCGGTGTATGTATCCGGTTGTACTCGGAAGAGGATTTCGCGGCGCGGCCCCGCTACACCGATCCGGAGATCCTGCGCACCAACCTCGGCGCGGTCATCCTGCAGATGGCTGCTTTGGGGCTGGGCGACATCGAGGCGTTCCCGTTTCTGGACCCGCCCGATGCGCGCAGTATCCGCGACGGCATCCAATTGCTCCAGGAATTGGGCGCTTTCGATGCCAAGGGCGCCATCACCGACGTCGGGCGTCGATTGGCCCGGCTGCCGCTGGACCCGCGGGTCGGCCGGATGATCCTGCAGGCCGATGCCGAAGGCTGCGTCCGTGAGGTCCTGATCCTCGCCGCCGCGCTGTCCATTCCCGACCCGCGCGAGCGGCCGGCGGACCGGGAAGAGGCGGCCCGGCAGAAGCACGCGCGATTCGCCGACGAGCATTCGGACTTCGTGTCCTACCTCAACCTGTGGAACTACCTGCGCGAGCAGCGGAACCAGTTGTCCGGCAGCGCGTTCCGCCGAATGTGCCGCGACGAGTTCCTGCACTATCTGCGAATTCGGGAATGGCAGGACCTGGTCGGCCAATTGCGCAGCATCGCCGCGGATCTCGGTATCCGGGAGTCGGGAGACGACGCCGACGCGTTGCGCGTCCACACCGCGCTGACCGCCGGCCTGCTGTCGCACATCGGCTTGCGCGAAGGCGAGACACGGGATTACCAGGGCGCCCGCAACTCGCGGTTCGTGCTGGCGCCGGGTTCGGTGCTGACCAAGAAGCCACCGCGGTGGATCGTCGTCGCGGATCTGGTGGAGACGAGCCGGCTGTTCGGGCGCATCGCCGCGCGCATCGAACCCGAGACCGTCGAACGGGTCGCCGGAGATCTGGTGCAGCGCACCTTCAGTGAGCCACACTGGGATGCCCGCCGCGGCGCCGTCATGGCGTACGAACGGGTGACGCTCTACGGCCTGCCGCTGGTGCCACGCCGTCGGGTCGGGTACGCACAGGTTGACCCCGTGGTCGCGCGCGAGCTGTTCATCAGGCACGCCTTGGTCGAAGGTGACTGGCAGACCAGGCACCACTTCGCCCGGGACAACACCCGGCTGCGGGCCGAACTGGAAGAGCTGGAAGAGCGCGCGCGGCGTCGGGACCTGCTGGCCGGCGACGACGAGGTCTACGCCTTCTACGACCAGCGCGTGCCCGAAAGCGCGGTATCGGCGCGGCATTTCGACGCCTGGTGGAAGAAGCAGCGGCACGTGACGCCGGACCTGCTGACCATGACGCGCGCGGACCTGCTGCGCACCGATACCGACGCCGACCAGCCCGACACGTGGCAGACGAGTGACCTGTCCCTGCCGTTGAGCTACCGGTTCGAGCCCGGCGCCGCCGATGACGGTGTGACGGTGCACGTTCCGGTCGAGGTACTGGCCAGACTCGGTGGTGACGGTTTCGCCTGGCAGGTGCCCGCGCTGCGCGAGGAGTTGGTCACCGCGCTGATCAAGTCCCTGCCCAAGGACCTGCGGCGCAATTTCGTACCCGCGCCCGACACGGCACGGGCGGTACTGCCGGATCTCAATCCCGGAGACGGTTCACTGCTGGAGGAACTGCAGCGTGAGCTACGCAGGCGCAGCGGCATTTTGGTGCCGATCGACGCCTTCGACCTGAGCAAGATTCCGGATCACCTGCGGGTCACTTTCGCGGTCGAGAAAGACGGCAACGAAGTGGCGCGCGGCAAGGACCTGGGCGCGCTGCACGACAAGCTGGCCGGCTCCGTACGGCAGGCGGTCGCCGGTGCCGTCGCGGGCGATCTCCAGCGGACCGCCCTGTTGGCCTGGCCGGATGACCTCGCCGAACTGCCCCGCACCGTGGAGAGCTCGTCCGGTGGCCACACCGTGCGCGGGTTCCCGGCGTTCGTGGATAGCGGTGCGGCGGTGGATATCCGGGTGTTCCCGACCCCGGCGGAGCAGGCCGCGGCCATGGGCCCGGGGCTGCGGCGGTTGCTGCGGCTCGCTGCGCCGTCACCCGTCAAGGCCGCCGAGCGCGGGCTCAATCCCCGCACGCGACTGGCGCTGTCGACCAATCCAGACGGCAGCCTGGCGGCGCTGCTCGAAGACTGCGCCGACGCCGCGGTGCGGGTGTTGGCGCCCAAGGCGGTCTGGACCGCCGCGGACTTCACGGCGCTCCGTGACACCGTCGCGGCCAAGTTGGTACCGACGACACTCGACGTGATCGGCCGCGTCGAACGCGTGCTGGCCGCGGCGCAAGCCGCACAGGTTGCGTTGCCCGACAAGCCTTCTGCACTCCAGGCCGATGCGATAGCGGATATTCGCGCGCAGCTGGGCCGGCTGTTGCCTGTCGGGTTCGTTGCGATTACGGGTGTTACCCACCTGGCCGACCTGACCCGATACCTGACCGCGGTCGGCCGGCGCTTGGAGCGGTTGCCCCAAGCGCCGGCCGCCGACCGCGAACGGATGGACCGGGTACACGCCGTCGAGGACGCGTACGACGAACTGCGGCAGGCGCTTTCACCCCTGCGCTGCCAAGGTGAGGACGTCCGCGACATCGCCCGGCAGATCGAGGAACTGCGCGTCAGCCTCTGGGCCCAGCAGTTGGGTACCCCGCGGCCGGTCAGCGAGCAACGGATCTACCGGGCCATCGACGCCGTCGTTCCGTGATTTGTGCACGATTTTCCGCGCTCACCGCGGAAAATCGTGCCCAAATCGCTCAGGACGGGGCGGTGGGGGCGTCGGCGATCTTCACCAGCTGGACTTCGGGACGGTCCGGTACCTGATCCGTCAGGAACCACCGAAATGCCAGAATGCCCTGCGGATAGTCCAGTGTGGTCAACGAATTCGGGTGCGCGGTGGTATCGCCGGACAGGACTATCGTCACCGTGCCGTCCGAATTCGGCACAGCGCTGTACCCGTTGACCGAGCTCCGGGCATCACGGACACCCGGGTTGGCCATGAACTGATTCCAGACCACCAGGTTCCAGAACCGGCACGCCGGCGGCCGATGAGTGATGACGAGCGCTTCGTCCTCGGCCAGCACGAAGCTGCCGTACGAATAGCACGCATCGCGCGCCGACCAGCCGAAGTTCGCGTCCGGCACCTGGTAGGGCGCGGCGAATTCGTTGGCCGAGTGGGCGATGGAGTGGCCCAGGGAGCTTTCGTCGGCCCGGGTGCCCACCGGCATCGGCATGATGGCGAACAGGGTTCGGAGCCAGTTGGCGCTGGCCCGAAGCGCCGCGGCGGTATCGACATCGTTGTGCCGCAACGGCTCAGGTGCGTCGAGTGCCTCAATGTGCCAGGTGGCCGCCCGGCCGGTTTCGGGGTCCGCCTGATAATCGCGGGTGAAGAAGACCGCCGCGTCGGGTAATGGGCCGATCTCGAACGAGAAGTTGCCCTTGTCGTCGAAATCCATGTCGTTGTCCCGGATAACTGCCACCACGCGGTTGGACCAGGCGCCGGGGGAGGGTTCGTTGTATGCGGTCAGTGACAGATAGACGCTGTCACCCTTGTTGCCGCTGATCCGGTAACGGCCTTGCGGGTCGACCGGGCACATGTAGTAGTGGGCGTCGGTGTTGTCGCCGCCCCATCGACGGTCATGCCGGAACGGTGAATTGACCACGATGAACTGTGGCCGTCCGGGCTCGGGATACAGGTAGCAGTCGAGTGCCACTCCGAGTCCGGTCGCGAGCATGCGGTAACCGTCGGCGATCTGCCGATCGTCGGTGACCGCGCGGGGGCCCTCCAGGAACGAGTTGTCGAGGTCTCGAAGAGTGTCGAGGAGCTCCCGCCATGCGGCAGCGGATTCGGTCATGCGCCAATGCCTTTCAGAATCAGGGTGGTGTTGCGGTCGATCCAGTCGTCATCGGGGGCGTCGCCGCGGGTGAGTGCGGCGAGCAGCGCGATGCCGGTGATGACCTCGGTGAGGTCAGCGGCGCTGACGTCTGCGCGGAGTTCGTCGCGCGCCGCGGCGGCGTCGAGGCGGGCATGCAGCCCGGGTCCCAAGGCGTCGGCGAACCGATCCAGTAGAGCGCTGTGCAGGGTGGCGTCGGCGGTCATCTCCCCGAGCAGCCCGGGTAGCGCGGCGCGGGCCGCGGGCGTGCTCAGCACTGCGACGGTGCCACGGACCATCGCCCGTACATCGCCCGCGAGCGAACCGGTGTCCGGCAGTTCGGCGGCGATATCCGCGGGGAATGCCGCCTCGTGGACGAGATGCGCCTTGCTGGGCCAGCGCCGGTAGATGGCCGGCTTGCTGGTGCCGGCCTGCTTGGCGATGGCGTCCACCGACAACGCGGCATACCCCACTTCGCCGAGCAGCTCCGCCGTGGCGGTGAGTACCGCATTGTCGATGCGTGAATCGCGAGGGCGTCCAAGTTCTTTCATCATTACGAAACTCATAGTAACATAAGTGGTGTGACTGACACCACAGATGTTGTCCGGCTCGAAGACCTGGCCGAGCCCACCTTCACGGCCGAGGCTCAACAGTTCCGGGACATGATGACGATGATGGCGGCGGACTGCCCGCTCGACGCGGCCGCGCTGCACGCCAAGGCGAGCGCTGACACCGGCCTCGATGACTTCGGCCCTGCCGACTATCGGGAGCGCCTCGATGTGCTGCTCGCCGCGCTGCACGACATCGACGGTTTCAACGGCCCTGGGGTGGTCAACTTCTATGGTCAGCTGCTGCAGCTGCTGAAGAACCGGCTGCTGCTGACCGATTTGTTGAAGCAGCACCCCGAGATTCACGACATCGAACTACTGCCGCCAGTGGCGATCGTCGGGCTGCCACGGACCGGCACCACGCACCTGCACAATCTGCTCGCGGCGGCGGGCACGTTCCGGACGCTGCCATATTGGGAAGCTGTGGAGCCGTTTCCGCTCGCTTCGGAGATCGGTATCGAGCCGGACCCTCGTAGGACTCGGATGGATATCGCGGTCAACGTGATGAACATCGTCATTCCGTATTTCCCGCTGATGCACGAAATGACCACCGACCACGTGCACGAGGAAATTCAGTTGCTGGCCAACGACTTTTCCACGATGTACTTCGAGACTTTGGCGGATATCCCGGCATGGCGTGACTACTACGAGTCGCACGACCAGACGCCCCACTACCGGCACATGGTGACACAGCTCAAGGCCTTGCAGTTCCTGCGCGGTGGCCGGCGCTGGTTGCTCAAGTCGCCGCAGCACCTCGAACAACTCCCGGTGCTCAATGCCGAATTACCCGGTGTGGTCGGCGTTTTCACACACCGCGATCCGGTACCGGTGGTGCTGTCGATGATCGCGATGATCACCTACTCGGCGCGCATGCACCGCAGCCCGGTTCCGGTCGAGCACATCGCGACATACTGGGTGCAGCGGCTGGAGCACATGCTTGCCGGGCTGGTCCGGGACCGCGAGGTCATTGGCCGGGATCGGTCCATCGACATCCGCTTCGACGACTTCATGGCCGACGATCTCGGCACCGCGGAAAGCGTGTTCGCCCTTGCAGAGGAGCAACTTTCGGACACCGAACGCGCGGCGATGGCGGGCTACCTCGCCGGCCACCAGCGTGGCCGGCTGGGCCGCGTCGAGACGTCGTGTGAGATGTTCGGGCTCGACCCAGCTGACCTGAAGGCCCGCTTCGCGCCGTACACGCAGCGGTTCCTCAGCTAGGGCTGTGCCATTGTTACCGGGTCGGCCAAGGGAACCACCAGGTGTGACGCGTGGACGCCCCCTTGCGAAATCCGGTAGACGCCGCCCGCCAGCGCTGCGCGCTGTGGTCGGGTCGGCACCAGATGCGGGAAGTCGTAAGTGGTCAGCGTCAGCCGCATGCGGTGACCCGGGGCGAGTAGCGCCGCGGTGGGGAAGATCTCGATGTCGTAGCGGGTCAATTCACCGCGTACGACGGGCTCTACCGCCGACTTGGTGCTGATGTGGTGCGGCCGCAGCACCGTGCCGTCGGGCAGGCACCAACTGGTGTCGGGGTCGAGCGCCCGGTGTGAACCGAGGAGCGCACCTTGCGTCAGCGGGCGGCTGATGCCATCCGGGGAGAGGTCGTCGAGGTGTGCGACCCAAAGGGTTTCACTGCGGTCGGCAGTGGCGAAGATGGTCAGTCCGACCGGTCCGGCGAGCAGCCGCTCGGTCTCGAAGGCCTCGCTGGTGTACGTCAGAGCTTGGCGCTGTAGGCGGCTGTTGTCCTGGTCGTACCGGACGCTCCGGCCTGTCTGCGAGACCATGAAGCTGCCCATGCCGAGGCTCCACTGCTCCAGGCTGCGCCCGGAAACCGGTCCGCGCGAGAGATATTGCAGCGTTGCTGTCGACTCGTCCGCCGACGGCGTGGCATGGAGGCCACCGCCCAGGCCGAGATAGAGCCGCGTGGGCGTGGCCTCGGGGAACGGATAGGCATTGGTGCGGAACCACTTTGAGCTGCCGATCGCCTGGAAGCGCACGGGCTGACCGGTGACGGCCGCGGTCTTGTCATCTTTGAGCCAGTAGTTGAACCAGCGCAACTGCAGAGCCTGCAGATGCTGCCCGTCGAGATCCGACACGTGGTACCAGGGGCCGGCCATCAGCTGGAACTTGTCGGAGACGGGCTGATCAGCCGTCATGGCAGCGCCGGCGGGACGGTCGGCGAAGGTGTTCTGCAGCGCGGCGTAATTCAGTGGTGCACCCCGCTGGAATGCGTCATGCCACCCGGCCACCAGAAACACTGCGACACCGTTCTCGACGATCTTCGGCACTACGTCCGCCGGGCGCATGGTGTCCCAGAACGCGCCGTCGAACGCGGTGTCGCCGCCGGCCATCGCGTCTTTGATCAGGTTCTTGAAGTAGCTGCGCTGGTCGCGGCCCCGCTGTCGCACCGCGGAAATGCCACCTGCCCTTGGTCTTTCATGTCCGCCGCGATGGGCGTACTCCAACGCCGGGTTGATGACGTTGAGCAGTGAATAGGTGGCGCCGTACGCGCGGACGGTACGCATGTGCGGCACGCCGCCCATGGTGACGACATCGCGATAGAAATCGTTGGCCGCCATCGCCGGGAAGATCGCCTTCAGCGGCGAGCCGGGACCCACTTCAGCTGCCGTCAGGAGTTGGTTGATGGCCAGATAGGAGATCCCGAACATGCCGACGCGGCCATTGGAATTGGGCAGGGACGCAGCCCAATTCACCAGGTCGACGCCGTCCTGAACCTGCTCGGGTCCCAACATCTCGAAGGAACCACCCGATACGCCGGTGCCCCGCACGTCGGCCATCACCTCGAGGTAGCCACGGCGGATCAAATATGGCGTTGCGCCACCGCCGATCTGGGCGGCCGGAGGGGGTGCTTTCTTGCCGTAGGGCGTCATCGACAGCAGCACCGGGAACGGCCCGGTGGCGGCCTCGCCGGTCGCGGGGTCGGTCGGGTAGTGGATATCGACCCGCAGCGAGATGCCGTCACTCATCGGCACCGCGACGTTGTGGTGGACGCCGACGCCGTACTGTGCGGGCGGCGCTTCCCAGGGCGGCAACAGTGGCGATGGGCTGGTCTTCCGCGTGCGCGCGGCGGCCCAACTCGCCATCGCCTTGATCCGTGCGCCCACCCCTGGTGTCTCGACATTCGTCTCCACACCTCGACCGTACGCCGAATCGGAAAGAAGTTATTGCTTCGTAACGGAACCGTGTCAGCACGCGCGGCGGAGTCCCAAGGTTGGGTCCGTAGCATCCGATTGGTGACCAGTAGTCCGTGTGAAAAAGACAACGGCGCCCAGGGCGTCGGCTGCATCTCGCGCCGGCGCATGCTGAGAATGGCTGCGGCAGCGCCGGTTCTGGTCGGCATGCCTGCCATGATGTCGTCGCTCACCGCGCCCGTGGCGAAGGCACAAAATCTTGCCGGTGCCATCGTGTTTCTGGATCCAGGGCACAACGGGGCCAACGACGCGTCGATCACGAAGCAGGTGCCAACCGGACGCGGTGGTACCAAGGACTGCCAGACCACCGGCACCAGCACCAACGCAGGTTTTCCCGAGCACACCTTCACGTGGGACGTGGTGCTGCGCATCCGGCAGGAGCTCATCAACGCCGGGGTGCAGGTCGGCCTCTCCAGAGACAACGACAACGCGGTGGCAGCGTGTGTGGACCAGCGGGCCGCGATGGCGAATGCCCTGCGGCCCAATGCCGTCGTGTCGATCCACGCCGACGGTGGTCCCCCCGGCGGCCACGGTTTCCACGTCAATTACTCGGCGCCGCCACTCAACCAGGTGCAGGCAGGTCCGTCGGTCAAGTTCGCGCAGATCATGCGTGATCAGTTGGTGGCCGGCGGGCTGACGCCGGCGACGTACATCGGTAGCAATGGTCTGTATGGCCGGGCCGATCTGACCGGCCTGAATCTCGCGCAGTACCCGTCGATCCTGGTCGAGTGCGGCAACATGAAGAACGCGCAGGATGCGGCGATGCTGAGCTCTGAGCAAGGCCAGCAGGCCATCGCCAACGCGGTGGCCCGAGGCATCGCCGCGTTCATCCAGGCTGGCTAGCCGATGCCCCCGCTGGTCCCCATGCGGTCGAGTTGTCGGTCCGCCGCCGGGTTGGCGGGGGTGTAGACAACGATGTTCAGATCCGGCAGGTCAGCCGGTGTCAGTCGGTGGTACTCCAGTTCGATCTCTCCGATCACCCGGTGGTCGAACCGGCGGATGCGGGTCTGAAAACCTTCGATGGTGTGGTCGTTCCAGACGCGGTCGAACTCCCGACTTTCCGTGCGCAGCCGGTCCAGTAGCCTGCTGACTTCGGGCTCCTCGAGTCGGGCGCCGTTTTGCATGCGGTACTCGGACACGAAGCGCCGGCTCTCCACTTCCCAGTCGGGCATGAGCTGTCGGATCGATGGATCGGTGAACACCAGCCACAGCAGGTTGCGATCCGCGCGGGCGACGGTCCGCACCTCGGGGTAGAGCTGCGCGTAGGCGCGATTCCATGCGGTGATCTCCCAATCGAAATCGATCGCGAAGGCCGGAGACGTGCCGAACGCCTCCAGAAGCCGCAGCAGATGGTCCGGCGGCTCGCCGGAATCCGGCATGAGCTGGGCGCCTCCCGGGGAAAACCCCGCGAGTGACAGCAGATACGAATGATCGGCGAGTGACAGCGCAAGCGTCTGCCCGATGGCGTCGAGAACTTGCCGGGATGGGTTGATATCGCGGCCCTGTTCCAGCCACGTGTACCAGGTGACGCTGATGGACGACAGGAACGCCACTTCCTCGCGGCGTAAGCCGTGGCGGCGGCCTCGGACCGCGGGAAGGCCGTGTTCCGACCGGTCGAGCGACTCCCGGCGCATTCGCAGAAATCCGCCCAGTTCTGTGCGAGCGGCCTGGTTGGGCATCGCTTGATTTTAGGGCTGGTAGTGGCAGTACTAGTGTCAGCACCGTCTTCGCCTACCGCACGGCTGCCACGACGATGTGGTCATGCCCGAATTGCGATCCAGGACAATCACTCACGGTCGGAACATGGCGGGCGCGCGAGCATTGCTGCGCGCGGCCGGTGTGTCTGCTTCAGACTTCGGTAAGCCCATCGTCGCGGTCGCCAACAGTTTCACCGAATTCGTGCCCGGCCACACACACCTTCAGCCTGTGGGCAGGATCGTGTCCGAGGCCGTGCAGGCGGCCGGCGGGATAGCGCGGGAATTCAACACGATCGCCGTCGACGACGGCATCGCGATGGGACACGGCGGCATGCTGTATTCACTGCCTTCTCGTGATCTCATCGCCGATTCGATCGAGTACATGGTCAATGCGCACCGGGCCGATGCGCTGGTCTGTATCTCCAACTGCGACAAGATCACTCCCGGCATGCTGATGGCCGCGTTGCGCCTGAACATCCCCACCGTGTTCGTGTCCGGCGGCCCCATGGAGGGCGGTACTGCCACGCTCGTCGACGGCACGGTGCGCGCCCGCCTCCATCTGATCTCGGCCGTGGCGGGCGCGGTTGCTCCCGAGATCTCCGACGCCGACCTCGAGCGCGTCGAGGCCGCGGCGTGCCCGACCTGTGGGTCGTGCTCCGGCATGTTCACCGCGAACTCGATGAACTGTCTGACGGAGGCGCTGGGTCTGGCTCTGCCGGGCAACGGCACGACGCTGGCGACCCACACGGCGCGTCGCAGGTTGTACGAGGACGCCGGCACGGCGGTGATGGAATTGGCGCGCCGTTTCTACGACGATGACGATGTTCGTGCGCTGCCGCGCAACATTGCCTCTGCCGCAGCGTTTTCCAACGCGATGGTGGTTGACATCGCCATGGGCGGGTCGACCAACACCATCCTGCATCTGCTTGCCGCAGCTCACGAGGCTGAGGTGGATTTCGATCTGGCCGACATCGAAGCGCTCTCGACCCGAATTCCGTGCATCTGCAAGGTGGCCCCCAACGGCAAGTATCTGATGGAGGATGTGCATCGGGCCGGCGGGATCCCCGCTGTGATGGGAGAGCTGCTGCGCGCGGGGCTGCTGGACACCGATGTGCATGCGATCCACGCCGATTCGCTCATCTCGTGGCTCGACACGTGGGACACGAGATCTCCCGGGGTCTCGGACACGGCGGTGGACCTGTTCCACGCCGCGCCGGGCGGGGTGCGGTCCAGTTCTGCCTTCTCCCAGTCCTGCCGCTGGGAAAGCCTCGACCTTGATGCAGAGTCAGGCTGTATTCGCGATGTCGCGCATGCGTATTCGGCGGATGGCGGGCTGGCCATCCTGCGGGGAAATCTCGCCGAGGATGGGTGCGTGGTCAAGACGGCCGGCGTCGACGACTCGATCCTGCGGTTCAGCGGGCCCGCCGTGGTCGTCGAGTCTCAGGAGGAGGCGCAGGACGTCATCCTGAGCGGCCGGGTGCAGCCCGGTGACGTTGTGGTGGTGCGCTACGAGGGTCCGCGCGGCGGGCCGGGGATGCAGGAAATGCTGTATCCCACCTCGTATCTCAAGGGTGTCGGGCTTGCGAAAGTGTGCGCTCTGATCACCGATGGGCGGTTCTCCGGCGGATCCTCGGGGTTGTCGATCGGCCACATCTCACCGGAGGCGGCGGCCGGTGGTGTCATCGCCCTGGTGCGGGATGGCGACCTCGTCGACATCGACATCCCGGCCCGCCGTATCGAATTACGGGTCGAGGCAAGCGAACTGGATGGACGCCGACGCCGGCTCGAGCAGGCTGGCGGATACTGGCCGCAGCACCGGGACCGCGAGGTGTCGCCGGCGCTGCGGGCCTATGCCGCAATGGCCCTCTCGGCCGACACGGGAGCGGTGCGCGACGTGTCGGGGATCGAGGCCGCGAGCCGAGCCGCCGGGGCGCAGGCGCGACTCGCCGCGGCTGGTGCCGCTACAACGCATCGTTGACGGCTTTGGTCTGGGTGTAGCAGGTGGCAATGCGCACCGCACGTCCTGCGCTGCCACGGTTCAACTCGGCAGGTTGCCGTAGGTCTTGTCGATGTCGAAGTGGTAGATCAGGCAGCCCTCGGCGGCCATGGTCGCCATGAAGTCGTGGTCGTCCAATTCGACTTCCGTGTGGTTGTCGCTGTGCCAGGCCAGTGGACCAGTGGGGCGTTGTTGGAGCAACCGCATGAATTCGAGGATGAGGCGGGGCGTATCGGGTGTATCGACGACGTCGGCGGTGGCTTCCACCGCCAGCCACGTGGGTCCGGGGCCGTCGTAGAACAAGGTGGTCCGCGGGTCGCGGAGGAGCCGGCGGGTGCGGACCTTGTGGCGGTGTCCGACGCTGAGTAGCCGGTCGTCGAGCACGGTGGGTTCCATCTTGGCGGCCTTGGGGCGGCCGTCGGCTCCGACGGTGAGCATCGCCGCGACCTGATGACGCAACAAGAATTCGTACTCGTGGGCGGGTAGCTGAGAAGGCCTCATCAGCGGGAGTCTCCTAAGGACGGCTGTCGTCGATCATGCACGATCCGGTAGGCTAAAACTTCAAGTGCAGTTGAAGTCAATCGGAGGGGATGACGTTGTCGCACAACCCCACTGAACTTCTCACTGTGGGTGAGGTCGCCCGCCGGGCCGGTATGGCAACCAGTGCGGTGCGGTTCTATGAGCAGCAGGGGCTGATCACCTCGACTCGCACCGCAGGCAATCAGCGTCGCTACCCACGCCACGTCCTGCGGCGCATCAGCATCATTCAGGCCGCGCAGCGCTTCGGCGTCACTTTGGCCGAAGTGGCGACCGTCTTGGCCGGCCTGCCTGAGGACCGCATGCCAAGCAAGGCCGACTGGACCCGCATCTCGCGTCGCTGGCATGCTCGACTCGAAGCCCGGCGCCGCGAAATCGAGCATCTCGAATCGGAACTGACTGGATGCATCGGATGTGGCTGTCTATCCCTGGCCACCTGCCGCATCGTCAATCCCAGCGACGCCCTCTCACAGCACGGCCCCGGCCCCCGGCGACTCATCACCCCGAGCGGCTGACTCCCGTCTCGACCACCCGCTGTCCCGCACCAGCTACAGCTCGGCCAGCGCGATGCCCGTGACACCCGGACCCAGTTGCGTCAGCTCGCGGTCGGTTCCGTCGGCGAGATTCACCACGCGGATGCCGCCGGAGCGCAACTCGCTGACGTAGTACGTCGTGTAGTCGGGCGTGGCCAGGCCGATCGCCTCCTGATACCCCCGGGACAGGATTGTGTACGCCCCGACGGCAGGCTGGACCTGACCGCGATTGAGCGTGTTGCCGTCAGGCTCGGCGCCGCGGTCCGTCCAGACCAGGTTCCCTGAATTGTCCAGATCGAGGTCGATGGGCTCGGGCAGGTCCCGCCAGAGCAGATGGATGTCGTCGCGGTCAGCGGCCGTCTGCCCCGCTGGAATTTCGATGCCGCACCGGAAGATTCGTCCCTGCCCGGCGTCGGGCGCGCCCTTCTGCGTCCAATAGATCAGCTTGTTGACATGGTCGACAGCGATGCCGACGCAGTGATTGCGCGCGTCCTGCGCATCGGTGCCCGCCACCACCAGCGTCTCCAAACCGGAACCGTCCAGCCGGCAGCGCAGCACCTGCATGCCTTCGCGGTCGCACCAATAGAGCAGCCCGGCCTCGAAGTCGGCGGTCAGCTGCTTGCCGGTGGTGAACGCACCCCGCGTGACGATGGTCTGCCGGTCCGATCCGTCCAGGTTCACCCGCTCGATCGACCCGTTGCGGGTGAAGAACGTCGAGAAGGCACCCCGCCCGGATTCGGGGTCGGGCGTCCCCATATTGGTCCAGTAGATGTGGCCCCGAGCGTGGTCGACGACGATTCCGTCGGGTGTCTCGTCGACGTCGGTGACCACTGTTCGCACGCGGCAGCCGTCGAGCGACACGGCCTGGATCTCGCGTTTGGCGATGTGCAGCACCAGCAGTTCGGTCACGACGCTCTCCGGTTCGGACGGCTCGTCGCAGACGCTACTGAAATGTTTGACCGGCGGCTAGCGTTGCACCGACCCGTGAAATCATTGGAGGCTGAGCGTGCACATTGATCTGACCGGCAAGACCGCCTTGGTCACGGGGTCCACTCAGGGCATCGGGCTTGCGATCGCCGAGGGGCTGGGGGCCAGCGGAGCGCGCGTGGCCGTGAACGGACGCCGTGACGAGCGCGTGCAGGCGGCCGTCGCCGAGCTCGCCGGCAAGGGAATCACCGACGTCATCGGCGTCGCCGCGGACGTCACCACCGCCGAAGGCGTCGCGCAACTCACACAACAGCTTCCGGATGTCGACATCCTCGTGAACAACCTCGGCATCTTCGGATCGGTCCCCGCCCAGGAGATCACCGACGAGCAGTGGCGTACGTACTTCGAGGTGAACGTGCTGTCGGCAGTCCGGCTCATTCGTACTTATCTGCCGGGGATGACGGAACGTGGCTGGGGCCGCATGATCCAGATCGCCAGTGACTCCGCAATCGTCATCCCGGAAGAAATGATCCACTACGGGACGTCGAAGACCGCGCTGCTGGCGGTGACCCGTGGCTTCGCCAAGGACGCTGCCGGCACCGGGGTCACGGTGAACTCGGTGATCGCCGGACCGACGCACACCGGTGGCGTCGAGGACTTCGTCTATCAGTTGGTCGACAAGGACCTGCCGTGGGACGAGGCGCAGCGTGAGTTCATCATCAAATACCGCCCGCAATCGTTGCTGCGCAGGCTGATTGAGCCCGAGGAGATCGCCAACATGGTGGTCTACCTCAGTTCGCAACAGTCCTCGGCAACCACCGGCGCGGCGGTGCGCGCCGACGGGGGCTACGTCGACTCGATCCTGCCCTGATTTTGCGTAAGCGCATCGTCATCGCCGGGCTGGGGGACAGCGGCATCCTCGCCGCGGTCCGCCTGGCGCCGCACGCGGACGTGGTCGGCATCTCTGTCAAGGACGGGCTGGTCAGTGGGCAGGAACTCGGCATGCGGGTTTCCCGGCCGGACGCCTGGGCGCGCGACTACTTCATCGGTTTCCGACGGTTCCGTGGGCTGGATGGGGTGCGAATCATGCACGGGGCCTTGGCCGGTGCCGATCTGGACGCCCGCACGGTGACGGTGATCGCAGCCGACGGAACCGAGACCACCGAACCGTTCGATGTGCTGGTGATCTCGACGGGAACGACCAACGGATTCTGGCGCCGGCCGACGCTGCAGACGGCAGACGACGTCGCTGCGGATCTGAAGAACACCCACGAGCGGCTGGCCGGTGCGCAGCGCATCGCCGTGGTGGGCGGCGGCGCCACGGCGGTGAGCAGCGCAGGTAACTTGGCGCGCACCTGGCCCGACAAGGTGATCGACCTGTATTTCCCTGGTGCCCAGATACTTCCGGGATACCACGTCGGGACCCAGGTGCGCGTCGCTCAGCGGCTCGCGGAGTTGGGCGTCCGGCAGCACCTCGGCCACCGCGCGATCCTGCCTCCGGACCGTGACGAAATCACCACCGGACCAATCGAATTCAGCACGGGTCAACCGGACGCTGACGTCGATGCGGTGCTGTGGGCGGTCGGGCGGGTGCAGCCGAACACCGGATGGCTACCGGCCGAGATACTCGACGACGATGGCTTTGTCCGGGTCACGCCGGAACTGACGGTGCCCGGGTATCCGGCCGTCTTCGCGGTCGGCGACGTGGCGGCCACCGATCCGCAGCGGACGTCGGCACGTAATGGTGGTGGCGCGCTCGTCGCCCGAAACATACTGGCACAGATGAATTCTCGAAAGCTGCGGCGCTACCGGCCGCCGACCGTGCGCTGGGGATCAGTGCTCGGCCCACAGCCAGACGGGCTGGAGGTCTTCACCCCGTGGGGACAGGCGGTGCGCTTCCCGGCGTGGACGGTCGACCGGGTGCTGCAGCGCTTCGTGGTGCGCCGGCAGCTGTATCGGGGCGTGCGCGATTGACGACCGTTGACCCTGCGTGGCGGTGCGGCCTACTCGACCTTTCTCGCCGTAGATGCAGAGTCAAAGCTGCGCGCGCAGCTGCCGCCGTTGACTCTGCAACCAGGGCACCCGCTACTCGCGCTTTTGTGCCCTCAATTCAGGATCAACCCTCAACGAAACTCACCAGGTATCGACAAAGCCCCGGCGCGGAGGCAGTCCCGCGGGCTCTGCGGTAGCCAGCGTCGCGGCGATCAGGGCCCGAGTCTCGGCCGGGTCGATGACGTCGTCGATCTCGAACATCGAGGCAGCGTTGAGCGCCGCGGCATTGGCCTGCGCGGCCGCGGTGGCGTCCCGCACCGCCTGCTCGCGGGCATCGTCGTCGGCGATGGCTTCGAGCTCCTTGCGCAGCCCGAGCCGGACCGCGCCTTCGAGTCCCATCGGGCCGAGATGTGCCCCCGGCCACGCCACCGTCAGCAGCGGCTCGTGCAGGCTGCCTCCGCACATCGCCTGTGCGCCAAGGCCGTAACCGCGACGCAGGATCACCGCGATGAGCGGGACGCGCAGTGCCGCACCGGCGACCAACAGCCGCGACCCGCGGCGCACCAGTGCTTCGGCCTCCGCCGCAGGCCCCACCATGAAGCCGGGGCAGTCGACCAGAGAGACCACCGGAATTCCGAAGGCATCGCAGAGTTGTAGGAAGCGCGCCGCCTTGTCGGACGCCGCAGCGGTGATGGCGCCGGCCATGACCATGGTGTTGTTGGCCAGAATCCCGACCGGCCGGCCCTCGATGCGGGCCAGCGCAGTCACCAATTCGGGCGCGAACTTCTGCCGCAGGAAGATGACGGAGCCTTCGTCGGCGAGCGTCTCGATGATCGGTGCCACGTGGTACGCGCGCCGGGCGCGCTCGGGAACGATTGTGCGCAAGGCGGTTTGGTCTGGTGCGGTGCCGGGTGTGGTGGGCCCGCGGAAATAGCCGAGCAGTTGTCGGGTAACTGAGACTGCCGCAGCCTCGTCCGCTACCACCACGTCGACCACGCCGTTGGGTGCCTGCACCGAAATCGGCCCGACGGCGTCGGGTGCAATGTCGCCGAGCCCGCCGCCGGCGATCATCGCCGGGCCACCCATGCCGATCGAGGTGTCCTCGGTCGCGACGATCAGATCCGAACAGCCCGCGATCACCGCGTTGCCCGCGAAACAGCGGCCCTTCACGACGGCGATTCGCGGCACCACGCCGGACAAGCCGGCCCACAGCGCAAACGCGCGGACGTCCAGTGACGACACCGTCGGATGGTCGGTGTCGCCGGGGCGTCCACCGCCGCCTTCCGCGAAGAACACGGTGGGCAACTTCATCCGTTCGATCAGCTCGAACAGCCGGTCCTTCTTGAGATGGCCGAGGGCACCCTGCGTGCCGGCCAGCACCGTGTAGTCGTAGGACAACACCGCGCACGGCCGGCCGTCGACGTGGGCGGTGCCGGCCACGAGGCCGTCGGCCGGGGTGCGGGCGATCAGGTCGTCGAGCTCCCGGCGTGCCCGCTGTGCGGCGATCGCGAAGCGCCCATATTCGACGAAGCTGCCGGCGTCGACCAGGTCGAGGATGTTCTCCCGAGCCGTCCGTCCGCCGGCGTCATGCCGCCGCTGTACGGCGTCCGGCCGGGCACTGTCCTCGGTCAGCGCGCGGCGGCGCAGGAGCTCGGTGTGGTCGTCGCGCAACGGTTCGTCGGGCATGGGGACAGCCTGCCAGGCGTCGCGGGTGGGGGTGCGGCATGATCGGTCCATGCAATCGACAGCAACCACCACAGTTGCCCGCCCGATCGACGTTGTCTGGGCCACCCTGATCGACCACGAAGGCATGGCCAACTGGGGTCCCGGCATCACCGTGACCATCGATCAGCCCGGCACGCCCGCACCGAATGGCCTGGGCGCCGTCCGGCGCATCTCGGCGCCTGGACCGGCTCCGGCAATCGTCGAAGAGGTCGTGACCTTCGACGCCCCCCATGTGTTCGGCTACAAGGCCCGCTCCGGCGTGCCGTTCCCGGGCTACTCGGGTGAGGTGCGCCTGACCTCCGAGGGCTCGGGCACCCGCATCGACTACACGCTGAACTCGACCGCGTCCTTCCCGCCGGTCAAGCTGGCTTTGACGGCCATCAACCAGGTCCTGCTGCGGCTGTTCGCGAAGGCCGCGTCGAAGGCCTGAGCTATCAGGTGACCGGGAGCTGCTCGGCGATCGCGTCGAGCAGCGCCGGGTACCGGTTGGCCTCAGGATGACCGCCGGGCTTGCCGCTGCTGACCACGGCGGCGGCAAGATTCCGGGCCGGGTCGGCCCATACCGCGATATTGGTCAGCCCGGTGTGCCCGAAGGCCTCGGGGGCGCCCCGGCCGAACGGGCCGAATCGCTTGGAGCCCAACATGTATCCCGTGCCCCACCGCATCGGCTGGAGCCCGACGGCGATGTCGGGGCGCAACCGCCGGCACGGGGCGGTCGCCGCCCGTAGAGTTTCCGGACGTAGCACGCGCACCCCGTCGAGTTCCCCGCCGCGACAGAGCATTTCAGCGAACCGGGACAGTTCGACGGCGTTGGAGACCGTGCTCGACGACGGCACCACGCTGGTCAGGAAGTCCGGCGTGTTGCTGAACGGGATGATCTGGTTCGGGGTGCCACCGACCGCCTTCTTGAACGCCGCCGCCATCGGCGCCGGCAGTGGTTTGCCCGTGACGTGGCTCGGCGCGACCAGCGGAACATCTTCCGGTGCAACGCCGTAATTGGTCCAGCGGAAGCCCAGCGGTTCGAGGATCTCGGTGGCCAGGATGTCGCGGATGTTGCGACCTGTTGCGGCCGAAACGATTTCGCGGATCAGTGGACCCCAGGTGAGGCCGTGGTACATGTGCATGAGGCCGGGCCGGTAGATCGGCCGGAGATTCCCGAGCATCTCGCGGGCGTACTCGCTGTCGTTCATCCGCTTGAGGTCGGGCCGCGGGCCGGTGGCCAGTGGCACCCCGGCGCTGTGGGTGACGACGTGCCGCACGGTGGTGCGATCCTTGCCGTGGCTGGTGTACGTCGGCAGGTAGTCGCAAACGCGGGCGTCCAGGTCGAGTTCTCCGCGCTCGACGAGCATGTGCACCACCGTCGTGCTGATCGCCTTGGCTGCCGAGTACACGCAGAACGGGGTATCGACACCGACGGGAATCCTCTCGGCGTTCACCGGATCGTCCGGTCCGTTGCCCCAGCCGTGGCCGATCGCGCGGTTGAGCACCACCCGGCCGTTCTGCCGCAAGCACACCTGGATGGCCGGGTGCATGCCGGCTGCGTACCAGTGCTCCGCTGCGCGCCAAATCCGTTCCACCGCTTGGGGATCGACGGCAGTATGGTCTTCTTCGCCGATTGCGGTCACCGAGTCCAGGTCGGCCGGGACCCGAATGCGGCCGGTCTGTTGCTCCGTCATGCGTCCTTCCGATGCAGGACGGCCGCCAGGTGGTGGCGCAGCGGTATGCCCACGGCGGCCATCCGGACGTTGTAGCTCAACGTGTCTCCGTCAAGGCGGTACCAACGACGCAGGGCGTCAACCTCTTTCGCTGAGTCGGTGCGTCCGATGTCGGTGGAGGACAGGTCCAGTACGAACTCGTCGTCGGTGCTGAGCGTGCCCTGCAGGATCTCGGTGATGCCGGTGGGGTGCGCCAGCACCCACTCGATACGTCCGGGTGCGGGCACCCGGAGGTAGCCGGTCTCGGCGTGCAGGGGACGGCCGTCCTCAGCGGCGCGCGTCTTCTGGCTGTAGGCCAGGAACGGCTTGCCGACATGGCCGAAGGTGACCTCTTCGAGGTAGTCGAACGAAGCGATGGTCGGGTACTCGCCGGAGCCGGTGCCGGCCCAGGTACCCAGCAGCGGGGCCAGGATCGCGACGTCGGGGTGTAGTTCGGGCACGTCGGCTACTTCGTTCCGACGGTCAGCAGGTCGGACACGATAAGCGTCCACACCGGCCGCTTCACCCGGTGCTGCTCGGACACCGTGAATCCGGCGCCCTCGAACAGCTTCTTCATCTCCGCGGGCGACGGGTTGTGGGCGGGGTTCAGGATGTGCGACGACAGCGCGTGCAGCGGCAGAACCTGGCGTGGGCTGATGGTGGTGACGGCCGCGATCCCGCCCGGCTTGAGCACGCGGTGGAACTCGCGCAAGGCCGCGGGCTGGTCGAACCAGTGGAAGGCCGACGTCGTGACCACTGCGTCCAGCGCACCGTCGTTGAACGGCAGCTCCTCGGCGGGCGCGGTGACCCAGGTGACCTTCGAGGACCGGGCCTTGGCCTGGGCCAGCATGCCCTCGGACATGTCCACGCCCGTTACCACGGCATTGAGCTCGCGTTCGATCCGGTCTGCGAAAATGCCGGTCCCGCAGCCGATGTCGGCGACGGTCAGGGCGTCGTGCGCGCGGAGCTGGGCCAGCACCTCATCTTGCGCGGGCTGGTAGACGATGCGCTGGAGTACCTGGGTGTCATAGGCGGGGGCGGCGAAGCCCCAGAATCGGGTGACGGTGTCATTGAATCCCCGGCGTTGAACCATGCCTGTCAGCCTAGGCGTCGCCGCAGATTGGGCGCGGATAGCTACGCTGCCGCCTTATGAGTTCTTGGATCGCCCAACTTCTGAACTTCGCGCGCGACGGTGACACGTTCATCGCGCCGCAGCCGACGGACGGGCCGGGGCGCTCCCTGTTCGGTGGGCTGATCGCCGCGCAGGCGCTCGGTGCGGCCGGTCGTACCGTCGAGCCGGACAAGCTGCCGCAGTCGCTGCACCTCTACTTCGTCCGGGGCGGCCAGTACGGGGTCGACGTGGAGTTTCACGTGGAACGGACCAGGGACGGCCGGTCCTTCGATACCCGTCGCGTCACCGCGAAGCAGCACGGCAAGACGATCCTGGAAATGATCGCGTCGTTCCATATTCCCGAGCCCGGCGCCGACTGGCAGCGTCCCGAAGTGGTGGGTCTCGAGTTCGACGTCGCCGTGCCGAAGGCGCCGAGCCTGACTGCCGCCGACCATTTCGATATCCGGGTGCGGCCGGAAGACGCCGGAGCGTTCGCCGTGCCGCCGTTCTGGATTCGCACCAAAGACCAGATCGAGGACGACACGCTGATCCGGGCCGCCGCGCTGACCTTCATGTCCGACTTCGGCCCGGTCCCCGTCGCGCGGCCCGACGGTACACACCTGCACGACGGATTCGCGGCCAGCCTGGACCACGCGGTGTGGTTCCACCGCCCGTTCGTCCCGCATGACTGGCATCGCTACGAAGTCACCCGGCTGAACAACACCGACTCCCGCGGGCTCGTCACCGGAGCCCTGTACGACACTGATGGGGTGCTGATCGCCAGCACCAGCCAGGAAGCCCTATGGCGGCTGTAGCCCGGAAGATCACTCAATGACCGTCCCGACGCCGACCTGCTATCGGCATCCCAGCCGCCCGACGTACGTGAGCTGCAGCCGGTGCGGCCGTCCGATCTGCCCGGACTGTATGACGTCGGCTGCGGTCGGCCAGCAATGCCCGGAGTGCGTCAACGAAGGCAGGCAGTCGGTCCGTCAGGCCCGGACCCACTTCGGCGGCCGGATCGCCAAGGGCTCGCCGGTCACCTACACGCTGATCGCGGTCAACCTGGTGATGTTCGTGTTGCAGCACACCTCGGCGCAGATGCAGCAGGATCTGGTGCTCTGGCCGCCCGGCGTTGCCGTCTACGGCCAGTACTACCGCTTGGTGACGTCTGCTTTCCTGCACTACGGCCTGGCGCACATCGTCTTCAACATGTGGGCGCTGTGGGCGGTCGGGCCGCAGTTGGAGCAATGGCTGGGCCGGCTTCGCTTCGGGGTCTTGTACGCGCTCAGTGGCCTCGGTGGGGCGGTCCTGGTGTATCTGCTGTCACCGCTGAACTCGGGTACCGCCGGCGCGTCGGGCGCGATCTTCGGCCTGTTCGGCGCGACGTTCGTCCTCTTCCGGCGGCTGCAGCTTCAGGTCCGCGGCATCGCACTGCTCATCGTCATCAACCTGGTGATCACCTTCGTGCTACCCGCGGTCAGCTCCCAGTCGATCAGTTGGCAGGGCCACGTCGGCGGCTTGGTCACCGGCACGTTGGTGGCGGCTGTCTTCGCGTATATCCCTGCACGGCAACGACTCCTGGCGCTGATCTCGGTGACCACGGTGTTGCTCGTACTGTTCGTCGGCTTGGTGCTGCTGCGGACGCAGCAGCTACAGACGATGTACGGGATGATCCCGGGTTAGGGGAGCAACGCCATTTCCCGGGCGTTCTTGATCGCGGTGGCGACCTGCCGCTGTTGCTGGACGGTCAGGCCGGTCACGCGCCGGGACCGGATCTTCCCGCGCTCCGAGATGAACTGCCGCAGCACGGCGGTGTCCTTGTAGTCGATGCGCTCGATCCCGAGCTTGGTGAACATGTTCGCGGCGGGCCGTTTCGTTTCAACCGGCCGCCGACTGGTCTTGCGCTGCGCCATCACCAGCTCGCTTTCCGGATGCCGGGCAGTTGTCCTTCGTGCGCCATTTCCCGTACCCGGACCCGGGACAGTCCGAACTTACGCAGATGACCGCGCGGGCGGCCGTCGACGGCGTCACGGTTGCGCACGCGCACCGGGCTCGCGTCGCGCGGCTGGCGGGCCAGTTCCCGCATGGCCGCGGCCTGTTCGTCGGCAGTACTCAGCGGGGACTTGATGATTGCCTTGAGTTCGGTCCGGCGCTCGGTATAACGCGCGACGGTCAGCCGGCGCTGCTCGTTTTTGGCGATCTTCGATTTCTTGGCCATGGCGGCTCAGCGCTCCTCGCGGAAGTCGACGTGCTTGCGGATGATCGGGTCGTATTTGCGCAGCACCAGCCGATCGGGATCGTTGCGCCGGTTCTTGCGGGTGACGTACGTGTAGCCGGTGCCCGCGGTGGACTTCAGCTTCACCACGGGACGAATATCGGTGCGGGACATCTAGATTCGCACCCCGTCTCGACGCAGTCGGGCCACGACGGCTTCGATGCCGTCCCGGTCGATCACCTTGATGCCCTTGGTGCTGACCTGGAGCCGGATCCGCCGGCCTTCCGAAGGTAGGTAGTAGGTCTTGGTCTGGATGTTGGGGTTCCACCGACGCGAGGTGCGGCGGTTGGAGTGCGAAACCGTGTTGCCGAAGCCGGGCCGGCGCCCGGTGACCTGGCAGTGCGCTGACATGTCTCATGCCCTATCGTTAATGAAAATCGTTTTCGACAAGTGCCGACCGCCACTGTAGCGTGGCAGCGACCGAATTGAAAATGATTGTCGATAAGGAGTGGCGATGCGGACGCCGGTGATCGTCGTGGCTGGTCAGGGACCGACCGGATACGCGACCGAGGAACTGTTGAAGGGGCCGGGCACGGTGCTCGTGGAGCACCAGTTCGACGGTCACGTCGTGCGCCGTCGCACCGTCACCGCGCCCCACGGCATCGTCAACGAAACCGAGGCGGCGCTGGAACTGGCCCACGGCTGCGTGTCCTGCACTGTCCGCAATGACCTGCTGATCTACCTGCGCCTGCTGCACCGGCGCGACGACATCCACCGGATCGTGGTCCACCTGGAGCCGTGGATGGAGCCCGAGCCGATCTGCTGGGCCATCAACCACGTACGCGTGCACGTCGGCCCCGGATATATCGACGGGCCGGCTGCCCGGGATGTGGCGATTGCGGGTGTGGTGACGTGCATCGAAGCGTCCGACTGGCTGTCCGAGGCGCTTGGCGACGACGAACTGCCCGACGGTCGGACCGTCGCCCAGGTGGCAGTGGGGCAGGCGGAGTTCGCCGACGTGCTCGTGGTGACCCACGCCGAACCCGTGCTGTTGGCGGCCTGCCGCCGGCTGGCACCGCGAGCGCGGCTCGTCACCGAGCCCGACCTGGTCGAGGGTGCGTTGCGCACCTTGCGGCCCGACGCCCGGCTGGGCCGCGCCGACGAGCCGCACGGACCGCTGCTCGCCGGGCAGCCCAGCCTCAAACCTGAAGGGCCCGTTCAGATTGTTGAGTTCAACGCGCGCCGGCCATTCCACCCCGAACGCCTGCACGACGCCATCGACCACCTCCTGGACGGGGTGATCCGGACCCGTGGCCGGATCTGGTTGGCCAACAGGGCTGATCACGTCATGTGGCTGGAGTCGGCCGGCGGCGGCCTGCGGGTCAGCAATGCCGGCCGGTGGATCGCCGCCATGACCGTCAGCGAAGCGGCCTACCTGGACCGCGAACGGCGAGCTCTGGCAGACCTGATGTGGGACAACGACTTCGGGGACCGGAACACCGCGATGATCATTCTGGTGTGCGGCGCCCGCCCCGACGATGTCACCGCTGCGCTGAACGGCGCCTTGCTGACCGACGAGGAATTCGCCGTGCGCGGCGCCTGGTCCGACTACCCGGATCCGTTCGGGGACTGGCATCAGGAGCCGTGCACCTCCGGCGACGTGACCGTCGTCGGCGATGGCACCGATCACGGCACTGCGTGAAGCGTTCTGGACTCGATAGCCAAACACCTTGGTAACGAGGCGATCACACCGCGCGTTGGTCGGCCGCGCCGGTGCGACCCGGGGTTAGTTTTCACTTCGTGTTGGCGACTCTGGTTGGCAAGAATTTCGGCGCGAAACTGCGCCGGCTCGCGGTGGCGGCTGTCGCTGCCCTGACGGTCCCCGGAATGGCGATGCCCGCGGCGCTGCCGCAGGCGCACGCCGCCGCGAAAGCGGTTGAGGTGCTGAACATTCCGTCGCCCGCGATGGGGCGCGACATCAAGGTTGAGTTCCAGGGCGGCGGGCCGCACGCGGTGTACCTGCTCGATGGTCTGCGGGCCCAGGACGACCAGAGCGGCTGGGACATCAACACCGCCGCGTTCGAGTGGTACTACCAGTCGGGCATCTCGATGGTGATGCCCGTCGGCGGCCAGTCGAGCTTCTACACCGACTGGTACCAGCCGGCCACGAACAACAACGGCGTCATCACCTACAAGTGGGAGACGTTCCTGACCCAGGAGCTGCCGGCCTGGCTGGCCGCGAACCGAGGCGTGCAGCCGACCGGCAACGCCGTCGTCGGCCTTTCGATGTCGGGTGGCTCCGCCCTGACGCTGGCCATCTGGCACCCGTCGCAGTTCATCTTCGCCGGCTCGCTGTCGGGCTTCCTCAACCCGTCGCAGGGCCTGTGGCCGACCTTGATCGGATTCGCGATGAAGGACGCCGGCGGGTTCAACCCGACCCAGATGTGGGGCATCGCGAGCGATCCGGCCTGGCGGCGCAACGACCCGACCGTCAACGTCCAGCAGCTGGTGGCCAACAACACCGCGGTCTGGGTGTACTGCGGCAACGGCATGCCGTCCGACCTGGATACGCCGGGCGACATCGGGATTCTCTACAGCGCCCAGTTCCTGGAGAACCTCACGATCAGCTCGAACCGGGACTTCCAGAGGCTGTATCAGCAGGCCGGTGGTCGCAACGCGGTGTTCAACTTCCCGACGGACGGCACCCACAGCTGGGGCTACTGGGGTCAGCAGCTGCAGGCCATGAAGCCGGATCTGCTGCGCGTGCTGGGCGTCGGCGCTCCGGTGCCCCCGCCGGCCGCCCCGGCGCCGGCTCCCGCGCCTGTGGTGGCTCCGGTCGCGGTGCCGGCACCGGCTCCCGTCGTTGCCGCGGTTCCGGTTGCGGCGCCCGCTGCGGCTCCGGCCGTGGTCCCGGTGCCTGCCGCACCTGCTCCGGCCACCACGGGTGGCCTGGTGCTCGCGCCGACGGGCTAGATCCGCAAGACTCAGGGGTCGGAATCGACACCTGAAAGGGCGGGCAGCTGTGCAGACCACGATCATCTACGGGCCAGGCGACATTCGATTCGAGGAGCGCCCCGACCCGCAGATTCAGTCACCGGGCGACGCAGTGGTCCGGGTGGTGCGGACCTGCGTGTGCGGTTCGGACCTGTGGCCGTACCGCGGCGTCGCGCCGACGAACGCACCGCACCCGATCGGGCATGAGTTCATCGGGATCGTGGAAGCTGTTGGCGCCGAGGTGAACAACGTGCGCGTCGGAGACTTCGTGATCTCGCCGTTCACCGACAGTGACGGCACGTGCGTGCACTGCCGCAACGGGATCACCACCTCGTGCGTGAATTTCGGGATCTGGGGCGGGGCCACCCGATCCGGCGAACCGCTCGACGGGGCGCAGGGGCAATACGTCCGCGTGCCCTTCGCCGACGGCACTCTGTTCACGGTGCCGGAAACACCACATGCCGAGCTGTACCCGCACCTGCTGACCCTCGCCGACGTCATGTCCACCGGGCATCATGCCGCGCGGGCCGGCAACGTGCACCCCGGCGCCACGGTGGTGGTCGTGGGGGACGGCGCCGTTGGGCTGTGCGCGGTGCTGGCATCGAAACGCCTTGGCGCGGAACGAATCATCGTGATGTCTCGGCACGAGGACCGGCAGAATTTGGCCCGCGCCTTCGGTGCGACAGATATCGTCGCCGAGCGGGGTGATGAGGGGATCGCGGCCATCGAGGACCTGCTGGGCGGCGTCGGTGCCGATTCGGTGCTGGAGTGCGTGGGCACCAAGGATTCGATGCGCCAGGCGCTCGGCGCGGTCCGTCCCGGTGGCCATCTGGGGTTCGTCGGCGTGCCTGCCGGCGCACCCGAGTTGCCGATGCGCCAACTGTTCAACACGAACATCCACGTCGCGGGCGGCATGGCGACCGTCCGGCCCTACCTCGACGAGCTGCTGCCGGACGTGCTGTCCGGGGCCATCGAGCCCGGCCGGGTTTTCGACCTGGCCCTACCGCTCGCCCAGGTCGCCGACGCGTACACGGCGATGGATCAGCGCACGGCCATCAAGGTGCTGCTCGAGCCCTGATCGGCCTCGGCCTGGATTCACGCGGGCAGGACCAGGTGGTCCGCGCCCCCGACGTACACGGTGTCACGTAGGTCGCGGCCCGTGGCGGCGGTGGTGATGGCGGTGGCGAATTCGTCGATGGTCGGCAGCGGTCCTTGGCTGCGGCGTGCGCCGACGGCCTCGGGATCGCGACGTTCGTACAGCCGGGCGATGATCGTGCCTTCGATCATGTCTCCCGAGACCACGGTGAATCCGATTCTGCACCGGTCGAATTCAGGTCGCAGCGCACGTAGCGCGTTCTCCCCGGCCCGCTTGCTGGCGGCGATGGGGCCGTATCTGTCGGGCACTGGCAGGTGCGGATAGCAGTGGGCCTCGTGGCTGGTGACGAAGACGATCTGAGCGCCGGCGGGCATCAGGGGGAGCGCCAGATCGACCAGTCGCAGCTGGGCGTCGCGGTTCAGGCGCATCGCGTAGTCCGGTGCGGCGCCGAACTCCAGGCCACCGGACGCGTTGAGCACCAGGATGTCGAGGCGCCCGAAGCGACTGTCGATCCGATCGATCATTTCCTTGGTCGCGGCGGCGTCGGACACGTCGGCGCCGATGGCGGACGCCTGCCCGCCGGCTGCGCGGATGCTGTCCACGATCGTGCCGGCGCGCTTGGCCTTCTCTCGGTAGTTCACCAGGACATGCGTGTCGGGGCCGGCCAGCTGCCCGGCCACGGCGGCTCCGATGCCGCGCGAAGCGCCGGTGACGAGAGCGATTCTTGGGTGCATGGCACCGACCGTACCTCAAAAATAAGAAAGATAAGAGAAATATAAGGTAACGGTAAATGTGCCTGACTGGCCAGTGTTTAGGCGGGGAGCGGTTGCTCGCGACGGGGCGGCCGCGCGCTCGCGAGTGGGACAGATAGTCCCGCTCGACTACCCTTTGGGCGTGATGTTTCCGGTGAGGTCTGTGGCGCGATATGCGGCCACGCTGATCGGACGTCTCCGTTGATTCAACACGGACTCGTGGTGCTGTTCGCCCTGTGCGCGGCCGTGTGTGCTGCCGTCGGCATCGTGGTGCGGCAGCGCGCGACGATCGATGTACCGCCCGAACACGGCGTCAGCGTCGTCATGCTGTCGACGCTGCTGAGACGCCGGTTGTGGTGGGCCGGCACCGGTGCGGCCGTCGCCGGCTACGTCTTCCAGGCGCTGGCGTTGGGGCACGGATCGCTGCTGTTGGTGCAGCCGCTGCTGGTCTCGGCGCTGCTGTTCGCGCTGCCGCTCAGTGCGCATCAGGCGCACCGCCGGGTGACCCGCGGTGAGTGGCTGTGGGCCGGACTGCTGACCATCGGGTTGGCGGGATTCGTCGTGCTGGCCCGGCCTGAACGCGACGAACACCTGGCCTCGCCAGGGATGATCGTGCTGGTCGCCGCGGTGTGCGCCGCGATCATCGTCGGGTGCGTGGTGCTGGCGGTGCGATGCAGCGGCTGGGCGCGCGCCGTCCTGCTGGCCGTCGGTGTCGGGGTGTTGTTCGGCGTCGTCGCCGTGGTGACCAAAATCTTCATGGCGATCCTTCAGCACCGGGGCTGGCTGGGCCTGCTGGCGACGCCGGCGCCGTACCTGCTCATCATCTTGGGCGCGGTGGCGACCGTGCTGCAGCAGTCCGCGTTCCATGCCGGCGCGCTGCAGACGTCGGTTCCGACCATGCTCGTGCTCGAGCCGGTGGTGGCCGTCGTCCTCGGTGCACTGGTGCTCGGAGAGGGCTTCGACACGACCGGAGTCGAAGCCGCGGCGCTCGTCGCGTCCATCGGCGCCATGGCGGCGGCGACCATCGCCCTCGGCCGGGACGAAGGCGCGTACGAAACGCAGGCGGGGACGAAGGCGGTCCCGCCGCTCGCGCCGCAACCGGTGCAACCCACCCCGGAACGCTGAACCGAGCAGTGCGGTTTGTCACAGACGTGGCTCGGCATATCTTTAGTTTTGCTAACGTTGTATTTGCCGACGCTGGTGAAATGATTGTGATGAGGTAGCTATGGCGAACGAACAAACCGCACTTACCGACGAACTGACGCAGCGCGTCGCTGACCTCTGCGCCACCGACCCCCAACTTGCCGCGGCTCTGCCCCTTCCCGGGGTCGGCGCCGCCCTCGACGAGCCCGGCATCCGGCTGCCCGAGGTGATCCGCGCCGTCATGGCGGCCTACGCCGACCGGCCCGCGCTCGGGCAGCGCGCCGTCGAATACGTGACCGACGATGCCGGCCGCACCGTGTCCCGGCTGCTGCCGCGCTACGACACCGTCACCTTCGGCGAGGTCTGGCGGCAGATCCAGGCCGTGGACAACGCGCTGCTCTCCGGCACAGACGACAACGTCCCCGGCGGCGGTCAGCCAATCGTCGCCGCTGGCGACAGGGTCGCCGTGCTCGGTTTCACGAGCGCCGAATACACGATCATCGATACCGCCCTGGCGCGCGCCGGCGTCGTCGCCGTCCCGCTGCAGACCAGTGCGCCTGCCGAGCAGCTGCGCCCGATCCTCGATGAGACCGAGCCCCGCGCGCTGTTCGCCGACGTGAAGTTCCTGGACGACGCGATTGAATTGGTATCCGGCGCGAGCGCCGCACTGACCCGGGTGGTCGTGTTCGACCACCACGCCCAGGTCGACGACGAGCGCGAGGCCGTCGAGCGGGCCGCGGCCCGTTTGGCCGAGCGCGGCGTCGTGGTCGAGACTCTCGCCGAGATGGTGTCGCGCGGAACCGCGCTTCCGGCCGTCGAGCCCGTGGCGGCCGTCGAGCCAGACCCACTGTTGGTCCTGATCTACACCTCCGGCAGCACCGGCACCCCCAAGGGCGCCATGTATCCCGAGCGGCTCGTCACCAACGCCTGGCGGACCGGCTTGGTCAGCCAGCAGCCGGCGTTGCCCTCTATCGTTCTGAGTTTCCTGCCGATGAGCCACATGATGGGTCGCGGCACCGTCTACCGCACTTTGGCCCACGGCGGCACCGTGTACTTCGCGGCCAAGAGCGACCTGTCCACCCTCCTGGAGGACATCGCGCTGGTCCGGCCGACGCAGATGACCTTCGTGCCCCGGGTCTGGGAGATGATCCACCAGGAAGTGCAGAGCGAGGTCGACCGCCGGGCTCTCGAAGGTGTCTCGGAGCAGCAGGTGCTCGACGAACGGAGCGTCAGCCTGATCGGTGGGCGCCAGCTCGTCGCCATGACGGGATCGGCACCGATCTCGCCCGAGCTCAAGGCCTGGGTGCAGAAGTTCCTCGGGCTGGAGTTGATGGAGGCCTACGGCTCGACCGAGGCCGGCGGCGTCATGCTCAGCGGCCATGTGAATCGTCCGCCAGTCCTGGACTACAAGCTGGTCGACGTGCCCGAGCTCGGCTACCTCTCGACCGACCGGCCGCACCCGCGTGGTGAATTGCTCTTGAAGTCAACCGATTTGATCCCGGGCTACTACAAGCGGCCCGATGTCACCGCCGACGTGTTCGACGCGGACGGCTTCTACCGCACCGGCGACATTGTCGCCGAACTCGGCCCCGACCACCTGCAGTACCTCGACCGCCGCAACAACGTGCTGAAGCTGGCGCAGGGCGAGTTCGTAACGCTGTCCAAGCTGGAAGCCGCCTTCGGCACCAGCCCGCTGGTCCGGCAGATCTACGTGTACGGCAACAGTTCTCGCTCCTACCTGCTGGCGGTGATCGTGCCGTCTTCGGAGGCTTTGGGCGGCGCTGCTGGTCCGGAATCCTTGCGGCCCGAGCTGGCCGACGCGCTGCAGGTGGTGGCCCGCGAGGCCCGGCTGCAGTCGTACGAGATCCCCCGCGACTTCATCATCGAGACCGAGCCGTTCTCGCTGGAGAACGGATTGCTGACCGGCGTCCGCAAGCTGGCCTGGCCGAAGCTGAAGGCCCGGTACGGCGCCGAACTGGAGCAACTGTACGCCGAACTGGCCGAGGGTCAGGCCATGGAACTTCGAGCGTTGCGGGCGCTGCGTGCCTCCGACGCCCCGGTGCTCGAGACCGTGCTGCGTGCTGTCGGAGCGACCTTGGGCGCGGCCGGCTCGGACCTGACGGGCGATGCGCACTTCACCGACCTGGGTGGAGATTCGTTGTCGGCGTTGACCTTCGGCAACCTGCTCGAGGAGATTTTCGAGGTCGAGGTGCCGGTCGGCGTGATCGTCAGCCCGGCCACCGACCTGGCAGGTGTGGCGGCTTACATCGACGGGGAGCGCGCGCCCGGCAGCAAGCGGCCGACGTTCTCCACGGTGCACGGCAAGAACGCCACCGAGGCGCGCGCCGCGGACCTGACGCTGGACAAGTTCATCGATGCCGCGACGTTGGCCGCCGCGCCATCGCTGCCCGGCCCGGCTTCCGAGGTGCGCACCGTATTGCTCACGGGCGCAACCGGATTCCTGGGCCGCTATCTGGCGCTGGAGTGGCTGGAGCGCATGGACCTGGTCGACGGCAAGGTCATCTGCCTGGTCCGTGGCAAGTCCGACGCCGACGCCCGCGCCCGTCTGGACGCGACCTTCGATTCCGGTGATCCGAAGCTGCTGGCGCACTACCAGGCGCTCGCCGCCGACCACCTGGAAGTCATCGCCGGCGACAAGGGTGAAGCCAATCTGGGCCTGCCGCAGGAGGTTTGGCAACGACTGGCCGACACCGTCGACGTCATTGTGGACCCGGCCGCGCTGGTGAACCACGTGCTGCCCTACAGCGAACTGTTCGGCCCGAACGCCTTGGGTACCGCCGAGCTGATCCGCATCGCCCTGACCACCCGGATCAAGCCGTTCGCCTACGTTTCGACCATCGCGGTCGGCGGCGGCGTCGCGCCCGGCGAGTTCGTCGAGGCTGCCGATGTGCGCGTGATGAGCGCGGTGCGGTCGGTGGACGACGGCTATGCAAATGGCTACGGCAACAGCAAGTGGGCCGGGGAGGTGCTGCTGCGTGAGGCGAATGATCTTTGCGGCCTGCCGGTTTCGGTGTTCCGCTGCGACATGATCCTGGCCGATACCACGTATGCCGGCCAGCTGAACCTGCCCGACATGTTCACCCGCATGATGTTCTCGCTGGTGGCCACCGGCATCGCGCCGAAGTCGTTCTACGAGCTGGATGCCTCGGGTCAGCGGCAGCGTGCCCACTACGACGGGCTGCCCGTCGAGTTCGTCTCCGAGTCCATCTCGACGCTCGCGGTGCAGGTCGCGGCCGGCGAGTCCGACTCGACGTTCGAGACGTACCATGTAATGAACCCGTACGACGACGGTATCGGTATGGACGAGTTCGTCGACTGGCTCATCGAAGCCGGGTATTCCATTGCCCGCGTTGATGATTACGCCGACTGGCTGACTCGTTTCGAGACGGGTCTGCGCGGCCTGCCGGACCGGCAGCGTCAGGCGTCGCTGCTGCCGCTGCTGCACAACTATCAGCAGCCGAGCTACCCGGTGCGGGGGTCCATTGCCCCGGTCGAGCGGTTCCGGGCTGCGGTGCAGAACGCGAAAATCGGTGCGGACAAGGATATTCCGCACATCGGTGCCCCGGTGATCGTCAAGTACATCACCGATCTGGAGTTGCTGGGTCTGCTCTGACCGAGCGATTTGTGCACGATTTTCCGCGGCTGCCGCGGAAAATCGTGCACAAATCACAGGGAACTGGCAGGGAGTCGCCGGAACAACGACGACCGCGCCAGCGTCATTGAATTAGTGGGGATGCAACGGGGCGTGCCCATTCGAGATTTCGATTTTTCGTGAGGTTTATTCATGTCGATTGACCATGCCGACAGTGCCTCTGACGGGCTCGCCCGCCGGATCGCCGAACTATCCGCCAACGATCCGCAGTTCGCCGCGGCCGTCCCGATCGAGTCGGTGGCTCGGTTGGTCGAAGAGCCCGGCATGCGACTTGCCGAGATCGTCAAAACAGTCCTCGAGGGCTACGCCGACCGGACCGCGCTGGGACAGCGCGCGGTCGAGTTCGTCACCGAGAACGGCCGCACCACCAGCCGGCTGCTGCCGAAGTACGACACCATCACCTACGGCGAACTCTGGGATCGCGTCCGCGCCGTCGCCGCCGCGCTGCACGCAGACGGCGTGAAGACCGGCGACCGCGTCGCGATCCTCGGATTCACCAGCACCGACTACACCGTCATCGACACGGCCCTGGGACAGATCGGCGCCGTGTCGGTGCCGCTGCAGACCAGCTCGGCAACGTCGTCGCTGCTGCCGATCGTCGCCGAGACCGAACCGGTGCTGATCGCCGTGAGCGCCGGCTATGTCGCCGACGCCGTCGAACTCGCCGTCGGCGGCCCGGCCCCGGCCCGGTTCGTGGTGTTCGACCACCACGCCGAGGTCGACGACGAGCGTGAGGCCGTTGAGCAGGCGCGGGCGGTACTCGCCGGCCTGAACGTCGCGGTCGAGACGTTCGCCGACGTGCTCGCCCGCGGCCGTGAGCTGCCCTCGGCGCCCGCGCCGGTTTCCGAAGAGGCCGACCCGCTGGCCCTGCTGATCTACACCTCCGGCTCGACCGGCGCCCCTAAGGGCGCGATGTATCCGGAGAGCAACATGACGAGCTTCTGGCGGCGCGCCAGCTCGGCATGGTTCGGACCGAGCGAGGCCTCGATCAACTTGGCCTTCATGCCGATGAGCCACGTCATGGGCCGCGGCATCTTGTACTCCACCCTGGCCAACGGCGGCATCGTCTACTTCGCAGCCAAGAGCGACCTCTCCACTCTGCTCGAGGATTTCGCACTGGCACGTCCCACCGAGCTGAACCTGGTGCCCCGCGTCTGGGAGATGCTGTACCTGGAGTTCCAGAGCCGCGTCGACAAGCTGGTTCCGGCCGGCGCCGGCGAGGCCGAGCGCGACGACATCGAGCAGCAGGTGATGGCCGACATGCGGCAGAACCTGATCGGTGGCCGCTACATCAAGGCGATGACCGGGTCGGCGCCCATCACCGATGAACTGAAGGCCTGGGTCGAGAAGTTCCTCGGCATCCACGTGCTGGAGGGCTACGGCTCCACCGAGGCCGGCATGGTCTTCTTCGACGGCGTCATCCAGCGCCCGCCGACCCTCGACTACAAGCTGGTCGACGTGCCCGACCTGGGCTACTTCCTGACCGACCAGCCGTACCCGCGCGGTGAGCTGCTCGTGAAGACCGAGTACCTGTTCCCGGGTTACTACAAGCGGCCCGAGGTCACCGCGAGTGTCTTCGACGAGGACGGGTTCTACCGCACCGGCGATGTGGTCGCCGAGATCGGTCCGGACCAGATCCAGTACGTCGACCGCCGCAACAATGTGCTGAAGCTGGCGCAGGGTGAGTTCGTCACACTGGCCAAGCTGGAGGCGGCATTCAGCAACAACAGCCCGCTGGTCCGGCAGATCTACGTCTACGGCAACAGCGCCCAGCCGTACCTGCTGGCCGTGGTGGTCCCGACCGAAGATGCCTTGGCCCGTTGGGAATCCGCGGAGTTGAAGCAGCAGATCAGCGATTCGCTGCAGGAGGTGGCGAAGGCGTCCGAGCTGCAGTCCTACGAGATCCCCCGCGACTTCATCATCGAGACCGAGCCGTTCTCGCTGGAGAACGGACTGCTGACCGGTATCCGCAAGCTGGCGTGGCCCAAGCTCAAGGCCCATTACGGTCCGGCCCTGGAAGACCTGTACGCCAGCCTGGCCGCGGGCCAGGCCGACGAGCTGCGCGCGCTGCGCCAATACGGCGCCGACGGCCCGGCCCTGCCGACCGTCATCCGTGCCGCCGGTGCCCTGCTCGGTGCGTCCGGCGAGGTCTCGGCCGATGCGCACTTCACCGACTTGGGTGGAGATTCGTTGTCGGCGTTGACCTTCGGCAACTTGCTGGAGGAGATC
The DNA here is from genome assembly GCF_010730955.1 of Mycolicibacterium aubagnense. NCBI lineage: Bacteria > Bacillati > Actinomycetota > Actinomycetes > Mycobacteriales > Mycobacteriaceae > Mycobacterium > Mycolicibacterium aubagnense. The sequence goes on along the minus strand of NZ_AP022577.1, from coordinate 3,216,860 downwards.
TTCGGTGTCGAGGTCCAGGTCGGCATCATCGTCAGCCCGGCCAACGACCTGGCAGCCCTGGCGGCGTACATCGAGAACGAGCGCGGCGGTGGTGCCAAGCGCCCGAGCTTCACCTCGGTGCATGGCAAGAACGCCACCGAGGTGCGCGCCGCTGACCTGACGCTGGACAAGTTCATCGATGCCGCGACGTTGGCCGCCGCGCCGTCGCTGCCCGGTCCGGCGTCCGAGGTGCGCACTGTATTGCTCACGGGCGCAACCGGATTCCTGGGCCGCTACCTGGCGCTGGAGTGGCTGGAGCGCATGGACCTGGTCGACGGCAAGGTGATCGCCCTGGTGCGCGCCAAGTCCGACGAAGAGGCCCGGGCGCGTCTGGACGCGACCTTCGATTCCGGTGATCCGAAGCTGTTGGCGCACTACCAGGCGCTCGCCGCCGACCACCTCGAGGTCATCGCCGGCGACAAGGGTGATGAGAATCTCGGGCTGCCGCAGGAGGTTTGGCAGCGACTCGCGGACGAGGTCGACGTGATCGTGGATCCGGCCGCGCTGGTGAACCACGTGCTGCCGTACAGCGAACTGTTCGGTCCCAACGCACTCGGCACCGCCGAGCTGATCCGCATCGCCCTGACCACCCGGCAGAAGCCGTACATCTACGTCTCCACCATCGGGGTCGGCGATCAGCTGAAGCCGGGCACGTTCACCGAAGAAGCGGACGTCCGGGTGATGAGCCCGGTGCGTGCGGTGCACGACGGCTATGCGAACGGTTATGGCAACAGCAAATGGGCCGGAGAGGTGCTGCTGCGTGAGGCGAATGATCTTTGCGGCCTGCCGGTTTCGGTGTTCCGCTGCGACATGATCCTGGCCGACACGTCGTACGCGGGCCAGCTGAACCTGCCCGACATGTTCACCCGCATGATGTTCTCGCTGGTGGCCACCGGCATCGCCCCGTACTCGTTCTACGAACGCGACGCCGAGGGTAAGCGGCAGGCCGCGCACTACGACGGGCTGCCCGTCGAGTTCATCGCCGAGGCCATCGACACCCTGGGCGTGCGGCCCGCAGGCGAGTTCGTCACCTACCACGTGATGAATCCGCACTCCGACGGCTTGGGTATGGACGAGTTCGTCGACTGGCTCATCGAAGCCGGCTATTCCATTGCCCGCGTTGATGATTACGCCGAATGGCTGGCCCGCTTCGAAACCACCCTGCGGGCCCTGCCGGACCGGCAGCGTCAGGCGTCACTGCTGCCGCTGCTGCACAACTACCAGAAGCCGGAGCACCCGCACAACGGGTCCATCGCGCCGGTCGTGGTGTTCCGCGAGGCGGTGCAGGAAGCAAAGCTGGGTCCGGACAAGGACATTCCGCACGTGACTGCGCCGGTGATCGTCAAGTACATCACCGATCTGCAGCTGCGCGGCTTGCTCTGACCCGGGATTTGTGCACGATTTTCCGCGGTTGCCGCGGAAAATCGTGCACAAATACTCAGGCGGCATGCCTGGATTGCAGGGCATTCCGTATTTCTGCGAGCACTCGGTCGGGATATTCAGTCAGGTCGAGCCAGGTGAACCGCAAGATCTGATAGCCGAGCAGCGAGATGATGTTCTGCCGCTTTCGGTCGTTCTCGAAGTCTTCTGCACTGCTGTGAAAGGCCCACCCGTCGACTTCGACGGCAAGTCTTGCTGCTTGAAAGACGACGTCGACTTTATATCCGGCGACCGGGAAGTTGGCCTTCCACCCGGTGATCTTGTTCTGGCGCAGGAGTTTTACAAGTAGGCGTTCGGCTGCGGAGCGGGCTCCATCTTCGGCGGCCAGCAGCAGTATCCGGGCCGCGGGCGAACCGTGTCGCCCTTTGTTGCGCAGGTGCGTGTCCCAGAGCTGTTTCAGCTCGACGTGCCGCTGCAACGCCGAGTCCATCAGCTTGACGCCACCGCCGCGGCGGGTCGCGGCTTCGATGACCGTCAGTGGAAGTGCGGTCACGCGCAGTCCGCTGCGTTCGATGATGTCCTGTCGCAGCAGGTCGCGGCGCCGAACCCTGATCCCGTCGCGCTTGCGATGATTGCTCATCTTCGGCACGGTGACTTCCACCATCTCTGGCGGGTAGTGAGTGATGCCGAGCCACCACGCGGCGGCCAGTCCGCTGGCGGTGGCCTCGGGCCCATGGGACCACACTGCACTGCGTACGCGCGCCGCATCGCTGAATGGACGGTCGTCGACGAAGAACACTCCGGGGGCGTATCGCAGCCAGTGGCCGGAACGGACCCGGCGGCTGATGGCGTCGTCGCTGATTCCGGCAGTCCGGGCTTGGGCGCGGGTGATTACGCCATCGTGGCGGCGAAGGTAGTCATCAAGCACACAGATTCGGACGTTGGCTGCGGCCCTGCGGTTCCATCAACGGGGATTTGTGCACGATTTTCCGCGGCAGCCGCGGAAAATCGTGCACAAATCGCTCACTACGGGGCGACGAGGACACCGGCGTCGGACGCCGCCTGCTGCAGTTCGAAGATGTCCAGGCCGCCCCAGTCGTTGATCGACCCGGTGTAGGAGCCCAGCCACGGCACCACACCGGGATCCGGCGCCACGCCGAGGTTGTAGGCCTGCATGCCGGGCAGGTGGTGCTCTAAGAAGTTACCGAGAATGTCGACGGCGAAGACGATGTCGTTGATCGGGTTCGGACCCCACAGCGCGGACGCGTTGAGCAGCGGGTTCACGGCCGTCGGGTCGCCGATCATCACGATGTTGCCGTAGTGCGGCTTGCTGCCGCCGGTGGGGTCGTAAGCCGGCATGAACGGCTGCAGCCCCGGGAGATCGGTGGAGAAGTACGCCGCGGTGTCGCCGTAGGTCTCCACGTTGACGAAATTCTGCGCCGCGCTGTTGTTGCCGGGCACTGACGTGTTCAGGCCGGGACCTTCGAAGCCGATACCGCCGAGGCCCGTCTTCTGCGCGACGAACTGGGCCTCCCAACCGCCCAGTGAGTGGCCCGTGACGTAGATGTCATCGGTGGTGTAACCCTGCTGGGCTGCCGCGGCTTGGACCGTGCGCTCGAACGCCAACGAGTCCCAGAACGCCTGCGGCGTGGTGTTGGTGAAGATGATCTGCATGTCCGTGACGATCTGCGACAGCGCGATCAGCGGATGGAACAACAGATTGGTGCCGCCCGTCGTGCCCTGGTACGCGATGATGATCTTCCCCTCGGGCGTCACCCAGGCCTTGCCGACGGCGCCCGACAACGGATTGAAGGTCTGCATCTGAAAACCGTTGACGGTGAACGGCTTCAGGTCACCGGGTTGGCCGCCGAGCACGTAGGCGTCGGCTGCGGCGTTCAGGAACTGGGATACCGTCGGGGTGTCGCCGCTGGTGGGGCCGGTGTAGGTGAGCTCCGGTACCACGGGCGCCGAGGTGGGGGTCTTGCTCAGCCCGAGCATGTCCTCGATGCGCCGGAATCCCGCGAACAGCGCCTCGGAAATGGGTGACCAGTTGAACGGGCTCTTCGGGCCGCTCTGCGAGACCGTCAGGTCCAGCGCTTGGAGTACGGAATTGATGAGGCGCCCCGGCAGCTGGAGGATCGTGGCGATCGGGTTCAGCGGCTGCGGTGGCGTCGGCGTCGTCAGAGTGCCGACGGTGTTGGTGGTGGTTGCCAGGGCGGCCAGCCGAGTGGTCGGCGCGAGTGTGTTGGCGGGTGCGGTGGCGGCGCTCGGAGCGGGCGTGTTGGCAGGTGCGGTGGCGGCAGTAGGTGCGGTGGCGGCCGCGGCGTCCTTGACGGGGGTGCTCGCGGTGGCCGGCTTGAGCTTCGGTGACTTCTTGAGGTCGCCGGCCGGTTTGACCAGTTCAGATCCATTTTGTGTGACAAGGGGTTTCGCCGGTTTTGTGGCGGGCTTGGCCTCGGGCTTGGTATCCGGCTTGACGTCGGTGTCGGTGGCCGAGGTGTCGGTGCCCGAGGTGTCGATGGCCGGCTTGGTGTTGGACTTGTCAGAGTCGTTGGCGTCTTTGGTGGAGTCCGTGCCGGCCGTCTTGTCCTTATTGCCCGGCTTCGGTTTGGGCTTGGACGGCGCGTCCTCTTTCGTGGGGCTTGTGTGTGTGGCGCCCGACTGCGACGACGTGCCCGGCGAACTGGTGGTCCCGGTCTCGGCCCACGCGACGTTCTGGCTGGTCGCGGCCGCGATACCCATGGCCGCGGCGATCACCGCCAGTCGGTAGCGACTGGATTTACGCCGACTGAGCCCCGACTGTGTCCCCACCGGTGTCCCCTTTGACATCTCTGGTGCCCGCTCGCGCGCGCACGAATCTGACGACACTATGACATCGGGTGATGTCAGTCACGATCAGGTTTGCCAAAGTCGTGGATCACTTCGGCGGGGTCATCGCACCCGCGCTGCCACCGCTTCCGGCATCGGTTCATACCGGGCGAAGGACCGGGTGAACGACCCGGCTCCGTGGGACAACGACCGCAGTTCGATCGGATACCGGGTCAGCTCGATCTCCGGAACCTCGGCGTCGATGCCGGTGCAGGAATCGCCCGCCGTATCGGTGCCCAGCACGCGGCCTCGCCGCCCGGACAGGTCGCTCATGACCGCACCCACCATGTCGTCGGGCACCACGATATGCACGCTGTCGATGGGCTCGAGCAGATTCACCGAAGCGGTGGCGGCCGCCTCGCGCAGCGCCAGTCCGCCCGCGAGTTGGAAGGCGTAGTCCGACGAATCCACGCTGTGCGCCTTGCCGTCCAGCAGCGTCACGCGGATGTCGACCATCGGGTACCCGCAGATGCCCCGGTCCATCTGGGCGCGAACACCTTTCTCCACGCTCGGGATGAACTGACGCGGCACCGAGCCGCCCACGACCTTGTCGACGAACTCGAATCCGGCCCCTTCGGGCAGCGGCTCGACGGTGATGTCACACACCGCGAACTGCCCGTGCCCGCCCGACTGTTTGACGTGCCGTCCGTGCCCTTTTGCGTTGCCGCCGAACGTCTCTCGCAGCGGCACCCGCAGTTCTGTGGTGTCGACCGCGACGCCGAACCGCCGCGACAGTGCGTCGAGCACCACCGCGCAGTGGGCTTCGCCCATGCACCACAACACGATCTGATGGGTCTGCGGGTTCTGCTCGATGCGCAGCGTCGGATCCTCGGCGGACAGCCGAGCCAGCCCCACCGACAGCTTGTCCTCGTCGGTCTTCGCGTGCGGTATGACCGCCATCGGGAGCAACGGTGCCGGCATGGTCCAGGGCCTGCACACCAGCGGGGAGGCCTTGTCGGACAGCGTGTCTCCGGTCTCGGCGCACGTCAGCCGCGCGATCGCGCAGATGTCACCGGCGATCACCTCAGCGGCCGGACGAAGCTTCCGACCCAGCGGAAAGGACAGGGCGCCGACGCGCTCGTCTTCGTCGTGGTCCTCGTGTTCGGCACACCCTGCGGCCGAGTCGGCGAATGAATTGAAATGGCCCGACACGTGAACCGTCGTGTCGGGCCTGATGGTGCCGGAGAACACCCGGACCAGACTGACCTTGCCGACGTACGGGTCCGACGTCGTCTTCACCACCTCTGCCAACAGTGGTGCGTCGGGATCGCAGGCGGGCGCGGGCTTTTCCACGCCGGCCGGGGTGAACACCTGCGGTGGCACATGCTCGGGGGGAGAGGGGAATCCGCGGACGATGACGTCGAGCAGTTCGGCGGCGCCGACCCCGGTCGTGCTGCATACCGGGATAACCGGGAAGAACGAACCGCGGGCCACCGCTCGCTCGAGGTCGGCAACCAGCACCGCGTTGTCGATCTGCTCGCCGCCCAGGTAGCGCTCCATCAACGTCTCGTCCTCGGACTCCTCGATGATGCCCTCGATCAGCGTCGCATCGTCCGCGAGCAGCGAGACCAGCCCGTCCCCGGCCGGCAGATACAGCGGAATCACCTTGTCCCCGAAGGATTCCCGTGCGGACTCCACTGCGCCCGCGAACGTGGCGCGAGCGTGATCCAGCTTGGTCACCACCACGGCGCGCGGCATCCCGACGTCAGCGCATTCCCGCCACAACGCCTTGGTGGCAGCGTCCACCACGTCGTTGGCGGCCATCACGAACAATGCGCAGTCGGCAGCCCGCAGCCCGGCCCGCAGCTCACCGACGAAATCGGCGTAGCCCGGGGTGTCGAGGAGGTTGACCTTCACCGACCCGTGCGGCAGGGACGCCAAAGCCAACCCGGCCGACCGCTGCTGCTCGACTTCTGCCGGCTCGTGATCGCAGACGGTGGTGCCGTCGAGCACCGTCCCCGCCCGCGTCAGCACGCCCGCCTGGAGCAGCAGGGCCTCGACCAAGGTGGTCTTGCCGGACCCAGATGGCCCGACCAGAACCACATTTCGGATCGACGCCGGACTGTCCGCGCTGGGCGCGGCGCCAGATGAGTTATTCGACTTGTCCGCCATGGCGTGCCCCTATCGACGACTCACGTCCACCATGCTCCTGACGCGAGGTCCGGCACAAGACTCAATGCACTTGCCGCATTCTCCCCCGCAAGCGGGAGGTGCCCCCACATCGCGGCTCGTACCTCGCCGCTTGATCGCCATGCGGCTCAAGCGTGCCAGGAACTCCATCGGGTGATCGCCACCCGGATCACCGGGCCGTCCAACGCCACCCGGTCGTACTGGTGGTACTTGGCCCGCAGCAGTGAGTAGCCGATCGCCATCTCGTCGCCGCTCGGATGGACGGTGGCGATGCCGTCGGCCCGGGCCCACCAGAGGTGGGACCAGTCGTCGTCGTATTGCTCGGCGAGCAGGCTCACGCGTGGGTTGGCCGCGATGTTGTCCAGCCGCCGCAGATGCTGCGTCGACTTCCGTTTGGCGTCGACCGCGGTGTAGAGCAGGTCCCCGCTGACCGCGAAGACCACCGGGACCACATGTGGCTGGCCCTCGGCGGACACCGTGGCCAGTACCGCGACGGGCGCGGCGGAGAAGAGGGCGGCGGGATCGGACATCAGCGGTGGTGTGGGTTCGGGGCGACGCTCATGGGCATCCGGGTCACGTTGATCTCCGGCCCGCGCGCCGTCGGGGTGGCGGACTCGGCCGGCGCGTGCCCGGCAGGTGGCACTGCGGCGGGCGGCGGCTCGGCCGGTGGTGGGGGCGGCGGCACCGGAGTAGAGGTCGACGAGGTGACCGGCGCGGGCGTCGTCGTCGTCGTTGTCGTGGTGGTCGTCGGTGCCGGCTCCACCGGTGTCGGCTGATCCGACCCCGAGTCCCGGCGCGTGGCCAGGACCACCAGCGAGACGACGAGGGCGACCACCGCGACCGCCACCGCGATCAGCAGCAGCCGCGCATCTTTCGTCCGATACCAGGGCGGCGGCGGCTGACGGAACCGCCACGTGTCGGTGTTGAACGCGTCAAAGGTGTCGCCGGTCGGCTCCGGTTCGGGGATGACGAACGAGCCGGTCGTCGGCCCGGCAAACGGTCCGGTGCCATGCGGGCCCGGGTCGACCGCGCGGAACGGATCAGTGTCCGGGTCGCCGCCGGCCGCCTCGACGGACGATTCCAGCACTCCACCCGGTGATGGATCGCGCTCTGCGTCGTCGCTGTCAGCCACCTTCCAGATGCTAGGGGTGGCTCGCGCCAATTGCTCGGTATCGGCGCGCGTGTCCGCGCTTTAGACGTCCTTGACCGGTTCGATACCGAGATCGCGGTAGCTGACCAGGGCGGCAAACGGCACGCCGCGCTTGGCGAAACGCTCGGTGGCGATGTCGCCACGGTCGACCATCGGGATGACGCCGGTGACCACGGCGCCCACGGAGGTGACGCGCTCATAGGCGATCTCCGTGGAGCCGCCGGTGCTGATCACGTCGTCGACCAGCAGCACCCGCATGCCGGGCTCGATGCGGGTGCCCTCGATCCACTGCTCACGCCCGCGCGACTTCTGTTCCTTGCGGACCGAGAACCAGGCCTTGCCGGTGACCATCGCGACGCCGTGCGCCAGCGGGTCGGCGCCCATGGTCAGGCCGCCGACGGCATCGAACTCGATGCCGCGCAGCGCGGCCAGTTCAGCCACGGCCTTGCTGACGACCGTGAGGCTGACGCCGTTGTCGATGGCGAACTTGCCGTCGATGTAGTCGTGGCTCAGCTGCCCGCTGGCCAGCCGGAACGGCTCTTCACGGCGCTCGTAACCGCGGGTGCGGATCAGGTCGAATGCGGCTTCCCAGCTGGCGGGGCGATCAGACATGGTGCGAATGCTATGCCTGCCGGGACAGCCGTGCTAATTCGACCGCCGCTGAACGCAATTCGTCGATGGACTGCAGCGGCTCGGCGTATCCGACGCGGGTATAGGCCATGCCGCGGGCGGTATCGACCCGCAGATCCAGGCCGTAGCGGTCGGCGCCGGTGCAGGTCGCCGACTCGGTGTCGGGGTATCCGCCCAGCACCCTGGCCATCGCCGCGAGCGAGTCCGCGTGGTCGGCGTTGAGGTGCGCGATGGCCCCGGCGGCCGACGGCGTCACCGGATCCGGCTGGGCCGCAGCGTAATCCGCGCCCGTAGTCGAATCCATGCGGCCGTAGCCGCCGACCCACCGAACCCGGTCGACGTGCAGCACCCACAGCGCGAAGTCGCTGTAGTCGATGTAGTACTTCGCGGCGGGGACGGCAGCCACGTGGGCGTCCCGGGCGGCATCACGTTCGGCGCCCTCGGGGCGCGCCACCCGTCCCGCCAGGGTCACCCGGCCACCGGCCAGCGGATCCTTGTCGGCGCTGGCCGCGATGATCGAGATGCTGGCCCGCTGATCACCGGCCAGGTTGCGGCCATGTTCGGCGAGGTTCGAGACGCACAGCACCGGCGCGCCGTCGAGGAGTCCATACGTGACCATCGAGGCCCACGGGTCGCCGTCGGCGGTCAGGGTTGCCAGGGTCCCGGTGTTGGTCGAGGCGGCAATGGTGCGGGCCTCTTCAGCGGCCGACGGCCGGGCCGGCGTGACGATTGCTGCCAGCGGCGGCGGGATCGTCGGGGCATCACCTGGGTCACCATGATCGCGTGTCGCCACGTTTGCACCCTACTGCGACGCGGGTACGTTGGTTGGCGATGGATGCCTCGGGCGGTGGCGTGGAACATCCAAGCGCCGCGGACTTCGGACACGCGCGGGTCCTCCCCGAGGACCGCACCTGGTTCAAGCGCGCGGTTTTCTATGAGGTGTTGGTCCGTGCCTTCTACGACTCAGACGCCGACGGCTCAGGTGACCTCCGAGGTCTCACTGAGCGACTCGACTATTTGAAATGGCTTGGTGTCGACTGTATTTGGTTGCCACCTTTCTATGATTCGCCGTTGCGTGACGGCGGCTACGACATCCGCGACTTCTACAAGGTGCTGCCGGAGTTCGGCACCGTCGAGGACTTCGTCGCCCTGCTGGACGCCGCGCACCGGCGCGGTATCCGCGTCATCACCGACCTGGTGATGAACCACACCTCGGATACGCACGCGTGGTTTCAGGAATCCCGCCGGGACCCCACCGGGCCCTACGGCGACTACTACGTATGGAGCGACACCAGCGAGAAGTACCAGGACGCACGCGTCATCTTCGTCGACACCGAAGAGTCCAACTGGACCTTCGACGCCGTGCGCAAGCAGTTTTACTGGCACCGGTTCTTCTCGCACCAGCCCGACCTGAACTACGACAACCCTGCCGTGCAGGAAGCGATGATCGACGTGCTCCGCTTCTGGCTGAGCCTGGGCATCGACGGGTTCCGGCTGGACGCGGTGCCGTACCTGTTCGAGCGCGAGGGCACCAACTGCGAGAATCTGCCCGAGACGCATGCCTTCCTCAAACGCTGCCGCAAGGTGATCGACGACGAATACCCGGGCCGGGTGCTGCTGGCCGAGGCCAACCAGTGGCCGGCGGACGTCGTCGCGTATTTCGGCGACCCGGAGACCGGCGGCGACGAATGCCACATGGCCTTCCATTTCCCGCTGATGCCAAGGATTTTCATGGCGGTCCGTCGGGAATCGCGCTTCCCGATCTCGGAGATCCTGGCCCAGACCCCACCGATACCGGACTTGGCTCAGTGGGGCATCTTTCTGCGCAATCACGACGAGCTGACCCTGGAGATGGTCACCGACGACGAGCGCGACTACATGTACTCGGAGTACGCCAAGGATCCGCGGATGAAGGCCAACGTCGGCATCCGCCGGCGGCTGGCCCCGTTGTTGGAGAACGACCGCAACCAGACCGAACTGTTCACCGCGATGTTGTTGTCGCTACCTGGATCCCCGGTCCTGTACTACGGTGACGAGATCGGGATGGGCGACATCATCTGGCTCGGTGACCGCGACGGCGTGCGAACCCCCATGCAGTGGTCACCGGACCGCAACGCCGGGTTCTCGACCGCCAACCCCGGCCGGCTGTACGTGCCGCCGAGCCAGGACCCGATCTACGGCTACCAGGCGGTGAATGTCGAAGCACAGCGCGATATTTCGAATTCCCTTCTGAACTGGACGCGCACCATGCTCGCCGTGCGGCGGCGGCACGATGCGTTCGCCGTGGGCTCGTTCCGGGAGCTGGGCGGGTCCAATCCGTCGGCGCTGACGTACGTGCGCGAGTTCGACGGCGATGGTGAAGTGGACACCGTTCTCTGCGTCAACAATTTGTCCCGTTTTCCCCAACCGATCGAACTGAACCTGCAGCATTGGAACGGCTACACCCCGGTTGAACTGACCGGCCGGGTTGAGTTCCCCCGCATCGGGGAGCTGCCGTACCTGTTGACGCTGCCCGGGCATGGTTTCTACTGGTTCTCCTTGCGCGCGCCTGTCGGTGAGGAGCCGTGATGGATTCAGAGTTGATCGAATATCTGACCCAGCAACGCTGGTACGCCGGCCGCAACCGCGAACTGACCGGCGTCGAACCCGCGCTGACGGTGCCCCTGCGCGACGACGTCGACCTGGTACTGCTCGACGTCAGCTATGCCGACGGCCCTGGCGAGCGGTACCAGGTGCTGCTGCGCCGGCTGATGGACGGCGATACCGCGTTCGATGCCATGGGTGACCCCGAGGTCGCGAACCTGCTGTTGGGCTTGATCGCCGAGTCGGCGACGATCGGTCCGGTCTCGTTCGCCGCGGAGCCCGGTGTACAGCTGCCGGTGGGGGAGCCGTCGCGCGTGGTCGGAGCCGAGCAGAGCAACACCAGCGTCGTGTTCGGCGACTCCGCGATCCTCAAGCTGTTCCGCCGGGTGACGCCCGGGGTCAATCCCGACATCGAGCTCACCCGGGTGCTGAGCCGGGCCGGCAGCCCGCATGTGGCTCCGCTGCTGGGGACGATGTCGTTGGCGGGCGGTCCGGAAACAGCGTTGGGCATGCTGGCCCGATTCGCCGACAACGCCGCCGAGGGCTGGGACATGGCCGTCGCCAGTACCCGGGACCTGTATGCCGAAGGTGACCTGTACGCCGACGAGGTCGGCGGCGACTTCGCCGGGGAGTCGGAGCGGCTGGGGCACGCCGTCGCGGCGGTACACGCCACGCTGGCTGCTGAGCTCGGCACGGCCACGGCGCCGTTTCCGGTAGGGACGATGCTCGAGCGGCTGGAGGCGGTGGCCGCGTCGGTGCCACAGGTCCGCGAGTTCGCCGCAGCCATCGAGGGCCGCTACCGCGCGCTCGAGGGCCAGCCGATCACGGTGCAACGGATTCACGGAGACCTGCATCTGGGGCAGGTGCTGAGAACCCCCGAGACCTGGCTGCTCATCGACTTCGAAGGCGAACCCGGGCAGGCCCTGGATCAGCGCCGGGCGCCGGACTCGCCGCTGCGCGACGTCGCGGGCATCCTGCGGTCCTATCAGTACGCGGCGTTCCAGCGGCTGACCGAGGGTGGCGGCAACGATCAGCGGCGCAAGCAACTCGCCGCGCGCGCCCGCGAGTGGGCCGACCGCAACCGGACGGCGTTCTGTGCGGGCTACGCCGAGGGCGGCGGCATGGACCCCGACGCTGAGCTACTCGCCGCCTACGAACTCGACAAGGCGGTGTACGAAGCGGGGTACGAAGCCCGGCACCGGCCGCACTGGCTCGACCTGCCGCTGGGAGCCATCGCGAACATCGTCAGCGGCTGATGTCGGCGTGATTCGTATCGGCGACCGTCACGAATCACGCCGAAATCACTGTCAGGCCATGGACTTCACGACCGCCTGAGCCGGCTTCGGCGTCCAGTCGGTGCGGTAGACGCCGATGGATTCCTCGGGGTTTGCGCTGCCGGTGGCGCGGTCGCGCGTGGTGTAGATGTACGACGGGCCGGCGTACGGCAGGGTGCGCCACTTGGCCAGGAAGTCGCGGATGTAGTCGGCCTGGGTGGCCTCGTCGACGGCCGAGTTGGGCTCGCCGTACTCGGTGGCCCAGATCTTCTTGCCGCCGTCGCCGTTGGCGGCCATGGCCTGGTGGATGCCGTCGGTCTGGCTCAGCGGCGAGTTGGGCACTCCGGCGCCGGCCGAGAACTTGAGGTTGTAGTGGTACGGGTGGAACGACAGCGCGTCGAACGAACCGGCCGCACCCGCCGCGTACATCTTCTGTACGAACGTCACCGGATCCATGGTCAACGCGAAGAATGAGACGACGGCGCCCACCACGCCGCCGATCACCACGGCGCCCCTGTCGGCGGCCTTGATCTTCGGGTACGAGGCCTTGAGCAATCCGGCATAGACGTCCGGCTGGGGTCCCTGCGGGCCCGAGGTCCAGGACATCACGGCATTCGGCTCGTTCCAGATCTCATAGGCATCGACGCGGCCCCGGAAGTGGGACGCGACGGCGCCGGCGAAGTCTCCGTACGCCTCTGCCGATGCGGGCGGGCCGCTGATCGGTTGCGCGCCGGGGGCGACGGCCCAGGCGGGCGTCGCCACCAGCGCGCCGACCACCGACATGCGGTGGGCGTTGGCCGCGCCGACAACGGTGTCGACCTGACCCCAGTCGAAGTTGCCCTGGGACGGCTCGACGCCGGCCCACGGGATGATGATCCGAACGGAGTGGACACCCGTTTCCGCCATCAGATCGAAAGTGTGGTTGATGTCTGCAGGGTTCATGCCGAACACATCGGAGTCGGCGAAGCCGACACTGCTGGCCGACTGGCTGATGCCCGTCGGGATGAAGGGGATGGTGGCCGGGCTATTGGCCAGGGTTTCGGTGGCGGCGGCGGAAACTGCCGCGACGGTGAAGATGGTCGCAGCGATCTTGAGTGGGTAGCGCAACGTTCGTTCCAATCTGTGGCCGTGAGCTGCCGATTGGCTCGAACCTAACAGCAACTCAGGCCGCGGCGGGCATGACCGAGCGATACAGCTTGGGGTCGACGATCATGTCGACGCGGCCGAATCGGGCGCGAGTCAGCGCCAGCACCCGATCGAGCTGCCGTCGGTCGCGAGTGTCGGCTGCCAGTGCGTAGACGCGATCGGCCGGATAGCCGTGGGTGATGCGTACCAGCGAGGCTGGCTGCCGGGCGGTCACCACCACCCGGTGTCCGTCGGCCAACAGGTTGTGGGCGGTGGCCAGTCCGGCGTCGGTGCCGGCGTCCAGGACGACCGCGACGATGCTGTGCTTCATGACACCGAGTCAACCCGCGCGGCCTAGGCGTGAGATGAGAACCGATTAGGTGCTCGGACAGCGTCGCTCAGCGCACCAGCCGGCGCAGCAGGGCCGATGCCGTAGCGATGCCGAGCACTGCTGCCACGGCCAGCACCGCGATGTCCAGCAGGGTGTGGCCCGGGGTGCCCAGCAGGAGTGAGCGCAGTGCGTTCACCTCGTAGGACAGCGGATTCACGGTGGAGAGCGCGTGCAGCCAGCCGGGCATGATGTCCACCGGATACAACGCGTTGGAGGCGAAGAACAGCGGCATGGTGATGGCCTGGCCGATGCCCATCAAGCGGTCGCGGTTGCGGACCAGCCCCGCCAAAGTCATTGACAGGCAAGAGAAGAATGCCGAGCCGAGCATCACCACCGCCATGGCCGCCAGGATGTGCAGCGGGTTGAAACTGAGATGGATGCCCATCAGCAGCGCGATCGCCAACACCCCGATCACCTGGGCTATCGATCGGACCCCCGCCGCGAAGGCCTTGCCGGTGATCAGCGCCGATGCAGGTGACGGGGTGACCATCAGTTTGGCCAGGATGCCGGCGTCGCGGTCCCAGACGATCTGGATGCCGTAGAAGATCGAGATGAACAGCGCCGACTGGGCGATGATGCCGGGCGCCAGGAATGACAGATACGGGACGTTGCCGGTGCTGATGACGTGCAACCGGGAGAAGGTCTGGCCGAAGATCAGCAGCCACAGAGCGGGCTGAATCATCCGGGTGACCAGCTCGGTGCGGTCGTAGCGCAGCTTCTGCAGTTCGACGAGCGCGAACGCGCCCATCCGGCGGGCGAGGCCACCGATGCGCTGGACACCTCGGGGCGCGGTGACCAGTTCGACGTCAACCGACACGGCGGGCCGTCCTCCTTCCGGCACGGATGTCCTGCAGGGATTGTCGTTCGTCATCCCCGGACAGGTCGGAGCCGGCGTAGTGCCGGAAGACGTCCTCGAGGGTGGCGGACGGTCCGAGTGTCGCTTTCAGATCCGTGGGGGAGCCGACGGCCTGCAGGATGCCGTGGTGCATGAGGGCAACCCGGTCGCACAGCGCGTCGGCTTCCTCCATGTAGTGGGTGGTGAGCAGGACTGTCATGCCGAACTCCCGCTGCATGGTCGCGACTTGAGTCCAGACACTGTCGCGGGCAATGGGATCCAGGCCGACGGTGGGTTCGTCGAGGATCAACAGCGACGGCCGGTTCACCAGCGCCTGCGCCAGTTCGAGGCGCCGGACCATGCCGCCGGAATACGCCTTGGCGGGGCGGTCGGCGACGTCGAGCAGTTGCATGGCGTCGAGCGCGTCGTCGACCCGCGCTCGGCGTTCGCGTCGCGGCACGTCGTACAGCCGGGCGAACAGGTCCACGTTCTGGCGTCCGGTGAGGGCCGACTCGATCGAAAGTTGTTGCGGCACATAACCGAGGTTCTGCCGGATATCCATGGTGCGGCGCCCCGCGTCGAGTCCGAAGATGCGTACCTGCCCGTGCTGCACCGGGGTCAGGGTGGTGAGCAGCCGTACCAGGGTGGTCTTCCCGGCGCCGTTGGGTCCGAGTAGTCCCATGGTTTCACCCACGTCGACGGTGAGGCTGACGTCGTCTACCGCGGTGAAATCGCCGTAGCGGTGGGTGACGTGGTCGCATGCGATGGCGGGAGTACTCATGGCCGGCCCTCCTGGAGCATCCGGGTCATTTCCGCCAGCACGTTCAAACCCTTTGTCAGATCATCGATTTGCTCGCCACTGAGTTGTTTCAGTACGACGTCGAGGGCGGCCCGCCGGGAAGCCCGGGTCTGATCGGCGAGCTGCTGGGCGGGTTCGGTCAGCCGGAGCCGGCCGATGCGGCGGTCGTCGGGGTCGGCACTGCGGACCAGTAGCTCGTCTGCGGCCAGCTTGGAGACCAGGGTCGACGCGGTATTGGCGGCCAGGCCGAGTTCCTGCGCGGCTTCCCGTACCGAGATGCCGGGCTGGCGGCCGACCAGTCTGAGCAGTTCGGCCTGAGATTGGGTGACGCCGGCGAAACTGCCTCCGGCGGTCCGGCGCAACTGTCGGCGGAAGCGACCGACGGTGTGGAAAAGGTCGGTGGTGAGGTCGGCGGTGAGGCCTGAGTGGGCGGGCACGTTCTGATAATAGCTCTGTTACAGAGGTATTGCAGCCCGTGGTTTACTCGGGCAGTGTTCCCCGCGTACCGCACCCTGCTGACCGCATTCGACGGCGGTGTGGTGACGTTGACGCTGAACCGGCCGGAGCGGCGCAACGCTTTTGGGGACGGGATGCGGGAGGAACTCGCCGACGCCTACACCCGCGGCAACGCGGCCGACGATGTCCGGGCCATCGTGCTGACCGGGGCGCCACCGGCGTTCTGCGCCGGCGCCGACCTGGCGGCGGGCGACCAGACGTTCGCGGCGCCGGGCCCGGAGTTCAGCGCGGCCGGCATCCCGGTGCCTGCGTGGTCGTTGAGCAAGCCGGTGATCGCGGCGGTCAACGGGCACGCGATCGGATTGGGGCTGACCCTGGCGCTGCAGTGCGACATTCGAATCTTCGCCGCCGACGCGCGCTATGGCGTCGTGCAGGTGCGCCGCGGCGTGGTGGGGGACGCGTACTCGCATTGGGCGCTGCCGCGGCTGGTCGGCATCGCGCGAGCCGCCGAAATCCTCTTGACCGGAACAACTTTCGACGGAAATCGGGCCGCCGAGCTGGGTATCACGAGCCGGGTGCTGCCCGCCGACGAGGTGCTGCCGGCCGCGCTGGCTGTCGCCCACGACATCGCGGACAACACGGCGCCGATGTCGGTGGCCGCCAGCAAGCGGCTGCTCTGGGATTCGTTCGAACTGTCACGCGACGAAGTGGGGGAGCGGGAGACCGAGATTCACCGCGCAGTGATGGCGCACGACGATGCCAGGGAAGGTGTGCGGGCGTTGCAGGCCGGGCGGCCGCCGCGGTGGTCGGGCCGGCCGGTGGATCCGACGGTCTAGGGGCGAGCGGAGCGACGGGAACTGCTTCAGGCCACCGTCACTCCAAAATCCTTCAGTGCGGCAACGGCATTCGCAGCGCCTTCGGCAGACACCCCGGCGGTGTAGTCGAGCAGGACCCGGGTGCGGAACCCGGCCTCCACGGCGTCGGCTGCCGTCGCTTTGACGCAGTAGTCGGTCGCGATGCCGACCACGTCGACCTCATCGATGCCACGGGCGCGCAGCCAGTCCGCGAGCCCGGTCCCGGACTCGTCGGCTCCCTCGAACCCGCTGTACGCCGCCGAGTGCCGGCCTTTGCGGAACACCGCTTCGATGGTCGAGGTGTCCAGTTCGGGGTGGAACTGCTCGCCCGGGGTACCGGCAACTCAGTGCGGCGGCCACGAGGTCAGGAAGTCGGGTTCGCCGGAGAAGTGGTCACCGGGGTCGACGTGATGGTCGGCCGTGGCCACGACGTGCTGATACTCGCGCCGGGCCAGCAGACCGGTGATCGCGCGCGCCACGGCGTCGCCGCCGGACACCGCGAGGGAACCGCCCGCGCAGAAGTCGTTCTGCACGTCGACGACGATCAGCGCCCGCATGCGTCCACGGTAGACCGGTTGCTGCGCCTCGCCTGTTGCCGTAGCGTCCGGACACGTGTCCGAACAGGCGCTTGAGCCCACCCGGCGCCGTTTGACGGCCAAACAGGCCGATACGGTCGACCGGCTGAGCCGTGCCGCCCTCGACCTGCTGCGTCGCGAGGGTTTCGCGGGTCTGACGGTCCGGCGGGTCGCGGCCGATGCGGGCGTCGGGGCGGCAACCGCCTACACCTACTTCTCGTCCAAGGAACACCTGGTCGCGGAGGTGTTCTGGCGCCGGTTGGCATCCTCGCCGCCCGCGGAGCACGACTCCGACGACCCCGCGACCCGGGTGACAGAGGTGCTGCGGCACATCGCGCTGCTCGTCATCGACGAACCGGAGTTCGCCGGGGCGGTGACCAACGCGCTGCTTGGGCGCGATCCCGATGTCGAGGTGCTGCGGCAGCGCATCGCCCACGACATCCGGTCCCGGCTGGCGGCGGCGCTCGGCCCGGATGTGGACGAGGACGTCATCGAATCGCTGGAAATGCTCTATTCGGGCGCGCTGGTCCGCGCGGGCATGGGGTTCACGTCGTACGACGACATCGCGGAGCGGCTGGAGAAGTCAGCCCGGCTGATGCTGCGCTGACGACCGCGCGCCGAGGATCGCGAGCGCGGCGGTGAGCGCCGGTTCGGTGAGTTGGTCGACGTCGCGGCCGTCCTCGACGATCAGCGCGGTGAGTTCGCGAAGACCGCCGAGCAGGATCAGGGCCACCGGCCGGCCGATCGGGGACAGCCCGGCCCGCTGAAATCCCGCGCCGCTCGTGAGGTCCACAACCATGTCGGTGAGCTGCTCCATGGCATGACGATTCAGCGGTTGTGCCGCGTCGCCGAGGGCCGGCGCCTCGCGGATCCAGCTCAGCGTGATCGCGGGCCGGGACGCGATGTGCGCGACGTAGGCGTCGACCGCATAACGCACCTGCTGCTCCCACCCGGCGTCGGGATCGATGGCGGCGCGGATGCGGGCGATGAGGTCCTCGTTGTTGGTGCGCAACAACTCGACGAAACACTCTTCCTTGCTGGCGAACTCGTCATAGAACGTGCGCTTGGAGGTCTTGGCGTTACGGACGATGTCGGCGACGGTGGTGTCGCGGTAACCCCGGGTGGCCAGCGAGGTCGCCAGCCCGTCGAGCAGCCGCCCGCGGAACGGCTGCGCAGCCGATTGCGCCGAGTTGACCTCGCCGTCTGCCATCTCTCTCCCAGAACCCTTGCCTACCAGTGGTACCAGCCGGTACCGTACCCGACATCCCTGCGGTACACCGTGGTACCGCGTAATAAGTGGCTTGGAGCGTGCCATGACCGAAACCGTCACCGCTGAACTCGCCGAGCGTGCCCCGGCGATCCATCTGCCGCCGGCGACCGGGATTCCCAAACTCCTGCAGGGCGTGGCCTTCGCGACCAACCGGCGCAGGTTCGTCAACCGCATGGTGCCGCGGCTCGGGCCGGTCTTCACCTGTGACGCACCGGTTTTCGGACGCGCGGTCATGGTGACGGACCCGCAGCTGGCCAAGCAGTTGTTCGCCGCGAATCCCGCTGACGTCGGCAACATCCAGCCGAACCTGTCCCGCGTGCTCGGCAGCGGATCGGTGTTCGCGCTCGACGGCGCCGAGCACCGGCTGCGCCGCAAGCTGCTGACCCCGCCGTTCCACGGCAAGAGCATCAAGAACTACGAGCGCATCTTCGAAGAAGAGACGCTGCGCGCGGCGGCCTCCTGGCCGGAGGGCACGTCGTTCCCCACGCTCGAACCGATGATGCACATCACCCTCAACGCCATTCTGCGCGCGGTGTTCGGGGCCGACGGCCGCCATCTCGACGAGCTGCGGCGCATCATCCCGCCGTGGGTCACCCTGGGGTCGCGGCTCGCGGTGCTGCCCATGCCGACGCGCACCTACGGCCGCCTCACGCCGTGGGGCCGGCTCGCCGAATACCGGCGGCAGTACGACGAGGTCGTCGGCCGGCTGATCGACACGGTCGCCGCCGCCCCCGATCTCGAGAGCCGAGACGACGTCCTGGCGCTACTGCTCCGCAGCACCTACGAAGACGGTACGGCCATGTCCCGCAGCGACATTGCCGACGAACTGCTGACCCTGCTGGCGGCGGGCCACGAAACCACCGCGGCCACGATGGCGTGGGTCTTCGAGCGGATCTCCCGTCATCCGGAGGTGCTGCGACGGCTCGAAGACGAGGTCGCGACCGGCGAGACGGATGAGTACCGGCAAGCCGTCCTGCTGGAGGTGCAACGCATCCGCACCATCATCGACTTCGCCGGCAGGCATGTGTACGCCCCGAGTTTCCAGCTCGGCGAATGGGTGATCCCGCGCGGCTTCTCGGTCATCGTCGCCATCGACCACATGCACGAGGACGCAAAGGAATTCGCCGATCCCGAGCGGTTCGACCCGCAGCGATTCATCGGGCGCCGGCCGCCGCTGGCGTTCCTGCCGTTCGGCGGTGGCACCCGGCGGTGTGTCGGAGCGGTCTTCGCGCAGGTCGAGATGGACGTCGTGCTACGGACGGTGCTGCGCCACTTCGCGATTCAGGTCAACGCCGCCGCGGGGGAGAAGGTCTTCTCGCGCGGTGTCGCGTACACGCCGAAAGACGGTGGTCGCGTGACGCTGCGCCGTCGCGTCACGCCGCTGTAGGTTCGAGCGGTGACCGAACGGATTTCGCAGTACCGCCATGACGGACTGACCTTCGACGTGGTCGACTCCGGCCCCATCGACGGCGACGTCGTGGTGTTGTTGCACGGCTTTCCGCAGACCGCCGAGTCCTGGGCGGCGGTGTCGGAGCTGTTGCACGCCAAAGGCTTCCGTACCTTGGTACCCAATCAGCGCGGCTATTCGGCCGGTGCCCGGCCGCGTGGCCGGCGGCAGTACACGATTCCCAAACTGACCGATGACGTCGCCGCGCTGATCGACGTGGTCGGCGGACCGGTGCACGTGGTCGGGCACGACTGGGGTGCGGCGATAGCCTGGGCACTGACTGCGAGGCGGCCGGAGCTGGTGCGCACGCTGACCGCGGTCTCGGTGCCGCACACCGGCGCCTTCCTGAAGGCGATGGTCGTCGGGACGCAGGCGCTGCACTCCTATTACATGCTGATCTTCCAGCTGCCGTGGCTCGGTGAGCAATTCGCGAAGCTGGCCATGCCGCGCAGCGGTATGACCGCCGACGCCCTGGCCGTCACGCGGGCCGAGGTGTTCGACAGCGGCGCCCTGACGACCGCGCTCAACTGGTACCGCGCCATGCCGTTCGTGAACCCGAAATCGGCGTTCACCCCGGTAACCCGGCCGACCACCTACATCTGGAGCGACGGCGACATCGCCCTCGGCCGCAAGGGCGCCCTGCTGACCGAGCAGTTCGTCCACGCGCCGTACAAGTTCGAGATCGTGGAGGGTGCCAACCACTGGTTGCCCGATCAGCATCCCGAGCTGGTCGCCCGGCTGATCACCGAGCGCGCCGCGACCGTGTGATTTGTGCACGAAAATCCGCGGCAGGCGCGGAAAATCGTGCACAAATCACGCTCGCTTGGGCAACTTCCAACCCGGCCGCGGGAAGTGGCAGGTATAGCCGTTGGGGATGCGTTCCAGGTAGTCCTGGTGTTCGGGCTCGGCCTCCCAGAAGTCGACGGCCGGCGTCACCTCGGTGACGACCTTGCCGGGCCACAGCCCGGACGCGTCGACGTCGGCGATGGTGTCTTCGGCGACGCGCTTCTGGTCGTCATCGGTGTAGAAGATCGCCGAGCGGTAGCTCGTGCCGACGTCGTTGCCCTGCCGATTGACGGTCGACGGATCGTGGATTTGGAAGAAGAACTCCAGTAGCGCCCGAAAATCGGTCTGATTCGGGTCGTACTCGATTTCGACGGCCTCGGCGTGGCCCGGATGGTTGCGATAGGTCGGGTGATCGTTCTTTCCGCCCGTGTAGCCGACGCGCGTGGTCAGCACCCCCGGCTGTTTGCGGATCAGGTCCTGCATCCCCCAGAAGCAGCCGCCGGCCAGGATCGCGGTCGCAGTGTCGGTCATGTACGCCTCCTCGGTTTGACTCCAGAGAACCGAACTCCCGGCGACTGCGCAAGTGCTCGACAAACGCCGCTAGAACGTGTTCTAGTTTTCCTGTGACGGGCAACACTTTCAGCCGCGAGGAGCTCATCGCGGCCTTCGAGGTCTTCGAGCAGACCGTGGATCGCGCCGCCCAGACGCGCGACTGGGATCCGTGGACCGACCACTACACCGAGGACGTGCTGTACATCGAGCACGCCATGGGCACCATGCACGGGCGCGAAGAGGTGCGGCCCTGGATCTGGAACACCATGGAGAACTTCCCCGGCAGCTACATGACGTCGTTTCCGTCGCTGTGGAAGGTGTACGACGAGGCGACCGGCCGCGTCATCTGCGAACTGGACAACCCCATGCGCGATCCCGGTGACGGCACCATCATCGGCGCCACCAACATCTCGATCATGACGTACGCGGGCGACGGGCTGTGGAGCAAGCAGGAAGACATCTACAACCCCATGAAGTTCCTCGAGACCACCATGGCGTGGTGCAGGAAGGCCGAAGCCCTGGGCACATTGCCCGACGTGGCCGAGGAATGGATGCGCAAGTTCGGCGGCAGGGGGCACCGGTGACCGCGCTCGTCATCGGGGCCAACGGCTACCTCGGCTCGCACGTGACCCGGCAGCTCGCGGCCGCCGGGGAAGACGTGCGGGTCATGGTGCGGGCCGGCGCGAACACCATCGGCATCGACGACCTTGCCGTCACCCGCTACGAAGGCGACATCTGGGACAACGACACCCTGCGTGCGGCGATGACCGGAGCCGACGTCGTCTATTACTGCGTGGTCGACACCCGCGGCTGGCTTCGGGACCCGTCGCCGTTGTTCCGCACCAACGTCGAGGGCACCCGCAACGTGCTGGACGTCGCGGTGGAGCCCGAAATCGCTTCGGGCCTCAAGAAATTCGTTTTCACCAGTAGCTACGCCACGGTCGGGCGCAAGCGTGGGTTCGTCTCCACCGAAGCGGACATCGCCGACGAACGGACGTTGCCGCCGTACGTGCGGTCACGCGTGCAGGCCGAGAAGCTGGTGCTCGCGTACGCCCGCGAGCGCGGGCTGCCGGCGGTCGCGATGTGCGTGTCCACCACGTACGGCGGAACCGACTGGGGCCGTACCCCGCACGGCGCCATCATCGCCGGCGCCGCGTTCGGGAAGCTGCCGTTCGTGATGAGCGGCATCGAACTGGAAGCGGTCGACGTCAACGACGCCGCGCGGGCACTGATCCTGGCGGCCGAAAGGGGCAGGCCCGGTGAGCGATACCTGATCTCCGACAAGATGATCAGCAATGCGGAGGTGGCGCGGATCGCCGCGGCCGAGGCGGGCGTACCGCCTCCGGCCAAGTCGCTGTCGCTGCCGGTGACCTACGCGCTGGCCACCATGGGCACCATCAAGGGCCGGCTCAAAGGCACCGACGAGCACTTGTCGCTGGCGTCGCTGCGGCTGATGCGTGCCGAGGCGCCGGTCGACTGCACCAAGGCGCGGGCCGAATTGGGTTGGGAGCCAAGGCCGGTGGAGGACGCGGTGCGGGAGGCGGCGCGGTTCTGGATCGGCCTGCGAAAGGCGCGCCAAGCCCAGAAATCCACGGGCTGAACAACGCGCCGTACGGCGTTAAGTCGTGGCGCGACAGCGCCGGCCACGGCTAGCGTCGAAACCATGACGGACAGATTGCCGGTGGACCTGACGGGGGCGCCCCAGACCATGCTGGCCACGCTGTACGGCAAGGCGCTCGATGCCGACCTGCCGAACTCGGTGCTGCATGACACCTATGCCAGGGACGTCGTCGCCGGCATCGACTACGACTGGTCGCGGACGACGATGACGGCGGCCAGATCGCCAGGGGTCACCCTCCGGTCCGCCTACTTCGATATGACCACCCGGCAGTTCCTCGCCGTGCATCCGGAAGCCGTTGTGCTGCATCTGGGTTGCGGGCTGGACAGCCGGTACTACCGGCTGGATCCGGGGCCGGGCGTCGACTGGTACGACATCGACTACCCGGAAGTCGCCGATCTGCGCCGGCGGTTGTATCCCGCCCGCGAGCACTGTCACATCGTGTCCGCATCGGTGACCGACCCGGCGTGGCTGGCTGATATCCCGGCGGACCGTCCGGTGCTCATGCTGGCCGAGGGCCTCACCATGTACCTGAGCGAGGCCGACGGGCAGGCCCTGTTGCGCCGTATCGTGGCGCAGTTCCCTTGCGGGGAGCTGCAATTCGACGCCTTCAGCCGGCTGGGCGTGAAACTGCAATGGACCAACTCGGTCGTGCGCCGTTCGGGTGCGACGTTGCAGTGGGCCATGGACAGCCCCGACGACGTGCTGTCGGCGGTCCCGGGTCTGCGGCTGCTGTCGTGGGTGTCGGCTTTGGACACCGACGGCTACGACCGGCTGCCGACGGGACTGCGCGTGGTGGCCGCCGTCATGCGTGTCGTGCCCGGTATGCGTTATATGTCGCAGTACCACCGGTATTCGTGGGGCTGACCGGCTACGCCTGATTTGCCGCACTTCTCATCGCGGCTCGTCCCTCGCCACTTGATCGTCGTGCGGCTACGCGGCTTCGGCGCGGGCCTTCAGGCGCTCGAGCGTCAACCGGATGTTCTCGGCGTTGGCCGCATCGCGGTCAGCGACACCGGTGAGCGAGGCGGCGAACATCTTCAGCAGGCCCGGCCGGTTGTCCCACGTGGACTCGGTGACCAGGCAACCGCCCGCGGTCTCGGTGATGTCGTAGCGCCAGTGCGCGATGGGCACGATAGCGGACTTCACAGCGAAGCCGAACGTCTTGCCCGGCTCGGCCTCGGTGACGGTGCAGCTGGTGGTCCACGTCTTCGAGCCGTTGCGGTTGTATCCCTTGAAGACCGATCCGGGAGTGGCCGAAGACCCCTTCTGCCACTCCATCGTGTGGGCCTCCTCGGCCAGCGATGCCAGCGTGGGCAGATCGGTGAGCAACGCGTACACAGCTGACGGGCTGGCGGCGATCTCGATGGCGGCGGTGACGGAGGCGGGGCCCTGTGCGGTCATGGGGCGATCGTAGGCACACGCTCGAGCGAGGGCCAGAAAATTTTGCATAGTTCAGACACAGCTAATTCCTAATTGCGGGGGTAACCGTTTAGGGGTCCCCGTGCGATAAACCGCATGGCGGCACCTTCCAATGAAGGAGTTGAGTTGATATGAGCATCAAGAAACTAGTCATAGCGACCGCACTCACCGGCGGGGTGAGCGCGGCGATTGCGGGATTTGGCGTCAATATCGCACAGGCACAGCCGGGGTTCTGCCCACCTGGGCAGACGTGTAACGGTCCAGGTGGGCCGGGGCCGGGTGGGCCACACAATGGGCCGAATGGTGGCCAGCCCCCGGGTGGACCGGGAGATCATGGCAACTGGAACCCGCCGGGTGGACCGCCGCCGGGTGGGCCCGGGGATCACGGCAATTGGAACCCGCCGGGTGGTCCGCCGCCGGGTGGGCCCGGGGATCACGGCAATTGGAACCCGCCGGGTGGTCCGCCGCCGGGCGGACCCGGCGACCATGACGATTGGCACCCCGGCCAGGGCAACTGGCACCCCAGACCGGGCGACCCGGGCCCTGGTGACTGGCACTGGCGCGGCGCTCCGCCGCCGTGGGGCGACGGCCCAGGGCCGTGGGGCTGGGGACCCCCGCCGAGGCCAGACATCGATTGGGTCGCGCCGCCGCCGTGGGCGCCTCCGCCTCCGCCGTTCGACTACTGGGGCCAGACCGTGTTCCCGGTGTTCGATCCGGGATTCAATGCGTGGGGCTTCTGGTTCTTCGGTATCTGGATTCCGCTGTAAACAGTTAGCAATCGCCGTCTGATCTCTGGGCCTGCCGTTGGTGGCGGGCCCAGCGTCATCCCGGGAATCGACGCGGCGGGAAAGACGTTGGCCAGATATGAGCGAACGTCCTGTGCTGCAACCCGGTCCTGCACATCCCATCACGATTACGCCCACGCGCGGGCGCGTCACCGTCACGGTCAATGGCAGCGTGGTTGCCGAATCGACCGAAGCACTCACATTGCAAGAGTCGAATTACCCTGCGGTGCAATATCTTCCGATTTCCGACGTCGACCAGTCGCGGCTCACCCGGAGCGTGACCGCGAGCTACTGTCCGTACAAGGGTGACGCGGCGTACTACCACGTCGGCGATGTCGAAGACGTCATCTGGACTTACGAACAGCCGTACCCGGCGGTGGCGGACATCGCGGGCCGGGTCGCGTTCTATCCCGACAAGGCCGAGATCGTGGTGCAGCCCGCCTAACCTGGAGCCGTGCCCACCGTCAGTCTGGTCCTGGACGGTCCGGCCGGCCTCGGGTTGACGTTGTCGCCGCTGCGGCGCGGCGGGACCGACCCGACCTTCCGTACCGTCGACGGCGCCATCTGGCGAACCAGCCTGATGCGCACCGGCGGGGTGACCGCCCGGCTCACCTCGTCGCAGCCGAACACGGTCGACTGCGAGGCGTGGGGGCAGGGCGCCGCCGAATTCCTGGACTGGTTACCAGGGTTGGTCGGCGCCGAAGACGACACCACCGGATTCGCGCCCACCGATCCGGTCATCGCCGAGGCCTGGCGGCGGGTTCCTCACCTGCGCTTGTGCCGCACCGGCCGCGTGCTGGAGGCGCTGGTCCCAGCGATCCTCGAACAGCGGGTGCACGGCATCGATGCGTGGAGTGCGTTCCGCAAGCTGACCACGCGGTATGGCGCGCCGCCGCCCGGACCGGCGCCGGCCGGCATGCGTCTGCCCCCGACGGCCGACGTCTGGCGGCGGGTGCCGTCGTGGGAGTTTCACCGGGCCAACGTGGACCCCGGCCGGGCCCGGACCCTGGTCGGGTGTGCGCAGCGGGCCGACGCGCTGGAGCGGCTGACGCCGGATACCGCGACGGCGGCGTTGATGTCGTTACCAGGCGTCGGGGTGTGGACGGCGGCCGAGACCGTGCAGAAGGCATTCGGCGACGCCGACGCCCTCTCGGTGGGTGACTACCACCTGGCGAAGATGGTCGGCTGGACCCTGTTGGGCCACCCGATCGACGACGCCGCGATGGTCGAACTGCTGGAACCTCTGCGCCCGCACCGGCACCGGGCCGTGCGGCTGCTCGAGGTCAGTGGACTGGCGCGCAACCCGAGATTCGGTGCGCGCCAGGCGATCCCGAACCTGAAGGAACTCTAGTCGTCGAGTACTCGACCTCAGGAACTGACGCGATCGAGCTTGGCTTCCCGGGCGGCTCGGCGCGCGGCGTGGGCCAGGCCCGTCGCAGAGCGGCGGCTGCGGATGTCCAGGATTTGCATCCGATCCGTCTCCGAGACGCCGCCCCACGTGCCGTACGGTTCTCGGCCGCGCATCGCGAAGTTGGCGCACTGGACTATGACCGGGCAGGTGCTGCAGATTTGCTTGGCCTGTTCAACCCGCCGTCGGCGTGCGAGTCCGCGTTCATCATCGGGATGGAAGAAGATGTTGGTGTCCGCGGTGCGGCACCGCGCCTGGATTTGCCACTCCCATTCGTCGGCCACCGGCCGGACGGTCGGCATGGGCAGCGGGAGCGTTGTTCGGCTGCCTGTCATGTTGGCCTGCACCTTCCTTGTTCTTTCGGCGCTGTTCTTTCGGGGCTGCTTGGCGATCCGCGGCCGGCCACCGGCCGCCGATCGCGAAGCACCAAACGGCCCGCGGACCACCTGTGCCGGGCTAGAGGGACTTTCCGACCAGTGCGGCGAGGTCGGCGATGCGGTTGGAGTAGCCCCATTCGTTGTCGTACCAGGAGACGACCTTGGCCTGGTTGCCGATGACCTTGGTCAGGCCCGCGTCGAACTGCGAGCTGTGTGGGTCGGTCACGATGTCGCTGGAGACAATCGGTTCGTCGTAGTACTTCAGAATTCCGCGCAGCGGTCCCTCGGCCGCGGCCAGCATGGCGGCGTTGATCTCCGCGGCCGTGGCCGACGTCGCCAGCTCGGCGGTCAGGTCGGTGACCGAACCGGTGGGCACCGGCACCCGGAGCGCGTAGCCGTCGAGCTTGCCCTGCAGCTCGGGCAGGACCAGGCCGATGGCCTTGGCCGCTCCGGTGGAGGTGGGCACGATGTTCAACGCGGCGGCGCGCGCGCGGCGCAGGTCCTTGTGTGGGCCGTCCTGCAGGTTCTGATCCTGGGTGTAGGCGTGGATGGTCGTCATCAACCCACGCACGATCCCGAACTCGTCATTCAACACTTTGGCCAGCGGGCCCAGGCAGTTCGTGGTGCACGAGGCGTTGGAGATGATGTTCTGGCTGCCGTCGTACTTGTCGTCGTTGACACCCATCACGATGGTGATGTCCTCGCCGGTCGCCGGGGCGGAGATGATCACCTTCTTGGCCCCCGCATCAAGGTGACCTCTGGCTTTGGCCGCATCGGTGAACAGGCCGGTCGACTCGACGACGACGTCCACGCCCAGGTCACCCCACGGCAGGGCCGCGGGGCCGTCCTTGATCGCCAGCGCGGTGATCTTCGAGTCGCCGACGATGATGGTCCCCTCGCCGTCCGGACGGACGTCATAGGGCAGCCGGCCCAGGATCGAGTCGTACTTGAGCAGGTGCGCCAGCGTGGTGGTGTCGGTCAGGTCGTTGACCGCCACGATTTCCAGATCGGTGTTGCCACCCGCCGCTTTCTGCGCGTTCAGGGCCCGGAAGAAGTTACGCCCGATCCGGCCGAAACCGTTGACGCCGATCCGAATGGTCACTGCTGATCTCCTTGGCTGGGGGTGAAATTGCGAATCATGTTGCGGCACAACCGTGGTCGGTATGGCCGCGGGCAACTGTGCTGCTGCCGCGTGGTGGGGTGCCACTGAGCGCACGGGGCCGGCCGTCGTGGGCGGCGTCGCGGAGGCTCCGCAGCAGGGCTTGATCGTTTCAGAACGAACCATACCGGCTTGAGGATTTTTTGCAACGGTCTTTTGTATTTCAGATACGAAAGATCGGCAGTCTTACGTTTGCGTCGGTTGGTGTTGCCTTGCTTCAATGGGCTATGGCGCTCAACGGCACGTCGGTGTCACCCACCGCCGGCGAAGTCTTTGCGCTGATCAGGGATCGCGAGGCGATCACCCGCAGCGAGATCGGCCGGATCACGGGCCTGTCCCGGACCGCGGTGACCGCGCGGATCACCGCGTTGGCGGCCGACAATCTGGTGATCGAACCCGCACATGCGGCGTCGACCGGCGGACGACCGGCGACCCAACTGATGTTCAACGTCGATGCCGGCATCGTCTTCGCGGTAGCCATCGGGCGCAGCCGCACCCAGCTGGCCCTGTGCAATCTCGCCGGCGACATCATCGCCACCGCTGACATCGATCAAGAGCCCGGCATGGGCCCGGACGATCTGATGCCCGACCTGGTGAAGCGTCTCGATGCGCTGCTCGACGACTCCGGGCGCCGCGGCGACCGAATTTTCGGGATCGGCCTCAGCCTGCCGGGCACTGTCGATCGGCAGCGCGGAGCCAGCTTGGACTCGCCGAACATGAGCGGTTGGGACGGGGTGCCGTTGGCGCCGTACTTCCAGCACCTCACCGATGCCCCGGTGGTCATGGACAACGACGCCAATGTCATCGCCCTGGCGGAACGCCGCGCCGGATTCCCTGACGTGCAAGACATGCTGGTTGTGAAAGCGTCGACCGGGCTGGGTGCCGGTGTCATCATGGGCGGCCAACTGCGGCGGGGCGCCGTGCAGGCGGCCGGGGATTTCGGGCACAGCAAGATCGCAGCAGCCGCCGGCATTCCCTGTCGCTGCGGTGACACCGGTTGTGTCGAGGCGGTGGCCGGCGGCTGGGCAATCGTCCGAGCGCTGCAGCGCGACGGATACGCCGTCAGTCACCTGCGTGACGTCGTCGCGCTGGCTCAAGGTGGAGACGCCAAGGCGCGCAGCATGATTCGTGACAGCGGTCGGCATGTTGGTGAGGTGCTCGCGGCCGCGGTGAACCTGATCAACCCGGCGGTGCTGGTTGTCGCCGGTGACGTGGTGGGTGCTTATGACGTGTTCGTGGCAGGTCTGCGAGAAACGCTGTACGGCAACGCCAGCACCCTGGCCACCCGGACGCTGCAGGTTGTTCCGTCGGCTCTTCCCGGGCGCGTCGGCATCGCCGGTTGCGCCACCACTGTGCTCGATTATGTCTTGAGCCCCAACGTGATTGACGCATCGCTGGCCGGTTGACGGTAGCGCGACCTTCGGTCGTAGACCGGCGGATGCGGATGGTGCGGTGGTCCGGGGCTGACGACGGACTGGCCGGATGTGGCCGGCCTCGTGCCGCGCCCGTCGGCTCGTTTCCGATGCTGGTGTCCGTGCGGTACCCCGCGTCCGCATCTTGCCTGCCAGGCGCCTGTCGCAGGGGGTGGGCGGACTCGCTGACGGAGTGTGATGCAGTCGGCTTCGGCAACAAAGTGTGATTTTTCTTTCAGAAATCCTTGCCCAAACCCGACTCGCGAGGGTTTACTAGCCGTATACGTTGATTCATCACATGAGACAAGGTGTAACCCATGACCCCAACACTTGAACTGGCCACCCTGGCCGAACAGTCAGGAACGCAGTTCATCCTCGCCCTCTTTGTGGACCTGCGGGGGAAGCCGTGTGCCAAGCTGGTGCCGGTCGAAGCGATCGACGAACTCGCCAAGGACGGTGTGGGTTTCGCCGGTTATGCCGCCGGCGCCATGGGGCAGGAGCCCAAAGACCCTGATCTGGTCGCCGTTCCCGATCCGGCGTCGTTCACCCCCATTCCTTTTGTCAAGGAAGGGTTGGCGCTCGTCCACTGCGACGTGTACGTCGAGGGCAAGCTCTGGCCGTACGCGCCCCGGAACATCCTCAAGGCGATGATCCAGCGCGCCGCCGAGGCCGGCTACGAGCCGTGGATGGGCGCGGAGGTGGAGTACTACCTGGTCAACCGCAATGCTGACGGTTCCCTGACGACCGCCGACAAGAATGACCTGGCAGCGAATCCCTGCTACGACGTGCGCGGCCTCACCCGGATGTACGACCACCTTTCCGGGATCTCCAAGGCGATGAACCAACTCGGCTGGTCCAATTACGCCAACGACCACGAAGACGGCAACGGTCAGTTCGAGCAGAACTTCCAGTACGCGGAAGCGCTGATCACCGCCGACCGCGTGGTGACGCTGCGCTATCTCCTGGCGATGAGCGCCGAGGAACGCGGCATGACGGCCACCTTCATGCCGAAGCCGTTCGCCGACCGCACCGGCAGCGGGTTGCACCTGCACATTTCACTGACCAGTCGTGGGACCCCGGTCTTCCCGGCTGACACAGATGATCGCAATCTGGGTCTATCGGACACGGCATACCACTTCATCGGCGGCATCCTCGAGCACGCGAGTGCGCTGCAGGCGATTATCGCGCCAACTGTCAACTCCTACAAGCGAACCCGTGCGGTTGCCGTGACCTCGGGTGCGTCCTGGGCGCCGAACAGTCCGACCTTCGGGGGTAACGACCGCACCCACTACATCCGCATCCCGGACAACCAGCGCATCGAACTGCGTGGCGGTTGCGGATCGGCGAACCCATACCTGGCGGCCGCGGCGGCGATCGGTGCCGGACTGGACGGAATCGCCAACGGAACCGACCCGGGTGAAATCGGGGCACAGGTCACCTCACGGCCCGCGCTGCCGGCGACGCTGATCCACGCCGTCGAAACCCTGGAAGCCGATCCCGTGATGATGGAAGTGCTCGATGCGGTCGGCGCAGACGCAGGGGTGTCCAAGTACTTCACCAACCTCAAGCGCGAAGAGTTCTTCACCTATCACAGCCAGGTAAGCGCCTGGGAAATCGATCAGTACCTGACGGCTTTCTGAGAAAGGAGACCAACAACTAATGTGCGGAATCGTAGGGTTGCATCTGCGCAACCCCGAGTTGTATCCCAAGTTGGGCGAAATGCTCACCGGGATGTTGTGCGAAATGTCCGACCGCGGAATGGATTCGGCTGGTGTCGCGGTCTACGGCGACCCCAACTGGACGCCGGCCGGCTACGGTGCCGTGTCGCTGCTCGAGGTTGACGCCCCGGCTGACGAAGTTGCCGCCGCCGTCGGTGCTGAAGCGGGCGTCACCGTCAACGTGCGCGTCCTCGATGCGACCTACCTGTTGACCGCTGCGATCGACTCCGAAGCGCTGCTCGCCGCCGCTCGTGCGGCTCTCCCCAAGGCGCTGGTCGTCGGCTTCGGCGCCGACCTCGCAGTGCTCAAGGGCGTTGGCGCTCCGCGGACGCTCGCGGACGCATGGGGCCTGTCGAAGGCACAGGGTTGGCAGGGCGTGGGGCATACCCGCATGGCCACCGAGTCGGCGGTCACCCCGTCCGGCGCTCACCCCTACGCCGTGGGCACCGGGCAGTGCCTGGTCCACAACGGATCGTTCTCGAACCACGCCACCGTGCGTCGCGACCTGCGCCGCGCGGGCGTGACCTTCGACAGCGAAAACGACACTGAGGTGGGCGCCCGGTTCGTGGCACACCAACTGGCCCAGGGCCGTGACGTCGAAACCTCGCTGAAGGAACTGTGCGCGACCTTCGATGGGTTCTACACCCTGCTGGTGTCCAACCATGACTCGTTCGCAGTCGTGCGCGATGCAATCTCGTGCAAGCCTGCGGTGATCGCCGAGACCGACGACTGGGTCGCGATGGCGAGTGAATACCGCGCCCTGGCATCCCTGCCGGGTGTTGAGAACGCAAAGATCTGGGAACCCGAGCCCGAGGTGGTGTACGCATGGAGCCGTTGACATTTGACCTGGCAGAGACGCCGCTGCGGGAGGTGAACACCGCCCTGCATGCCGCGGACCTGTCCGGCGAGTTCATCATCAACAACCCGGCCGGGGCACACAACGTCGCGGTTGGCGTCAACGCGCCGGTGAAGATCACGATCAACGGTCACCTGGGCTACTACGGCGCGGGCATGAACCAGCAGGCCGAGATCGTCATCAACGGCAATGCCGGCACCGGCGTCGCCGAGAACATGATGAGCGGCAGCGTCGTCGTCAAGGGCGACGCCTCCCAGTCCGCGGGTGCAACCGCGCACGGCGGACTGCTGGTCATCGAGGGCAACGCCTCTGCGCGGTGCGGTATCTCGATGAAGGGCGTCGACATCGTGGTGGGCGGCAACGTCGGCCACATGAGTGCCTTCATGGCGCAAGCCGGACGCCTCGTCATCCGCGGCGACGCCGGTGAAGCGCTCGGTGACTCGATCTACGAGACGCGAATCTACCTGCGCGGCACGCCCGCATCGCTGGGCGCGGACTGCATTGCCAAGGAAATGCGTGACGAGCACCACCAGGAGCTCGCCCTGCTGCTGAAGGCGGCCGGCTTCGAGGACGACGACACCGCGTCCTACACGCGGTACGGGTCTGCCCGCAACCTCTACCACTTCAAAGTCGACAACGCCGGAGCATACTGATGAGCCAAACAGACGACGACCGGGCCCGGCTCGGCCTGCGTGAGTCCGCCACCTTCGACCGGACCACGATCGCCGCTATCCAACGGGCCGCCGCCACCGGTATCTACGATATCCGCGGTTGGGGCGCCAAGCGGAAGCTGCCGCACTTCGACGACCTGCTGTTCCTCGGCGCGTCGGTGTCGCGTTACCCCCTCGAGGGCTACCGCGAGAAGTGTGCCACCGACGTAGTGCTCGGTAGTCGGTTCGCGAAATACCCACTGCACCTTGATATCCCGGTCACCATCGCAGGTATGAGCTTCGGCGCGTTGTCCGGGCGCGCCAAGGAGGCCCTGGGGCGCGGCGCCAGTGCGATGGGCACGTCCACCACCACCGGTGACGGTGGCATGACGCCGGAGGAGCGGGGCCAGTCGAAAACGCTGGTGTACCAGTACCTTCCGTCGCGCTATGGGATGAACCCCGATGATCTGCGTAAGGCGGATGCCATCGAGGTCGTACTCGGGCAGGGTGCCAAGCCAGGTGGCGGCGGCATGCTCCTGGGGCAGAAGATCTCCGAACGCGTCGCCGGAATGCGTACTCTCCCACAGGGTATCGACCAGCGGTCCGCATCGCGGCATCCCGACTGGACCGGCCCGGATGACCTGGCCATCAAGATCGCGGAAATCCGTGAGATCACCGACTGGGAAAAGCCGATCTACGTCAAGGTGGGTGCCACCCGCACGTACTACGACGTGAAGCTGGCTGTCGCTGCCGGTGCCGACGTGGTCGTCGTCGACGGCATGCAGGGCGGTACCGCGGCGACCCAAGAGGTGTTCATCGAACACGTCGGTATTCCGACGCTGGCCGCCATTCCGCAGGCTGTGCAGGCGCTGCAGGAACTGGGCATGCACCGCAAGGTTCAGCTGATCGTCTCGGGCGGTATTCGTAACGGCGCCGATGTTGCCAAGTGCCTGGCGCTGGGCGCCGATGCGGTGGCCATCGGAACCGCTGCGTTGATCGCCCTCGGCGACAACGATCCTCGGTACGCCGCCGAATACGAGAAGCTCGGCAGCGCCGCCGGCTTCTACGACGACTTCCAGGACGGAAAGGACCCGACGGGCATCAGCACGCAGGATCCTGAGCTGGCGGCCCGATTCGACCCGATCGAGGGCGGCCGGAAGTTGGCGAACTATCTGCGGGTGCTGACGCTGGAACTCCAGGTCATCGCACGCGCCTGCGGTAAGGCCCACGTGCAGCACCTGGAGCCGGAGGACATGGTCGCGCTGACGATTGAAGCGTCGGCGATGTCTCGCATCCCGCTCGCCGGCACATCGTGGGTGCCCGGCCGGACGTTCTGAGTACGCGAGGGTGGTGATTTCCCCGTCGGAGCTTTACGGGGAGATCACCACCTTGGCCCTTGCGTGCCGCAGCGCCACGAACATCGTTGTGGCGTTGCGCAATACGACATGACCGGGCTGGTTCACCCAGTTCCGTGCAGCACCGCACCACACGGAGATTCTCGCGACATGATTTTTCCGCGACATCGGAGGCGAACACTGATGACCAGGCTGATCGACGGTTTTGACGGGGTACTGACAGACCTCGACGGTGTCGTGTACGCGGGTCCGAAGGCGATCACCGGCGCACCAGAGGCGCTCAGCAAGCTGGTCGGGGACGGTAAGCGCCTGGCATACGTCACCAACAACGCGTCGCGATCGTCGGCGGAGGTTGCCTCGCATCTACGAAAGTTGGGTGCGCCCGCCACCGCAGAGCAGGTGTTCGGGTCGGCGTTGGCCGGAGCAGAGTTGTTGGCGCGCAACGTCTCCGCCGGTGCGACGGTGTTCGTGGTCGGCAGTCAGACGCTCGCGGATTCCGTGCGGTCTCAAGGCCTCCATGTCGCGAATTCCTGGGATCATCAACCGGACGCTGTCATTCAGGGGTTCACCCCGAGCTTGGCCTGGAAGGATCTGGCGGAGGCCTCCTTTGCGATCGCGGCGGGCGCGCTCTGGGTGGCGACGAACACGGACATGACCCTGCCGCAGGAGCGTGGATTCGCGCCCGGCAACGGCACCATGGTGGCGGCGATTGCGACCGCCACCGGCAAGTATCCCTTGGTGGCGGGAAAGCCTGGGCCGGCCCTATTCGAGACGGCGGCGAGTCACTCAAACGTCGAGCGCCCCTTGGTGATCGGCGATCGGCTGGACACCGACATCCTGGGCGGCAATCGCGCAGGAATGGCGACTCTGCTCGTCCTCACCGGCGTGGACTCGCCGCGCACGGCCCTCGCTGCGCGCGTGGATGAACGTCCGACGTACATGGTCGGTTCTCTGACGGAACTCTACGAGGACTACCCGGCGATCACAGCTGACAATGGGACCTATTCCTGCGGGGGCGCCACGGCCCGGGTCTCGGGATCGACGGTGAACATCAGCGGCCGCGAAGACGACCTCGACAGTTGGCGCGCCGGCTGTGCCGCGTGGTGGGCCGCTCACCCGGGTGTGATTCCGGACGCCGCACCGGAGATCGTGTTCGCGACGGTGTGATCGACGCTGCCCGAGCTGATGCCGGGCGGGCACTGTCACGGCGATGCCGGCAATTCTGAGCCCTGCGAAAAGCATTGACCTGTAACCATATTCATGGTGCCAGCCCAATGGAACCAATGACAGGACCCCATCGGCCGCGCTGCCGATGGGGTCCTGTGGTTTCGGTGCCGGCGCTTCAGTGCCCGCGCGCTACCCAGTCGTCGTAGTGGACGACTTCGCCGCCGATGGTGGTGGTGTCGCCGTGGCCGGTGTAGACGACGGTTTCTGGAGCCAGGACGCCGAGTCGTTGGGCGATGGAGTCCAGGATGGTCGGGAAGTCGGAGTAGGAGCGTCCGGTGGCGCCGGGGCCGCCTTGGAAGAGGGTGTCCCCTGAGAGGACGGCACCCAGCTCGGGCGCTGACCAGCACACCGATCCGGGGGAGTGGCCGGGGGTATGGAGGGCGTGGATGTCGATTCCGCCGACCTTGAGCACTTGCCCGTCGTCCACCGCGTAAAACGTTGCCGTGGGGTGGGTTTCGCGCCAGAGCATCTCGTCGGCCGGGTGCAGCAGGATCGGGGCGTCGAGTGCTGCGGAGAGTTCGGGCGCCACGGTGATGTGGTCGTTGTGCCCGTGTGTGCACACGACCGCCAACACGTTGCGGCCCGCGACCGCATCGAGGATGGGTGCCGCGGTATGTGCGGCGTCGAACACGATGCAGTCGGTTTCGTCACCGATGATCCAGATGTTGTTGTCTACGTCCCAGGTGCCGCCGTCGAGGCTGAAGGTGCCACTGGTCACGACGCGTTGGATGGTGGTCATACGGACGCCCCTATCGCGGGTAGGTCATCACCGTCGCGCGCTGTGCGCGGGGCGGGTTCGGTGGTGTATCAGCCGGATTGGCGACGGAATCGACCCCGGTGCACCGGCCTGCGCGCACCAGGGTCGATTCCATGAGCGCGTCTAGCGCATCTGTCCCGCGCCGATGTAGGGGAACGGGCTCTTCAGCAGGGCTCCTTCGGCGAATCGCGACAGCCGGAAGTCGTCAGCCGGGATGTCCGCATCGGAGCTCTTGCCGTCGACGACGAGGTCGGCGACGAGCTTGCCGACCGCGGGGGCGATCTTGAAACCGTGGCCGGAGAATCCAGCGGCGACGATCAGGCCGTCGACCGGGGTTTCGGAGATCACCGGGTTGAAGTCCGGCGTCACGTCATAGCAACCGGCATAGGTCGACGCGATCGACGGGTTCTCGAGGCCGGGGAAGCGGGTCCCGATCTTGTCGACGGTGAGGTCGATGAAGTCGTCGTCGGCACGGTTGAGGTAGTTGTCGGGGTCCGCGGGCTCGAGTACGTCGAGAGCGGAGTTGCCGAACAGAATCTGGCCGTCGGAACCCTCGGGGCGTACGTACTGCAGTGACACCAGGTCGGAGAACACCGGAACCTTGCCGAGATCTTGGCCCGGGTCGATGAGCACGATCTGCTCGCGGTGCACCGTGATCGGCAACTCGATGCCGTGGGCAGCCAGCAACGCAACCGACCACGGGCCTGCGGCGAGAACAACGGTGTTGGCGGAGACGACGCTTCCATCGGTCAGGCGCACACCCGTGGCCCGGCCGTTCTCGACGATGATCTCGCTGACCGTGGTGCTCTGCCGCAGGCGCACCCCGTGTCGGCGAGCTGCGGCGGCGAAGCCCTGCGCGGTCTGGTAGGCGTCGCCGTATCCGCCCCGTTCCTCCCACGCGAACGCGGCGAACGGCTCCAGATCGGCCACCGGCCAAAGCTTTTCGACCTCAGACTTGTCGATGTCCTCAGTGCGCACTCCGACGGCGCGCTGCGCGGCCATCGAGTCGCGGATGGCTTGGACGTTCTGCGGGCCGACGCCAACCACGTAGCCGGTCTGATGAAAACCGACATCCTCACCGAGGATCTCTGCAGCGTTCTCGAACAGCTCGAGGCTTCGGGTTGCCATCGCGGCGAGCGAGCTGACGCCGTAATGGCAGCGTACGACGCCGGAAGACTTCCCGGTGCCGCCCGAGCCGACGGTATCGCGTTCGAGAATGGTGACATCGGAGACGCCGCGCTGGGCCAGCGACCAGGCTGCCGAGCAGCCTTCCAATCCGCCGCCCACGATGACGACGTCGGTCGTGGAGACTGTTTCAGACATGATGGTGGCTTTCTGGTTCAGACGTGATGGTGGTGCAACCTCGTACCCTGAGCCACGGTGTCGGGGTCCACATGAGCTCTCCCTTCGCGACGCACCGGTACTGCCAGTTGACACAATCCACTACTAGTGGATGTGATCCACGTTACTACCGTTTCGCTAAAATAAACAGCATTTAATGTGATGAAACTCGTCGACGATGTCTCACCGTCGCGTACGGCCTATGTGCCTGGAGTGTTCGGGACGATCGAGCCGGTGGCCTATGCGAATGGGTAGGCCGATCCATCCAAAATTGGCGTTTCGAGCTACCGGCATCCGGCCGGACAGTTGAAGGCCATATCCACTGCGGCAGGAGGCAGCACATGAATTTGTCCGTCATGCCCGACCTGGCCTCGGGCGCAACGGGAACGGTGGCTGCGCGAAGCGCAGTCCTCGTCTGTCTGGGGGAGACGTGGCTGACCGCGTTCGGCGCAGACCTACCGGGCGGGGTCATCGACGACGAGGCGGTGTACTCCGGCGTCCGGATGGACCAGGCCGGCGCATTCGCCCACATCGACGACATGATCGCCCGCAGTGATATCGCCGTCCTCAGCGACGCTGACCTCGCTTGGCTGCGACCAGGTGATCGTCCCAGTGATGCGATCCGGTGGTTGATGTCGCGAGGCCCGGCGATCCTCGTTGTGACCCACGGAGATACCGCCGCTACGGGCTACGCCAAAAGTGGGTCCGTGCGCGTCCGCGGGCACGCGATCTCGGTCACTGACCGCGTCCACCGGGAGCGCGCCTTTATCGCTGGGTTGCTGCCTGCGCTGACCGGGCGCGACGTGCCGGCCGGCGGCTCCGCGCGCCATCGCCGATCGATCGGCCTCGACGACCTGCAGGAAATCCTGCGCGACGCGATGCTGCGGGCCGGCTAATGGGCTGCTAGATGCGAGATTCCGGGAAGGCGATCACTGATAGGAATCGGATCGGCAGCTCTATCAGGTCGACCGGCCCGTGCGTGCCTTCGCCATCGATCAGGAGCGAATCCCCGGGGTTCATGCGGTACACCGAACGGCTGTGGCCGTAGTCCATCACGCCGTTGAGTAGGTAGATGAACTCCGTGCCGGGATGCTGAAACAAAGGGTAATTCCGGCTCTGTTCGGTCAAAGTGACGTACAGGCATTCCAGTCGCTTGTGCTCACCGCGCAGGGAGCCGAGCAGCTGGTACTCGTGACCCTCGGCCGTGCCGTCACGCACGATGCGTGCGCCGGTGCCCGCTTTCACGAACGCGGCGGGCCGCTCCACATCCGAGCCGCGGAACAACGACGACACCGGTACGTCCAGCCCCTTGGCGAGCAGCGACAACGTCGACAGGCTGCATGAGGTTTGGGCGTTCTCGATCTTGGACAACATTGCCTTCGAGATCCCCACGGTGATGGCCATCTCGGCGACAGTCATCCCCTGAGCCAAGCGCAGTTGCCGAACGTTGCGCGCGATCGCGGTTTCGAGTTCCAGCTCCTCGAACGACTCGCCCGGGTCACGATTCCGAGCGATGCCCGAGGTGTTGCGCAGCAGCGGGGTGTCGGTCACCCTCCCAATGTAGACCGGCAGCTAATTCGCACGGTTGGTCTTTGGGCAAGTCAACTGTGCAAAAGCTGTGAATTGGTCTCGCCGTGGTCAATTGTGATGACTCTTCGGCCGACTTGCGGTTGTTTCAGCGCGTCCGGGGTGGCAGTCGGGAACCCGCTCCAGCCGCCTGCGCACCGCCTGACCAATCCTAAAGGGTGGCCAAAACTGTCAGAAAACAGTATTACTCCCACCCGTTTGCCTCGTGATGATGGACATCGACCAGGAAGCATCCGTTGGTCACGTCGCCGAGGCAGCGTTCCAGTCCCGAATGATCTCGGCTTCAACGACCCTGCAGGTGCTTCTCGTTCTCGCGCTCGTTCGTAGTTCCCTAACAGAAAGAAGGACGGACCATGAAGCTGCAGGTTGCTATTGATTTGCTGACCACTGAGGCTGCTCTTGAGTTGGCGGGCAAGGTTGCCGAGTACGTCGACATCATCGAACTGGGCACCCCGTTGATCAAGGCGGAGGGCCTGTCGGTGATCACCGCGGTGAAGAACGCGCATCCGGACAAGATTGTGTTCGCCGATATGAAGACGATGGACGCCGGTGAGCTGGAGGCTGATATCGCGTTCAAGGCCGGTGCTGACTTGATGACGGTGCTGGGTTCGGCTGACGATTCCACGATTGCCGGTGCGGTGAAGGCGGCGCAGGCGCACAACAAGGGTGTTGTTGTCGACCTGATCGGTATCGAGGACAAGGCCGCCCGGGCGCAGCAGGTCCGCGCCCTGGGTGCCAAGTTCGTGGAGATGCACGCGGGTCTGGATGAGCAGGCCAAGCCCGGCTTCGATCTGACCGGCCTGCTGGCCGCTGGTGAGGCGGCCCGGGTTCCGTTCTCGGTGGCCGGTGGTGTGAAGGTGGGCACCATTGCGGCGGTGCAGAAGGCCGGTGCGGAGGTTGCTGTTGCCGGTGGTGCTATTTACGGTGCTGCCGATCCGGCGTTGGCTGCCAAGGAGCTGCGCGCGGCGATTGCCTGATCGCGCGCCCTTGGCCTCCCGGGAGGTGGTGTCCAGCGCCGTGAAAGTGGCTGCAGGACAACACCTCCCGGGCACATCTGAGAAATAGTGAAATCTTCCCCCGGGCACAGCCGTAACCCCGAACGGTCTGTGCCCGGGGGAGTCCGCGTCGAGGCGACGTCACGCCGCTGTCGAATGCGATTCGACGCGAACAACATTCAACGACCGGCAATGGGCGCCAGACGGTAACTCGATTGAGTTGGCGGTTGGTAGCTACATAACTGGGAGAGGCGCGGTGGAGAATCTCGAACACACGCTCGACGTGGCCAGGTTGGTCATCGGGCTGTTGGCAACGGTCGTGGTCCTGGGGTTCGCGGCTAAGCGTGTCCTGTGGTTGACCAAGCTGATCAGCTCGGGGCAGAAGCTTGGTGATGAGCGTGGCCGTAAAGACGATCTGGCCCGCCGCTTCCTGAATCAGAACAAGGAAGTGTTCGCGCAGTCGAAGCTGCTGAAGTGGTCGATCCCGGGTATCGCGCACTTTTTCACGATGTGGGGCTTTTTCGTTCTGGCGTCGGTGTATCTGGAGGCTTATGGGGTCCTGTTCGACCCGAAGTTCGCCATCCCGTTCGTGGGGCATTGGGCGGTGCTGGGTTTCCTGCAGGACTTCTTCGCCCTGGCGGTGCTGGCCGGCATCATCGTGTTCGCGATCATCCGCCTGACCAAGAACCCCGACACTATTGGTCGTGAGTCCCGGTTCTACGGCTCGCACAACGGCGGCGCGTGGGAGATCCTGATCATGATCTTCCTGGTCATCCTGACCTACGCGATTTTCCGCGGCGCCGCGGTGAACGTGCTCGGTGAGCATTTCCCGTACCAGAACGGCGCGTTCTTCTCCGACGGCATGGCCGCGCTGCTGGCCCCGCTGGGGCACACCGCCAACGTGTGGATCGAGACCATCGCCCTGCTCGCCCACATCGGGGTGATGTTGGTGTTCCTGCTGATCGTGCTGCATTCCAAGCACCTGCACATCGGGCTGGCCCCGATCAACGTCACCTTCAAGCGCCTGCCCGATGGTCTGGGCCCGCTGCTGCCGATGGAATACCAGGGCGAGCCGATCGACTTCGACGACCCGGCCGAGGACGCGGTGTTCGGCCGCGGCCGCATCGAGGACTTCACCTGGAAAGCCAACCTGGACATGTCGACCTGCACCGAGTGCGGCCGCTGCCAGTCCCAGTGCCCGGCCTGGAACACCGGAAAACCGTTGTCCCCCAAGCTGGTGATGATGAACCTGCGCGATCACCTGTTCGCCAAGGCGCCGTACATCATCGAAGGCAAACCGATGCCCGAAGCCGGCTCGGTCGACTTCGCCACCCTCGGCGACAGCCTGCACGGGCACGGGGTGCCCGAGGACGGTTTCGCCCGCATCGAAGGGTCCGGGCCCGAGCAGGCGCTGCGCCCGCTGGTCGGCACCGCCGAGCAGGGCGGCGTCATCGATCCTGATGTGTTGTGGTCCTGCACCAACTGCGGGGCGTGTGTGGAGCAGTGCCCGGTGGACATCGAGCACATCGATCACATCGTGGACATGCGCCGCTACCAGGTCATGGTCGAATCCGAATTCCCCGGCGAGCTCGGTGTGCTGTTCAAGAACCTCGAACTCAAGGGCAACCCTGGGGCCAGAACGCCAAAGAACGCACCACCTGGATCGACGAGCTGGACTTCGACATCCCGGTCTACGGCCAAGACGTGGACAGTTTCGAGGGGTTCGAGTACCTGTTCTGGGTGGGCTGCGCCGGGGCGTATGAGGACCGCGCCAAAAAGACCACCAAGGCCGTCGCTGAACTGCTCGCCACCGCCGGGGTGAAGTTCCTGGTGCTGGGCACCGGGGAAACCTGTACCGGGGATTCGGCCCGCCGCGCCGGTAACGAGTTCCTGTTCCAGCAGCTCGCCGCGCAGAACGTCGAAACCATCAACGAGCTGTTCGACGGGGTCGATGCGGCCAAACGCAAGATCGTGGTCACCTGCCCGCACTGCTTCAACACCATCGGCCGCGAATACCCGCAACTCGGGGCGAACTACACCGTGGTGCACCACACCCAGCTGCTCAACCGGCTGGTGCGGGACAAAAAACTGATCCCCGTCTCCAGCGCCAGCCAAGAGGTCACCTACCACGACCCGTGCTTCCTGGGCCGGCACAACAAGGAGTACGAGGCCCCGCGTGAGCTGGTCGGCGCGGCCGGCGCGACGCTCACCGAGATGCCCCGGCACGCCGACCGTGGCCTGTGCTGTGGTGCCGGTGGCGCCCGCATGTGGATGGAAGAGCACATCGGCAAACGCATCAACACCGAGCGCGCCGAAGAGGCCGTCGACACCGGCGCCTCCGCGATCGCGACCGGCTGCCCGTTCTGCCGCGTCATGATGAGCGACGGCGTCGACGACGTCGCCGCGACCCGCAGCATCGACAAAACCGAGGTGCTCGACGTCGCGCAGCTGCTGCTGGGCTCCCTGGACACCAGCACGGTGACGCTGCCCGCCAAGGGCACCGCCGCCGCCGCGTCCGCCGCCCTCGCGGAGAAGAAAGCCGCTGCAGCCCCCAAGCCCGCACCGGCACCTGTCGCCGAGGCTGCGCCGGCCGCACCGGCTGCTGACGCACCTGCTGCTGAGGCTGCCGCTCCGACTGCCGCGGCCAAGCCGGTCACCGGCCTGGGCATGGCCGCCAAACGCCCCGGCGCCAAACGCCCCGGCGCCAAGAAAGCAGCCGCTCCGGCGGCAGCTGCTGCCCCCGCTCCGGCGGCCGAGGACAAGCCGAAGCCGGAACCGCCGGTCGTCGGACTGGGCATCAAACCAGGCGCACGACGCCCTGGAAGGCGCCAGTAACACCACCAGCGTCTGTGTAGTAAATGCCTTGAGTTGCAATCGATTCAATGCGTGTGCCGGCGTCCTGGTCGAGTGACGGCTCGTTGCGGGCCAGGTCCGGAAACAGAGTCGATCGCGCTACCGACACCTTTGAGTCAACGTAAGGAGTGAAGGGGATCCCGATGGAACGGCAGCTGGTCTATGCGGCGAATCTCGTAGCTCACGCCATCACGAAGGATTACGAAGTTTCTGTGTTGGACGAGCGAATCGACATGCTTGTTGATGCATGGTTGTCGGCCGGTGTGTGGTGACCGATGCCCGTCGCTCGGGCGTCAAGAAGGCTGCCGGTCGTCGGATCGGGCATGAAGCTGACAACACGGCGAGCCGGACAACGCGAGAAATGTCAACTAGCTAGAAATGCCAACTGCCAGTGGCCAATTGCGACACGCTTTCGACGAATCACGTGTCGCAACTGGCCACTGGCATAGGAAGAGAATTCGGCTGATCGCGAGTATCGGCTACGCCTCGACCTCGGTGCGGTCGCCGCTCCAGAGGGTGTGGAATTTTTTGCCTTCGGGGGCGTCGGTGCGGCCGTAGGTGTGGGCGCCGAAGAAGTCGCGTAGGCCTTGGGTGAGGGCGGCGGGGAGTCGTTCGGTGCGCAGGGCGTCGTAGTAGGACAGCGATGAGGCGAAGCCGGGGATGGGGATGCCGAGTTCGGTGGCGGTGACCACGACGCGGCGCCAGCTGTCGATGGCTGATTCGACGGCGGTGCGGAAGTAGGGTGCGGCCAGCAGGGTGGCGAGTTCGGGTTCGGCGTCGAAGGCGTCTTTGATCCGGTTGAGGAACTTGGCGCGGATGATGCAGCCGCCGCGCCAGATGGTGGCCAGGTCGCCGGGTTTGACGTTCCAGCCGTATTCGGCGCTGCCGGCGGCGATCTGGTTGAAGCCCTGTGCGTAGGCGACGATTTTGGAGGCGTACAGGGCTTGGCGCACGTCTTCGATGAACGTGGTGGCGTCGCTGGGTTTGTCGCCGAGGGTGCCCGAGGCCATGCCGACGGTGGCGCGGCGTTGGGGCACCGAGCCGGACAGGGCGCGGGCGAACACGGCTTCGGCGATGCCGGTGATGGGGATGCCGAGGTCGAGGGCGGATTTGACGGTCCAGCGGCCGGTGCCTTTCTGTTCGGCTTCGTCGACGATGACGTCGACCAGCGGCGTGCCGGTGGTGGCGTCGACTTGGCGCAGTACCTCGGCGGTGATCTCGACGAGGTAGCTGTCGAGGTCGCCTTTGTTCCATTCGGCGAAGACGTCGGCGATCTGCCCGGCGGTCATGCCGAGGCCGTCGCGCAGGAGTTGGTAGGCCTCGCCGATGAGTTGCATGTCGGAGTATTCGATGCCGTTGTGCACCATCTTGACGAAGTGGCCGGCGCCGTCGGGGCCGATGTGGGTGCAGCAGGGGACGCCGTCGACGTGGGCGGAGATTTCTTCGAGCAGCGGGCCGAGTGAGGTGTAGGACTCGGCGGGCCCGCCGGGCATGATGGAGGGGCCGTTGAGGGCGCCTTCTTCGCCGCCGGAGATGCCGGCGCCGACGAAGTGCAGGCCGCGTTCGCGGATGGCTTTTTCGCGGCGGATGGTGTCGGTGTAGAGGGCGTTGCCGCCGTCGATGATGATGTCGCCGGGTTCCATGGCGTCGGCGAGTTCGTTGATGACGGCGTCGGTGGGGTCGCCGGCTTTGACCATGATCAGCACCCGGCGCGGCTTTTCCAGGGCGTCGAGGAA
Organism: Mycolicibacterium aubagnense; assembly: GCF_010730955.1. NCBI lineage: Bacteria > Bacillati > Actinomycetota > Actinomycetes > Mycobacteriales > Mycobacteriaceae > Mycobacterium > Mycolicibacterium aubagnense. The sequence continues at coordinate 3,172,460 of NZ_AP022577.1, read as the reverse complement.
TTCGGCGATGGTTTCGCTGCGCACGAAGGTGCCCTCGGAGCCGTGTTCGGTGATCAGGGCGTCGGTCTTGGCGACCGAGCGGTTGTGCAGGGCGACGGTGTAGCCGTGGCGGGCGAAGTTACGGGCGATGTTGGAGCCCATCACGGCCAGGCCGGTGACCCCGATCTGGGCAGTAGCGGTGTTGCCGGACTTGGTCATGTAGCAGCCTTTCGTTGTTTTGTTATCGCAGAACGTGTTTCGACCGGAACCGGGATCCGGATGGCCAACGTGGGCAGGTGCTGGTCTTCCGGCCCGCCACTGCCTTCGAAGACCAGCACCTGCGTCAGCTGCCCGGGTGTGTTATCCCGACAGCAGCCACTCGGATGCAGCTTTTCGGTACCGGCTGATGCCCTTGTATTCCGCCATGTCCTCCGGGAGTTCGGCCAGCACCGCGCCCAAGCGCCTACGCCAGGCCGGAACCTTGGCAAGGTCGGAGAGGGGCAGAAGATAGGTGCGGATCAGGAAAAGCACGGCGCCCGAATGGGGGAGGCAGATGAGGTGCTGAACTTCCACCCGCAGGTGAACCCTGTCCGGCAGGGCCGGGTCCAGGGCGATGATGCCACGATCCGGGGCCCAGTTGGGATAGGTCTCGGTGGACGTGTCCAGGCGTCGGTCAATGGTCATGGTCCAGTTGGTCCGCCGGTACATTTCGCCGGGCTGCAGGCTCATGAGGAAGTGGTGGGCCCGGGAGACGATCTTTTCCTGATTCACTCGCGGGACGGGGCTGTGGATCTCCGTGAAGCTCATGCCGACGTCGAATCCCATGGACCAGTCCGCGGCAAACGTGACGACGCCTGCGTCGAGCCATAGCGCTTTGTCGCGCTGATCGAGAAAGACGATGTCGTCTTGGATCTGGCTGCCCAAGAACCGCAACGGATCCCCGGTAGGTACTGACGCGTCGTCGCCGATGGTGAACTCGATGTCGAGGTTCAGCAGGGTGTTCCGCCAGCGGCACTTGTCACCGTCGCGCTGCCAGGACATCGTGGACGGGTTGTTCTCCGCCATATCGGGCAGCAGGGTGGTGATGGCATCCCACACCGCGGGCCGCATGTGCGGGAGGGTGGCGATGCGGGAGGGATCCTTTTCCAGAACTTCGTTGCGAGCGTTCAGATCTGAAACGTAGAACTCGTCGACGTCCACCACGGTGCCTCCCCAGGCACCGGCTTCGGTCTCCACGATCTTGCGGGCGGGTTCGACATTGGCGCTGTAGCGGTAGTTGTCACTGGTGTATGGGAAGGGAAAGCCCCGGATCCGGTCTGCCAGGGCAGCGTCCAGGTCATTGTCGAGCGTGATAGTCACAGGTCCAACTCCAATTCTTGATCCACGCTGCGGGAAACGCAGCACATCATGAGTGCGTTCTCTTCCTTTTCCTCGTCGCTCAGGTAGATATCCCGGTGATGAGGGGTTCCGCGAAGTACTGGCACGGTGCACTCGCCGCAGATGCCTTTGCGGCACATGTTGGGGATCTGCTTCCCCTGTCTTTCGAGGGCTTCCAGCAACGAAACGCCTGCTGGCACTTCCAATCTGACGCCGCTGCGGGTCAGGATCGCCGCGAACGGTTCGCCCGCGTCCAGCTCACCCGCACCGAAGTGCTCCAGGTGAAGCAGGCCCTCCGGCCAGCCCAGATCGCGGGCTTGCTCGAGGACTGAGTCCATGAAGTCGGCCGGCCCGCAGACGTAGAGGTGAGTGCCGAGGTGCTGGGTGATGAGCTGCTCGGTCAGCACCTTCTGGAAACTGTTGCGATCATGGCACTCCGTCAGTGCCTCTCCCAGCAGATCCCGCGCTTCGTCCACGTGCGCGCCTTGGCCGTGCCGGTAGACGTAGATCATGGACGCCGACGTGCCCCATTCCGCGGCGTACCGGGCGTGCGACAGCACCGGCGTAATTCCGATTCCTGCGGCGATGAGCAAGCTGTGCTTGGCGTTTGCCGTTGGCGCGAAGTTACTGCGGGGACGCGAAACCCGAACACGATCTCCGACCGCGAGCTGGTGCATGGCCAAAGAGCCGCCCGCGCCGTCTTCGACCAACAGGACCGAGATGGTGTATTCGGCGGGATCGTTGCCGGACCCGGTCAGCGAGTACGCATTCGCGCGGAGATTCGCGCAATCCCCGTACTGGACCACCAGATGGCTCCCGGCGACATAGGAAGGAAGCCGCATTCCCGACGGGTCACTCAGCGTGATGCTGACAATCGAGTCGGTCTGCAGGTGGCGGCCCGTCACCGCCAGCTCGAAGCCGGCTTCGACCGCTGGATGGACCATGGGCTCGAGAGCCTCGGCGGTCATGATGCCTCCTCGGCGTGGGCGGCGTATCCCAAGTACCCGCCGAAACGACGAGAGAAGTGGTCAGTGGTGGCGAGCAGGATGCCGCATCCCTGGCAGACCACCTCGGAGCCCCTGGGTGCAGTTGTGGCGGTACCAACGTGACAGTGGCCGCAGCAGACGACCCACGGGCCGTTCTCGTCACACACGAGGGTCATCTCGGCGTCCAACATTCCGCAGTCCGCCGCGGTGGCGGCAGCGGCATGGACATCGGCGGGGGAGCCGACGAGCACGAGGCGGACCCCGACCCGTGATCGGTCGAGTGCGGACCTCAGCTCAGCGAGGGTTTCCGGGTTTGCGGAGGTGAAGTGAACGTCGTACCTGGGCCGTGGACCAGTATCCCGGCCCGCGGTGTCATCTGTGGAGCCGAACGAGGCGCAGATGACACCGCGGAAACCCAGTTCCAACGGGAAAGACTTGGAACTCATGGGATTTCGGTCCTTACGGTGCGAAGGTGCGGTCGCCGACGAAGAATCCGAGCCCGTAGTCCGGGGTCTCGAATTTGACGGTGGTGCCCTTGGGGAAGAACAGCACGTCGCGTTCCTTGGCGTGGGTGACTTCGCCGGTGTCCTGGTCGGTGAGGATGAATTCGCCTTGGACGACGAGCTTCATCTCGTCGTAGGTGTAGGTGTAGATCAGGGGTTCTGACTTCTTGAGCTCGAAGAATCCGGAGCACATGACCGAGCCTTGCGGGTTGTGCAGGGAGTCGCCGATGGCGGCGATGACACCGGGCTCGTTCATGCTGGGCAGTCCGTTGAAGCCGCCCTGCACCTTGTGGATGGCCCCGGCCTTGTTCAGGGTTCCGAGGATTGTGGTTTCAGCCATGCTTACTCCTGTTGTGTCAGAACTGATCACGGTGGTCCGGGCCCTGGCCGTCGCTTGGCAGGTCGGGTCGGTTTCGGTGCACAAGGAGTGCGCCGAAATTAGGTAGTCCCGGTCGAGGTCCCTTCAGGACCCTCTGGAACCGGCATCCTCGTTTCCTTCGGATTGGTCGAACTCGTCTCGAGCTTTGTTGCTGTGATGCCGATCACGTTCCAGGGTTGTCACGCTACGCCCTGTAATTCATCTAATCCAGACTCTTTTAGAAATTTTCCGGTCAGACGATCTCGGAGCCTCCTCGGTGGCGTCCCGCATCGCCGGATGCGGGCTAAGTTGGAGGCGTCCACCTGCGGTGGCGTGGCAAAAGCCAAGCAGTAAAGCCGCATTTCGCTGCGTCAGGCCGACAATGCCCCGGGTTCAATGGCGCCTGTGAACTGAACCCAACTGTCCTGGGAATGTCCTGAAGGTGACTGATTTCCGGAAGAAAATGCAGGCAAAAGATTCTCAACTGTAGGTTTGAGATGTATTGTCGAGCGTGATCCACATCACAGAATTCACATCATGGAAGGTGCCGCCGGAGCGGTCCGGCGTCCTCTGCGGGTCCGACGAACGGCGACTCCCGAACACCACACCGCTTCTATAACGGTGCTTTGCGCAAGGGATCTCGGCGGTGGACTCGTCTGGCGCGGCCATTTCGCCTTGACTGGCGGATACCTGGAAACAGACGCCTTCTACTACCTCAGGGAGGTTCGTATGGGTGACAGTCAATCCGATGAAGTCGTTGACCTGAAACGGTCGATCGATTGGAAGCAGGGCCTGGCCATTGCGCTGGGTGTGCCACTGCTGATTCTGCCTTCATTGGGCTACCTCCCGATGTATCTGGCCGCCTCCGCGATCCTCATCTGGGGGCTATCGGTGCTGCAGGGTTTCGCGCAGAGCACCGCGTACGCCGAAATGGCCACCACCTTTCCGGAGGCGTCTGGGCTACCGGGCTTTGCACAGCACGTTTTCGGCAACAGGAACAGTCAGGGTAAGTACGTCATGAGCAAGCTGCTCGGCGGCTTCAGTGCCTGGAGCTACTGGTTCGCCTGGACCCCGGTGTTGGCGATCTTCTCGATCCTGGTCGGTGGCTACCTGCACGGACTGTTTCCCGCGCTGGGGCAGATGTTTACCGACTATCAGCTTTCGCTGTTGTCGGGCTTGGTGATTTTCACCGTGCTGTTCGTGGTGAACTGGTTCGGCCTCAAAGACGGTGCCAAGTTGGGTTACGTCCTGGCGGCGCTTTCCCTGATCCCGCTGGTTGTCCTGACCGTGGCACCTTTTGCCACCGGACATTTCGAGATGTCCAAGATCACCAGCCACTGGATGCCGGCCGACTGGTCCTGGAACCTGCACCACATCCTGATTCTGTTCGGCGTCTTCGCCATCGCCCAGTGGAGTGCCTGCGCCTGGGAAACCGCGGCGATCTATGGTCCCGAATACAAGAACCCGGCCAAAGATGTCGCCAAAGCGCTGTTCTCCTGCGGCGTCATCTGCTTCTTCTCATTCGTGTTGGTCGAAGCCGCGGTGATCGGTGTGCTGGGCGTCGACGGGGTACAGGCGGAGTCGGTGTCGCCCTTGCTTCCGGTCGCCAATGCGGTCTTTGGCTCGGCGGGGTCTGCGATCACCATCATCATGTTGATCGCGGCGATGGTTCTGATCATTCAGACGGCGTATCTCGGCTCGTCTCGCGCCATGCACTCCATGGCTGTGGAAGGCAACCTTCCCAAAGTTCTCGGTAAGACGAATCGCCAGGGCACCCCGTGGATTTCGATGTTGGTCATCGCCGCGTTCAACCTGGTACTGATCTCCATGGGGAACCCCGCGGCAATTGTCGCTGCCTCTGCCATCGGTTACACGTGCGCCAACGGCATCAGCCTGTTTGCCTATGTCAAGGCGACGAGAGACCCGGCCTTCGCCGATCTCGAACGGCCATTCAAAGCGCCCAAGGGCTGGCGTGGGGTCGCCATGGCCTTCGGCCTGTTCAACCTGCCGCTGTGTGTGATCGGCGTGGTTTACCTGAACAGCCTCGAAATTGGTTGGGCTCCAACGTGGGTCGGCTTCCTGGTGTTGGCGGCCTACATTCCGATCTGGGTGTATGCCCAGCATGAAGGGAGTCGCTCGAAAGCCCATGCGACGGCCTCATTGGGTTTTCCGGAAGGAGCCGTCGGCTAGTCTGCCGCAGCGGATTTGGCGGGTGACAGCCTCAGAAGGTGTGTCGGGTATCGGTGTAGATCAACGAGAGCCCCAGGTGCGGAATATCGAGACTTATCCGGTGCTGGTCCGGCGATCCGGCCTTGATTCGCTCACCAACCAGGTACATCCCCGAGTTACCCAGAATGACGCGGTTGCTGGCGTTGACGAGGGCGGCGTCGCCTGGAATCAGAAGCAAATCCGGCATGATGATGGGCTCCAAGTCAGTGAGCCGGATGTCGCACCCTGCCACCCCGGTGAAATGGCCTTGGACCGAGAACGGCGCCATGAACGTAAGGATGTATTGCTCGCAACCCGAGTAATCGATATACGGACCCCAGACGGTCTGCTCGCCCGTGGCAGCGGCGGTCGAGAAGAACGGTAGCTTTTCGTAGTCGTAGTACCGAGCGCTGCCCGGAGTCATGTCGAAATCCAGTCGGCCGAGGTCGCCGGATTCTTTGCGGTACCACCATTCGAAGGCGTGGCCCCCCTCCTCCACGGAAGCCGCGGCGAAGAAGGTCCCAGCGCCCGCGGCGTACGTGTTCTTCCTCAGGAATTGCTTCGACAGTTCGTCCAACCCGGTCAGCGCCGGCCGGCTGACCTTGGCCTTCCCGGCGAGATTTCGGTCCAGCAGCGCGGCAACGTCTTTCGCGAGATTGTTGATCTCGCTGGAGACGCCGCTGAGCCACGAAGTGAGCGCATCGGCAGCATGCGTGGCTTCAGCGGTGGAGTTCATTGGCCCTCCTGATTATTGGCCTGGTGGACGATCCGGCGCCTCAGCGGTCGAACCGATACCGGTTGCGGCGGTAGATGTGCTCGGCGTCGCCTGCGCGTAACCGAGGACCAGCTTCGTGTCGATCAGGTGGAAGATGTTCCGCCTGATGTGTTCCAGTGTCAGTGTCTGCGCCCTTTCGGGGTGGTCCTGAGCCACTGCCCTGACCATTTCCAGATGCTCGGCGGTTGCCCGTTCCGGGTCGTATCCGGCCGTCTCGGTGAAGGGGGCCCACAATTGCCGGACCGTTTCTTCCTGAAGGCGGATTTCGGCATTGGCGAGCCGCGGTGATTGTGCGGATACCGCCAACTCGATGTGGAAACGGCTGTCGGCAGACGCGCGTGTTTCGGGGGTATCGGCGAGAACCAGGGCTCGTGCAAGTTCCTGAAGCCGGTCGAAGTCGCGGGCCTCCGCGCGCTCGCATGCGAGACGGATCGTCGCGGCAGCTATCGCGGAATGCTCGTCTCCGATGTCGCGGATTTCCGAGATGGACGTCGAGAGAAACCAATCCCGCATCATGTCGGTCTCGGGCTCTGGCTGGGTGACGACGAAGGTCCCCCCGCTTCGGCCCCTGCGAGTCTGGACCACGCCTCGCTCGCGCAGCTCCGACAAGGCTTCGCGAAGCGTCGCCCCGCCGACCCCGAACATCTCCGATAGCGCCGCTTCCGGGGGTAAGCGTTCGCCTACTTTGAGCAGTCCGAGGGAAATCGCCTTGGAAAGCCGGTCAACGATCGCGTCCGCCCGCTCAATTTCCGGCAGCGACCGATAGATCTGCGACTGGAAAGGCGTCGGCGTGGCCAAAAGTCTGCGCTCCGAGAATGGACTGCGGGGTAAGACGATCGTAGCTAGTCCGGCCGCCAAGTATATGCGGCGGTCACGGATCGGTGCAGGTAGCGCTCTTGACGGAGATGACGTGTCGGACCAGCCGGCGTGCGCGACCACGGCCGGCTGGTCCGAACGTCCGCGCTAATCTGAGCCGCGTTCCTGGACCCCGGAGATTGACCCAACTCGTTCGTCAGTAGCGAGTGTGGGCTCGGGGGACGTCTCGTCCGATTTGTCTTCACCGGACCTCGACTGATGCTGCGTGTACAGCCAGATCGGGATGAATACCGCCAGTACTACGAAGCCCAGCCAGGTCGAAGTCCAGCCGATTTCCAGGCTGTTCAGGTACACCACACCGATCAGGCACAGCGGCACATTGAACAGGCCAAAGACCAGGGCAACGTACTTCCAGCCCCTGGGTGCCTTGAACGGTCGTTCCAGATTGGCGAAGGCCGGACTCGTCTTGCTCTTGACATAGGCGAACAGGCTGATGCCGTTGGCGCAGGTGTAGCCGATGGCTGCGGCCGCCAGGATGGCCGGGATGGATCCGATGAAAATCAGTGTCATGTTGAAAGCCGCGGTGACGAACATGGCAACGAACGGGGTGCCCTGCCGATTCGTTCTGCCGAACACCTTGGGGAAGTTGCCTTCCTCTGCCATGGAGTGCATGGCGTGGGCGGAACCCAGGTAAGCGGTTTGGATGATCAGGATCATCGCCGCGATCAACATGACGATGGTGGCAGTGGTGCCGGCTTGGCCGAAGACTGCGTGGGCGACGGGGATGAGGGGTGAGATGGGCTCGGCCAGGACACCGTCGACACCGAGCACACCGATGACCGCGGCTTCCACCAGCACGAACGAGAAGAAACAGATGACCCCACAGGTGTACAGCGCCTTCGGGACGTCTCTGCCGGGTTTCTTGTATTCGGGGGCGTAGATGGCGGCCGTTTCCCAGCCGCCGGTGCTCCACAGCGCGATGGAGAAGATGCCGAAGATGATCAGGATGTGGTGGGCGTCCCAGGCCCAGTCGGCCGGTGCCCAGTTGCCGGTGATGTTGGCGAAGTCAATGTGCCCGGTGGCAAAAGGCGCGATGGTCAGTACCGCCAGGGGGACCAATGACACCGCCGCGAGGATGTAACCGAGGATGGCGCCGTCCTTGAGGCCGAACCAGTTCACCACCGACAAGCCGGTGAAGATCACCAGACCCGAGAGCAGGCCAAGCTCGTATTGGGTGAAGTGTGCGGCCAGCGCGGGAAACAGCCCATGCAGGTAGTTGCCGACCAGGATGGCGAAGATCGACAGCACCGGGTTCCAGGCGAACCAATAACTCCAGGCGCTGAAGCCGCCGAGCAGTTTTCCCTTGTCGTACTTGCCCTTGTAGTTCTCGGTGCGGAATACCTGCTGCACGAAACCGGGCAGGCCAGAGGCTTCGGGGAAGGTCGTGGCCAGTTCGGCGTAGGCGGTGTTCTGAAAGAAGGTCTGAAGGATTGATAGTCCCCAGACGAGGATCGCGGCGGCCGCCACGTAGGTCGGCAGGTAGCCCAAGGATGGCAGGATCAGCAATGGCACACCCAGCGCAATCGCCAGGCCTTGCTTCCAGTCAATCGAGCGTTTCAGCTGATCGACTCCATCCAGAGTTTCTTGAGTCATGAGTTTTCCTTTGATGAAAGGTGAGAACTACACATGGTCCGACTGCCAAGTAGGGCGGACCTGCAGGATCGATCGGACCGAGAGGCCCACGATGTATTTCTTCCGAGACCGCTTGTCGGCGAAGTGTTTTCGCTATCTCCGCCCGGTGCGGACATCGAACTCAGATTTCGAAATACCGGAACGAGTGAGATTCCAAACCGTCGGGATTGGGGCCGTACGTGGTGAGCATGCGGGCGTAGACGGGTGCCCAATATCGGCCCGTGCGTCCCGGGTTCACGCGAGCCGCGTCCCCTGGCCCCAGAATGACGGCCTCGCCATCGCATTCGATGTGGAGCTCGCCTTCCACGACGAAGGCCGTCTCGGTGTGGGGGTGGAAGTCCTCCCAACCGCAGCGCTCCAGTTCCCATTCCGAGAGTAAGACGTCATCCCAGGCGCCCACCGGATCGCCATTCATGAACCTGCATCGCATCCGGGGCCATTCGGGCCTCATGGCCTTCATGGGTTTCGCCCGCCAAGAATCGATTGCTTTCCCCATTGTCAGTGTGGAGGTCGGGGAAGTGGATTTCGTCATTCGCTATCCGTTTCTCAGAGCAATCCGCATCGCGGAAAGTCCCGGTCAATAATTCGGGAAAAGCAAGACGGGAGTTTCGGGCAAACAGGCACCTCAAAGAAAGCGCGGAACCTGTCAACCTTTCTGGAACAGAAACTCTCGGCGCCTAGGGGCGTGCCCTAGACCCCGCCGTCGCCGGCCGGGCCCGCGCGGCGGCCAGCGCAGGGTTCCGATCGGCCTGTCGGGTCAAATACCTTGCGGCCCGCGGAGTTTAGACGCCGGCCTTGAGGAGAAGGGCATCGACCATCTCGAAGAACATGGCGCGGTAATCGGTCGCCGTTGGGTCGGTCAGATACTGAATGGCCGCTCCGTCGTAGATCATCAGGAATGACCGTACGAGCGTCGCGATGTCAGTCAGACACTGATCGCCATTGTTTGCGACCGCGGCGGAGAAGATATTTCCCAGCTCCACCACGTAGGCAGGGTAAATCTTCGCGGCCAGCGGGCTTACCGCGGCATTACGTGTTGCCCACAGAATGAGCTCGATCTCGGCGAGGAGACTTGCCGGCTCTTCTGTCAACGAACGCCAGTACTCTTCGGCCACTTGTTCCACGGCCTTACGGAGTCCCAGGTGCACTGAAATCTCGCGAGAAAATCGGTTCAAGTTCTTCAACCAGGCTTCGGCGGCCGCGTCCATGAGTTCGCTCTTGTCGTCGAAGCAGTAATGTGCGGTGGCCAAGGGGGCGTTGGCCTCCTTGGCGATGGCCCGCATGGTTACGGACTGAACGCCTTTACGCCTCATCAGTTCCAGGGTCGCCGAAATCAGCTGTCCACGTCGTTCGTCTGCGGACACCCGCATGGCCACGCCCCCAGTCTCCGGCTTTCGGTCCATCTGAGAAACCTCCCCAAGATTATTGCCTGGGCTGCGAAGCTTCCGTCCAGGGATAGCAGGAGACTGGGGCATCGGGTCAGCTAAAAGTCGGCTGCGGCTGGGACCCGAGAACTTCTGTGTGGTGGATCAGCGATGGTCCCGCGCCGGCACCCGGTTTTTCCTCTCCACCACGGTGGCGGTCGGTGAGACCGGCAGGCGCATGGATGTCGTCCTGCGAAGGTCCGTAGAGGTAGCGCTCCAGGGAGTCGTCCATGGCGTTGAGCCAGCGGGTGTGGTGCTTTGCCGACAGAGTGCCGGTGATCACCGAACGGTGCTGAGCGTCGCGGTAGCCGAGGATGTCCACGTGCTTGTTGTGCATCCAGTCCTTGAACAACTGGCACACCGCATCGAGGTCAAAGGACGGGTAATCGGTGGCTTCGTGCAGTTCGCGCACGTAATCGGTCTGGAATTCGGCCTCCGCGTCGTGATCCGGCAGCGCGGCTTGACGCGCGAGCCAGGACTCGATGTCGGCCTCGCGCTTGTCGAACTCGGGCAGCGCGAGCACGCCGGTCATGACATCGCGGGCGAACCAGGCCTGTGCGTCGAACATGTTGAACGTGTAGTACTGGTCCTGCGCGCCGAGGTAGAAGAGGTTGGTGTTCTGCTGCCACACCACGCCCTTGTAGAGGTTGGCCGGGTACAGCACGTTCGGTGAGGACAGCGAGAGCTCGCTGGGCAGGAACGGGTACTTGTGCTGGTAGCCGGTGCACAGCACGACGGCGTCGAAATCATCGTGGGTGCCGTCACTGAAATGTGCAGTGCTGCCCTCGAAGTGGGTGACCAGCGGGCGTTCCACGGTGTTCCGGGGCCAGTCATAGCCCATCGGGTTGGTGCGGTAGCTCATCGTGATAGCGGCGGCACCCATCTTGTGGGCCTGCATGCCGATGTCCTCAGCGGAGTAGCTGCTGCCGATCATCAGGAGCCGCTTGCCGTAGAAGCGCTCGGCACCGCGGAAATCGTGGGCGTGTAGAACCTCGCCGGGGAAAGTCTTGATGCCCTCGAAGTCGGGGACTGCGGGGACGTGGAAGTGACCGGTGGCCACCACGAGCTTGTCGAACACGTGAGTTTCGGTCTGGTTGGTCTTGAGGTTCTCCACCGTGACCGTGAATTCCTCGGTGGCCTCGTTATAGCTGGTGTGCCGGGCGACGGTGTTGAACTGGACGTACTTGCGGACGTCGGACTTCTCGACGCGGCCCTTGATGTAGTCGACGAGCACAGCGCGGGGTGGGAAGGAGGAGATTGGACGGCCGAAGTGCTCGTCAAAGGAGTAGTCGGCGAACTCCAGGCACTCCTTGGGTCCGTTGGACCACAGGTGGCGGTACATGCTGGAGTGCACCGGCTCGCCCGCGGCGTCCAGGCCGATGCGCCAGCCGTAGTTCCATTGCCCGCCCCAATCCTCCTGTTTCTCGAAGCACATGATGTCGGGGATCGCGATCCCTTTTTGCCGTGCCGACTCGAATGCTCGCAGCTGCGCCAGGCCGCTGGGGCCGGCGCCAATAATTCCGACTCGTAATGTCACGCTACTTACCTCTTCCTAATCATCATGGCTGTCATCCAACGTTTGGATTGGGCCACATATCAAGCCAGCAATTAAGCGATTTCGCTTTCCGGCAGCGATAGATGATGTACTACCGGATCATCTCGCCAGGGCAGAGATAAACAGGACGGAGGTGTGCATCCCTGGCGCTCGATTCATAGCCGATTGGGCTTGCCGTTTCTTGGCCGGCACATCGATGCGTAAAGAAAAACAGAGTCTGCGTTCGTCATAGGGGCGGCTGGCCACCCAGTGAACGCGGTGAAGTGATCTAGGGCGCGAAGGTGCGGTCGCCGACGAAGAATCCGAGCCCGTAGTCCGGGGTCTCGAATTTGACGGTGGTGCCCTTGGGGAAGAACAGCACGTCGCGTTCCTTGGCGTGGGTGACTTCGCCGGTGTCCTGGTCGGTGAGGATGAATTCGCCTTGGACGACGAGCTTCATCTCGTCGTAGGTGTAGGTGTAGATCAGGGGTTCTGACTTCTTGAGCTCGAAGAATCCGGAGCACATGACCGAGCCTTGCGGGTTGTGCAGGGAGTCGCCGATGGCGGCGATGACACCGGGCTCGTTCATGCTGGGCAGTCCGTTGAAGCCGCCCTGCACCTTGTGGATGGCCCCGGCCTTGTTCAGGGTTCCGAGGATTGTGGTTTCAGCCATGCTTACTCCTGTCGTGTGGTGATGTGGAAACAACTCACCAGTCGAACCTTTGGTTCGAACTGTTTGTCTTGGTGTATGTGTCCGAATATTGGAATTGCGCAGTGGTCGCAAGTTGGAGTGCGCCAGAGATCGCTTCAGCAAACTGGATTGAATCGGATTTCGGCTCTGGGAAGAATTGTCTGGAAAGCTGACAGTCCGTGACTCCCGGAGAACCAACCGAGTTCTGATCCCAACGCGCCTGGTGTGATGCCTATCACTATCGGCGTTCATGAACCCTGACATGGACAGGCGTTCATGTCAACCGTTCGAGAAGGATTTCCGTGAAAGAAGTTTCCATTTGATCGCCGGGGATCTCGCTGGCGCCCAACGCGATCACGAATCCGATGACCGGGGCGCACGACGCGACGCGTTGTCGATGCGCGCAGGTCCGCGCGGGTGGCGAGGCCGCCGAGTGCGCCGACGGCGTCGCGAGGGCGAGCTATCCGACCAACCCGAAAGGGTAGGTGGAACCGTCAGAAAACAGTATTACCCCCACCCGTCTGCTTCGGAACGATGAGTGTCAACCGGAAATCATCTGTTCGGCTCCCCGCAGCCGGATCGCCGAATCGAAGGGGGCAGCGATGGGTTTGAAGAGGCCGAAGAACTCTGGCTCCGCCACCCCAACCTCGAAACGACCGGGCGGTCAACCGTCCCAGCCGACCATCACAGTTCCAGTACCGACGTAGTTCCCTAACAGAAAGAAGGACGCACCATGAAGCTGCAGGTTGCTATTGATTTGCTGACCACCGAGGCTGCTCTTGAGTTGGCCGGCAAGGTGGCCGAGTACGTCGACATCATCGAGTTGGGCACTCCGTTGATCAAGGCGGAGGGCCTGTCGGTGATTACGGCGGTCAAGAACGCGCATCCGGACAAGATCGTTTTTGCCGATATGAAGACGATGGACGCCGGTGAGCTGGAGGCTGATATCGCGTTCAAGGCCGGTGCTGACTTGATGACGGTGCTGGGTTCGGCTGACGATTCCACGATTGCCGGTGCGGTGAAGGCGGCGCAGGCGCACAACAAGGGTGTTGTTGTCGACCTGATCGGTATCGAGGACAAGGCCGCGCGGGCGCAGCAGGTCCGCGCCCTGGGTGCCAAGTTCGTGGAGATGCACGCGGGTCTGGATGAGCAGGCCAAGCCGGGCTTCGATCTGACCGGCCTGCTGGCCGCTGGTGAGGCGGCCCGGGTTCCGTTCTCGGTGGCCGGTGGTGTGAAGGTGGGCACCATTGCGGCGGTGCAGAAGGCCGGTGCGGAGGTTGCTGTTGCCGGTGGTGCTATTTACGGTGCTGCCGATCCGGCGTTGGCTGCCAAGGAGCTGCGCGCGGCGATTGCCTGATCGCGCGCCCTTGGCCTCCTGGAGGTGGTGTCCAGCGCCGTGAAAGCGACTGCAGGACACCACCTTCCAGGGCACCCCCAATCCGAGAAGTCAATCCGGTAGAGAGCTGTCATTCACCGTGTCCGTTGATCATGGCGTTTCGAGCGTGAGGCCCAGACGCAACCTGCTCCGGGATCCTCGCGATCGTCGGCTGAGCCGCATTGCCGGCCCGTCGTCTCTGGTGCTCTTTGGCGTTACCGGGGACCTGGCCCGGAAGAAGCTCGTGCCGGCGGTGTATGACCTCGCGAACCGGGGCCTGCTGCCGCCGAGCTTTGCGCTGGTGGGTTTCGGCCGGCGCGACTGGACGAGTGTGGACTTCGTCGCGGAGGTCAAAGCGTCCGTGACGGCCTATGCCCGGACGCCGTTCGACGAGACCGTGTGGGAGCAGCTGTCCGAAGGCATCCGCTTCGTGCACGGCGAGTTCGACGACGACACGGCGTTCAAGCGGCTGCGTGCAACGCTCGAGGAACTCGACGAGCAGCGCGGTACGCGGGGCAATCACGCGTTCTATCTCTCCATCCCACCGAAGGCCTTCGAGCAGGTTTGCCGTCAGCTGTCCGATTCCGGGCTGGCGCAAGCCGAGGGCGACACCTGGCGCCGGGTGGTGATCGAGAAGCCCTTTGGGCACGACCTCGAGTCGGCTCGTCAACTCAACGACGTCGTCGAGTCCGTGTTCCCGCCGGACGCGGTGTTCCGGATCGATCATTACCTCGGCAAGGAGACGGTCCAGAACATCCTGGCCCTGCGCTTTGCCAACCAGCTCTTCGAGCCGCTCTGGAATGCCAACTACGTCGACCACGTCCAAATCACCATGGCTGAGTCCATCGGCACCGGCGGCCGGGCCGGCTATTACGACGGCGTGGGTGCGGCCCGCGACGTCATCCAGAATCATCTGCTCCAGCTGTTGGCTCTGACGGCCATGGAGGAACCCATCTCGTTCGATGCGGACGACCTGCGCGCGGAGAAGGAAAAGGTCCTGGCTGCGGTCAAGCTGCCTGACGACTTATCGACGCACTCGGCCCGGGGACAGTTCACCGGCGGCTGGCAGGGCGGCGAGCATGTCCTCGGCTTCCTGGAAGAAGAGGGCATCCCGGCCGACTCCACCACCGAAACCTATGCGGCCATCCGCGTGGACATCAACACGCGGCGCTGGGCGGGCGTGCCGTTCTACCTGCGCGCCGGCAAGCGCCTGGGCCGCCGCGTGACCGAAATTGCCGTGGTGTTCAAGCGCGCCCCCAACCTGCTGTTCCATGAATTCGCCGAGGACGACTTCGGCCAGAACGCCGTGGTGATCCGTGTCCAGCCAGACGAGGGCGCCACGATCCGGTTCGGCTCCAAGGTGCCGGGAACCCAGACGGAGGTCCGCGACGTCACCATGGACTTCGGCTACGGCCACGCCTTTACCGAGTCCAGTCCGGAAGCCTATGAGCGGCTCATCGTGGACGTGTTACTCGGAGAGCCGCCGCTGTTCCCGCGGCACACCGAAGTCGAATTGTCGTGGAAAATCCTCGATCCGTTCGAGGAGTACTGGGCCAGTCTCGACGAACAGCCCGAACAGTACGCACCAGGTAGCTGGGGCCCGGCCTCTGCCACCGAGCTGCTTGCCCGCGACGGACGAACCTGGAGAAGGCCATGATCATCGACCTTTCCGACACCACCTCCGCGGAGATTTCAAAGAAGATCGTGGCCCTCCGGGAGCAGCACGGTGTGGTCACCCTCGGCAGGGTGCTGACGCTGGTGGTGGTCACCCAGGTCGGGCTCGAAACGGAGGCCATCGACGCCGCCAACGAAGCCAGCCGGGAACACCCCTGCCGGATCATCGTCCTCGCCGATGGCGGGGCGTCGGCACCGAACCGACTGGACGCCCAGATTCGGGTCAGCGGCGATGCCGGCGCCTCCGAGGTCGTCATCGTGCGTGGGTATGGGGAACTTGCCACGGAAAGCGAATCCGTCGTCGCCGGGCTACTGCTGCCCGACGCACCCATCGTCGCCTGGTGGCCGGGCAACGCACCGGCCAACGTCGGCGAGACCTCCATCGGACGCATTGCGCACCGCCGGATCACCGACTCCGCGAACGCGGCCGATCCCGTAGCGGCGTTGGAGAACATCCGGAACACCTACCGGGCCGGCGACACCGACCTCGCATGGACCCGTCTCACAAACTGGCGGACCCAGTTGGCAGCGGCGCTGGACCACGTGGATTCCGCGCCCGTCACCTCGGTGACCGTCGCGGGCGCCTCAGACTCGCCGAGCACTCGGCTCCTCGCGGCCTGGCTCGCGTTGCGCCTGCAGGTTCCGGTGACTGTTGTAGCTGAGCCTGCGGGGACGGGTATCCACAGTGTCCGTCTCGGCCGCGAGACCGGGGATGTTCAGTTGCTCCGGCCGGGTCGTTCAGTGGCTGAACTGACCCAGCCCGGACAGCCTGCGCAACGAATCTCCCTGCCCCGTCCCACCCTCAAAGGCTGCCTCGCCGAGGAGCTCCGCCGACTCGACCCCGACGAGGTCTTCGGTGAAACGGTTCGCAGTCTGGGTGCGGGCGCGGTCGCCTACCAGAAGGCGTCGTAACGACCTCCGGCGCGGCGGTTCCCCGGTACCGCGCGGGGCCGGCTACCGGACGCCGTGGCTGTTCGCCAACGCAATCGCCTCGGTGCGTGAGCTGACGTCGAGCTTCCTGAACAAGTTCCGCACATGGAACTTGACCGTGTTCTCACTGATCCCGAGCGTCGACGCGATTGTCCGGTTGCGATGTCCGGCGACCAGGTGCTGGAGCACCTCGAGTTCGCGGGCGGCAAGGTCCCACCCGGCGACATTCCCGGCGGGGCGGGCCTGTAGGTCCAGGGGCAGCGTGACGAACACGTCCGCACCCCAGCCGCTCATGACCTCGATCCGCAGCTGTCCGTCGAGCGCCTGCACCTGGCGGTCCAGCCGGCCGATGCTCGGCGAGTCCGCGGCGAGCATGCCCCGGCCGTCGTCACGCACGTTGATCAGCAGGTTTTCGCCGTCGCAGTCCCACTGCGTCCGTACCCGACTGATGTCGGGCTGTTCCATCATGGCCAACACCAGCCCGCGGACGATGGCGCGTCCCGCGTGCGCAACCTCGCCGGGCAGCGCCCGGCCATTCTGCGGGGGTTCGATGAATTCGACCTCGAGACCGCTGAAACGGGCGAGCGGTCGCAGATCCTCCCGTAGGCGCTCGAAAGCGATGGCAACCGGCACTTCTGCCATGTCCGTCGTGCGGTCGCTGAGAGTCCTGAGCCCGACCAGGGCCCTGGCCGCGAGGTCGGTGACAGCTGTCCGGGCTGCCGCATCGTCCATTGACGATGAGCGGAGGGCGGCCAGGAGGGTTTCCAGGGTGGTGGAATGCAGATCGGTCAGTTCGGCCGTCACGCGGATTCGTTCAGCCGACGCCGCTCGCGATTCCAACAGGTACGACGGCGGCGCATCGGCCACTTTCTCCTGGATGCGCTGGGCCGCGATGCGCCACAGGTACGTCACCACGTCGAGTCCGTCGTCGTCGTGTACTGCGTCGGTCGGCTGCGGATCCGCAAGGACGAGGAGGGCGCCGGACGCTGCGTGCTTCAGGGCGAGAACAGGTCGGGGCCGCCCGGCGAGCTCGGCTTCCCCCTGCCAGGGCGTCTCATCCGCAAGGGTCGCGCGAATGTCGTCGAGCTCCGCGATGGAGACCCGCGAAATGATCGTTTCCGCGCCGGCTTTCTTCTGCGGCCGGCCGGTGCAGTCTTCGGTGAAGATGACCAGCGCGGTGCATCTGAGGTAGGGCAGCGCCGCCGTCCGAAGGCGTTCGGCGATCTGGGCCAACGGGGCGCCGGCGAGTGACGCCACGGCGTCCAGAAGTGGCCACGGAAGTTCAGCAGATGGGGTAGTGGTGGCGCTCACTCCGACAGTTTATCGCGGGTGAAACAGGCGCAACCAACTCGAAAGTGTAGTCGCAACCGTCAGAAAATAGCGTTACCCCTGCCCGTTTGGTTCGCAATCATCGATTTCAGCGCGATGTACCGGAAAGCCCCGTGCGGCCCCTGGCCGATGACCGAATCAAGAGGAGAAGTCGTGACTCAAACCGCAGATTTGATCAACACCACGTCGTTGAACTGGACCGCCGAGGACCAGCGCGCAGTGGACACCGTCCGGGTGTTGGCCGCGGACGCAGTGGAGAAGGTGGGCAATGGCCACCCCGGAACGGCGATGAGCCTGGCGCCGGTGGCCTACCTGTTGTTCCAGAAGCTGATGCGCCATGACCCCAGCGACGCGGAGTGGCTGGGTCGCGACCGGTTCATCCTGTCTCCGGGCCACTCGTCGCTGACGCTGTACATCCAGCTGTTCCTGGCCGGCTACGGGCTGGAGCTGGAAGACCTTCAGTCCTTCCGTACCTGGGGCTCGCTGACGCCGGGCCACCCGGAGTACAAGCACACCAAGGGTGTGGAGATCACCACCGGTCCGCTGGGCCAGGGGCTCGCCTCGTCGGTTGGTTTCGCGTACTCGCAGCGCCGGATGCGCGGTCTGTTCGACCCCGACGCCGCCCCGGGAACCTCCCCGTTCGACCACACCGTCTGGGTCATCGCTTCCGACGGCGACCTGCAGGAGGGCGTGACCTCCGAGGCGTGCTCCCTGGCCGGGCATCAGGAACTCGGGAACCTTGTGGTGGTCTACGACGAGAACCACATCTCGATCGAGGACGACACCGACATCTCCTTCACCGAGGACGTCCTCAAGCGATACGAGTCCTACGGCTGGCACGTCCAGCGGGTGGACTGGACCCGGACCGGCGAGTACAAGGAAGACGTCGAGGAGCTCCACGCAGCCTTGCTGGCTGCCAAGGCCGAGACCTCGAAGCCGTCCATCATTTCGCTGCGCACCATCATCGGCTACCCGGCCCCGAAGAAGCAGAACACAGGCAAGATCCACGGTTCTGCGCTGGGCGCCGAGGAAGTCGCGGCGGTGAAGGAGGTGCTGGGCTTCGACCCCGGCAAGTCATTCGAGGTCGACCCGTCGATCCTGGCCCACACCCGTGCGGCGCTGGACCGCGGAGCCGCTGCCCGCAGCGAATGGGACGCCGCCTTCAAGTCCTGGCAGGCCGGCAATCCGGAAGGTGATGCGCTCCTGCAGCGCATCGAGGCCAAGGAACTGCCTGCCGGTGTCGAGGCGGTGCTGCCCGTGTTCGAAGCCGGCAAGGACGTCTCGACACGTGCCGCATCCGGCAAGGTTCTCAACGCCCTGGGCCCGGTTCTGCCCGAGCTGTGGGGCGGCTCGGCTGACCTGGCCGAATCGAACAACACCACCATCGAGGGATCGCCGTCGTTCATCCCGGCCTCCCGCTCGACGAGTTCGTGGAAGGGCAACCCCTACGGACGAGTCCTACACTTCGGCATCCGCGAGCACGCGGCCGCGTCGATCGTCAACGGCATCGTGTTGCACGGACCCACCCGTGCGTTCTCGGGCACATTCCTCATCTTCAGCGACTACCAGCGCCCGGCCATCCGGCTCTCCGCGCTGATGGGGGTGCCCTCGGTCTACGTCTGGTCGCACGACTCGATCGGCCTCGGCGAGGACGGCCCGACGCACCAGCCGGTGGAACAACTCTCGACCCTGCGGGCGATCCCCGGCCTGGATGTTGTCCGTCCCGGCGACGCCAATGAGGTCGGTGTGGCGTGGCAGACCATCCTGGAAAACCACGACAACCCGGCGGGCATCGTGCTGACCCGGCAGAACATCCCGACCTTCGCTCGCGGCGAAGGCGCGGCCGAGGGCGACACCTTCGCGTCCAGCGCCGGCGTCGCCAAGGGCGGGTACGTGTTGGCGGAGGCCTCGAAGGATGGCGCCACCGTCCCGGCCCAGGTGCTGCTGATCGCCACCGGCTCCGAGGTTCACCTCGCGGTGCAGGCCCGGGAAGCGCTCCAGGCTGACGGCATCCCCACTCGCGTGGTCTCCATGCCGTGCGTCGAGTGGTTCAACCAGCAGGACGCCGCCTACCGCGAGTCCGTGCTGCCTGAGGCCGTGACCGCCCGGGTCTCGGTAGAGGCCGGGTTGGCCCTGGGCTGGAAGGAATTCGTCGGCGACGCCGGCCGGTCCATCAGCCTGGAGCACTTCGGCGCCTCGGCCGACTACAAGCGCCTGTTCACGGAGTTCGGCATCACCGCAGACGCGGTTGTCGCCGCTGCCAAGGACTCCATCGCCGCCGCAGGCAACTGACCCCACAACACCCGGTGCTCGGCGCGCCGCGGGACCGTCTGCCCGGCCGTCCCGCGGCGCGACCGCAGGCCAGTCAACTTTATTCACGTTATTCAAGGAAGAAGCAGAAGCGATGAGCAAAGCAACCCCCACCGCACAGCTTTCGGAAGCCGGCCTCTCGATCTGGCTCGATGACCTTTCCCGTGGTCGTCTGGACAGCGGTTCGCTGCAGAAGCTGATCGACGAGAAGAACGTCGTGGGTGTCACCACCAACCCGTCGATCTTCCAGGCCGCGATCACCACCGGCAACGACTACGACGCGAAGATCGCCGAACTGGCCGCACAGGGTGCCAGCGTCGACGAGACGATCTTCGAGATCACCACCGCCGACGTCGCCGACGCCTGCGACCTGTTCGCCCCGGTCGCAGCCGCGACCGCCGGGTTCGATGGCCGCGTTTCCATCGAGGTCGACCCCCGTCTCGCCTGGGACACCGAGGGGACGATCGCGGAGGCGAAGGTCCTGCACAAAAAGGTCGGCAAGGACAACGTCCTGATCAAGATCCCGGCCACCCGGCAGGGTCTGGCGGCCATCACCGCAACCTTGGCCGAGGGCATCAGCGTCAACGTGACGCTGATCTTCTCCCTGGAGCGCTACCGCGCCGTGATCAACGCCTTCCAGTCCGGCCTGGAGCAGGCTCACGAGAACGGCCACGACCTGTCCACGATCCATTCGGTCGCGTCGTTCTTCGTCTCCCGCGTCGACACCGAAATCGACAAGCGGCTCGACGCCATCGGCACCGACGATGCCAAGGCACTCAAGGGCAGGGCCGGCGTTGCCAATGCCCGCCTGGCCTACCAGGTCTACGAGGAGCTCTTCGCCACCGAGCGCTGGGCGTCGCTCACCAAGGTCGGAGCGCGTCCGCAGCGTCCCCTGTGGGCCTCGACCGGTGTCAAGGACCCGGCGTACCCGGACACCCTGTACGTCACCGAACTCGTGGCTGCCGACGTGGTGAACACCATGCCGGAGAAGACCCTCGACGCCACCTTCGATCACGGCGTGGTCACCGGCGACACCATCAGCGGAACCTACGGGGACGCAAAGGCTGTGCTCGACGCCATCGATGCGCTCGGTATCTCCTACGACGAGGTCGTCGCACTGCTCGAATCCGAAGGCCTGGACAAGTTCGTCGACAGCTGGAAGTCACTTCTGGCCGATGTCGAGAGCGCCCTCGCCGCTGCCCGGAAGGGTTGATCATGTCCAGGTCTTGCTGCATCAACCCCAGCATCCTGTCGGCCGACTTCGTCAACCTGGAAGCCGAGCTGGCGCGCATCAGCAATGCTGATGCCGCACACGTGGACGTCATGGACAACCACTTCGTGCCGAACCTGACCATCGGCTTGCCCGTGGTGGAACGGCTGCAGAAGGTCAGCCCCGTACCGCTGGACGCCCATCTGATGATCGCCGAGGTCGATCGCTGGGCACCCCAGTTCGCCGACGCCGGACTGGATTCGGTGACGTTCCACGTCGAGGCATCTGCCGCACCGATCAAACTCGCGCGCGAGCTGCGTGCGCGCGGGTCGAAGGCCGGCATGGCACTGCGTCCGGCCACTCCGGTGGAGCCTTACCTGGACATGCTCCCTGAACTGGACATGCTCCTGATCATGACGGTGGAGCCGGGCTTCGGCGGCCAGGCCTTCCTGGACGTCACCCTGCCGAAAATCCGCCGGGCCCGCGCGGCGATCGACGGCTCCGGAGTGAACGTGGCGATCCAGGTCGACGGCGGCGTCACCGAAGAGACCATCATCCGGGCGGCGGAGGCCGGCGCCAACATCTTCGTGGCCGGATCGTCCGTGTACGGAAAGCCGTCGCCGGCGGACGCCATCGAATCGCTGCGGGCCAACGCACAGCTTGCGTTCGCCGGCTAGCGCCGCATCCCAACCAGCCTGAAAGACCCAATATTCATGCGCGTTCACATCGCGACCGACCACGCCGGCATGGAGCTCAGCTCCCACTTGATCGAAGCCCTGTCAGCAAAGGGCTACGAGATGGTGAACCACGGGCCTGCGGTTTACGACGCCGAGGACGACTACCCGGCATTCTGCATCAACGCCGCGCTCGCCGTGGTGGCCGACCAGGCTGCCGGCGTGGCCGCCCTCGGGATCGTGCTGGGCGGCTCGGGCAACGGTGAGCAGATCGCCGCGAACAAGGTCAAGGGCGTACGCGCCGCCTTGGTGTGGAACCTCGACACGGCCAAGCTGGCCCGCGAACACAACGACGCCAACGTCGTTGCCGTGGGCGGCCGCCAGCACAGCGTCGACGAGGCAACCGAACTGATCGAGGCGTTCCTGGCCGAACCGTTCAGCAATGCCGAGCGCCACGTCCGGCGCATCGGCAAGATCGCCGCCTACGAAACCACCGGCGAGGTCGTGGAGTAGTCCGGCGTAATCCGGTGCTGCGCCAACAGATTCGGCCCGGTTCGCCCTGATTCGCCGAAGAACTCGAGACAGGAGTCCCCAATGCCCATTGCCACACCCGAGATCTACGCCGAGATGATCGACCGCGCGAAGGCAGGTGGCTTCGCGTACCCGGCCGTGAACGTCACGTCCTCCCAGACGCTGAATGCGGCCTTGCGCGGCTTCGCCGAGGCGGAGTCCGACGGCATCCTCCAGATCACCACGGGCGGTTCTGCCTACTGGTCGGGCGCCTCGGCCAAGAACATGGTGGTCGGTTCCCTCGCCTTCGCGGCCTTTGCTCGCGAGGTCGCGAAGCAGTACAACGTGAACATCGCGCTACACACCGATCACTGCCCCAAGGACAAGCTGGATGGTTTCGTCCTGCCGCTGCTGGCCGCTTCCGAGGAAGAGGTCAAGGCCGGTCGGAACCCGCTGTTCAACTCGCACATGTGGGACGGCTCTGCCGAGCCTCTGCAGGACAACCTGAAGATCGCCCGCGAACTGCTCGACCGTACGTCGGCTGCCAAGATGATCCTCGAGATCGAGATCGGCACCGTCGGTGGTGAGGAGGACGGCGTCGAGAACGCCATCAACGACAAGCTGTACACCACCGTCGAGGACGCGCTGGCCACGGTCGACGCGCTCGGTGCCGGTGAGAACGGTCGCTACATCACGGCGCTGACCTTTGGCAACGTGCACGGTGTGTACAAGCCCGGTGGCGTCAAGCTGCGTCCATACATCCTGAAGGACATCCAGGTTCAGGTGGGCAACAAGATCGGCAAGGACAGGCCGTTCGACCTCGTCTTCCACGGCGGCTCCGGCTCAAGTGAGCAGGAGATCGCGGACGCCGTCGCCTACGGCACCATCAAGATGAACATCGACACCGACACCCAGTACGCGTACACGCGCCCCGTGGCCGACCACATGCTGAAGAACTACGACGGCGTGATGAAGGTCGACGGCGACATCGGTAACAAGAAGACCTACGATCCGCGCGTGTGGGGCGCCAAGGCCGAAGCCGGACTTGCTGCCCGGTTGGTCGAGGCCACCCAGCAGCTCCGCTCCGCCGGAAAGACCTTCTGAACCCTGCGCCGTGATTCCGCCGGCCCTGTGCCGACCAGCGGGCCCCTGGGCCTGTTGGTCGGCACAATCGCGTCCCTGGCCGGGCTCTCAGCCGGAATCTTGATTCAGCTCAGGAGGTCTTGGCGGCGTGATAGCGCCGGGCAGCAACCTGATAGGCGTCGAGCAAGCTGAGGGCGTACACGAACACCCCGCCGGCCACCCGCCCGATGGCAGATGCCGCGGCAGGCGCCGCTGCGTAAGTGATCATTCCCAGCAGCACGGTGTAGAAGACGAACACCAGGCCACGCCGGGGCTGTCCGTTGACGACTTGTCCGACCCCGGGCAGCACTGCGGCGATGAGGAGCACCAACAACGGGTGAATTGGTCGGGTCACCGCGCTTCGGCCTCCGATACGTCAAGGCGACGAGACGCAGCCTGGTCGCACAGCTCGCCGGCCATGGTGACCGCCTGCAGCAGATTCTCCGCCGTCACTCGGACCTCGGACAGGTCGACCCGGCGGGTGACGCGGTAGGCCGTCGAATTGGCTTGTGCGCCACGGACAACGCACCGCACACCGCGCTCGGTCACCAGTACCTGCTTCACCATCGAATCCTCGGTCACCATGCCTACGGCGGTTTCGGCCAGTTTGCGGTCCACACCTTCCGGGGCACAGGCCACCGAAGCCCACGTGGGCCACGCCGGGTCGCGCCACCGCAGCAGGTCGCGGTGACCGGAGTAGAACTCGTTTCCGGTCTCATTGCTGAGTACCGACAACCTCGGCTGCCCCGGAAGTGGCGCACGGACGGTGACCATGAGGCGCAGCACCGGGACGACGCGCAGGCCGAGAGCATCGACCACGGGCTCGACCCGTACGTTCCGGCCGTTATATCGGCCGTAGAGCAGGGGGTAGTCGAGGCCGCGAGGCACGATACGGCTCTGTTCGAGCACGCCGGTGGCGTGCTCGAACAGAGCCGTGCGGTCGCGCTGGACGCGGGCCAGGTGGCGGCGCTGCAGGTACGTCAGCACCGCCACGCCCACTGCGGCCAGCGTCAGCGCGACCGCGAGCGTTCCGGACATCAGTAACCGCGGGGACGTGGCAACGGCGCGGTGAACTCGGCGTTCCGGTCGACGTACTTGAACCGCCGTAGGACGAACCACACCGAGGCCAGCAAGTAGAACACCAGGATCGACATCAGGGTGCTGCCGTAGCCCAGGTATGTCGCGAAGAACACGATCATCGCGACCACTGCCAGGGCAATCGAGGGGATCGGGTGCATGGGCAGCGTGTAGGCCCGCTTGATGGAGCCGATCGGCCACAGCTTCCGGAACCGCAGCATGTTGACGACCATAAACGCGTAGGTCAGCAGTCCCGACAGAATCGAGAAGGTGATCACGGTCGACAGCAGCGTCGGCTTGTTGAGCAGCAGTGGAAGGATCGCGAAGGCGATGGCGACCGGCACCAGGAACAGGATCGAGCGGTACGGCGTCCGGTACCGCGGGTGCACGGCTCCGAACCACTCCGGGAGATAACGGTCGCGACTCATCGCGAACCATGACCGGGAGGAGTCGGTGATGCAGCCGTTTGCCGACGCGAGGGTCGCCGCGAGCGTGCCGAGGAACAGCAGCCAGACGAGCACGCCCGAATGGGCGAGCTGAGCGGCGTCGAACAGCGGCGTGATGGACGTACCCAGGTACTGCCAGGGCAGCAGCGCCGAGCACAGGTACCAGGTCAGGCTGGCCGCGATGATCAGCGTCATGATGCCGGCCAGGCTGCCGAGCGGGATGGACCGGCTCGGCGAGCGGCACTCCTCCGCGGCCTGCGCGGTGCCCTCGATGCCGAGGTAGAACCACATGCCGAACTGGAACGCTGCGATCACGCCGATCCAGCCGTAGGGAAGCCCGGCATCGCTCGATCCGACGAGTGCGCTGAATTGGGTGCCGGAATCCAGGTCCCAGCCGGAAACTCCGACGAACAGCGCGATGATGGTCACGAAGGCAAAGCCGGTGATGATGAAGTTGACCGACAGTGTCGCCAGCACGCCACGGTAATTCAGTAGTGCGAGGAGCAGGATCGCCAGCACCGCGAACGGGTAGGCGGACAGATGCTGCTTATTGCCGAGCAACCCCGACATCGTGGTGAGCAGGTCGCCCAGAACGTTCGCGTTGGCGGCCTCCAGCATGGTGTAAGCCATGGTGAGATAGAGCCCCACATTGAACGCCATCAGCGGCCCGATCGAGTGCTTGGCCTGGGCGTATTGACCGCCGGCCGCCGGGATCGCCGACGCCACCTCGGAGTTGATCATGACGACACAGGTGTAGAGCAGACCCACGAACCAACAGGCGATCAGGGCACCGTAGAGGCCGCCCTTCTCCACCGTGAAGTTCCAGCCCATGAACTCGCCGACCAGAACGATGCCGACACCCAGCCCCCAGATGTGGATCGGGCCAAGCACCTTCTTGAGGGTGAGCGCTTCGCCGCCTGCAGCGGTATCGACGTCGCTCATGAGGGGTGCCTTTCTGTGTCATGCGACTCGGCGGTCGCGTGCTGCCATTCCGCGTCCTCGCCGAGATCCTCGACGGTGTGGACGAGGAAGTCCTCGTCGTAGTCGCGGCCGACGCGGTATGCGTCGTACAGCAACCAACTGGCCACGAGCGCGGACAGAACCCAGGCGCCGTTTTCAAGAAGAGTCCAAAAGTTCATGATTCCTCGTCTCGTTGGAATCGCGGTCCAAACCTGGCCGTGATGACTTCGCCGTATTCGCGGAATGACATGAGATAAACAAATGCCAGGTACGCCGCTGCCAACGCGGTGATACCGATCAACGGAAGCCATTCGATTGAGTACTTGTTGTTGCTCGGCGTGTTGTTCTTGACGAGTTCTGTGGCCGTGGCATCGTCTACCATGCCCTTGGACTTCATGAGTTCGAACTGTCGTTTTTCGGCCGGGCTGATATTGAGCTGCGAGATGGTTTTCGTCTGCTCCGCGCTCGGCGCCTCGTCTGCCTGCGCGAAGACGAATGTGGTGACGAACAATGTGATGAACAGCAGACCGATCAAAGTCGCGGCATCGATGAATTGTCCAGCGCCGCTTTGCCTCGTCGACGTTGACGTGGCGCTTGTCATGCTGGGCTCGTTGCCAAAGAGCGGGTCGCCTGGCGGGAATTCCGAATGGCCTTCCGGGCCTGGCGATTCGCATCGATGTGATGGATATCCTCGCCATACACATGCTCACGCTCGATCTTGTAACGACGGCTCATGGACAATAGTCCCATTGAGTTGAATACGCCCAAGACAGCGAACGCAATTGCGAGTATTGCTTTGACGGCGGTGCTGTCGATGACGCTGAAAGCGGCGGTGAACACGAATATCAATGTCGCCCACATCGCTGCCGCGAGTGTGGAGGCGATGATGACATCCCGCATGAACATGGTGTGAATTCGTGCGTCGAGCGCTGGATTCATGGCAATTTACCTCTTCCTGAAGCGGTGAGTCGCGATTCCGCCCGGCATCGGGAAATGCCAGAAGGCCGTGAGCGCCGAATTGGTGATTCAGCGGATGTCGGCTGTCTCGTGGCGGAGTTACCGGCATGTGGCAATCGAACGTCCCTCGCGGCGGCTCTGACGATGACCGCCAATGTTTCCTTACAAGACACGTTGTTCACCGGTATGAATGGAACACCCCGCCTGCGGGTGTGTCAAGGGTCACATTCTGGGACGTTGCTGGGAGCTGAAAGTAGGGCCGGGAACCGGCTATTCGGGGAGGCGTTCGGCGCCGACCCCACGCCGCGGCGTGTTACCGGGTCCATGGCCACCAGGGGTGCGTACGCCGCCGCCTACACAAACGGGTAGATCGAACCATCCCAAATTGGCGTTCCCCCCACCCGTGAACGACCGCACGATAGGTGTCGAGGCCATCGCTGTACGAGGAGATGAAAATATGACTGTCACAACCGATCTCGGCGCGAGAGTAACCGGGGATGTGCTCGTCCGGAACTTGTCGCTTGTCGGTGACGAGATCACGGGTACCGCGGCCAAAGTCGATGTGCAGCAGGTCGCTGATCTCGCTCGGCTTCTGACGGAGTCGGCACGCGTGTTCGCCGCCGGGGCAGGCCGTAGTGGGCTGGTGTTGCGGATGGCTGCGATGCGGCTGATGCACCTCGGCTTGAACGTGCATGTCGCCGGCGACACCACCACACCGGCGATCGGTGCGGGGGATTTGCTTCTGGTCGCCTCCGGGTCGGGTACGACCTCGGGCGTGGTGAAGTCGGCTGAAACGGCGAAGAAGTCGGGTGCCCGGGTAGCGGCGTTCACGACCAACGCGGATTCGCCGCTGGCCGCGCTCTGCGATGCGGTGGTGATCATCCCCGCCGCGCAGAAGACCGATCACGGTTCCAACGCCTCGCAGCAGTACGCCGGTTCGTTGTTCGAACAGGTGCTGTTTGTCGTCACCGACGCGGTGTTCCAGTCGCTGTGGGATCACGCCGATATTCAGGCCGAAGAGCTGTGGCTTCGGCACGCCAACCTCGAATGACCCGGGCTGTGACGGCCCAACTCGCCTGAATCTTGTCAGGACCACCGCGGGGGCACCGTGCCTCCATTCGGTAAGCAGAAAGGTAATCAAACCCCATGAACCAGACCTTCCGGCCCGTTGACCGCTTCGGAGAGCAGCTCGAAGAGACTCTGCTCGGCCAGCCGTCGGCCGAGGTGTTGGGCGACCCGATCGGAGTGCGTTCTTCGGTTCCCTTCATCGACGAAGACCACGGCATCCGTTCCGGCGTCTGGGAGGCCCAGCCGGGTCTTTCCCGCTGGGAGTTCACCGAGCGGGGCGAAGCCATCCACGTCCTCGAAGGACGCATGGTCATCACCCAGGACGGCACGGCCCCCGTCACCCTGGAGGCTGGATCTGCCGCCTTTTTCCCGGTCGGGTGGAAGGGAACCTGGGAAATCCAGGAACGGATCCGCAAGTTCTTCGTGGTCTACGCGGCCTGATTCAGCGCTGGCCGGGTCCGCGGGCACGCCCCGCGCCCGGCCGGCCCGCTCGGGCCGGACAGTTGAATTCTGCTGAGGCCCTTGCCCTTACCCGCATCAACCAGACGCTGTCCGACGCAGCCGACGGGGACTTCCCCCGTCGGCTGCGCGGCAGGATGGTGTTCGACGGGATCACGACGCTTCGCCGACGGCACCTCGCCGCCGCAGAACAACAAGTAGCGGCGTTTCAAAGATGTTGCGCCGCAATAGGACAGCGTGATGCTCCGGTAAACCCTCTCCTACGATCTGAGTCGAAACATGAAAATAGGAATTCTGACCAGCGGTGGCGACTGCCCCGGTTTGAATGCGGTGATCCGCGGCGCCGTGCTCAAAGGCATTACCGTCTACGGTCACGAGTTCGTTGGATTCTTGGACGGCTGGCGCGGCGTGGTCGAGGCCGACATCATCGATCTTCCCCGTACGGCGATCCGCGGTATCGCGAAGCAGGGCGGCACCATCCTGGGCACCTCACGCACCAACCCGTTCGACAACGGCGGTGGTCCCGAGGTCATCAAGGCGCACCTGGATCGGCTCGGCATCGACGCGATCATCGCCATCGGCGGCGAGGGCACGTTGGCTGCAGCCAAGCGGCTGAGCGACGCCGGTCTGAAGATCGTGGGCGTGCCGAAGACGGTGGACAACGACCTCGACGCCACGGACTACACGTTCGGTTTCGACACCGCCGTGCAGATTGCCACGGAAGCGATCGACCGGCTGCGCACCACCGGCGAGTCGCACCACCGCTGCATGATCGCCGAGGTGATGGGCCGGCACGCGGGCTGGATCGCGTTGCACGCCGGCATGGCGGCCTGTGCCCACGCCATCCTCATCCCCGAGCAGAAGATCGGTATCGAGCAGATCGTCCAGTGGGCCAAGGGCGCACACTCCCGCGGACGGGCGCCACTGATAGTGGTGGCCGAAGGGTTCGTTCCCGAACACATGGAGTCCCCGCATTCCGAGCGTGGGCTGGACGCCTTCGGCCGTCCGCGGCTCGGTGGGATCGCAGATCAGCTGGCCCCGGAGATCGAAGCCCGTACCGGCATCGAGACCCGCGCAACCATCCTTGGCCACATCCAGCGCGGCGGCGTGCCGTCAGCGTTCGATCGGGTCCTGGCCACCCGGCTGGGCATGGCGGCGATCGACTCTGTGGTTGACGGGTGCTGGGGCACGATGGTGGCGCTGAAGGGCACAGAGATCGACCATGTGAGCTTTGCGGAGGCCCTTGGCAAGCTCAAGGCCGTTCCGCAGCGGCGCTACGAGGAAGCCGCGCTTCTGTTCGGCTGACCTGCCACGGCAGTGGCCTGGCGCGCAATCCGATATGCGTTGCGCGCCAGGCGATCCCAAATTTGTGGGAATCGAGCCCCGATCTAGTCCGAGGCCTTACCGAACAGCAGCGGGTAGGCGACGCCGGCGACCGCGGCCCCGACCAGCGGTGCCAGCCAGAACACCCAGAGCTGCGTCGGCGCCCCGTTCCCGTTGAAGAACGCGACGGCGGTGGAGCGGGCCGGGTTGACCGACGTGTTGGAGATCGGGATCGAGATCAGGTGGATCAGGGTCAGGGACAGTCCGATGGACAGGCCGGCGAATCCCTTGGGTGCCCGGGCGTCGGTGGAGCCCAGGATCACCAGCAGGAACATCGCGGTCAGCACGATCTCGATGATGATCACCGAGGTGAGGCCGAAATGTTCCGGTGAATGGTCGCCGAACCCGTTGGCGGCCATGTTCCCGGTGGCGCTCCAGCCTGGCTGACCGGTGCCGACCCAGTAGATCACCCCGCCGGCGACCAGACCGCCGACGACCTGGGCGATCCAGTACGCCGGCAGGGCCTTCCATTCGATGCGGCGGGCCAGGGCGGCGCCCAGTGTGACGGCCGGGTTGAAATGACCGCCGGACACGGAGCCGAACGCGTACACGCCCGTGAGCACTGTCAGGCCGAAAGCGATTGCGACACCGAGGAATCCGATGCCCACCGAGGTGTGTTCACTCGGGTTGGCGGCGAACACCGCGGCTCCGCAGCCGCCGAGCACCAGCCAGAACGTGCCGACGGCCTCCGCCGCCAGCTTGTGTGTCATCGTGGGAGCACTCATTTGGTCAAACCCTCCACTTCGAATCGAAAACGCCGGGTCAGCAAACCGCAGTTCGAGCGTCTCACCGATGGGCGGCGGAACCGCCGCTCGTTGCTGAACAGCCGCCCAAAGGTGACCGGAGGTTGCTCGGTGGCAGGCGGCGAATCTAAGAATCTGAGCAATCTTTGTAGCAAATAAATATTTGGTAACAGCCTGCGCAAATGTGATTTTCAGCAAATAGCTATCGGGTGTTGTGGCCAGTGGTGCGGGCGGTCCCCGTCTGGATGTGACCGGAATCGATTGGCGAAACCGCAAGGGCTCCAATACAATTGGACCTACCGACCGGTAGCTTCAGAGTGTTGTCGACCACAGTCGCAGCAACCTCATTAGGTCTGCCTAAGTTGGCATGTCAGGCCGGGTTTGTCATATCGTTTTGTCTCAATCGAGGCGAGCGGGACGGCCCGTCGTTCAGTGCTGCACGCTGGCATACCGTCGCTCAGTCCGCTGGCGCCGCTGAAAAGCGGCGGTCAAGCGATGCTTCGTAAAGAAGATGGTGAAGGGTTAGGTGGGAATGACGCCGCAGCACGGCGGGCCTAGCAAGGTCGGGCTGTACAACCCCGCGTACGAACACGACGCCTGTGGCGTCGCGATGGTCGCGGACATTCATGGACGTCGCAGCCGTGACATCGTCGACAAGGCGATCACCGCACTGCTGAACCTGGAGCACCGCGGTGCTGCAGGTGCCGAGCCGAACACCGGCGACGGCGCGGGCATCCTGCTGCAGATTCCCGACGCGTTCCTCCGCGCCGTGTGCGCGGAGGAAGGCTTCGAGCTGCCCGCCGAGGGCAGCTACGCCACCGGCATCGCCTTCCTGCCGCAGTCGGCCCGCGACGCCAATCTGGCCTGCGAGGCCGTCGAGAAGATCGTCGAAGCCGAGGGCCTCCAGGTCCTGGGCTGGCGCGACGTGCCGTTCGACGACTCGTCGCTGGGTGCTCTGGCGCGCGACGCCATGCCGACGCTGCGTCAGATCTTCATCGCCGGTGCGTCCGACATGGCCCTCGAGCGCCGGGTCTACGTGATCCGCAAGCGCGCCGAGCACGAGCTGGGTACCAAGGGCCCGGGTCAGGACGGCCCCGGTCGCGAGACCGTGTACTTCCCGAGCCTGTCGGGCAAGACCATCGTCTACAAGGGCATGCTCACCACCCCGCAGCTCAAGGCGTTCTACCTGGACCTGCAGGACGAGCGCATGACCAGCGCGCTGGGCATCGTGCACTCGCGGTTCTCGACCAACACGTTCCCGTCGTGGCCGCTGGCGCACCCGTTCCGCCGGGTCGCCCACAACGGTGAGATCAACACCGTCAACGGCAACGAGAACTGGATGCGGGCCCGCGAGGCGCTGATCCACACCGACGTGTTCGGGTACCACAACGACCTGAACAAGATTTTCCCGGTCTGTACGCCGGGCGCCTCGGACACCGCGCGGTTCGACGAGGCGCTCGAGCTGCTGCACCTGGGTGGACGTCCGCTGCACCACGCGGTGCTGATGATGATCCCCGAGGCCTGGGAACGCAGCGAGACCATGGACCCCGCCCGGCGGGCGTTCTACCAGTACCACTCGTCGCTCATGGAGCCGTGGGACGGCCCGGCGTCGGTCTGCTTCACCGACGGCACCATCGTGGGCGCGGTCCTGGACCGCAACGGCCTGCGTCCGTCGCGTATCTGGGTCACCGATGACGGCCTGGTCGTCATGGCCTCCGAGGCCGGCGTCCTGGACCTGGACCCATCGACCGTCGTCAAGAAGATGCGCCTGCAGCCGGGCCGCATGTTCCTCGTGGACATGGCCGAGGGTCGCATCGTCGACGACGAAGAGATCAAGTCGAAGCTGGCCGCCGAGCACCCCTACCAGGAGTGGCTCGACAACGGTCTGTTCCATATCGACGACCTGCCTCCCGGCGACTACGTCAAGATGCCGCACCACCGCGTGGTCCTGCGGCAGCAGGCGTTCGGTTACACGAACGAAGAGGTCACCCAGCTGATCGTGCCCATGGCCCGCACCGGCGCGGAGGCGCTGGGCTCCATGGGTACCGATACGCCGATCGCTGTGCTCTCGCAGCGGCCGCGGATGCTCTACGACTACTTCCAGCAGCTGTTCGCGCAGGTCACCAACCCGCCGCTGGACGCCATCCGGGAAGAGGTCGTGACCAGCCTCTCGGGCGTCATCGGCCCCGAGGGTGACCTGCTGAACCCGGACGAGAACTCGTGCCGGCAGATCGTCGTGCCGTCGCCGATCCTGCGCAACGGCGCGCTGTCCAAGCTGATCTGCGTCGACCCCGACCACGAGATCCGGGGCCGCAAGCACGGTATGCGCGCTGCGGTCGTCAGCTGCCTGTACCCCGTCGCCGACGGCGGTGCCGGCCTGCGCCGCGCCCTGGAGGATGTGCGCACCAAGGTGTCGCAGGCCATCCGCAACGGCGCGCGAATCATCGTGCTGTCGGACCGCGAGTCCAACGAATGGCTCGCGCCGATCCCGTCGCTGCTGTCGACGGCGGCCGTCCACCACCACCTGGTTCGGGAACGCACCCGCACCCAGGTCGGCCTGGTGGTCGAGTCCGGTGACGCCCGCGAGGTGCACCACATGGCCATGCTGGTGGGTGTCGGTGCCGCCGCCATCAACCCGTACATGGCGTTCGAGACCATCGACGACATGGTGGACCGCGGTGTCATCACCGGCCTGACCAGCGACCAGGCCAAGGCCAACTACGTCAAGGCCGCCGGCAAGGGCGTGCTGAAGGTGATGTCCAAGATGGGCATCTCGACGCTGGCCTCCTACACCGGCGCCCAGCTGTTCCAGGCCGTCGGTCTGAACCAGCGGATGCTCGACGAGTACTTCACCGGCATCTCCTGTCCGACCGGTGGTATCGACCTCGACGACATCGCGGCCGACGTCGCAGCGCGACACAACCTGGCCTACCTGGACCGGCCCGACGAGTGGGCGCACCGCGAGCTCGAGGTCGGTGGCGAGTACCAGTGGCGCCGTGAGGGCGAGTACCACCTGTTCAACCCGGACACGGTGTTCAAGCTGCAGCACTCCACCCGCACCGGGCAGTACTCGGTGTTCAAGGAGTACACCAAGCTGGTCGACGACCAGAGCGAGCGCATGGCCTCCTTGCGTGGTCTGTTCACGTTCAAAGACGGTGTGCGCGAACCGATCTCGATCGACGAGGTGGAGTCCGCCAGCGAGATCGTCAAGCGGTTCTCCACGGGCGCGATGAGCTACGGCTCGATCTCGGCCGAGGCCCACGAGACCCTGGCCATCGCCATGAACCGCCTTGGCGGACGGTCGAACTCGGGCGAGGGCGGCGAGAACGTCGAGCGCTTCGACCGGGACGCCAACGGCGACTGGCGGCGCAGTGCCATCAAGCAGGTCGCGTCGGCCCGCTTCGGTGTCACGTCGCACTACCTGACGAACTGCACCGACATCCAGATCAAGATGGCCCAGGGCGCCAAGCCCGGTGAGGGCGGTCAGCTTCCGGGGCACAAGGTGTACCCGTGGGTGGCCGAGGTGCGGCACTCGACCCCGGGTGTCGGTCTGATCTCGCCGCCGCCGCACCACGACATCTACTCGATCGAGGATCTGGCGCAGCTGATCCACGACCTGAAGAACGCCAACCCCGAGGCCCGCATCCACGTGAAGCTGGTGTCCGAAAATGGTGTGGGAACGGTGGCGGCCGGGGTGTCCAAGGCCCATGCCGACGTGGTGCTCATCTCCGGCCACGACGGTGGTACCGGCGCGACCCCGCTGACCTCGCAGAAGCACGCGGGTGCTCCGTGGGAACTGGGTCTGGCCGAGACGCAGCAGACCCTGCTGCTCAACGGTCTGCGCGACCGCATCGTCGTGCAGGTGGACGGCCAGCTCAAGACGGGTCGCGACGTGGTGATCGCCGCGCTGCTCGGTGCCGAGGAGTTCGGTTTCGCCACCGCGCCGCTGGTGGTCTCGGGCTGCATCATGATGCGCGTCTGCCACCTCGACACCTGCCCCGTGGGTGTGGCCACCCAGAACCCGGTGCTGCGCGAGCGCTTCACCGGCAAGCCGGAATTCGTCGAGAACTTCTTCCTGTTCATCGCAGAAGAGGTCCGGGAGTTGATGGCCCAACTTGGTTTCAGAACCATCAACGAGATGGTCGGTCAGGTCGGCGCGCTGGACACCAGCAAGGCCATCGCGCACTGGCGCGCGCAGAAGCTGGACCTGACCCCGGTGCTGTACGAACCGGAGTCGGCCTTCATGAAGCAGGATCTGTACTGCACGTCGAGCCAGGACCACGGTCTGGACAAGGCGCTCGACCAGCAGCTGATCGCCGAGTGCCGGGACGCCATCGAGTCCAAGGTGCCGGTGAGCCTCGCGATGAAGATCACCAACGTGAACCGCACCGTCGGCACGATGCTGGGCCACGAGGTCACGAAGGTTCATGGCGGCCAAGGTCTTCCGGACGGCACCATCGACATCACGTTCGACGGCTCGGCCGGTAACAGCTTCGGCGCCTTCTTGCCGAAGGGCATCACGCTCCGGGTGAATGGCGACGCCAACGACTATGTCGGTAAGGGTCTTTCGGGTGGACGCCTCGTGGTGCGGCCGTCGAAGAACGCGCCGGCGGGTTACGTGGCCGAGGACAACATCATCGGCGGCAACGTGATCCTGTTCGGCGCCACCAGCGGCCAGGCCTTCCTGCGCGGCGTGGTGGGCGAGCGGTTCGCGGTGCGTAACTCGGGTGCCCACGCGGTCGTCGAGGGCGTCGGTGACCACGGCTGCGAGTACATGACCGGTGGCAAGGTGGTCATCCTCGGTGCGACCGGCCGTAACTTCGCCGCAGGTATGTCCGGCGGGATGGCCTACGTGTACGACCCGCAGGGTGCCTTGCCGGGCAACATCAACGGCGAGATGGTCGATCTCGATGCGCTGGACGCCACGGACGAACTGTGGCTGCACGAGATCATCACCGCTCATGTCGATGGAACGGAATCGGCTGTGGGACAGCGGATTCTGGCCGACTGGCAGAATCAGAAGGAGCAGTTCATCAAGGTGATGCCGCGCGACTACAAGCGGGTACTTGAGGCGATCGCCGGGGCCGAGGCCGCCGGCGAGGACGTCGGCGAAGCGATCATGGCGGCCGCTCGTGGCTGATCCGAACGGCTTCCTCAAGCACACCCACCGTCAGACCCCGGTTCGCCGGCCGGTCGACCTGCGCCTCAAGGACTGGAAAGAGGTCTACGAGGAGTTCTCGAAGGAGACCCTGCAGGTCCAGGCTTCGCGCTGCATGGACTGCGGTATCCCGTTCTGCCACAACGGTTGTCCGCTGGGGAACCTGATCCCCGAGTGGAACGACCTGGTGTACCGGGACCGCTGGCGTGACGGCATCGAGCGCCTGCACGCCACCAACAACTTCCCGGAGTTCACCGGGCGGCTGTGCCCGGCACCGTGTGAGGCGTCGTGCGTCCTCGGCATCAACCAGGACCCGGTGACCATCAAGCAGGTCGAGGTCGAGCTCATCGACAACGCCTTCGACAAGGGCTGGGTCAAGCCGATGGTTCCGGACGTGAAGACCGGCAAGACGGTCGCCGTCGTCGGTTCCGGACCGGCCGGTCTGGCCGCTGCCCAGCAGCTCACCCGCGCCGGACATGACGTGACCGTCTTCGAGCGGGCCGACCGCATCGGCGGCCTGCTGCGCTACGGCATCCCGGAATTCAAGATGGAGAAGCGGCACATCGACCGTCGTCTGGAGCAGATGGCGGCCGAGGGTACGCAGTTCCGCACCGGCGTCAACGTCGGCGTCGACCTCACCGTCGAGCAGCTGCAGGAAGACTTCGATGCGGTGGTCCTGGCCGGCGGCGCGACCGCATGGCGTGACCTGCCGATCCCGGGCCGCGAGCTCGACGGCATCCACCAGGCCATGGAGTACCTGCCGTGGGGCAACCGCGTTCAGCTCGGCGACGACGTCCTCGGACCGGACGGCCAGCCGCCGATCACGGCCAAGGGTAAGAAGGTCGTCATCATCGGTGGCGGTGACACCGGCGCTGACTGCCTGGGCACCGCGCACCGGCAGGGTGCCGAGAGCGTCCACCAGTTCGAGATCATGCCGCGTCCGCCGGAGGAGCGCGCCGAGTCGACCCCGTGGCCGACCTACCCGCTGATGTTCCGGGTGTCTTCGGCACACGAAGAGGGCGGCGAGCGCGTCTTCTCGGTCAACACCGAGGAGTTCCTGGGCACCGACGGCAAGGTGTCCGCACTGAAGGTGCATGAGGTCGTGATGAAGGCCGGCCGGTTCGAGAAGGTCGAGGGTTCGGACTTCGAACTCCCGGCGGACATCGTCTTCCTGGCCATGGGCTTCGTCGGCCCGGAGCGCGAAGGCCTGCTGACCGAGCTGGGTGTGGAGCTGACCGACCGCGGAAACGTGGCCCGGGACAACGACTTCCAGACCACTGTGCCCGGCGTGTTCGTAGCCGGTGACATGGGCCGCGGCCAGTCGCTGATCGTGTGGGCCATCGCCGAGGGTCGCGCCGCGGCCGCCGGTGCCGACCGCTACCTGATGGGTGAGTCGGCGCTGCCGAAGCCGATCAAGCCGACAGCTGCGCCTCAGCGCTGAGCGCTTGCGCGAAGAGCCGATGACACAGCGCTGAGTTAGGCATTCCGTTCGCCGGTCCCAGGTTTCCTGGGGCCGGCGAACTGCTTTCTGCGCCCACCTGCCTTCCCCGGTGTGGGCGTTCAGTCAATGGCCTTGGTAACAGCTCGATACATCCGGGTGTGTCGTGTGAGGCTGGTGTTACGAAAGTTGCACAATGAGTCGGTTCGGGTCTCGATCGACCAGAACTGAATACTTATGGCGAACTACTCCACTACCCCCGGATCCCTGTTCGCCGGCTCCGAGCTGAGCCGGCGACGCTTTTTGGTGGGCTTGTCGGCCTCGGTGGTCGCCGGGGTCGGCCTGGCGCGATGCGCTGTCGACGGTCCGGCCACCAGCGTGGCCGCGGCGCCGCCGAAGGCGCCGGCGGAACCGGTCAGGCGCGGCATGGAGTTGGCGTTGCCCGGTGGCGGCGAACTCAGCAGCCTGCCGGGTGTGGCCGGCAATCGAGTCGCGATCACGCTCGACGACGGCGTGAGTTCCGAGGTGGTGCGCGCGTACACCAAACTGGCGCGCGACACCGGGATGCGGCTCACCTACTTCGTCAACGGCAGGTATCAGTCGTGGACCGAGAATCGGGACCTGATGCTGCCGTTGGTCGAGTCGGGGCAGATTCAGTTGGGCAACCACACTTGGTCACATCCGGACCTGGCGAAACTGTCGAAGGACGAGATCGTCGACCAGCTGGAGCGCAACCACAAGTTCCTGCAGTCGACCTTCGGCGTCGACTCCCGGCCGTACTTCCGGCCGCCCTATGGCAGCCACAACGCGATCGTCGACCGGATCGCCGCGGAGCTCGGCTACTCGACGCCGACGATGTGGACGGGATCGCTGGGTGACGAGAACATCGTGACCGAGGACTACATCCTCAAGATGGCGGGCAAGTACTTCACCGAGCAGACGGTGGTCATCGGACACCTGAACCACCTGCCGGTGACGCACGTTTATGGCCAACTGGTCGATCTGCTGAAGGAACGCAACCTGCGCACCGTCACGCTCGACGATGTGTTCCGGAAGCCGCGCGAACTCCCTGTCTGATTCGAAAAGTGATGTAGCTCATATTGTCTCGTGGGTCACTTGGGGGGAGTTCAATCTCTTAACTTAAGAGGGCTTTAAGGACTTATCGCGCAACATGAATCACATCAGTCACACCAGACACGCCGCAGTTACTTTCGGCGCGCCTCCGGACGTTTGCCGGTGACCGGCGTTGTAATGAAATCGCGAGGGCCTTGCGTTAGTCTGGCCCCACGGTGCAACCAATCGCCGACCGCAGGAGTGATCACCGTGTACAACAACCCGATTTCGCGTTCGCGCATGGGCCGTATTGCCTGGTCCCTGTTCCGCCACCCGGTCAAGAGCCGCGAGTTTCCGGCCAAGAACGAGCGTCTGGTCACCGCGGCGGACATGGTCCGCTTCGGCGTCTAGCGACTGATCGACCGCTTCGGCCACGTGCGGCCGGCGGTAACGTCAGCGAATTTGCTGATCGTTACCAATTTGTGACTTCGCGATAATTAAGAACCCACGCCCGCCCGGAACCGATTTCTCGGCTCCGGGCGGTTTCCGTATCTCAGGCTGTCTGCAGACCGGAGTCGCGGATCGCCTCGGCAAGTGGTTCGAGTACGGCGGGGTCATGCGGCTGGGGGATGTAGATGATCGCCAGATCCAGGCCTTCGGCACCCAGGCCTGCGGCCTCGTCGACCACCTTGCGGTAGTCCCGATCCTGGCCGAGCCGGACGTGGGCCGACAACGTGATCTCCTTGGGATCGCGGCCGATATCGGCGCAATGTGCGGCGAGGACGTCGCGCTTGCGGGCGAACTCCTCGGGCGGACCACCGACGAAGTTCCAGTGATCGGCGTATTTGGCGGTGATTTTCAGGGTGCGCTTCTCGCCGCTACCGCCGATGCAGAATGGCGGGTGCGGCTGCTGCGGCCCCTTCGGCTCGTTGCGGGCGTCCTTCAGTTGGTAGAACTTCCCGTCGAACGTCGTCGTGTCCTGAGTGAGGAGCCCCTTGAGCACAGCGCAGGCCTCTTCGAAGCGGTCGAACCGCTCTTTGACGGAGCCCAGCTCGATGCCGTAGGCGCCGGACTCCTCCTCGTTCCAGCCGGCGCCGATTCCCAGTTCGAGGCGGCCGCCCGACACGATGTCCAACGCTGACGCCATGTTGGCCAGGACAGCCGGGTGCCGGTAGTGAATGCCGGTCACCAGCACGCCGACCCGCAGCCGGGTGGTGGCCTGGGCCAGCGCGGTCAGCGTGACCCAGCCCTCCAGGCACGGGCCGCTGGAGTCGGAGAAGATCGGATAGAAGTGGTCGAAGGTCCAACCGGAGTCGAAGGCGTCGATATCGTCGGCGGCCTGCCAGACGGCGAGCATGTCCGACCAGGTGGTGTCTTGCGGTGAGGTTTTGAAGGCGAATCGCACGCTTAGTGAAACTAGTCAAGACCGTCGACTAATTCCTGTGAGTTTCCCCGATGCGTTGGCAGACTGGACGCCATGGATCCGGTGGACGCGCTGCGGGAGATCGCCTTCTACAAGGACCGCGCGCGCGAAGAATCGCGCCGCGTCATGGCCTACCGCAAAGCCGCCGACGTAATTGAGGCGCTGAGTCCGGAGCAGCGCGAAAAGCTGGGCCGCACCAATGGCTGGCAGCAGCTGGCCGGCGTCGGGCCCAAGACCGCCGCGGTGATCTCCCAGGCGTGGGCGGGTCGTGAGCCCGATGCGTTGGTCCAGCTGCGTTCCGCCGCAGCCGATTTGGGCGGCGCCGAGCTGCGTACGGCGCTGAAGGGGGACCTGCACCTGCACTCCAACTGGTCCGACGGATCGGCGCCGATCAGCGAAATGATGGCTACCGCACAGCGTTTGGGTCACGAGTACTGCGCACTGACCGACCACTCGCCGCGGCTGACCGTAGCCAACGGGCTGAGTGCGGACCGGCTCCGGCAGCAACTGGACATCATCGACGAAATCCGTGACCGCTTCGAGCCGATGCACATCCTTACCGGCATCGAGGTCGACATCCTCGACGACGGCTCGCTGGATCAGGAACCCGAGTTGCTGGAACGGCTGGACGTGGTGGTGGCGAGTGTGCACTCCAAGCTGTCCATGGATGCCGCGGCGATGACCCGACGTATGGTCAGCGCGGTGTCCGGCGGCCAGGCGAACATATTGGGGCACTGCACCGGCCGCTTGGTGGAAGGCTCGCGCGGCATCCGGGCGGAATCGAAATTCGACGCGGCGGCGGTATTCGAAGCGTGCGCCACCAATGGTATTGCGGTAGAGATCAATTCGCGGCCGGAACGGCGCGACCCGCCGAGCCGACTGCTGAACCTGGCGTTGGACACCGGTTGCCTGTTCTCGATCGACACCGACGCGCATGCGCCCGGCCAGTTGGACTTCCTCGGCTATGGGGCGCAGCGGGCACTGGATGCCGGTGTGCCGCAGGAGCGGATCGTCAACACCTGGCCGGTCGATCGGTTGCTGTCGTGGACCGGCGCGTAGCGTCGGCCCCATGCTTCTCGGTACCGCCACCGCCGTCACGCTTTTCGCTGCCGGCCTGATCTTCCTGTTGGCCTTGATCCTCGGCATCTGGAAGTACCGGCAGATGGCCACGGGCCCCGACCATCTGGCGCACCCCTATGTGGACATCGCGCACCGGGCCGCGCTGATGTACTCGTTCTCGACCCTGCTGGTCGCGGTGTTCGTGCAGCTCAGTGCCTGGCCGTCGTGGGTGAACCTCACCGCCGCAATGGTTTTGGTGTTCTTCTTCGTCGTCGCGATTGCCGCGTACATCCAGCATGGGCTCCGGCGCGACACCACCAACCAGTTCGAGCACTCGAGCGTCGGTCTGCATGCCGGGATGGTTGCGCTGATCCTCGGTGAGGTCGGCGGTTTCCTGGTGCTGCTATCGGGTTTCGTGGTTGCGCAGTTCTGAGCCTCGCGTGCGGGCATACTCCGTAAGCATGGCCCTTCGATCGAAGACGCGTCGGGTCGCCGCGTTGGCTGCCGCCGGCCTCCTGGCCTCGTGCTCGCTGCACGTTGGTTCCCAGGTGACCGCCATGTCCAAAGACCAGTTGGAGACGGCGGTCAAGAACAAACTGAGCAGCCAGACCACATCGCATATCGACTCCGTGGTCTGCGATGGCGGTCTCGAGGGCAAGGTTGGGGCCGCTCAGACGTGCACCGTGGTCACCGGGGCGAAGTCTCGCCACGCGATGGTGCGAGTTGCCGACACCCGGGGGTCCGACATCGCACTCAGCATCGAGATCATTCCCGGCCAGTGACATTTCGCGACAGCCTGCTGCAGCTGAACAGCCCGGCACGCCCGTGGCAGATCCGCGACGGCGCTG
This sequence comes from Mycolicibacterium aubagnense, assembly GCF_010730955.1. Lineage (NCBI taxonomy): Bacteria > Bacillati > Actinomycetota > Actinomycetes > Mycobacteriales > Mycobacteriaceae > Mycobacterium > Mycolicibacterium aubagnense. The sequence continues at coordinate 3,130,911 of NZ_AP022577.1, read as the reverse complement.
CTGAGGGCGTCGACCTGGTGGCCGAGTGGAAGTTCGGCGATCCGGACTGGCGGCAGGTGCTCGAAGACCTCGGGGTGGCCCTGACCTTCCAGATCCATCTGCGGCTGGATACCGAGCAGCAACTGCTGCACGTAGTGGATCACCTGGTCGAATGGCGGCAGGATGCCGAAGGGCAGTGGATCGAGTGCCACGACACCGGGGACCTGCAACTGTTCTGGTCAGGCAACTCGAACTGCATGCACCACCTCATCACGACCGACGACATGAAGATTCCGATCCAGCAGTGCGTTGCCGACGCGGGGTGGACGTACCGGACCGGTTAGTCCGGAAGCATCGGCATCTCCCAGCCCGGGTCTGCGCCGACCAGCATCCCGCGCGTCAGGCACGCGTTGCCGAACCGGTGGCGGACCAGGTCGACGGCGCAGTCGACCGCGGCGGTGTCCGGCTCGCCGTCGAATGGCAGCTCGAGCTGTTCGGTGCCGGCGTTGTCGACGTTCGACACCGAGAACCCCAGCAAGGTGAGCCCGCGTTCGGCGATCAGCGGCCCCGCAGCGGCTACCAATCCGCGTGCCGCGGTGAGGATTTCCTCGGTAGACGCGGTGGCGCGGCGCATGGTGTGCGAACGCGTGGCGCGACCGTAGTCGTCGAACCGCAGCCGCAGGACCACCGTCCGCCCGGTCCGTCCGCTACTGCGCATGCGGCGGGTGATGCGGTCGACCAGGTTGATCACCATGGCGTCGATGTCGTTGTCGGACATGGTGTTTCCACGCCGTCCCACCGCCCGTTGAGCGCCGACCGAGCGGCGCCGGACACCGGTGGTGACCCGCCTGCGGTCAATGTTGTGCGACAACGCGTACAGCTGCCGTCCCATTGCCGCACCCACCATGGCGCCCAGTGCCGACTCGGTCAGTGCGGCGACGTCGGCCACGGTCTCGATGCCGTGTTCGCGGAGCTTGTCCGCGGTCTTCGCCCCGACGCCCCAAAGATGTTGGACCGGCAGCGGGTGCAGGAATGCCAGCTCGCGGTCCGGCGGCACCAGCAGGAGCCCGTCAGGCTTGGCTTCCCGGCTCGCGACCTTGGCCAGGAACTTGGTCCGGGCGATCCCCACCGTGATCGGCAGCCCGACCCGCTCGCGGACCGCGTCGCGCAATTGCGCGCCGATCTGCACCGGTGTGCCGGACACCCGGCCCAGGCCGCTGACGTCCAGGAAGGCCTCGTCCACTGACAGTGGCTCGACCAACGGAGTGGTGTCGTCAAAGACCCTGAAGACCTCTCGACTCGCCTCCGAGTAGGCGGACATCCGCGGCGGCACGACGATGGCCTGCGGACAGAGGTCACGGGCCTGATGCCCGCCCATCGCGGTGCGCACCCCGAAGGCCTTGGCTTCGTAGCTGGCCGCGAGCACCACGCCGGCGCCGACAATCACCGGCCGCCCGCGCAGCGCGGGATCGTCGCGCTGCTCCACCGATGCGTAGAACGAGTCGAGGTCGGCATGCAGGATTGCCGCTCGGAGGTCTGACACTCGATCAGCTTCGCACATACGTTCGTATGGCGCCTAGGGGCTTGTCGTATGCTAAACAATTGTTTACATTAGTAAACGTGCGTTTACCTGCTGCGGATGATCGGACGGCGCGGGCCAGAATTCGCGACGAGGCGTTGCGGATGTTCGCCGAGCGCGGTCCCGACGCGGTCACGATGCGCGATATCGCCGCTGCGGCCGACGTCTCCGCGGCACTGGTGATACGGCATTACGGGTCCAAGGACGGTCTGGTGGAGGCGGTCGACAACCATGTCCTGGCCACCCTGGAGGCGCTGCTGACCCAGGTGACCAAGCAGGGCGGCGAGGCCAGCCTGCAGTCGACCGGGGTGCCGACGATGCTCGATGCGTTTGCCTTGTATCTGCCGCCGCAGTCGGCCATCCCGGACTACCTCGGCCGCCTGCTGATCACGGGCGGCGCCGTGGGCTCGACATTGTTCGCGCGGCTGTACGAGATCAGCAAGGACGCCCTGGCGGCGATGGTGACGGCGGGAGCTGCCGGCGCCGGCGACGATCCTGCGGTGCGTGCCGCTTTCCTCATGGTCAACGACCTGGCGGTGCTGATCCTGCGCCGGCACCTCGCCGAAGTGCTCGGCGTCGATCCGCTGACGGCCGCCGGGATGGGCCGCTGGGCCACGGAGGTCTTCGCGATCTACCGCGACGGTCTGGCCGGGCCGCCGGGCGGCACCTGACCGCCCCGCGCCACCACTACAGAAAGGCAGGGAACACCATGTCCACCCCCCACACTCCGCCGACTGGTGATGGCGGCGCATTGGCCGCCGGCGGGGCGAGACTCTTGCGGTGCCGTCGCTTCGTGCGTGCGCCGATCTGGATCTATCGGGCCGGCGCGGGCGCGCTGTTCGGCTCGCGGATGTTGATGCTGGAACACATCGGACGCGCGTCGGGGGCTCGCCGACACGTCGTCCTGGAAGTCATCGACCACCCGGCACCGGATACCTACGTGGTGGCTTCCGGTTTCGGTGGAAGAGCCCAGTGGTTCCGCAATATTGTGGTCAACCCCCGGGTGCGGGTCTATGCCGGGAGCCACCGGCCCGCGGCTGCGACGGCGCGGGTGCTGGACCAGCCGGACGCCGACCGCGCGCTCGGCGCCTACATCGGCCGCCACCCGCGCGCCTGGGCACGGTTGAGGGGAGTCCTCGACCAGACCCTCGGCACCGAAGTGACCGCGACCAATACGCCGTTGCCGATGGTGGCGCTGCGGCTCGACGCCCGCTCATGAAGATCGCGATCAGCGGTGCCGGCATCGCTGGACCGACCCTGGCGTACTGGTTGTCGCGCACTGGACACGAGCCGGTGCTCATCGAGACCGCCCCGCAGTTGCGAACCGGCGGCTACGTCATCGACTTCTGGGGCGCGGGTTATGCAATCGCCGACCGAATGGGTCTGGCGCCGGCAGTGCGGCAGGCGGGCTACGCGATCGAGGAAGTGCGCCTGCTCGATCGAAGTGGCCGCAAGACAGGCGGTTTCGGGGTGGGTCCGTTCAGGCAGGTCTTCGACGGGCGCTTCACCAGCGTGCCGCGCGGCGAGCTCGCGAGGTTGATCTACGAAGCCATCGACGGCGACGTGGAAACGATCTTCAACGACCGCATTGCGGCGATCGACCAACGTGATGACGGTGTGCAGGTCGCGTTCGGGAGCGGCCGGCACCGCGAGTTCGACCTGGTGATCGGCGCCGATGGCATCCATTCCTCGGTAAGGGGTGCGGTTTTCGGCCCTGATGTGGCGTTCACGAAAAATCTGGGGTACTGGGTGGCCGCATTCGAAACCGAGGGCTACCGGCCGCGCGACGAACTCGTCTACCTTGCCTACGCGCAGGCCGGGCGGATGGTGGCGCGGTTTGCCCTGCGCAACGATCGCACCATGTTCCTGTTCGTCTTTTCCGACGACCAGGTGGCCCCGGCGGAACTCGGCGACACGCGAGACGGAAAAACGGTTCTACGCCAGGTTTTCGGAGCCGACGGGTGGGAATGCCCGCAGATCCTCGCCCAGCTGGATCGGGCCGGCGATCTGTATTTCGATCGGGTCAGCCAGATCAGTATGGACTGCTGGTCGAACGGCCGGGTGGCGCTGATCGGCGACGCGGCGTGTTGTGTGTCGCTCCTCGCCGGCGAAGGGACCGGACTTGCGATGCTGCAGGCCTATGTCCTCGCCGGGGAACTCGACAAGGCGGGCGGCGACCACCGTGAGGCGTTTCGCTGCTACGAGCAGCGGCTCCGCGCGCTCATCGAAGGCAAACAGAAATCGGCGCGGGCATTCGCTGCCGCCCTCGCCCCGAAAACCTCATTGGGCCTGTGGACGCGCAACCGGGTCAGCAGGCTGCTGGACGTCCCGGCGTTGGCGCAGTGGGCGATTCGACGCGAATTCAGCGACGAGATCGAGTTGCCGGCGTACGCAATGTAGCGGTGCGGCCTCACGAAGTGATCATCACGGCGGCCGGTGACGGCTATTGGGCGGCGCCGTAGATGCTGGTCAGCCAGATATGGGTGAGGGTGTTCACGACGTCGTCGTGGGCGACGGCCCCGGGCTCGCCGGCCAGGGTGGCCATGATCATGCGCTCGTTCATCAAGTTCAACGAGGTCGCCAGGTCCCGGGCGGACAGCGTCTCGGGTGCCGCGCCGCGAGCGCGCTCGGCGGTGATCAGGGCGGCGGTCAGGGTGATCCACTTGTGCATGAGGCCGGCCCAGAACTCGCGTAGTTCGGGGACCGTTCTGACCGCTTCGACGCCCGCCTTGGCGGTGGCCGGGTGGGAACCGAACGAGCTGAAAAAGATCTCGATGCCGTGCCGGATGGCCCGCTTGGGATCGGCCGGCATGTCTTCGAGCGCGCCGTCGAAGCCGGTGTCGGCACGCTTGATCAGCGGGTCGAGCAGCGACAGCAGCACCGCTTCCTTGGACGGGAAGTAGAAGTAGAACGTCGGCCTCGAGATTCCGGCGCCTTTGGCCAGGTCGTCGACGGAAATCTCCGAGAACGAGCGCTGCTCCAACAGGGTCGCCGCAGTGGCCAGAATGGCTGCTTCGCGGTCGTCACCCGAGGGTCGAGCCGCGCGTCGGCCCCGGGGCGCCCGGGTCTGTGCGGCGGTACTCACGCAGCTGAGACTAACAGTTTGTCGAGTTTTTCAACACACCGTTGACCTACTCAACACCGTGTTGATACCGTCGGTACCATGATCGAACACTTCGATGTTGTCATCGTCGGCGCCGGGATCTCCGGCATCAGCACCGCCTGGCATCTCCAGGACCGCTGTCCCACCAAGAGCTACGTGATCCTGGAGCGCCGGGAGAACATCGGTGGCACCTGGGACCTGTTCAAGTACCCGGGCATCCGCTCCGACTCGGACATGTTCACCCTCGGCTTCCGGTTCAAGCCGTGGGAGTCGGCCAAGTCGATCGCCGATGGCCAGTCGATCTGGAACTACATCAACGAGGCCGCCGACGAGAACGGCATCCGGCAGCACATCCGCACCGGCCAGCAAGTCACCTCGGTGGACTGGTCGGACGCCGACAACCGCTGGACCATCAACATCACCGCCGGTGGCGAGGAAAAGCAGATCACCGCGTCGTTCCTGTCGGTGTGTAGCGGCTACTACAACTACGACGAGGGCTACTCGCCCGAGTTCCCGGGCGCTGCCGACTTCAAGGGACAGATCGTGCACCCGCAGCACTGGCCCGAGGACCTGGACTACACCGGCAAGAACGTCGTCGTGATCGGTTCCGGCGCAACGGCCGTCACGCTGATCCCGTCACTCGTGAACGGTGGCGTCGGCCACGTGACCATGCTGCAGCGGTCGCCCACTTACATCGGCGCGCTGCCGCTCGAGGACCCGGTGGCCAAGCAGACCAACAAGTACCTGCCGAAGCACCTGGCGCACTTCGTGAACCGCTGGAAGCAGATCGGTTACAGCACCGGGCAGTACCAGCTCGCCCGCAAGTTCCCGGCCGTGTTCAAGAAGGCGCTGCGCCAGATGGCGACCCGGCGCCTGCCCGAAGGCTTCGACTACGACAAGCACTTCAGCCCGCGCTACAACCCGTGGGACGAGCGAGTCTGCTTGGCGCCGGGCGGTGATCTGTTCAAGGCCATCCGCTCAGGCAAGGCCGGCGTCGTCACCGACACCATCGAGACCTTCACCGAGAATGGCATCAAGCTGAGCTCGGGCGAGGAGCTGCAGGCCGACATCATCGTCACCGCAACAGGTTTGAACATGCAGCTGTTCGGTGGCGCGGTCGCGCACCGCAACGGAGAGCCGATCGACCTGCCGTCGTGCATGACCTACAAGGGCCTCATGTTGTCGGGCGTCCCGAACATGGCGATCACCTTCGGGTACACCAACGCGTCCTGGACCCTCAAGGCCGACCTGGTGTCCGAATTCATCTGCCGCGTGCTGAACTACATGGACGCCAACGGGTTTGACCGCGTCGAGCCGCAGCACCCGGGTGACAGCGTCGACGAGCTGCCATTCATGGACTTCACCCCCGGCTACTTCAAGCGGGCCATGGACAGCCTGCCCAAGTCGGGTTCGGAAGCGCCGTGGAAGCTGAAGCAGAACTACTTCTTCGACATGCGGACCATCCGGTACGGCAAGGTCGACGAGCAGGGCCTGCAGTTCACGAAACACCGGGTGGCCGTGAACGCGTAGTTCGGTGCCCAACAGTCGCGAAAACCCCCAGAATCAAAGGATTTTGGGGGTTTTCGCCGTGCCCGCAAGCGGGTCCGGTTTGTGACTAGGGGGAGACGACGACGATACCGTCCTCGTCGCAGTAGGCGATGTCGCCCGGGACGAAGGTGACGCCGCCGAAGGTGACCTCGACGTCACGCTCGCCGGCACCGGTTTTGGTGCCCTTGCGGGGGTTGGTGCCCAGGGCCTTGATACCGACGTCGATGGTGCGCAGCGTCGAGGCGTCGCGCACCGGTCCGTTGACGACGACGCCGGACCAGCCGTTGTCGTGAGCCAGGCCGGCGATGATGTCGCCGACGAGGGCGGTGTGCAGTGATCCGTCGCCGTCGACCACCAGGACGCCGCCATCGCCCGGCGTCGACAGGATGGACTTGAGCAGGGCGTTGTCCTGGAAGCACTTCACCGTGGTGATCCGGCCGGCGAACATGGCTCGACCGCCGTAGTTCTGCAGCTGCAGATCGCAGCTGCGGACATCGGGATAGATCTCGTCGACGAGGTCAGCGGTGGCGCGGGGTTCGATGGTCACCCGCTGATTATCTCAGGGGCGGTGTCAGTCCGCGGCGCGGCGTCGGACCAGCAGCACGACGAGCAGGACCAGCACGCTCGCGGCGATGATCGCGCGCGCCGGCACCCGGGAGCGCTGGGGAGCTGGCGGAGCCAGCGTGAGGACGGGCAGCGGGGCCGGTGCCTGGGGCTCGGCAGTCGGGGTCTCGGGTTCGGGTGCCGGCGGTTGCGGTGGCGCGACTTTGGGCGGAGCCTTCTTCGCGGGCGCCTTCTTGGCCGGGGCGGTGGTGGCGGCCTTCTTGGCGGGCGTCTTCTTCGCAGGCACGTTCTTGGCAGGCACCTTTTTGGCAGCGGCCTTTTTCGCCGGCACCTTCTTGGCGGGGCCCTTCTTGGCCGGTGCCTTCGCGGCCGGTGCCTCTTTCGCCGGAACGCCGGGCTGCGACTCGTCGGGGGAATTCTGCTCGTCTGCCATGCGGATGCTCCTCCGAGCGGTTACGACACCCCGAGCCGGGCCAGGACGTCCGCGTCGATGCCATTGAGTTGGTTGTCGATGGCTGCGTGCGCGGTCCGTCGCTGCGGAGCCGGCATGTTCTCCGCAGCCGTCACCGCGGCGGAAAGGTCGGCCAGCTTGCTCGTCAGCGTCGTCACGAATTGCTTGGTCTCGGCGTCCTTGGGCTTGTTCTCGGCCACCTGGCGCAGCGAGCGCTCGGCTCCCGCGATTCGCGCGGACAACGCGCCGCCGGTGCCAGAGAACTGGCCGATCTGACTCAGCGGCACACCCAGCTGGTCTGCGCGGCGCTGGTCCAGGACTCCGCGCGCGGCGATCACCGCCCGGTACGCCACCGGCACGACGACGGGGGTGAGGATTCGCGACACCAGCAACAGCCGGCGAATCTTGGTCGGCGACAGCAGCTTGCCCTCGCGGGCCGCTTGCAGCTGGGTTTCAGCAACTTTGAGCGCCATCTTGTCGCTGTCGCGCTGGGCTTTGACGCCGGCCCGGTCCCGCTTCGTTTGCCGACGGCCGTCCGCCTTGATGCGACGGGCCTCGTTCCGCGCGGACAACTTCGCCTCGAGTTTTGCCTTCGCCTTGATCGCCTTCGCCTCGGCTCGGCGGGTTGCCCGGCTCTTGCGTCGCTTGAACAGGCCCATTCTCCGCTGACCTCCCGGTCTCCTCGACACGTGTGCACGATCTTGCTGCGATGGTGACGTCACCTTATCGTCCGTGGGCCGGAATCGGTCACCGGGTCACACGTCGAATTCGGCCGCAATTCCAGGGTGGAATTTCCCACATTTCTGGCTACTTTATCCAGCAAACAAAGTCCGGCCGCTGTGAGACAATTAATCGGAATTCATCTGAGCGGGTTTTTGATGCCATGAAAGCGGAGGGGACGATGGCGCCACGCCAACGAATAGCTACAGCTGCCGCTCTGATGGCATCTGGGCTGTTGATCGCTGGCATGGGGGGCGCGAACGCCTTCGCTGATTCTGCTGCTTCCGGTAGTGGCTCTAGTGACCACAGTGGCGGTGGTGATCACGACTCCAAGAAGCCCAGTGGTGGCTCAGCCGCTGGTGACGGGCATGGGACCCCAGAGCGGGCGACCAAGCCCGCCGACGGTCAGTCCGAGGCGCCGGCTGCCGGTAGTACCGGTTCGGGCGCGAAGAAGGATAAGCGCGACACATCCGGCGGCGTTGCTGCCGGTGGTTCGCAAACCGGTGTCCGGAGTCCGGGCAATACCGGTGAATCGGGCAAGAATGCATCCGAAAGCAATCCTCCCAGCAAACAAAATTCGGGAAGTTCGCCGGGGCGATCCGAGGAATCCGGAACGTCAAACCCGGCCGCTGGCGAACACCAGCCGTCGGCGGGCTCGTCGACGCAGCAGACCGAAACCGGGACGACGGGCGGCACCGCGGCGCCCGTGACGACGGGCGGGACAAGCCAGCCCGCTCCGGCCGCGGCAACCGAACCGACGGGCGTGACCGGCCCGGCGCCGGCGACCGCGGTGGGCCTCCCCAGCCTTCAGCTCCCCAGTCTCCCCAACATCCCGAGCCTCCTCGGCCTCCCGGCTTTTCCCCACCTGCCTGCGCTGCCGGGCCTGCCCGCCCTCCCGGTCCCGAGCGGCGTCACTTCCGGAAGCGGTTCGGCCAGTCCCGCATCGCCGACGTTGCCCACCACAGTGCCCGTCAAAACGACTCCTGCCCCGACGACCACCCTCAACCTGATGGGCCTGACGTTCTCCCTGCCGGCCTCGGCGGTCCACATGAGTCCGACCGGCACCGTCCAGAGCGTGGACCTGACGAAGATTCCGCTGGCGTCGCTGGTACCGAGATTGCCGCTGTGGGACCAGCTCCCGCAGCTCCCCGACATGTCGAACATTCCGGTGCTCGCTCAGCTGGCCGCTATTCCGGTTTTCGTGCTCGCCCACTTCGAGCCGGTGTACGACTTGGTCGCGGGCCTCACCAACGCGACGCTCGACGTGGCGACGTCGCTGCCGTTCATGCAGACGTCGCTTTCGATGCTGGGCCAGCAAGTCGTGCCGAGCATGAACCTCGGACGCCAGAACCGCATGCCCACGCCGGCGGCGAGCTTGCCGTCGGCGCCCGTGCTGGACGCGCCCGCGTTTCCCGCCCTGAAACTCGACAGCCCGGTCGTCGTCAGTGCCCCGGCGGAAGTCCCGGCGGTGCGGTCACCGCAACCGACCACATTCGGCGCCAAGAACGAGATCATCGCCGAACCCGCATTCCGCGCCGGATATCCTGACTACCTGCGCGCAGCCGGTCTCGGTGAGGTGGCGGCGGTGGCCGTCCCCGGCTTCACCGGCATCCTCATCCTGACCGGTGCCGGTGGGCTGGTCGGGTACCGGCAGGCGCGCGCTGGTCATGTGGTCCGCCGCAGCGGCACTGCACGATTTATGACCTGACGGAACGGGACTGCGGCACAATTGATGGCAACCGTGCCAATCGCAGTGAAAGGGGGTTCGGCATGCCCGCGAGCCGCCGTGTCACACGCGCAGTCAATTCGGTGCTGGATTTGGCCCCGCGACGTGGTGAAGTCTCACTTGCCCGTCTCGTCGATGCAGTCAGTGAAGATCGTGGCCGCCCCATCGAGGTGACCATGGCAGACCTCCCGGCCGGGGTATGCGGACAGTGGCGCCAGTACAACGACCGCGACGTGTTCCTCATGCAGCGGGGCCTTCCGGCCGGGGATCGGACCCTCGCGCACGAGCTCGGCCACCTGGTGCTCGGCCATGAAGGCGTGTCCGTGGTCGAAGCCGCCCGGGACACGATGGAGCTGGCGAGTTCCGACCTCATCGGCTACATGCTGAATCAGCGGACCGGCTGCATGGGTCCGGCTGGTGAGGAAGCCGAACAGGAGGCCGAGGATTTCGCCGCGCTGCTGATCCACCGGCTGGGTCGGCTGCCTTCTGACCGGTCCTCGATCGTCCAGATCCGTCTCGGCGAGGCGTTTGGTTGATCATCTGGGTAATCGCCGGCCTGCTCGGCCTGGCGACCGGCCTGCGTATCGGTTGGGCACTGGTCAACAAGCAATCACTCGTCAGTGCAGCGATGATCGTGGCACTCGGCAGTCTGGGTTTGGTCGCGGCACTGAACTGGGAGCCGCTCACGCTGCTGCTCGACACGATCCTGCACTGGCCCAACGTCTCCAGCATGCTCAGCCAGGTGGCACTGATCGCCTGCGCCGCCGGCAGCTGCGTGATGATCACGTCGGCGTCGTCGAGCCGCAAACCGCTGGTCATCCGCCGCATCGCCCTGGCTCAGTACAGCGTCGCCGGGGCGATCGCGGTGCTCACGTTGGTGCTGTTCTTCGTGACCCCGCAGCAGCCGGAGATGGCACCGGAGGAGTACCTGCGCAGAAATCTCGGGTCGGGCGGCAACTCGCTGTCGTGGCTGCTGCCGTTGTTGTACGTGCTGCTGGCGCTGACGCTGGTGGCGTGGGCCGGTGTGCGCAACTCCAACCGGACCCGGCGGGGCCGGGCTCTGTTCGTTTTCAGTGTCGGCATCGTGCTGATCGTGCTGGCCAGCGCCTTCATCCTGCTACGCGCCGTGGGCAGCACCCAGCTGGTCGGCGTCGGGGCGGCAGCGACCATCCTCGGCTGCGCCATGCTGGTGGTGGCCAGTGGCTCGCTGCTGCCCAGCGTCGAGGATTGGTTCGGGGCGCGGCGGGAATTGCGGACCATCGCTCCGCTGCTCGCCGAACTGAGTCGCCGTCATCCGAACATCGGCATCGGCGTGCGTCCGCGCGGCCCGCTTCTGTTCCGGGTCGCGGAGCAGATGTCGCTGATCTCCGATGCGCTGTACCTGGAAGCCACGGCCGTGCTGGACGGTGGCCATGTTGCGGGCGGCGAGCGCGTCGACGTGGCGCCGGACACCCAGGCTCGACGCGTGGCCGGCTGGATTTACGACGGTCGCAGCGACCGGCCGAAGGGTGGGTCGCGGACAAAGTTCCCCGGCCCGGCCTGGCTGCGGCAGCCCGTGACGTACTCGGATCGCGAATGGATCCTGGCGATTGCCGCGCAGTACCGCGAGCTGGATCGGCAGGGGAAGGCCGACGCGGCGAGAACGACCGCCAAGGCGTCTGTAAGCCGGGCTAAAGCAGTACGACCAGCGGATTAACGGAATCCGCTGGTCGTACTGTGGTCAGCCCGATCGGGCTAACCGGATTAGCTGTCGAGGTTCTCTTGACGACGAAGCTCGTCGACCTTGTCGGCGAGGTCCTTCTTGGCTTCGGGGGACAGGCCGACGGTACGAGCGGCAATGCGGCGGATGCCCTCGTCGCGCATGTTGGCGAGCCAGGTCAGTTCCTTGTCGAGCTTCTCGTAGTACTCGTCGTCGGTGAAGTAGGCCGGCTTGATCCGGAAGAAGTTGGCAAGCGCGGCCATGGTCGCGACGGACGGGTTGGTCCGGTTGCCCGAACGCAGCTGCGACAGGTACGGGGCGGACATGGTCACACCTTCGGCCTTGAGTGCAGCGATAACCTCGGCAGATGTGTGGGCACCGCGTCCTGGCGGGTAGACGGTGTCAAACAGCCGGTTCAGCCGAGCGGCGAACGTCATGCTCATCGGTTATTCCTCCACTTAGCGATATCTGCAGGCGTCAGTGTCACTATTTGCTGACTATCGTAGCGAGAGTTGCGCCGAGAGCCAAGTGCAAACCACGGAAAACCCGGTCCAGCTACCAAATTTGTCGGTCCATAGGCCCGCGAGCTGGGATTCTGGGTGCGGATCCGAGCCCTCACCTGCAGCCGGGTGGGGCAAATTTTGACGCGTATGCTATTTTGCCCGGACTTCGGCTACCTGTCGCGTCGCAGTCGCTGTCGGGTGGTGGACGATTCAGCAATCGGGGTATGGGGCGGTCGGTGTCGTCCGGAGTATTTGCCGTTAGCGTACCGGGGATTAACCGTGGCGGCATGAAGCGGTAACCGCTCATGCCGGTTGTCGAGCCACCGAAGCGGCATGGCGGAGGCGCGGCGGAAATGTGGACTACTTTGCTGTTAAACCACTGTTGGGCTAGGCGGCAAGCAGCATCGCCAGAATTGCGGTATCGGGGTGACTGATGGGGTCCACCCCGACCCTGCTGACCATCGAGGTGATGGTGCCGTCCGCCTCGGCTTCAACCCAGGCGGCGCGGTGATCAAGTCCCAGGTAAGGGAGCCCGGGTAGGAGCAGGCAGCCGGACGCGGCGCCGCGGCACTCTGGGAGCGATGGTGTCGTCTCGGCGGGCGGGTGGAGCATCAGCAGTGCCGGCGGCTGGCGGTCGGCGAAGTATCCGGGTGGCACCGCAGCTTCGCCGATAACGGGGCCTTCGGCGAGAACCAGCCCAACCGTCCCAGGCTGTGGATGTTCTGGAAGTTCTTCCCGCGCGCCAAAGATGGTGGTGGTTGCCAGCAAGCCGGGCAAGGAGGCCACCCGTACCGCGACCATCAGTAGCTGGGCCCATTCCTTGGTGGAATCAGGCCACCGCCCGGAGACCACGAAGCCCTTCAGCGCGCCGCCGGAATGGAACGGTGCAATTTCGACCGCTTGACCAGATCCGCTGTCCATGGCTGCCTCCGGTGCTCGCTCGGCAATATGTCGATACGACCGTGGATCGATCAGTACAGGGTGCGGCAGTGGCGGGTTAGCACGCAAGAGTGCACGAGTGCCAGATGTGTCCCCTGGGCCCATTGTGAACGAGAACGGGGCGCCGCGCAGAAGCGCGACGCCCCGTTAACCGGAAAACGCGAGATCAGCCGAAGATGAGGCCGTTGGTCTTCGTGGTGGCAGCGGCGAAGCGCTCCTGCACGTCGGCCCAGTTGACGACGTTCCAGAACGCCTTGACGTAGTCGGCCTTGACGTTCTTGTACTGCAGGTAGAAGGCGTGCTCCCACATGTCGACCTGCAGCAGCGGAATGATGCCGAGCGGCACGTTGGCCTGCTGGTCGTACAGCTGGAAGGTCAGCAGCCGGCCGCCGAGGCTGTCGTAGCCCAGTACCGCCCAGCCAGAGCCCTGCAGGCCGTTGGCGGCCGCGGTGAACTGTGCGCGGAATTTGTCGAACGAACCGAACTGGTCATCGATGGCCGCGGCCAGCTCGCCGGTCGGCTTGTCACCGCCGTTGGGGGACAGGTTCTTCCACCAGATCGAGTGGTTGACGTGGCCGCCGAGGTGGAAGGCCAGGTTCTTCTCGTTCAGGAAGATCGCGGCGTGGTCGTCTCCGGCCCGCGCCTCTTCAAGCTTGGCCACCGCATCGTTGACGCCCTTGACGTAGGCCGCGTGGTGCTTGCTGTGGTGGATTTCGTTGATCTGACCGGAGATGTGCGGCTCCAGAGCGCCGTAGTCGTAGTCCAGTTCCGGCAGGGTGTACTCAGCCACAGGATTCCTTCCTTAGATGATCGCGTGCGGGATCAACGACCCTAGTTGGGGTTCGTCCACAGATCCGAGACCACATTGCTCCATCGGTGCGCACACCGCAAGGACACCCCCCGTAACAGGGATGTGGTCGATGCCGGTTGGGGCTTTAGACCAGAACGATCAGAACGAGCACGACAAGCAGGAACAGCGCGATGATGCCGGCGCGGATGCAGGCGATGAGTTGACTGTGGGTGCGGGACGGGAAAGCGGAATGCCACTCCGGCGATGCGCCCGAGCCTGGACGCAACGGATGTGCCGCCATTGCATACTCCCTGACCTGCCAGAACAATCCTGAGTTCCCGATCTCGAGCGGAGTGAGGATTGTCACAACCGGATGTTGTGACGCCGATCATAACCATTTGCCGGCGGGAGGGCGAAATCGGGCGCCATCGGCGGTGGGTCGGGTTTGCGGCACCAGAATTACTTAGCTCGGCAAGCTTTTTCGCTCGTGCCGCACATCGGCCTGTTGATCAGTTGGGACCAACGGCCCTTGTTTATCCCCAGTCAATTTCCGGTTCGGTGCGCTTTGGCCGGTACGGACGGCTGATTGCTCCTTGCAAGCCTGTGGATGAACCTGTGGAAACTGTGGATAGTTGGCCGATTGCTGTCGTGGCGTCCCGTGGTCGCGCGAGTGCGACTCGTGCCAGCATGTACCCCATGGACGATGTGCATGTGCCGCAGATTGACGTCGATCAGTTGCCCACCGAGTTCGACGCGAACGCCGTCCTCCTCGACGTGCGGGAAGACGACGAATGGGCCCGCGGCCATGCCGCCGGGGCGCAGCACATCCCGATGAGCGAGGTGCCTGCCCGGCTCGGCGAGATCGACGGTGATGCTGCGCTGTACGTCATCTGCCACGCCGGTGGCCGATCGCTGAAGGTCTCGCATTACCTGGCCCGCAACGGGTTCGAGCCGGTCAACGTCAACGGCGGTATGCTGGCCTGGTCGGGTTCCGGCCGCGCCGTCGTCACCGACGACGGCGCCCCCGGCGCCGTCTGACGGCCCGTAGGCTGGTTCCGTGATCCAGGTCTGCTCCCGGTGCGCGACGCGTTGGAACGTGCGTGATCGCCAGCGTCAGTGGTGCCCGCGCTGTCGCGGTCCGTTGTTGGCGCCTGTCGCGCAGGTGCCGGCCGCCGGGCAGGCGAAGTCGTCGCGTGGATACCGGTGGATCGCAGTCCGTCCCGGCCCGGCGCCGAAGCCGCGGCGACACCAACCGCCGCTGGGGCCGACGCCTCACTACGATCACATTCCGCGATGGGGCCTGACCGAGGAGTTCGACGAGCAGGTCTCTGGGCAGGCTGCGGAGCCGGAAACGACCCGCCGTGGACCGTCGATCGGGACGGTGCAGGGCGTCGCGGCCATCGCGATGATCGCGCTCGGTGCCGCGGCCCTGATGCACGTCGTGCGCTACATCCTGTTACTGATCAACCGCACGGTGCTGCTCAACCCGTGGGTGGCGATCGCGGGCAGTTGGCTGGGCGTCGCGGCCAGCGTCGTCGCGCTGTTCACGGTGCTTGCGGTCGCAATCGTGCTGACCAATTGGCTGATCGCCCGCCGCGCAGCCGCCTACCACCGGGCCGGCACCACCGACCCGCGCCGCCTCTGGGTCTTGCGGGCGGGCTGCCTCGTCCCCGTGGTGAACATGTTCCTCGCACCGGTGTTCGTCAGCGAGATGGCGACGGCCGAGAACCGGATGAGCGCGTTGCGCCGTCCCATCGGCATCTGGTGGTCCATCTGGGCCGTCTCGGGTCTGGTTGTCGTCTGGTCCATCGGGGGCATGTTCGCGACCGACCCGCAGGGCATCGCCGACAACACCGAGGTGACGGTCATCGCGTACCTGATGGGCATGCTGGCGCTGGCCACGGTCCTGCGCGTCTATGACGCCTTCGAACGCACGCAGGCGGATGCACCCGCACACCGCTGGGTGGTCGTCGGGGCACAAGAAACAGACGAAACAGAGGTGTCGGCCACCGAATCGGCGGTTCCGGTTGAGCCCGCGCCGGAGGAACCGGCAGCATAGGACCATGGGCGTGGACGGCAGTGGCGGCACAGACGGCACGCGCAACAACTCTTTCGTGGTGGCGCACCGCGGGGCATCGGCCGAGCGGCCCGAGCACACCCTGGCGGCCTACGAGCTGGCCCTGAGCCAGGGCGCGGACGGTCTCGAATGCGATGTCCGGCTGACTCGCGACGGGCATCTGGTGTGCGTGCACGACCGCAAGGTGGACCGCACGTCCAACGGCACCGGGTTGGTCAGCGAGATGAGCCTGGCCCAGCTTCGCGAATTGGATTACGGCGCGTGGCATTCCAGTCGTGCGGAAGGCGGCCAGAGCGCGGCCGGTCTGCTCACCCTCGACGAGCTGATCCGGCTGGCGCTCGAGTGGGGCCGCCCGGTGAAGCTGTTCATCGAGACCAAGCATCCGGTGCGGTACGGAGCGCTGGTCGAGAGCAAGGTGCTGGCGCTTCTGCACCGCTACGGTATCGCGGCGCCGGCGTCGGCAGATCTCGCTCGCGCCGTGGTGATGTCGTTCTCGGCGGCCGCGGTGTGGCGGATCCGCCGCGCGGCGCCGATGCTGCCGACCGTGCTACTCGGCGAGACGTCGCGGTACCTGGGGGGCAGTGCCTCGACGACCGTCGGCGCGACGGCGGTGGGTCCCTCCATCACGACGCTGCGTGAGCATCCCGAACTGGTCGACCACGCCGCCGCGCATGGGCGTGCGCTGTACTGCTGGACCGTCGACCACTACGAGGACGTGCGTTACTGCGCGGATCTCGGCGTCGGTTGGGTCGCCACCAATCACCCGGGCCGCACGAAGGACTGGTTGCAGAACGGGCTCACCGGCGCGGGTCCCGCCGGCCAGGACGCGGAAACCTAGGTACGTCGTCCGGCCTAGAGGTTGCCACCGGCGGCTTCGGGTGCGGTCGGGTCGGCGGCACCGGCACCGGCAAGCTCACGTGCGACGAAATCCTCGAGGTTGAACAGGTTTTCCCCGGCGCGGTCGGCGATCTTCACCAGCGTGGTGATGGTCGCGACCTCTTCGACCTGCTCTTTGAGGAACCACTGCATGAACTGCTCGCCGAGGTAGTCGCCCTCTTCGCGGGCCACGCTGGCCAACCGGCTGATCTGCTCGGTGACCACACGTTCCTGGGTGAGCGCGAGCTTGAGGGCGTCGGTCGGCGAGGTGAAGCTGTTACGCACCGGATCGACGCCGGGAATCTCGACCTCGATGTCCCGGTCGAGTAGGTACTTCACCAGCATCATGGCGTGGTTGCGTTCCTCGACGGCCTGTGCGTAGAAGTGCTTGGCGAGCTGGGGCAGGTCTTCTCCGTCGAAGTAAACGGCGACCGCAATGTATTGCTGAGACGCGCCGAATTCGCTCCGAATCTGTTCCTGCAGGAGCTGGTGGAATTTCGTCTCGAGGCGCGTCACGTCGGGCATGGAAACGAAGATAGTGCAGGTCAGAGGGCCCTGTCATGCAAGGTCAACCTAATTCAGGAAAGCGTATCCTTACCGGGTGTGACCGACGCAATATATTGAAATTCGAATTGCTGAATGGAAATACAGGTAAGGCTTGGCCGGGGCCGCGGGAATTACGCCGAGTGCAACCAACCCAAATGGTGGGCGGCCAACGCGTAGCCGACGAATGCCACCGCATCGATCACGCCGTGTCCGATGATCAACGGCCACAACCGGCCGGTGCGACGCCAGGCGTAGCCGAACACCAGCCCCATCGCGATGTTGCCGAGCCCGGCGCCGAACCCCTGGTACAGGTGATAGCTGCCGCGCAGCAGCGCCGACAAGGCCAGCGATTTGGTGGGGGACACGTCCAATTGGCGGAGCCGGGTCAGGAGGAACCCGACGACGACGATCTCCTCGGCCCAGGCGTTGGCGAACGCCGTCAGCAGCAGGACCGGAATCCGCCACCAGGTGTCGCCGAGCGTGCTCGGCACCACGTCGACGCCGATGCCCAGAGCCCTGCCGGCCACGTAAAGCCCGAGTCCGGGCAGTCCGATCAGCGCGGCGAGTCCCAGGCCGCCCAAGAGGTCGGGGCGCCACCGGAACCGGCCGAGCCCGATCGCCGCGGGCCGGAAGCCGGTGCGCCACAACAGGTACAGGGCCAGGCAACCCCAACCGGCCAGGGTGAGGACCGGGCTCAGATTGAGCAAGAAGTCGATGAAGTCGATCGGCGAGCGACGGTGATTGAGCGCGACCTTCTGCCCGGACAAGCCGAGAATGACGGCCTCGGCCAGGCTGACCATTGCCGTGTAGGCCGACAGGCCGAACGTCACCGCCAGCACCACGGCGATCTCGATGCGCAGCGCGCGACGTTCGGTGTGCTCCTGCTGCGGCCCGGTCATCGCAGCTACCGTAACCGGCGCGTAGCTATCGCTCGTCGCGCAAGCGGCTCATCGGCGCGCTCAGATCCTGCGTGCCCGCAGCCCGTTGAGGAACGGGCAGCCCATCAGCATGCGGATGGCGCGGCTGAGGCCGGTGACGTCGTCGACGGGCTTGCTGAACGGCAGCCGGACATCGTGGTCGCCGTCTTCGCGCTCGACGCGTAGCTGCACGCCGTAGCGGTCCAGGCCCAGCGGGCGCACGTGGCCGTGGCGCAGCGCCATCGGCAGCCGGCTGGCGAGCCGGTCGACCATGTCGCGGTGTGCGCTCTCCATGTGCTGCACCCAATGCGACTCCATGGCGCAGAACGGGTCCGGCCGGGCGTCCAGGAGCGCCCCGACGGGCACTGACTCGGCGCCGGTGGCGTCGGCTACCACGACCGACTCGATCTCGAGGCGGACCAGCGCGGAGGGCGGGTCGGTTTCGTCGTGGCCAGAGCCGGCGTTCACCTGGAGCAATGCCGGGTGAGGGTTCTCGGAGGCGACCAGGTCGAGCATGGCCGGGACCCGTGCCGGGGGGACCTCGAGAAGGCGGCCGCGGAACCAGACGAGGGAGCGCACCCGCTCGCGCAGCGGCAGGGCGGCCAGGTCGGTGAGCTCCAGCATGGCGGCGACGCCGCCGGTTCCGGCGGCGGTCACCGTGGCGGCGAGTGGTCCTGCTGCCGGCATCGTCAGCGCGACGGAGCCGTCGGCGAGCAGGTGGTGGACCGGTGTGGTGGTCGGAGTGACGCCGTCGGCGGCCAGCATCGCGTCTGCAGCTCGGGCGCACGCGCTACGGACGCGTTCGGCTGTGGTCGGTGCTGCGATTGTCGTCGTGAGGTCGCGCATGTCCCGCCTTCGCTAGTAAGTGAGGTAAGCCTAAGTTAACTACCGATGGGTGTCGGCGCAAGGCCCATCGAAAGGACCGCGTCGCGAGCTCTGCCGGACCGGTAGCCAGTAGGGTTGCGGCGTGGCACGCATCGCCTATCTCGGGCCGCAAGGCACCTTCACTGAAGCGGCCATGCTGCAGTTGGTCGCGGACAAGCCGGGTTTCGAACCAGTCGCTTGTGACAGCTCGAGCGCGGCCGTGGAAGCCGTTCGCCTGGGGGCCGCGGACTACGCGTGCGTGCCGATCGAGAACTCGATCGAGGGTTCGGTGCTGCCGACCATGGACAGCCTGTCGTCCGGCAGCGGGGTGCAGATTTTCGCCGAGCACACGCTGGACGTCGCGTTCAGCATCGTCGTCCGGCCCGGGGTGGCCGCCGACGCGGTGTCGACGGTCGCGGCGTTCCCCGTGGCTGCCGCCCAGGTGCGCCGCTGGCTGGCCGAACGGCTGCCGCACGCCACCCTGGTCCCTGCGATCTCGAATGCCGGTGCGGCGCAGCAGGTTTCCGAAGGCACGGTCGACGCGGGTGTGAGTACCGCGCTGGCGGCCGCGCGGTGGGGATTGGACTCGCTGGCCGACGGTGTGGTCGACGAACCCAATGCCAGAACACGTTTCGTGCTCGTCGGCCGGCCCGGTCCGCCGCCGCCGCGCACCGGCGCCGACCGCACGTCCGTCGTCCTTCGGCTGCGCAACGAACCAGGTGCCCTGGTGGCTGCCATGACCGAGTTCTCCATCCGGGACATCGACCTGACCCGCATCGAATCTCGGCCCACCAGAACGGAATTGGGCACCTACATCTTCTTCCTGGACTGCGTCGGACATATCGACGACGCACCGGTCGCCGAGGCACTGAAGGCGCTGCACCGGCGGGTGGCCGACGTGCGGTACCTGGGTTCGTGGCCGACGGGGGTGGCCGCCGGCGCGGCGCCGCCGGTCACCGATGAGGCGGCGCAGTGGTTGGCGGAGTTGAGAGAGGGGGACCGGACATGAGTGGGCGCTTGGTTCTGGTGCGGCACGGGCAGTCGGAGGCGAACGTCGCCAAGCGGTTGGACACCCGGCCGCCCGGCGCGCCGCTGACGCAGCTCGGCCATCAACAGGCGCGCGACTTCGGGATCGATTGGGCGCACCCCGTCGGTCTGGTGGTGCATTCGGTGGCGCAGCGCGCGATTCAAACGGCCGCCGACATCGCGGACGGGCTCGGACTCGAACCGGTCGAGGCCCACGGCATCCACGAGGTGCAGGTCGGCGACCTGGAAGACCGGAGTGACGCAGAGGCCATCGAGCAGTTCGAAGCCCGGTACGAGGACTGGCAGCGGGGCAAGCTGGATGTCGCGATGCCCGGTGGGGAGACCGGGCGCGAGGTGCTGGACCGGTATGTACCGGTGCTGACGAACCTGCGGCTGCGCAATCTGGACAACCACGACTGGGCCGGCGACATCCTGGTGGTGAGCCATGGCGCCGCGATCCGCCTGGTGGCCGCGCAAATGGCCGGTGTGGACGCGGATTTCGCGTTGGAGCATCACCTGGGCAACGGGCAATGCGTGGTGCTCAGCCCGATCACGGATGGGCGATGGAGCTGCGTGCAGTGGGGAGCGGTGCTGCCGCCGTTCTACCCGGGACATGATCCCGAGGCGCCTCCGGCGCCCGACCCCATGGGCTGACGACTACCCCGTGGCGCGCAGTCCCACAGCGGGCTCTGCGCAGCCGCAGCCGACGACGTCGCAGTCGATGCGCAACGCGTGTTCGGATTCGGGCAGCGCGCACGTTTCATCGGTGCATTCGGCGGGCTGACCGACGTGCACGATGACCGTGCCGTGGCAGTGCGCCAGCCCGTCCACGCAGTTGCGGCAGGTGGTGCTCATGGCCTCTGTTGTAACACCGCGGTCCGACAAAATCGGGGTGCCGCGCTGCTCAACCCCAGCCCAGCTCGTGCAGTCGCGCGTCGTCGATGCCGAAATGGTGCGCGACCTCGTGGATCACCGTGATGGCGACCTCGTCGACCACCTCTTCCTCGGAGTCGCACATGTCCAGCAGGGCATCGCGATAGATCGTGATGGTGTCGGGCAGCGCGCCCGCGTAGAACGAATCGCGCTCGGTGAGGGCGACGCCTTCGTATAGCCCGAGGATGTCGGGTTCGTCCGGGTGCCGCGGTTGCACCAGCACCACGACGTTGTCGAGCGCCGCGGCGAGTCGGGGCGGGATCAGGTCGAGCGCGTCGGACACCAGTTCCTCGAACCGCTGCCGACCCATGCGTACGGGCATGGTTACGGCGCGGGTGGCGGCGCCACGACCGGCCCAGGGGGTGCCCCGGCGCCCACGGGCCCGGCCGGCGGTGCGGCAGGTGCGGGCTCATCCTCCATCGGGCCCTCGAGGGGAGCGCCGGAGCCCGGCACGGCCGGTGGGGGCGGCGGACCGTTGAGGAAGGTGTTGCCCTGTTGCTGTTGAGGGGTGCCTGCGGGGGTGGTGCCGTGCTGGTTCGACGTGTCGGTCTGGCCCGGCATGTGCTGGTTGCCCTGCGGCGTCTGCGAGGTCTGCTGGCCGCTCTGGTTCTGGCCGGACTGCGAACCTTGCGACGAGGAGCCCTGCGACGAGGACGCGCCCTGCGACGACGTGTCCACCGGCGGCTCGATGACCGGGATCGGCGGGAGGTTCAGCCGTTCCTCGGGGATGGCCGGCGGCGCGGCGGGCGACTGCCCGTTGATCATCAGCGGCCCCTTGGCGCTGTTGACCAGCGTCGACCAGCCGCCGTTGCCGAGGGACGAGCCGATACTGCACGACACCTGGCGGCTGCCGGCCGTCCAGCTGGGCAGCGAGATCGAGCTGTAGACCAGGGTCAGCGTGGTGCCGCGCAGCTGAACCGGAGCCAGGTACTCATCGGTGGACTTGGTACAGGTGTCCTTGATGTAAGCCAGTTGGTCAGGCTCGGCGGGCATGACGTCGTGGTACTTGTCGCCCAGGTTGACCGCACCGGTGACCTCCATGGCGTGCGGCGCCGAGCAGTCGACCGGGATGTCGATGGGCTGGTTGGTCGCGGGGTCGATGCCGAGGCAGGTGCCGGCCGGCCAGACCTTGGACTGGTCGACGTCGGCGACCTTGCCCTTGTAGGCCAGCTGCTGGCTGTTCGGGCCGAGCAACTGCAGACCGCACAGCATGCGGCGCTGGCCCTTGGTCTTCCAGGCTTTGTCACCGGACCAGACCAGGCTGACGGCGAACTTCCCGTTCGGATCGAAGCGCGGTCCGAGGTAGTCGCGCGCCGCGTTCTGGCACTGCTCCTGGCTGATCTGCTTGATCCGGGCGTCGGACGGCGGCGCGGCGTTGGGGCCGTACTCACTGCCCGGGAAGGTGCGCATGTCGAGCGATTCAGCGACCTCGAAGCGGTGTTCGTTCTTGCAGTCGACGATCTCGACGGCGTCCGGCGAGCGGTCCGGCCAGTTCAGGCAGTCGCCGGGCTTGGCGTGGTCCAGCGTGTCGCTGACCCGGCTGGCGTTGACGCGGCCGCCTGTGAAGCCGAGCCCGGTCGGGCCGAGCGAGCCGTCGGGCATGACGGTGAGGATCCCGGCGATGAGCAGTCCGCCGAGCGCGGTGAGGACGAGCGCGCGTTGAGTCCCGGTGACATGCATGCCGTGCATGCGTTGCCGCCAGGTGGTCGTCGTCTTCGGTTCGTCGGGGGGCGTATCCAGGCCCGGTTCGACCGCCGCGGGTGCGTCCAACATCGGTTCCATTGTGACAGTCGCAGCTAGAGCTGTGACAAGAGTTGCAGTTGTAACGTTATGTGGTTGTGGCCCGGCCCCGCTAGGGACATGGTCGCGGTGCGAAAAGTAGTCTGACGCCCGTGATCGACCTCAAGCTGTTGCGCGAAGATCCGGACCGGGTGCGGGCGTCGCAGCGGTCCCGTGGCGAAGACCCTGGCCTTGTGGATGCGCTGCTGGATGCTGACGCGGCCCGGCGCGCCGCCATCGCCGAGGCCGACACCGCACGAGCCAATCAGAAGGCGGCGAGCAAGCTCGTCGGCGCGGCCTCACCGGAAGAGCGGCCCGCACTGCTGGAGAAGGCCAAGGAACTTTCCGCGGTGGTCAAGTCCGCCGAAGCACGCGGGGGCGCGGCCGAAGAGGCGTTCACCGCCGCGCACATGGCGATCGGCAACGTCATCATCGACGGCGTGCCCGCCGGTGGCGAGAGCGACTTCGAGGTGCTGGACGTCGTGGGTACCCCCACGGCCATCGACAACCCGAAGGACCACCTGGAACTGGGCGAGGCCATCGGGCTGCTGGACATGGAGCGCGGCGCCAAGGTGTCCGGCTCGCGGTTCTACTTCCTGACGGGCCAGGGCGCCCTGCTGCAGCTCGGCTTGCTGCAACTGGCCGTCCGGCTGGCCACCGAGAACGGGTTCACGCTCATGATCCCGCCGGTGCTGGTGCGCCCGGAAGTCATGCGCGGCACCGGATTCCTGGGTGCGCACGCCGACGAGATCTATCGCCTCGAAGCCGACGACTTGTATCTCGTCGGGACGTCGGAGGTGCCGCTGGCCGGTTACCACTCCGACGAGATCTTGGACCTGTCCGCGGGCCCACTGCGGTATGCCGGCTGGTCGTCGTGCTTCCGCCGGGAAGCCGGCAGCTACGGCAAGGACACCCGCGGAATCATCCGCGTGCACCAGTTCGACAAGGTCGAGGCCTTCATCTACTGCAAGCCCGAAGACGCCGAGGCCGAGCACCAGAAGCTGCTCGGCTGGCAGCGCCAGATGCTGGCCATGATCGAGGTGCCCTACCGCGTGATCGACGTCGCGGCAGGCGATCTCGGTTCGTCGGCCGCCCGCAAGTACGACTGCGAGGCCTGGGTCCCGACGCAACAGGCCTACCGCGAACTGACGTCGACCTCGAACTGCACCACGTTCCAGGCCCGGCGCCTGTCCACCCGGTACCGCGACGAGAACGGCAAGCCGCAGACGGCAGCCACGCTCAACGGCACCCTGGCCACCACCCGTTGGCTGGTGGCCATCCTGGAGAACCACCAGCAGCCCGACGGCAGCGTCCGGGTGCCCGAGGCGCTGGTGCCGTACGTCGGCACCTCGGTGTTACAGCCCAAGTAGGAACCACGTCGGCGGGGGCATGACGGTGGAAACCCGGTGCTGGTCACGGCCCCAGTAGGGTGGCAGCCATGATCGATCTCGACCTGGACGACATGCGCGGCTGGTTCGGCTTCGGGGTGGCGGGTAACTTCGCCGGGCACCTCGAACAGGCCGGGGAGGCAGTCGATTTCGTGAACGTCCGATCGGAGGGCGGGGCGCCCAAGGGCATCTTCCCGTGGTACGCGCCGGGTAGTGGCACCTTCCTCGGGGAGTTCCCGCTGTCGACGGACGCGGTGATCCTGCCGGTGAGTGACACCCCGCTGAACCTGCAGATCGAGCCCGAGGTCGGGCTGGCGTGCGAGGTGTCGTGGTCGGGCGACCGGGTGGTGGGGCTGCGGCCGTTCGCACTGGGTGCGTTCAACGACTGCTCGATCCGCCGGCCGGGTGCCCCGAAGATCAGCCACAAGAAGAACTGGGGTCCGGCGTCCAAGGGCGTGGCCCCTCGGTTCTTCGAGATCGACGACTTGAGCCCCGACGGCCCGACGTCGTCGCTGCGGCTGGCCAGCTTCCTGGACGACGGCACCGGTACCGAGCACGCGTACGGCCAGGACAGCCCGCTGCTGGGCTACTCGTACTACGGGACGCAGCTGCTGGACTGGATCGTCGACCGGCTGGCCAACCAGAAGGGTTCGGACGACACGCCTTTGGAAGACGTCGGTGCCCTGATGGTCGCCAGCGGTCACCCGACGCGCCTGCTCGTCGGCATCGGCGCGACGCGCTACACCGAGCTGGGCGAGTCGACCTACCTCAAGCCGGGTGACCAGGCCGTCGTGCGCGTGTACGACACCGTCTCCGACGACGTCTCGGAACTGCGGCAGACGGTGCGCGCCGCGGGAAGCTAGCCCGCATCCCAGCGGGACGCCGCGTGTGATGGCTTCGCGTTCAGCCGGCGCTGCGCACCGCGGCGTCAGACCCCCCTCTGGGGTCTAGGGGTGCAGGATCGCGGCCTGCAGGGTGGTGGCGATCCAGGTTTGGAATCGTTCGATGGTGTAGCCGGCGTCCGATATCAGCACTGCATACATGGCTGGACTGGCCACGGCCCATACGGTGTCGATGGCATCCTCTCGCGAAACCCGCAGTGCCCCATCGGGAATCGTGGCCAACAGGGTAGACAGCGTGTTCCGGCGCAGTGCCTGGATCTGCCGCCAGTCCTCGGCGATGGCCGCGTCCACTGCGGCACCGTCGCGGTAGGCCTGCCAGGCCACCGCGCAGCGTTGCGCGACACCGCAGAACAGCGCGGCAATCTGGGTGACAACTCCCGCCGGCGTATCGGGGTGGAGCTGGGCCGCGAAGTGTTCCCCGGATGGCGAGGCGTCGGGGGCCAAGGTGCTCTCCAGATAGGCCCGCAGCAGTGCGTGCTTGCTACCCCATGCCAGGTAGAGCGTTTGCACTGTGACCCCGGCATTCTCGGCGATCCGGCTCACCGTCGCCGCGACATACCCGACGCGAGCGAACTCCTCGCCGGCCGCTACTACCAGCAGCCGTCGCGTCTGCGCGCGCGAGGCCGCCCCCGCCTCTCGTCGTCGGGTGACGTTCCTCGTCCGCTTGTCGCTCACAACGCACATTCTATGCGATTGATTGAGTGCTACTCTAATCGAATTGAGTGCCACTCAAGTCAATGCGTGAACTGGAGGTCCCGGCATGAGCTCGAATCAGATCTATGACCGTCCGTGGAAGCGTGCCGGCGCGGTGCGCTACGCCGCCGCGCGCATTCGCGGCATCGTCCGGCCGCCCGTGCAGGTGTCGCGGCCGCCCGAGTTGCTGATCGAGCACAACGTCGCGGTCCGGGTCCGCGATGGCGTCACGCTGCGGGTCAACGTGTACCGCCCACCGGGCGACGGACCGTTTCCGGTGATCCTGTCCGCGCACCCGTACGGCAAGGACAAGTTGCCCACACGCGTGTGGGGCCGGTGGCGCTTCAGTTCGCAATACCGCATCCTGCGCCAGCCACACGCGGTGCGGTTTTCGGCACTGACTTCTTGGGAAGCGCCGGATCCGGCGTGGTGGGTAGCGCGGGGCTATGCCGTGGTCAACGCCGATCTGCGGGGGGCGGGTACCTCGGGCGGCATCGGTGCATTGTTCTCCGACCAAGAGGGTCGCGATGTGTACGACATCATCGAATGGGCCGGGGCGCAGCCATGGTCTGACGGCAACGTCGGAATGCTGGGAGTGTCTTATCTTGCGATGTCGCAATACAAGGCGGCCGCACTGCACCCGCCAAGCCTCAAGGCGATCTGTCCTTGGGAAGGGCTGACCGACGCCTATCGGGACCTGTTCACCCCCGGAGGGATTGTCGAGAACGGCTTCTCCCGAATTTGGCAGACGGCGGTGCGACGCGGCATGCGGTGCGCCGAGGACCTCGGCACGCAGCGCAAGGCCCACCCGCTACGGGATCAGTGGTGGCAATCGATGGTGCCCGACTTGGCCAAGATCGAGGTGCCAATGCTCGTCTGCGCCAGCTTCTCCGACAACAACCTGCACAGCCGCGGGTCTTTCCGTGCGTTCGAAAACGTCAGTTCCACAGACAAATTCATGTACACCCACCGCGGTGGAAAGTGGGCGACGTTCTACAGCGACGATGCACCGCAGGCGCAGCTGGGCTTCTTCGATCGATACCTCAAACACCGCGAGGTGCCCAAGCCTCCGGTGGTCCGGCTCGAAGTCCGGGAACGTGGCGACGTCATCGCCCAGGTTCGCACCGAGCAGGAGTGGCCGTTGCCGCAGACCGAGTGGCGCAGCCTGTACCTGGCCGACGGTGGCGTACTCACCACCGCGCCGGTGGCGGTCGACGGATCGGTCACCTTCCACACCCGACGCCGTGCCGCTGCGTTCACCGTCGGTGTCCGTGGCGATCTCGAACTGACCGGACCGATGAGCCTGGACCTATGGGTGTCGGTGGATGGCGCCGACGACGTCGGACTGTTCGTCGGTGTCGAGAAATGGGTTGGCAATCAATGGATTCCGTTCGAAGGTTCATACGGTTTCGGTCGCGACCGCATCGCCACCGGCTGGCAGCGGGCGTCCCTGCGAGAACTTGATCCAGTGCACGGCACACCGGTTGCGCCTATACATACATTTCTCCGACCCCAACCGCTTGAGCCGGGCCAGATCGTCCCGGTCCGGGTAGCGCTGGGCCCCTCAGCCACCATTTTTCGTGCCGGGGAGCAACTCCGTCTCATCGTCGCGGGTCGGCCGTTGGCACCACGCAACCCGCTCTTCGGCGGCTTTCCGGGGTGGTATGTCAGCGGCAGGCCGGCACTATGCACCCTGCATTGGGGTGCCGACCGACCCGCACTATTGCGGGTACCCGCTATCCCCGGGGCAGGTCTGACGGCGGGGCTCGGTGATGCGCCCGAACCTTCGCGCTAGTCGCGGCTGGCCAACAACTCGTCGAGCACCTTCAGGAACTCCTTGGGCCGCAATGGAGTACATGCCGGCGCGGGCGTCGTGCCGACGACGTCGAGGGTCACCAGCGTCGACTTGATGGGCCGCCAGATGTCGAGCGGCAGCCACCGGCGCGGGTCGGTGCCGCCCCAGATCAGGAACCGGTCCATGATGAAACCGAGCGACTCCGACCTGTAGCCGCGGATCGAGCCCAGCGGGATGATCTTCGATGTGCCCGACGGAAAGTGATAGCGACGCAACGTGATCGCCTGCCGGTCCAGGAAGATCTGGCCGTCGTCGTAGTGCGCGTCCGAGTGGGCGCTGGTCACCGCTTGGCGCTCCGCAATTCGTGGCCCTTGGACGTCAGGCAGCGGCCGTTGTCCAGGTTCCACTGCCAGCCGTGCAGATTGCAGGTCAGGGTGTTGCCCTCGACGATCCCGAACTTCGACAGGTCGGCCTTCAGGTGCGGGCACCGGCGCTGAATCTCGTAGCCGCCCAGCTCGATCGACGCCGAGGTGTCGTGTGCCTCGGCGAACCAGCCGTCGGCGTAAGCGATGCGCTCGTCGGTGAGGCACTTGAAGAACGTGTACAGGTACTCGTTGTAGCCGCCGACCCGCCACGCCTCGAAGCGCGTGGACAGGAAGATGGTGTTCACCCAGTCCGGCTCGTCGTCGCGCAGCACGGTGCGCACCAGTTCGGGCGCGATGCCGAAGCCGTACCGGAACTTCTCGTCCGGAATCGCTTCCCGCACCGCCCTTTTCGGAAAGTCCAGCACCACGGTTTCGGCGCCGATCCGGAGCTCGACAGGGTAGCCGATGCCGTCGCAGATCTGGTCGCTCTGCACCATGATGGGCTCGAACTTTGCCCGCAGCGGCTCCAGTAGGGAGTCACCGGAAGCCGGTGCCCACGAGGCCTTTTCGGCGGCGAGTACGGGCGCCATGCGCTGCGCGTAGGCCTCGATGTACTCGGCCTTGCCGGTGGTGAAGATGGCTTCGGCTTCGGCGTCGGGAATCGGGTGCACCAGTGAGTCCAGCGTGGAGCCGGTGAACGCGGCCACCGTGCCGGGGATCATCAGCAGCCCGCGGTCGTGGCCGTGCCGGCGCAGCTGATCCAGGAACACCACCTGGTCCGGGAAGATGTTCGCCGGGTCGTCGTGATCGTCGTTGAGCCAACGTAATTCGGGGTCCAGGAAGCAGGGCGGGCCGGCCGAGGGCACCACCCAGGTGGCCCCGACCTGCGCGATGTACTGGCGGCACCGGTCCATCCCGCGCTGCCGCTTCTGGGTGCCGAACGCTTCCTTGGCGCGGGCCGGCATGTCGTAGACCATCGGGTACCAGATGGCGCCCGAGTACTGCAGCATGTGCACGTCGACGTTGCCGAAGGCCGAGTCCAGGACATCCAAATCTATGGGGCGGGCATCGTTCATGTTGAACGCGACCGTCTCGCCGTCGGACACCACCAGGCCCGAGTCGCCGATCGGGCCGTCGGCCGGGGCGCGCAGGGCGATGATCATCACGTCCAGATCGCCCTTCGGGCCGCTCACGCGGTGCTTCACCGAATCGGTGGTCTCGAAGAACGAATGGAAGCCCAGGGCTTCGAGTTCGCGGCGCAGGTCCGGCACCGGGTAGTCCGGCAGCAGCACCGTCGCGTCCTTGTTGACGTGGGCGCGCAGGTGCTCCGGATCGAAGTGGTCCTTGTGTAGGTGGCTGACGTACAGGTAGTCGCAGTTGCCGAGGGCGTCCCAGTCCAGCTGGCTGTTGTCCGGGAACGGGAACCACGATGCGAAGTAGGCAGGGTTCACCCACGGGTCGCACAGAATGCTGCCCGCGGCCGTATCGATCCGGAATCCGGCGTGTCCAACGCTTGTGACCTGCACAAATGCCCCTTTTGGCGGTGACGAGTTCGCCAGCGAGTCTAGCTGGATGTCCAGCTGTGTCAGCCGGCGTCCCAGAGCGCGCGGTAGTAGTCGATGCGGGCTTCGTCCCGTGCCACCCCGTAGGCGTCCAGCAGGGCGGCCTCGTAGTTGCCGGGGTAGCTCCAGTCGAGGGACATGGTGGCGATGGCCAGGTCCGCCCACCGGTCGGCTACCCCGAGGTCCCCGACGTCGACGTGTCCGATGAACGCGCCGTCGGCGCTCATCAGGGTGTTGGGTGCGCAGGCGTCACCGTGGCAGACGACGAGCCGGTCCGGGTCCGGCCCGGCCGGGTCGGCGGGGACCCACGACGGGCGCCCGAACCGGCAGTCCTCGACGGGCAGCGCGTCGTGCATGGCACGCAGGCCGGCCCCGATCGCGTGGGCCGCGGTCTCGGGATCGTCGGCCCACCGAGGGTCGACGGCGGAATACCCGGGCAACCCCGCGGTGTGCAGCCAGCCCGCGCCCTCGCCCAGCACGGGCGGGACAGCGATGTACTGCCCGGCCCAGCGCAGCCGGACCGCCTCGTCGGTCAGCAGTGGTGCGTGATCGGCCGGGTAGGTCTTCACATACTCGTCGCCGGTGCCGATGGCGAACGTCACGCCGCCGAGTTCGTTCACCCAGACCGGGGCCACAGGACGGCCGGCGGCGAGTGCGTCGACGACGTCGGGAACAGGTACCGGGCCGGTTGGGAAGGTCACCTCTACAGGGTGGCCTACCTTCGTATGCCTTCCACGCACGGTACCGACGGTCCGCACTAGGCTGTTGCCCGTGGAACCGGTATATGGCACGGCAATCAAGCTGGCGCGCACGGTGTGGCGCGTGCAGGGCTTGAAGTTCACCGTCACGGGCGTAGAGAACCTGCCGGTCAGCGGCGGTGCGGTGGTCGCCATCAACCACACCAGCTACTTCGACTTCACCTTCGCCGGGTTGCCCGCTGTCCTGCAGAAGCGGGGCCGCAAGGTGCGGTTCATGGCGAAGAAGGAAGTCTTCGACAACAAGTACGGCGGCTGGCTGATGCGCAAGATGCGCCACATCCCCGTCGACCGCGGCAGCGGCGCCGACTCGTATGCAGAGGCGGTCAAGCAACTCAAACTGGGAGAGCTCGTCGGCGTCTACCCCGAGGCCACGATCAGCCGCAGCTTCGAGATCAAGGCGTTCAAGTCGGGCGCGGCCCGCATGGCCATCGAGGCCGACGTGCCGATCGTCCCGCACATCATCTGGGGTGCTCAGCGGATCTGGACCAAGGGTCATCCGCGCAACATGCGCCGCCCCAAGGTGCCCATCTACATCCACGTCGGCGAGCCCATCTACCCGACGCTGCCGGCGGCCGAATTGACCGCGCTGCTGCACGCCCGCATGCAGCACCTGCTGTCGGAGGTCCAGGACGCCTACGGGGAGCACCCGGCCGGCGAGTTCTGGGTGCCGCACCGGTTGGGCGGCGGTGCGCCGACGCTGGCCGAGGCCGACCAGATGGATCTCGACGAAGCTCGCGAGAAGGCGGCCCGGCGGGCGGCGCGGCAGGCGGAAGGGGCGCCTGAGTAGCGCCATGGAGCCAGTCTTCCGCGGCATCGAGATTGCCGCCAAGGCGGTGGTCGTCGCTACCGGAACCCGGATCACTTATCAAGGGCTGGAACACATTCCGGATACCGGTGGCGCGGTGATCGCCATCAACCACACCGCTTACGTCGACTTCCTGCCGGCCGGGCTGGCCGCCACCCATCGGCGGCGTCGGGTCCGCTTCATGCTCAAGGCCGAGGTGCAGCAGGTGCCGATGGGCAATTTCCTGGTCAAACAGGCGGGGCTCATCCCGGTCGACCGCAGTTCCGGCGGCGACGCGTATCCGATCGCGGTGGAGCGGCTGCGCGCGGGCGAACTGGTCGGGGTATATCCGGAAGCCACGATCAGCCGCAGTTTCGAGCTCAAGGAGTTCAAGACCGGCGTGGCGCGGATGGCGCTCGACGCGCAGGTGCCGATCATCCCGGTGATCGTGTGGGGCGTGCACCGGGTGTGGACCAAGGATCACCCGAAGCGCCTGGGGCGTAAGAAAATTCCGGTCATTGTTCGGGTGGGAGCGCCGATCACCTCGGCGGCCGGCCCGGTCGCCGAGGTGATGGCGATGTTGCAGCAGACCATGACCGATCAACTGCATGCCGTGCAGGAGGAATACCCGCACCCGGCAGGTGAGTACTGGGTACCGCGCCGGCTGGGCGGAGGTGCCCCGACGCCCGAGGAGGCAGAAGTGCTGGAGAAGGCCGAACGTGCCCGCCGGGAAGCCGGGGGCCACTGATGCTGCCGGCGCTGATCGCCACCGACGTCGACGGCACGCTGCTCGACAGCCATGAGCGGGTGACGCCGCGAACACGCGCCGCCGTGCAAGCCGCGGTCGCGAACGGCGCCAAGTTCGTGCTCGCTACCGGCCGGCCGCCCCGCTGGATTCCGCCGGTGGTGGAGGGGCTGGGGCTGGCGCCGCTGGCGGTGTGCGCCAACGGCGCGGTGCTCTACGACTCCGCCACGGACCGGATCATCTCGGCTCACACCTTGAGCCCGGATGCGTTGGGCGAGTTGGCCGAAATCGCCACACGGGTGATCCCGGGTGTCGGACTGGCAGTCGAGCGGGTGGGCCGCACCGCGTTCGACGAGTCCATGCCCCAGTTCGCGAGCTCACCCGGCTACGAGCACGCCTGGCACAACCCGGACAACACCGAGGTGTCGGTCGAGGACATGCTCAGCGTGCCGGCGGTGAAGCTGTTGATCCGCAAGGCCGGCGCGCACAGCGCCGATCTGGCCGCGGCACTGGCTCCGCATGTCGGCATCACGGGCGACCTGACCTATTCGACCAACAACGGGCTGATCGAAGTGGTGCCGTTGGGTATCAGCAAGGCCACCGGCGTGGCCGAGATCATCCACCCGCTGGGGCTGGGCGCCGAGGACGTGGTGACGTTCGGCGACATGCCCAACGACATCCCGATGCTGACCTGGGCCGGCTTGGGCGTCGCGATGGGCAACGCGCACCCGGAGGCCGTGGCGGCCGCCGACGAGGTCACCACGACCAACAGCGACGACGGTGTGGCGCGGGTGCTCGAGCGCTGGTGGCTGTAGCCCACTTTCCGTCGAAACGGCATTCCAGCAGGCCTGTTCTCGCACTTTTGCTGCTGGAATGCCGTTTCGGCGGAGAAGCTAGCCCTGCATCTCGATGCGGCTGAACCGCTCGAGTTGCACCGGCTCCTGCTTCGGCGGCGGCGGAAGTTCTTGTGGCACACCGTCGATGACGCGGGTAACGGTCCCGTTCTCGCGGTCGAAGTTGAGGGTGCCGTGCTGGAAGTTCTGCACGATCCACTGCGGTTCCGGGATCTCGCCGCTGGTCGGCAGTCCGAGGGCGCCGCGCTCGAAACCCAGTGCGCCCCAGGCGTCATACAGGGCTCCGGTCAGTGGCTGGGCGCCGGTGGCCGGTGACCAGTACATGGCGCCGTGGTCGAAGGTCGCGTACCGGGTGTGGCCGTCGGCCGCAGCCTCCGGTGAGGTCGCCACGCCGAGTGGGCCGGAAGCTCCGCCCATGGCCTGCCACTTGTCGAAGATCGCACCGCCGCGCAGCATGTCCATCGCGCTCAGCGCGCCCGGCGGGGCGGTGAAAGATGCTGCGATGTCGCGTAGTTCGCCCATCGCGGCGTACGCGGCGTTACCGGGGCAGTCGGTGTTGCCGACGTCGCGGTGGGTGAAGATCGTCGGCAGCGTGGGCGTCGCGCCGGCGGGGAAATGGGTGAAGGTGCCGCCGCCGGAGGTCAGCACCACGCTGCCCAGGGGATTGACGTGGTCCAGGCTCAGCCGCCAGCCGATGAGCCTGCCGGTCATCTTCAGCTGCAACGGGGTGGGTGGCACGGCGTCGAAGTCGCCGAGCATGGCCACGCCCCAGGTATCGACATTGAATCCACCGGTGTGCGACCCCTCGACCGGCTTCGTCATACCGCCGAACCGGCCCTCGAAAACCTGGCCGTATTTGTCGACCAGCGCGTTGTAAGCGATGTCGCACCAACCCAATTCGCGAGTGTGGTACTCGTAGATCGAGCGCACGATGCCCGCGGAATCTTCGGGTGCGTAGTCGTTGCTGCCGGCCGTGTGGTGGACGATCGCCGCGCGCACACCCCGGTCATAGACCGGTTGTCCGCAGCGGACGCTTTCATTGGCGCCCCACTGGGCACGGCTGATGATGTTCGGCGGCTGGTTCGGCGCCGACACCGCGGTCGGCTGGAACTGGACGTCGGCCGGCGCTTCCGGCGGGCTGATGAGCACCGCTTTCATACTCGGGCCCAAGGGCTTTTCGACGTCGACGGGTCGGTACCCCAGGCCGGGGCCCTGTGGCCGGTCGGCGGCGGGTGGCGTGGCAGCTGCCTCGGCGGGCCGGGTCACCGCGATCTGGACGGTCGTGGTGCGGCCGACGAACACGGGCTCGGTGCCGCGGGTGGTGGCGTGCGCTTCGCCGACGCCGTCGGGAGCTTCCACCACATACCAGGGGCCCCAGGACCCGTCGGCCTTCTGTGCCCGGACCCGGGCCGAGGTACCGGTGAAGTCCGAGGCGGTGAGCGCGACCAGAGAGAACGGGGTGTCCTGGTGGATTTCCCGGACGGTCTGTCCGCCGCCGACACCGGCCAGCGGCTGTGTGTGGAGCTCGGGCGCTGACGGTTTGTCGTCCGTCAGGCCGGGGAAGTTCGGGATGCCGCTGACGGCCAACGGCACCATTACTACGGTCGCCGCCAGGGCGGACAGCAGTATTGACGGTGCAGGGCGACGGGGCGGCACAGCGCGAATGTTACGTATGTGCCAGTTGTTACCAGTGTTTCGACACGGGTTACTGAGCTGTCAATTCCTTGCGAGACGCCGCAACGGCACCGCAGAGCCGTGGGGCTTCTGCGGTGCCGTCTTGGTTACAGGTCTTCAGTTGTGTGGTGACGCGATGTCAGACCGCGGGTGCCGGCAGTGCCGGTGCGGCCGCGGCGGCTGCCGCGGGGGCGGCCTGCGCGGACTTCACCGCGGAGGTGATGGCCGGCACGACCATGCCCTTGAGCAGGTCGATCGCCTGGGTCGCGCCCAGCTGGTTGGCTGCGCTGGTCAGGTCGCTGATCAGCCCGCCGCCGCCGCTCGGGGCTGCGCCGAGACCTTCGCCACCGCCCAGTCCGACCGACGGATCACCGAGGATCGGGTAGCTGCCGCCCAGCCCCTGGCCGGGGCCGAGGCCCAGGCTGGCGTTGGGGTCGGCCATCGGCATCCCCGCGGCGCCGAGGCCTGCCGGGTTCGCGCCGAGGGACGGGGTCGTCAGACCCGTGGCGCTCAGGCCGGGTGCGGTCAGCCCGGGCGTGCTCAGACCCGGAGTCGTCAGGCCCGGAGTTGTCAGGCCCGGGGTCGGCAGGCCCGGAGTCGTCAGGCCCGGCGTCAGCGCTGACGGGCTGGTGGTGCCCAGGCCGGCCGGCGGGGTCAGGCCAGGAGCGGTCGCCCCGGTCGGTGGTGTCAACCCGGGCGCGGTCAGCCCGGTCGGCGTGGTCAGACCGGTGGACGGGGTGGTCCCGAGGCCGGGGGTCAGACCGGCCGGCGGAGTGAGCCCACCCGGCGAGGTCAGGCCCGGGGTGGCGCCCAGGCCAGGGGTCAGGCCGGCCTGCGGTGACAGTCCGGGCGTGAGGCCGGTCAACGGGCTGGGGGAGCCCGCGGCGCCACCCATGAGGTTCGGCAGGTTGACCCCGAACTGGGACAGGCCCTGTGACAGCGCGGACATGACCTCGTTGGGGAGGTCGGTGACCAGCGCGGCCTGGACGAATTCCCGGTGCTGCGGAGTCGGGTTTGCCGGAGTCATCTCGGCGACCGCCACGAGTGCGATCGGACTTGCGACGGCCACTGCGGCGACTGCGCTCATGGCTGTCGAGAGCTTGCGTCGACGTCGGTTCGGCACGGAAGTCTCCTCAATCTGTGGGGCACATGCCGCCGTGAGGCGCATGTTCGGTGTGGGTGGCTGTCTGGTTCGGCCGGCTTGCCGAGTCGACAGCTCCGACGCAATTGATGTTAAAGCTGTGATTGGTGGGATTAGAGTGACGATGCGGAATCGTGAGCGAATTGCGACCGGCCCGCGCACTGGCTGGGCCGACAGGGTGTTTTCGGGCCGAACGGCCTCGGTCGGATACCCTGAACGCCGATGACCTCCGCTGATTCCCGGGGCGCTGCGACCCAGTCCTCCGGCCCATATGACCTCATCGTCGTCGGCTCCGGATTCTTCGGGCTGACGATTGCCGAGCGCGCGGCAACTCAACTCGACAAGCGGGTGCTGGTAGTCGAGCGCCGGCACCATCTCGGCGGTAACGCCTACTCGGAAGCCGAGCCGGAAACCGGCATCGAGGTGCACAAGTACGGTGCCCACCTGTTCCACAACTCCAATCAGCGGGTGTGGGACTACGTGCGGCAGTTCACCGACTTCACCGGCTACCAGCACCGCGTGTTTGCCATGTACGACGGCCAGGCCTACCAGTTCCCGATGGGGCTGGGCCTGGTGTCGCAGTTCTTCGGGCGCTACTTCAGCCCGGACGAGGCGCGCGCCCTGATCGCCGAGCAGTCCGCCGAGATCAACACCGACGATGCGGAGAACCTCGAAGAGAAGGCCATCTCGCTGATCGGCCGACCGCTCTACGAGGCCTTCGTCAAGGGCTACACCGCCAAGCAGTGGCAGACCGACCCCAAGGACCTGCCCGCGTCGATCATCAGCCGCCTGCCGGTGCGCTACAACTTCGACAACCGCTACTTCAACGACACCTACGAGGGTCTGCCGGTCGACGGATACACCGCCTGGCTGGAGAACATGGCCGCCGACGAGCGCATCGACGTGGTGTTGAACACGGACTGGTTCGACGTCCGCCAAGAACTCCGTGTTGCGTCCCCCGACGCTCTGGTGCTGTACACGGGCCCGCTCGACCGCTACTTCGACTACTCCGAGGGCCGGCTGGGCTGGCGCACCCTGGATT
Organism: Mycolicibacterium aubagnense; assembly: GCF_010730955.1. Classification (NCBI taxonomy): domain Bacteria; kingdom Bacillati; phylum Actinomycetota; class Actinomycetes; order Mycobacteriales; family Mycobacteriaceae; genus Mycobacterium; species Mycolicibacterium aubagnense. The sequence goes on along the minus strand of NZ_AP022577.1, from coordinate 3,094,589 downwards.
TCGAGATGGAAGTGCTGCCCGTCGGGGATTTTCAAGGCACCCCGGTCATGAACTACAACGACCCCGACGTGCCGTTCACCCGGATTCACGAGTTCCGGCACTTCCACCCGGAACGGGACTACCCGACCGACAAGACCGTCATCATGCGGGAGTACTCGCGTTTCGCGGGTGACGACGACGAGCCGTACTACCCGATCAACACCGATTCGGACCGCGCGATCCTGGCCGCCTACCGGGCCCGCGCCAAGGCCGAGACCGAGGAGAACCGGGTGCTGTTCGGGGGCCGTCTGGGCACCTACCAGTACCTCGACATGCACATGGCCATCGCCAGTGCGCTGAACATGTACGACAACGTCCTGATGCCGCATCTGCGTGACGGCGCAGCGCTCGGCGATGCCGTCACAGAAAGTAGCTGAAAACCATGAGTGACATTCCATCCGGCGCGCTGGCGTCGGGGCAGTCCCGTGCCGTGAGTCTGCTGTCTCGCGTCATCCTGCCCCGGCCGGGTGAGCCCCTCGACGTCCGCAAGCTCTACATCGAGGAGTCGGCCACCAACGCCCGGCGCGCCCACGCCCCGACCCGCACCACACTGGAAATCGGTGCGGAGTCCGAGGTTTCGTTCGCGACCTACTTCAACGCCTTCCCGGCCAGTTACTGGCGGCGCTGGTCGATCCTGGCTGCCGTGGTGCTGCGCGTCGAGTTGACCGGTAGCGCCCGTGTCGACGTCTACCGGTCGAAGTCGACCGGCGCGCGAATCACCGTGGGCGGCACCGAAATTGTCAGCGGCGAGGACGGCCTCCCGGAGGTCGTCGAGTTCGAGATCGGTCTGGAGCCGTTCGAGGACGGCGGCTGGATCTGGTTCGACATCACCACCGACACCGCGGTAACCGTGCACAACGCTGGCTGGTACGCGCCGGTGGAAGCGCCCGGGCGGGCGAACGTCACGATCGGTATCCCGACCTTCAACCGGCCGGCCGACGCCGTCAACGCGCTCGCGGCCCTGACATCGGATCCGTTGGTGGACAGCGTGATCGGCGCGGTCATCGTGTCCGATCAGGGCACCAGCAAGGTGAAGGACCACCCAGACTTCGCCGCAGCGGCAGCCCCGCTGGCCGACCGGCTGGCCATCCACAACCAGCCGAACCTCGGCGGTTCCGGCGGCTACAGCCGCGTGATGTACGAAGCGCTGCAACACACCGACTGCGAACAGATTCTGTTCATGGACGACGACATCCGCGTCGAGCCGGACTCGATCCTGCGGGCGCTGGCGCTGAGCCGCTTCGCCAAGGTCCCCACCCTGGTCGGCGGTCAGATGCTCAACCTGCAGGAGCCCTCGCACCTGCACGTGATGGGCGAGATGGTCGACGCCGAGAACTTCATGTGGACCGGCGCGATCAACACCGAGTACGACCACAACTTCGCCAAATATCCGCTCAACGACGAAGAGCAGTACCGCAGCCGGATCCTGCACCGCCGCATCGACGTTGACTACAACGGCTGGTGGATGTGCATGATCCCGCGCAAGGTCGCCGAGGAGCTGGGCCAGCCGCTGCCGTTGTTCATCAAGTGGGATGACGCGGACTACGGACTGCGGGCCGGCGAGCACGGATACCCGACGGTCACCCTGCCCGGCGCGGCGATCTGGCACATGGCGTGGAGCGACAAGGACGATGCCATCGACTGGCAGGCGTACTTCCACCTGCGTAACCGCCTCGTCGTGGCGGCCCTGCACTGGGACGGCAACATCCGGGGTCTGCTGGCCAGCCACCTGAAGGCGACGTTCAAACACCTTCTGTGCCTTGAGTATTCGACAGTGGCGATCCAGAACCGGGCGATGGACGACTTCCTCGCCGGGCCGGACAACCTGTTCTCGATCCTCGAGTCCGCGCTGCCCGAGGTACGTGCCATGCGTACCGCGTACCCGGACGCGGTCGTGCTGGAGAGCGCGACCGCGCTGCCCGCGCCGTCGGACAAGAAGTGGCGCCGGAAGGTCAAGATTCCGACCAGTCTGCCGTCGATCGCGTACCGTCTGGGGCGCGGTGTCGTGAACCAGCTCAAGCCGCACGATCCGGAACATCATGTGCGGCCGCAGATCAACGTCGCGACGCAGGATGCCCGCTGGTTCTCGCTGTGCATGGTCGACGGTGTGACCGTCACCACCGCCGACGGCCGCGGTGTGGTCTACCGGCAGCGCGATCGCGAGAAGATGTTCGAACTGCTGCGCGAGTCGCTCAAGCGTCAGGCGCTATTGGCGCGCAAGTTCAACCGCTTGCGGAAGGTGTACCGCAACGCACTGCCGGAGCTGACGAGCAAGGAGAAGTGGGAGAGCGTGCTGCTGGCCACCCAGACCGAATCGGCCGGTGCCAGATGAGCCTCGAAGGCGTCGAAGGCGAAGCCACCGCTGGTACCCCCCGCGGTGAGGACGCCATCCTGGTCGGCGTTCAGTCTGCGCTGACCGGTCGTCCCGGCGTGCTCGCCGGCGCCCGCGTGCTGTCCCACTTCGGTGAACACAGCCTGGGCTGGTTCGCCGTCTGCGGCCTGGGTGCGCTGCTCCAGCCACAGCGCCGCCGGGCCTGGGTGACGGCCGGTGTCGGCACCTTCGTCGCCCATGCGTCCGCGGTGCTGATCAAGCGGGTGGTCAAGCGTGAGCGCCCGCAGCACCCAGCCATCGCCGTCAACGTCGGCACTCCGAGCCGGCTGAGCTTCCCGTCGGCGCATGCGACGTCGACCGCGGCGGCCGCGATCCTGATCGGCCGGGCCACGGGCCTGCCGCTGCCGTGGTTCCTGGTGCCGCCGATGGCGTTGTCGCGCTTGGTTCTCGGCGTGCACTATCCCAGTGATGTGCTGACCGGTGTCGTGGTGGGAGCCGTGGTCGCCGAATCAGTCGGGGCGGTTTCCGATCGATCGGCCAAAGCGCGAACTGCAGAGGTGAAGGCATGACCGAACAGACGCAAGAACTGGGGCCGCCGAAGAACCTGGCGACTGGGATCGTCAAGGCGATGCGGCCCCGGCAATGGGTGAAGAACGTGCTGGTGTTGGCCGCCCCTCTGGCCGCACTCGGGGTGAACGCCCACCAGAACTACGAACTGGTGCTCAAGCAGGTCGGTATTGCCTTTGTGGTGTTCAGTCTCGCCGCATCGTGCATCTATCTGGTCAACGACGCCCGCGACGTGGAAGCCGACCGGGCACACCCGACCAAGCAGTACCGACCGATCGCGGCCGGCGTGGTGTCGGTGCCCTTGGCCTACGGGTTGGCGGTTGTGCTGGGCGTGGTCGCGCTGGTCGGCGCGTATCTGCTCACCCCGAATCTGGCGGTGGTCATCGCGGTCTACATCGTTATGCAACTGGCCTACTGCTTCGGCCTGAAACATCAACCGGTGCTTGATATTTGCATCGTTTCATCGGCGTATTTGATCCGCGCCATCGCCGGTGGCGCGGCCACCGGCATCCCGCTGTCCAAATGGTTCCTGCTGGTGATGGCATTCGGCTCGCTGTTCATGGTGGGTGGCAAGCGGTACGCCGAACTGCAACTCGCCGAGCGCACCGGTGCCAAGATCCGCAAGTCGCTGGAGTCCTACACCAGTAGCTATCTGCGATTCATCTGGACGTTGTCGGCCACAGCGGTGGTGCTCTGCTACGGCCTGTGGGCCTTTGAAGGCAATAAGGGCGTGTGGTTCGCGGTGTCCATGGTGCCGTTCACCATCGCGATCCTGCGGTACGCCGTGGACGTCGACGGCGGCCAGGGCGGTGAGCCCGAGGAGATCGTGCTGAATGACCGGGTGCTGCAGCTGCTGGGCGTGGCGCTGATCGCAAGCCTCGGTGCGGCGATTCTGCCCGGACTGATCCGGTGAGTGACTCGCCCGCTCAGCAATTGCTGCGCGGGCCGGTCTTCCCGTATGGCCGGGCCGCGCGGATCAGCCTGTGGCTGAGCGTTGTGGTGTGTGCGGCACTGTTCGGCTGGGGCGCCTGGCAGCGCCGGTGGATCGCCGACGACGGCCTCATCGTGTTGCGTACCGTGCGAAACCTGTTGGCCGGCAACGGCCCCGTCTTCAACGTCGGTGAGCGGGTCGAATCCAACACCTCGACGCTGTGGACCTATCTGGTCACGCTCGGGGCCTGGATCGGTGGCTCGGTGCAGCTCGAGTACGTGGCCCTGGCCCTCGCTCTGACGCTGAGTGTGGCGGGCCTGGTCTTCGCGATGCTCGGCACCGGCCGGCTGTACGCCCCCGGCCTGCGGGGCCGCCGCGCGCTGCTGGTCCCGGCCGGCGCGCTGGTCTACATGGCCGTGCCGCCCGCCCGTGACTTCGCCACCTCGGGCCTGGAGAACGGCCTGATCATGGCCTACCTGGGACTGCTCTGGTGGATGATGGTGTGCTGGTCACAGGGGCCGATTGCTCCTCACGTCCGCAGCAGTCTCATTGCTCCTCACGTCCGCAGTGGCCTTATTGCTCCTCACGTCCGCAGCGGCCCGAGCGAAGCCGACGCCAATGCCACCAGTGCCCGTTTCGACGGCGCACTGGCCTGCCTGGCGGGCCTGTCGGTCATGGTGCGGCCGGAGTTGGCACTGATCGGTGGCGTGGCATTGGTGATGCTGCTGATCGCAGCCCGCGGCCGGCGTCGCCGCGTGATCATCATGGTGGCCGGCGGCCTGATCCCGATTGCATACGAGATCTTCCGGATGGGTTACTACGGCCTGTTGGTGCCGATCACCGCGCTGGCCAAGGACGCCACCGGCTCCAAATGGCAGCAGGGCTTCATCTATCTCAGCAACTTCAACCGCCCGTACCTGCTGTGGATTCCGGCGGTGCTGACGGCGGCCCTGGCAATTGTGTTGTTCGTCACTCACAGCCGGCCGTGGTGGGGCCAGTCGGCGTCGCGCGGTGACAGCTCGTTGGCTCGTCGGGTCCAAAGCCCCACTGCCGTCGTGATTTTCATGGCGGGCAGTGGTCTGGTGCAGGCGCTGTACTGGCTGCGCCAGGGTGGCGACTTCATGCATGGCCGGGTGCTCTTGGTCCCGCTGTTCTGCCTGGTCACGCCTATCGCGTTGATTCCGATCGTGCTCCCGGACGGCAAGAACATCGCCCGCGAGGTCGGCTACGCGCTGGCCGGTACGACGGCGGCCCTGTGGCTGGCGGTGGTCGGCTGGTCGCTGTGGGCGGCCAACTCGCCGGGGCTCGGATACGACGCCACGCGGGTCACCTACTCCGGCATCGTCGACGAACGGCGTTTCTACTCGCAGGCCACTGGGCACGCGCACCCGCTGACGGCCGCGGACTACCTGGACTACCCGCGCATGCGGGCGGTGCTGACGGCCATCGACAACACCCCGGTGGGTGCGTTGCTGCTGCCGTCGGGCAATTACGACCAGTGGGACGTGGTTCCGGCCATGCCGCCGCCCGTACCGGACCCGAAGTCGCCGCCGCCGCCCAACTGGTTCGAAAAGGGTCCGCACACAGTCTTTTTCACCAACCTCGGCATGATGGGCATGAACCTGCCGCTCGAGGTCCGGGTGATCGACCAGATCGGGCTGGCCAATCCGCTGGCCGCGCACACGGCGCGGCTGGACGACGCGCGCATCGGTCACGACAAGGACCTGTTCCCGGACTGGGCGGTGGCCGAGGGCCCGTTCCTGCGCAAGCCGCCGTGGATTCCGACGTATCTGGACCAGGACTGGGTGGCGCAGGCAGCGGTCGCGCTGACGTGTCCGGAGACCGAGACGATGCTGAGCTCGGTGCGCGCGCCGATGAGCTTCCACCGGTTCACGTCAAATCTGGTACACGCGTTCACATTTACGCGTTACCGGATCGATCGCGTGCCGTTATACGAGTTGTACAGGTGCAAACTCGATGTGCCTCCGAGGCTGTCGACCCCTTACACTGGTTTACCGGCTACCGGGCCGTAGTTTCGGCGCATGAGCGCTGACCTGGCCTGAAGCGTAGGTAACGCCGGGGAACCATGCGGCGATAACCACTCGGGCGTATGCGCCCGGCCTGATCGTCACCTCAACGGCAGAGGCGGTGATGAGGGTTGTCCGTACGCCGTCATAGGAAAGATTAGGGAGCGGTATGAGTTTCGTTGGGAAGATGCGGTCGATGGCCAAGGCCATGCCGCGCCGGATGGCCGTCGCGGCCGTTGCCGCGGCAGCGCTGCCCGGTCTTGTCGGGGTTGTCGGTGAAACGGCGACTGCAGGGGCTTTCTCGCGTCCCGGTCTGCCGGTTGAGTACCTGCAGGTTCCGTCTGCGGCCATGGGTCGCGACATCAAGATCCAGTTCCAGAGCGGTGGCGCGGGCTCGCCGGCCGTCTACATGCTGGACGGCCTGCGTGCGCAGGACGACTACAACGGCTGGGACATCAACACCGCCGCCTTCGAGTGGTACAACGGCTCGGGCATTTCGATGGTCATGCCGGTCGGCGGCCAGTCCAGCTTCTACAGCGACTGGTACAAGCCGGCTTGCGGCAAGTCCGGTTGCCAGACCTACAAGTGGGAGACGTTCCTGACCCAGGAGCTGCCCGCTTACCTGCAGGCCAACAAGTCGGTCAAGCCGACCGGTGGCGCTGCTGTCGGTCTGTCGATGGCCGGTTCGGCCGCGATGACCCTCGCCATCTACCACCCGCAGCAGTTCATCTACGCGGGCTCGATGTCGGGCTTCCTGAACCTGTCCGAGGGCTGGTGGCCGTTCCTGGTCAACATCTCGATGGGTGACGCCGGCGGTTACAAGGCCGACGACATGTGGGGCTCCACCGGTGACCCGAACAACGCCTGGAAGCGCAACGACCCGATGGTCCAGATGGCCACTCTGGTCGCCAACAACACCCGCCTGTGGGTCTACTGCGGCGACGGCAACCCGAGCGACCTGGGCGGCGACAACGTGCCGGCCAAGTTCCTCGAGGGCCTGACCATCCGCACCAACCGCACCTTCCAGCAGAACTACCTGGCTGCCGGTGGCACCAACGGTGTGTTCAACTTCCCCAACAGCGGTACCCACGACTGGGGCTACTGGGGCCAGCAGCTGCAGGCCATGAAGCCTGACATGCAGCGCGTGCTGGGTGCTTCGGGACAGGCGTAAGCCCTTGCTCCTGAGGTAAAGCCTCTGGCAACAACTCGCACTGGCGGCGGCGACCTTCACGGGTCGTCGCCGCCAGTCGTTTATCTCCGGGCAGACGCACATCCGGCCGGCCACTGGCAACGTTCCCTCCCATTGTTCGGTCACCAGCCACCGAGGTGATGTGGTTCACTACAACGCGGGTTCAGGACGCTCGGACGACACACGACAGGTGAGGTTGGTTATGGGGCTGCAGGCAATGCGGGGGATGTTCCGGACGATGGCTGCGAGCGCAGCCGCGGTGGCACTTACCGCGGGCCTGCTGACGAGTACCGGAACCGCCCGGGCTGCTGGTGTGGAGACGCTGATGGTGCCCTCGGCCTCGATGGGCCGGGATATCCCCGTGACGTTCTCCGGCGGCGGTCCGCACGCGGTCTACCTTCTCGACGCCTTCAACGCGGGCCCCGATGTGAGCAACTGGGTGACCGCCGGCAACGCCATGGGCACGCTGGCCGGTAAGGGCATCTCCGTGGTGGCCCCGGCCGGTGGCGCGTTCAGCTTCTACACCAACTGGGAGCAGGACGGCAGCAAGCAGTGGGAGACGTTCCTGAGCCAGGAGCTCCCGGACTGGCTGGCGGCCAACAAGGGTCTGGCCCCGAACGGTCACGGTGTGGTCGGTGCGGCCCAAGGTGGCACCGCCGCGCTGGCGCTGGCCGAGTTCCACCCGGACCGCTTCCGCTTCGCGGGCTCGCTGTCGGGTTTCCTGACCCCGTCGTCGACGACGTTCAACGGCGCCATCACCGCCGGTATGCGCGAGTTCGGTGGTGTGGACACCTACGGCATGTGGGGCGCCCCGCAGCTGGGCCGCTGGAAGTGGCACGACCCGGACGTCCACGTGAGCCTGCTGAACCAGAACAACACCCGGATCTGGGTGTTCAGCCCGTCGACGGTCACCTGCAGTGACCCGGCGGCCATGATCGGCTACTGCGACCAGGCCCAGGGCAGCAACCGTGCGTTCTACGCGCACTACCGCAGCGTCGGCGGCCACAACGGGCACTTCGACTTCCCGGATGGCCCGCAGCACGACTGGGGCAGCTGGAGCGGCCAGCTCGGCGCCATGTCAGGTGAATTGGTGAGCGTCATCCGCTAGCTCCGGCCGGAGTGATCTTGCCGACGGAACCCGTCGGCGTGACCTCGACGTGACGAGCGCTGAGTACATTCGGAACGCAACCGGATCGACTCTGCCCGCAGGAGACTTCACACCACATGGCCACCAACAATCGGCGTCGCCGCCACCGCATCCTTGCCATCGCCGCGGCGGGCGCGGTAGCTCTGCTGGTCATCGTGGTCGCGTTCGCGATCGTGGTGTGGCTGCGTCAGCCCGGCGAGATTCCCGGGCCGACACCGCCCTCGGCGCAGCCGCCGACTGCCTCCCCCTCGGGACCCACGACAAAGCCGTCCAAGCCGCGGCCTGCCTACCAGTCGGCCGACTGCCCCGACGTGCAGTTGATCTCGATCCCGGGCACCTGGGAATCGTCACGGGCCCTCGACCCGCTGAACCCGACGCCGTCGTTCCCGATCGCGCTGCTGCTGAACGTCAGCAACCCGCTGGGCCAGGATTTCGGTGCCGACCGGTTGGCGCAGTACACGGTGCCGTACACCGCGCAGTTCCATAACCCGCTGGCCGCGGACAACCAGATGTCGTACAACGACAGCCGCGAAGAGGGCAAGAAGAAGGCTGTAGAAGAAATCGCGGCGATCAACGAAAAATGCCCGCTGACCAGCTTCGTGATCGTCGGCTTCTCGCAGGGCGCGGTCATCGCCGGCGATATCGCCAGTGACATCGGCAACGGCCGCGGACCCATCGATCAGGACCTGGTGCTCGGGGTGACGCTGATCGCCGACGGCCGGCGTCAGCCCGACGTGGGCAAGGACATCGGCCCGAACCCGCCGGGACAGGGCGCCGAGATCACGCTGCACGAACTGCCGCTCGGGATGCTGGGGCTCAACATGACCGGACCGCGCGTCGGTGGCTTCGGTGCGCTCAACGACCGCGTCAACGAGATCTGCGGAAAGGGCGACCTGATCTGCGCGGCGCCGACCGAGGCGTTCAACGTCGTCAACCTCCCCAGCACCCTCGCCACGCTGTCCGGCAGCGCCGCGGGACCGGTGCACGCGCTGTACAACACCCCGCAGTTCTGGAGCCTTGACGGCCAGACCTCGACGCAGTGGACACTGGACTGGGCCAAGCAGCTCGTCGACAACGCGCCGCACCCCAAACACGGCTGACATCACTGGTTGGCTACTGGCGAGTACCAAACCGGTGGGGCGATTTGGCCTGCGAATACGCGTCACCTAACATTAAGAGATAACTAAGAGCACGGTCGTATTGCTGACCGGTGCATCTTGGGGTGGCATATCGCTACTGCCCGGTACCATTTGCCGGGATTTGGCGTGACTGGCTGCACACGACGTGGCCGGCGCGGCAGGCTGTGACAGGAGATTTTGATGGCGTTCCACAACCCGTTCGTCAAGAACGGGAAGATCACCTTCCCGGACGGTGCCGGCATCGTGAAGCACGTCGAACGCTGGGCGAAGGTCCGCGGCGACCGGCTGGCCTTCCGGTTCCTGGATTACTCCACCGAGCGTGACGGCGAAGCCAAAGATCTGTCGTGGGCCCAGTTCAGTGCCCGCAACCGCGCCCTCGGCGCCCGCCTGCAGCAGGTGACGCAGCCCGGTGACCGGGTGGCCATCCTGTGCCCGCAGAACCTCGACTACCTGGTGGCGATGTATGGCGCCATGTACGCCGGCCGCATCGCCGTGCCGCTGTTCGACCCGTCTGAGCCGGGCCACGTCGGCCGCCTGCACGCCGTGCTCGACGACTGCAAGCCGTCGGCCATCCTCACCACCACCGCCGCCGCCGAAGGCGTGCGCAAGTTCTTCCGCAGCCGCCCGGCCAACGAGCGGCCGCGCGTCATCGCGGTCGACGCCGTGCCGGAGGAGGTCGGCGTCACCTGGGTGCCGTTCGACGACGTCGACGACAACACCGTGGCCTACCTGCAGTACACCTCGGGCTCCACCCGCATCCCGACCGGTGTGCAGATCACGCACCTCAACCTGGCCACCAACGTGGTGCAGGTCGTTGAGGCCCTCGAAGGCGAAGAGGGCGACCGCGGTCTGTCCTGGCTGCCGTTCTTCCATGACATGGGCCTGATCACCGCGCTGCTGGCGCCGATGATCGGCCACAGTTTCACCTTCATGACCCCCGCCGCCTTCGTGCGTCGCCCGGAACGCTGGATCCGCGAGATGGCCCGCAAGGAAGGCGACACCGGCGGCGTCATCTCGGTGGCCCCGAACTTCGCCTTCGACCATGCCGCTGCGCGCGGCGTGCCCAAGGGGGAGGACGCGGCAACGCTGGATCTATCCAACGTCAAGGCCGTGCTGAACGGCAGCGAGCCGATCTCGGCCGCGACCGTGCGCCGGTTCAACGAGGCGTTCGGCCCCTTCGGCTTCCCGTCCAAGGCCATCAAGCCGTCGTACGGTCTGGCCGAGGCCACGCTGTTCGTGTCCACCACGCCGTCGTCCGAAGAGCCGACCATCGTGTCGGTGGATCGCGACGCGCTCAACACCGGCACCTTCGTGGTGGTCCCGGACGACTCGCCGAAAGCGGTGGCACAGGCCGGCGCCGGCAAGATCGGCGTCGATGAGTGGGCCGTGATCGTGGACGCCGAGACCGCCACCGAGCTGCCGGACGGCCAGATCGGTGAGATCTGGATCAGCGGCGCCAACATGGGCACCGGCTACTGGGGCAAGCCCGAAGAGACCATCGAGACGTTCCAGAACACCCTCAAGTCGCGCACCAGCCCGTCGCACGCCGAAGGCGCTGCGGACGACGCCACCTGGGTGCGCACCGGTGACTTCGGGGCCTACCACGACGGTGAGCTGTACATCACCGGCCGGGTCAAGGACCTGGTGATCGTCGACGGCCGCAACCATTACCCGCAGGACCTCGAGTACTCCGCGCAGGAGGCCAGCAAGGCACTGCGCGTCGGCTACGTGGCGGCGTTCTCGGTGCCGGCCAACCAGCTGCCCGACGAGGTCTTCGCCGACGCCCACGTCGGCCTCAAGCGCGATCCCGACGACAGCTCCGAGCAGCTGGTCATCGTCGCCGAGCGGGCCCCGGGTGCGCACAAGCTGGAGACCCAGCCGATCATCGACGACATCCGGGCGGCCATCGCCGTGCGGCACGGCGTCACCGTGCGCGACGTGGTGTTGACCGCGGCCGGCGCCATCCCACGTACCTCCAGCGGCAAGATCGGCCGCCGCGCCACCCGTCAGGCCTACCTGGACGGCTCGCTGCGCAGCGGCAAGGTGGCCAACGCATTCCCCGACGATCTGAACTGAACTCCTCTATCCCGGGCCCGAACTACCCCGTCCGGCGGCGAAAGTGAACAGTGAAAATGACTGACACCGAAGACAATTCGAACGAACTCGACACTTCGCCGCAGGAGGGTGGCAGCGCGGCCGTGTCGCGGGCAAATGGCATTACGGTGCCGGAGATGCGCGAGTGGCTGCGCAACGCGGTCTCGCGAGCCACCGGTCAGTCGGCGGACTCGATCGACGAGAGCACGCCGCTGGTCGAGCTGGGTCTGTCCTCGCGCGACGGGGTGGCCATGGCCAGCGACATCGAGGACCTCACCGGGGTCACGTTGAATGCCACGGTGTTGTTCCGGCACCCGACCATCGAGACGTTGGCGCAGGTGATCGTCGAGGGCGAGCCGGAGGTGGACACCGCTGCCGCGAACGCCGAGGACTGGTCCCGCGACGCTGACGTCGATGAGGACATCGCGAACATAGCCATTGTTGGTCTGGCCACCCGCTTCCCGGGTGACATGAACACCCCCGACGAGATGTGGCAGGCGCTGCTGGAAGGCCGCGACGCCATCACCGATCTGCCCGAGGGCCGCTGGGAAGAGTTCCTGGCCGAGCCGCGGATCGCCGAACGCGTGGCCCAGGCCCGCACCCGCGGTGGGTACCTGTCGGACATCAAGGGCTTCGACGCCGAGTTCTTCGCGCTGGCCAAGATGGAAGCCGACAACATCGATCCGCAGCAGCGGATGGCGCTCGAATTGACCTGGGAAGCACTGGAATTCGCCCGCATCCCGGCGTCGGCGCTGCGCGGTGAGGCGGTCGGTGTATTCGTCGGCAGCTCGACCAACGACTACAGCTTCCTGTCGGTCTCGGATCCGTCGATCACGCACCCGTACGCCATCACCGGCACCGCGAGCTCCATCATCGCCAACCGGGTTTCGTACTTCTTCGACTTCCGCGGGCCGTCGATGACCATCGACACCGCGTGTTCCTCGTCGCTCGTCGCGATGCACGAGGGCGTGAAGGCGCTGCGCTCCGGCGAGGCCGACGTCGTCGTGGCCGGTGGCGTCAACGCCCTGGTGACCCCGATGGTGACGGTCGGCTTCGACATGGTCGGCGGCGTCCTGGCGCCGGACGGCCGCATCAAGTCGTTCAGCTCGGACGCCGACGGTTACGCCCGTTCCGAGGGCGGCGGCATGGTCGTGCTCAAGCGCGTCGCCGACGCCCGTCGCGACGGTGACGAGATCCTCGCCATCATCGCCGGTTCGGCCATCAACCACGACGGCCGGTCCAACGGCATGCTGGCCCCCAACCCTGACGCTCAGGAAGCGGTGCTGCGCAAGGCCTACAAGGACGCCGGCATCGACCCCAAGACCGTCGACTACATCGAGGCGCATGGCACCGGCACCATCCTGGGTGACCCGATCGAGGCCGACGCGCTCGGCCGCGTCGTGGGCCGTGGCCGCGCCGCCGACAAGCCGGCGCTGCTGGGCGCCGTGAAATCCAATGTGGGACACCTGGAGTCGGCCGCGGGTGCCGCGAGCGTCGCGAAGATGACGCTGGCGTTGTACCACGACAAGCTGCCCGCCTCGATCAACTACGCGGGCCCCAACCCGTACATCGACTTCGACAAGGAACACCTCAAGGTCAACGCCGAGCTGTCGGACTGGCCGCGCTACAGCGGTCACGCCGTCGCCGGAGTGTCCGGTTTCGGTTTCGGTGGCGCCAACGCCCACTTGGTCATGCGCCAGGTGCTGCCCAGCGATCTCGTCGAGCCGGAGCCCAAAGAGGTTGTGGTTGAAGAGAAGCCGTCTTCCGATGCCAATGCCGTGTACGTCGGCGGCGTCAAGATGGATGAGTACGGCGAGTTCGTCGATGATGAAGACGACAAGCGTGGTGACGCGGATTTCTTCGGCTACGAGACCGGCGACGAGCCTGAGCTTCCCGGCCTGACCGAGCGGGCGCTGGAGCTGATCGAGGCCGCGCGTGCCGAGCTGGACGCGGCCGAGCCGGTCAAGCGCATTGTGCCGCTTGCGGTTTCAGGCTTCCTGACCTCGCGCAAGAAGGCTGCTGCCGCAGAGCTGGCGGACTGGATCGACAGTGAAACGGGCCGGTCCTACTCGCTGGAATCGATCGGTCGCTCGCTGTCCCGGCGTAACCACGGCCGTTCGCGCGCCGTGATTCTCGCGCACGACCACGACGAAGCGGTCAAGGGTCTGCGGGCGCTGGCCGAGGGCAAGCAGAACCCGCTGGTGCTGGCCGCTGACGGCCCGGTCACCAACGGCCCGGTGTGGGTGCTGGCCGGTTTCGGTGCCCAGCACCGCAAGATGGGCAAGAGCCTCTACCTGAACGATCCGATCTTCGCCGAGTGGATCAACAAGGTCGACGCCCACATTCAGGACGAGCGCGGCTACTCCGTTGTCGAACTGATCCTCGACGACGCGATCGACTACACCAACGAGACGTGCGAATACCCCATCGAGGTCGTCCAGACCGTGATCTTCGCGCTGCAGATCGCCCTCGGTGAGCTGCTGAAGGCGCACGGCGCGAAACCCGGTGCGGTGGTTGGCCAGTCGCTGGGTGAAGCGGCCGCGGCGTACTTCTCCGGTGGCCTGTCGCTGGCCGACGCCACCCGCACCATCTGCTCGCGCGCTCACCTCATGGGTGAGGGCGAGGCCATGCTGTTCGGCGAGTACATCCGCCTGATGGCGCTCGTCGAGTACTCGGCCGAGGAGATCAAGACGGTCTTCGCCGACTTCCCGGGCCTCGAGGTGTGTGTCTACGCCGCCCCGACCCAGACCGTCATCGGCGGCCCGCCGGAGCAGGTCGACGCGATCATCGCCCGCGCCGAATCCGAGGGCAAGTTCGCGCGCAAGATGCAGACCAAGGGCGCCAGCCACACCCAGCAGATGGACCCGCTGCTCGGCGAGCTGTCCGCGGAGATCCAGGGCATCGAGCCGCACCCGCTGCAGACGGCCTACTACTCGACGGTGCACGAGGGCCAGCTGATCCGCGCCGGCGCCGAGCCGATCCACGATGTCGAGTACTGGAAGAAGGGGCTGCGCCACAGCGTCTACTTCACCCACGGCATCCGCAACGCCGTCGACAACGGGCACACCACCTTCCTGGAGCTCGCGCCGAACCCGGTGGCGCTCATGCAGGTTGGGCTCACCACCATGTCGGCCGGCCTGCATGACGGCCAGCTGATCCCGACCCTCGCCCGTAAGCAGGACGAGGTCGACTCGATGACCAATGCCATGGCCCAGCTGTTCGTGCACGGCCATGACCTGGACTTCCGGACGTTGTTCTCGCCGGCCCAGGACCCGGCCGTCGATTACGCGCCGATCCCGCCGACGCGCTTCAAGCGCAAGCCGCACTGGCTGGACGCGCACTTCACCGCCGACAGCTCGGCCATCGAGCCGGGCAGCCACGTCGCCACCCCGGACGGCCGCCATGTGTGGGAGTTCGCCCCGCGCGGCGAGGTCGATGCAGCCGCCCTGGCCAAGCTCGTGAAAGCCGCTGCGGCGCAGGTGCTTCCGGACGCCCGGTTGGCGGCCTTCGAACAGCGCGCCATTCCGGGTGAGGGTGCCCGCCTGGTCACCACCCTGACCCGCCACCCCGGTGGCGGCACGGTGCAGGTGCACGCCCGCATGGGTGAGTCGTTCACCCTGGTCTACGACGCGGTCGTCAGCCGCGGCGGTGACGGCGCGGCTCTGCCGGTCGCTCTCGGTGGCACGGCGCTGCCGGCGGCCGTCGGCGCTTCGGTGGCCGAAACCGCTGTTGCCGCACCGGAACCCGTCGAAGATGACGCCGCCATCCTGCAGGACGATCTGACTGCAGGCGCGGGCCTGGCCGCCGGCTTCAAGAAGTGGTCGCCGGATTCCGGTGAGACCATCGCAGACCGGCTGGGTGCCATCGTCGGTGGTGCCATGGGCTACGAGCCCGAGGACCTGCCGTGGGAGGTGCCGCTGATCGAGCTGGGTCTGGACTCGCTCATGGCGGTCCGGATCAAGAACCGGGTCGAGTACGACTTCGACCTGCCGCCCATCCAGCTGACCGCGGTGCGGGACGCCAACCTGTACGCGGTGGAGAAGTTGATCCACTACGCCATCGAGCACCGCGACGAGGTCGACCAGCTGGCCGAGGCGCAGAAGGGGCAGACCGCCGAGGAGATCGCGGCCGCGCAGGCCGAGATGCTGGGTGGCGCAACGACTGTCGCGGAGCTGGAGGCCAAGCTGGCCGAGGCCGGACACCCGCTGGCCGACAAGGACGATGCCAAGCCGGCGGCGGTCGACATCGCCACGGATTCTGCAGCCGCACTCGAGGTTCCACCGCCCCCGACGAACCCCGCCGGCCCGGCCGTCCCGCCGCCGCCGACCAACCCGTCGGGACCCGCCGGACCGAGCCAGGCCACCGCGGCCGCCGCTGCGGCCAAGGTGCTGACGCAGGAGGCGGTCACCGAGGCGCTGGGCGCGGACGTGCCCCCGCGCGATGCGGCTGAGCGAGTCACCTTCGCGACGTGGGCGATCGTCACCGGCAAGTCGCCGGGCGGCATCTTCAACGAGCTGCCGGCCGTCGACGACGCGACCGCGACCAAGCTGTCCGAGCGGCTCTCCGAGCGCGCCGAGGGCATCGTGACGGTCGAGCAGGTGCGTGCGGCCAAGACCATCGAAGCGTTGTCGACCATCGTGCGTGATCAGCTCGAAGACGGTGTGGTGGACGGGTTCGTCCGCACGCTCCGGCCGGCGAAGCAAGGTGGCCCGCAGGTTCCGCTGTTCGTCTTCCACCCCGCCGGTGGCTCGACGGTGGTCTACGAACCGCTGTTGAAGCGCCTGCCGGAGGACATCCCGGTCTACGGCATCGAACGTGTCGAGGGCTCCATCGAGGAGCGCGCCGCCGAGTACGTGCCGAAGCTGCTGGAGATGCACAAGGGTCCGTTCATCCTGGCCGGCTGGTCGCTGGGTGGGGCACTGGCCTACGCGTGTGCCATCGGGCTCAAGCAGGCCGGTGCCGATGTCCGGTACGTCGGACTGATCGACTGCGTGCGGCCCGGTGTGCCGATCGACAAGACGCAAGCCGGCATGCGGGCCCGCTGGGATCGCTACGCCCGCTTCGCCGAGCGCACCTTCAACGTCGAGGTTCCGGAGATTCCGTACGAGGAACTGGAGAAGCTCGACGATGAGGGCCAGGTGAAGTTCGTGCTGGATATCGTCGCGCAGAGCGGCGTGCAGATTCCGGGCGGCATCATCGAGCACCAGCGGACGTCGTATCTCGACAACCGCGCGCTGGACACCATCGACATCCAGCCGTACGAAGGCCACGTCGTGCTCTACATGGCGGACCGCTACCACGACGACGCCATCGTGTTCGAACCCGCGTACGCGACCCGTCAGCCCGACGGTGGTTGGGGTGAGTTCGCCCCGGATCTCGAGGTCGTGAATATCGGCGGCGAGCACATCCAGGCGATCGATGAGCCGTACATTGCCAAGGTTGGGGCGCATATGAGCCAAGCCATCAACCAGATCCAGGCTGGGAAGTAGTAGGAGAACCGTGACTGAAGTTACCGAAACGCGCAGCCCTGCCACCACGGCTGAGAAGCTCGCCGAGCTCCGCGAAAAGCTCGAGCGGGCAGCGGATCCCGGCGACGAGAAGGCCAAGGCGCGCCGCGACAAAAAAGGCATCCCTTCGGCCCGCGCGCGTATCCATGCCCTCGTCGACCCGGGTAGCTTCTTCGAGATCGGCGCGCTGGCCAAGACGCCCGGTGACCCGAACGCGTTGTACGGCGACGGCGTGGTGACCGGCCACGCCACCATTGACGGTCGTCCCGTCGCGGTGTTCAGTCACGACCAGACGGTGTTCCAGGGTTCGGTCGGCGAGATGTTCGGCCGCAAGGTCGCGAAACTGATGGAGTGGGTGGCCATGGTCGGCTGCCCGATCATCGGTATCAACGACTCTGCGGGCGCCCGCATCCAGGACGCGGTGACCTCGCTGGCGTGGTACGCCGAGCTGGGCCGCCGGCACGAGATGCTCCGCGGTACGGTGCCGGAAATCTCGATCATTCTCGGTAAGTGTGCTGGTGGTGCGGTGTATTCGCCGATCCAGACCGACCTGCTGGTAGCGGTGCGTGACCAGGGCTACATGTTCATCACGGGCCCAGACGTCATCAAGGATGTCACCGGCGAGGACGTGTCCTTCGACGAACTCGGTGGCGCGGACGTCCAGGCGCAGCGCGGCAATATCCACAAGGTCGTCGAGGACGAAGCGGCAGCGTTCCAGTACGTCCGTGACTACCTGAGCTTCCTGCCCGCCAACACGTGGGACGACCCGCCGATCGTCAACCCGGGCTTGGAGCCCGAGCTGACGCCGAGCGACTTCGAGCTGGACAAGATCGTGCCGGACGCCGACAACGCCGGCTACGACATGCACGACATCCTGCTGCGCATGTTCGACGACGGCGACGTCTTCGAGATCGCCGAGCAGCGTTCTCCTGAGATGATCACGGCGTTCGCCCGGGTCGACGGCCGGCCGGTCGGCGTCATCGCCAACCAGCCGCTGTTCATGGCGGGCGCGATCGGCAACGAAGCCTCCGACAAGGCTGCCGGGTTCATCCGGTTCTGCGACTCCTTCAACCTGCCTTTGGTTTTCGTCGTCGACACACCCGGCGCACTGCCGGGTGTCGCCGAGGAGACGGGCGGCATCATCAAGCGCGGTGGCCGCTTCTTCAACGCCATCGTCGAGGCCGACGTGCCGAAGGTGACGTTCGTGATCCGCAAGGCCTACGGCGGCGGCTACGCCGTCATGGGCTCCAAGCAGCTGTCGGCCGACCTGAACTTCGCCTGGCCCACGGCGCGTATTGCGGTGATCGGCGCCCAGGGTGCGGCGCAGCTGCTGGTGAAGCGCTTCCCCGATCCGACTGCGCCCGAGGTGCAGAAGATCAAGGCCGACTTCATCGAGGGCTACAACGCCAACATGGCGATCCCGTGGACGGCGGCCGAGCGCGGCTACATCGACGCGGTCATCCAGCCGCACGAGTCCCGCCTGCTGCTGCGCAAGTCGCTGAAGTTGTTGCGTGACAAGCAGAAGCACGATCGCATCGCCCGCAAGCACGGCCTGACCCCGCTGTAATTCTTCGCGAGCCGACGCAAATGTCCCCCGACACACTATGTTTGGGGGACATCTGCGTCTTTCGGCAAGAGTGGGTGACGCGCGGTGACTGAACCGGCTGCGTCGCCGCCGAATCCCGCGGTACTGCTCGTCGCCGGGGTGGCGGCGACGGCCGTCGGTGGCGCCGTGGCTGTCTATCGCGGCGTGGAACGGCTACCGGTCGTCGGAGATCTGTTGCACCGCACTCGTTCCGGCGTGATGGCGCGCGGGGAACGGGCGCTGGGACCGATCAAGGCGCTGGTCGCCGACGTCGCCGGTCAGGTCGTCGAGCTCGTTCTCGACGAACTCGATCTCACCGAATTGGTGCGGCAGCGGGTCGATCTGATCGGGCTGGCCAACGAGGTGATCGACGGCATCGACCTGGAGGCCGTCATCCGGCAGTCCACCGACTCGATGACCGCCGAGGTGATGTCCGACGTTCGTAGTCAGGGGGAGCGGGCCGACGATGCGATCTCGGGATTCGTCGACCGCCTGCTGGGGCGGGACCGCACATGACCGACCGTAGCGCCGGGATCGTCAGCCGTGGTGCGGCTGCCGTGATGGATTTCCTGGTGGTCGGCGCACTGCTGGGGCTGCTCTACGGTGGATTGCGGCTGGCCGAGTTCATGTTCCGTCCCATCATGTTCCACGTGCCGGCGCTGTCGTTCGTCTACTCGACCGCGGCGACTGGCATCGTGTCGGTGCTGTACCTGACGGCCTGCTGGGCCGTGTCGGGTAGCACGGTGGGTTCGGTCGTGATGGGGCTGCGGGTCACCGGCCTGCGCCGCGAGCGACTGTCGCCGGTCCGCGCCTCCCTGCGGGCCGTGGCCTGCGTACTGTTTCCGGTAGGCCTGCTGTGGGTCGTCGTCGATGCGCGACGACGTTCGTTGCAGGACATCATATTTCGCACCAAGGTGGTTTACGCATGGCACTGACGGATCCGGGTGGCGAATCCGGAGTACATCCACCTGTCCCGGCCGCGACGCGCCGGGCGTTCTGGTGGTTGGAGCGTTTCGCGCCGGCGATCGGCGCCCGCTGGGCCACCGAATTGTGGTGCACGGTGCCCGATGTCGACCTGAGCACCAAGATGCCGCCGGGGCTGCCGGACAGCACTCCCGTCGAGGCGTCGTGGGACGGCCACCGACTCGCCGGGCAATCCTGGGGTTCGGGGCCGCTGGTGTACCTGGTGCACGGGTGGGGCGGGTGCCGGGCGCACATGGCCGTGTTCGTCAAACCTCTTGTCGCGGCCGGATATCGGGTCATCGCCTTCGATTTGCCAAGTCACAACGATTCCGAGCCCGGCGCCCTCGCGCCGGGGCGTAGCACCATCGTCGAGTGCGCGGAGGCGGTGCGGGCTGTGATCGCCGAGCACGGTCCGGCGCACGCGGTCATCGGGCATTCCCTCGGTGCCAAGGCGGCCGCACTGGCGGTCGCGCGGGGCGCGGCGGCCGGGAAGTTGGTGTTCCTCGCTCCGATGGGTGAATTCTCTTGGTACCTGGATGTTTTCGCCGAGCGCCACAATTTCGGGCGGCGCATCCGGGACCGGCTGCACCGGCGGCTGGACAAGCGGATCGGAATGCCGCTGCTCGAAACCGACATTGCCAAGCTGGCGGCTCACGCCGGTGACCGGCCGCTGCTGGTGATTCACGATCCGGACGATCCCGATGCGCTCTATTCCGAAAGCGAAGAGATTGTGCAGGTGTGGCCGGATGCCCGGCTCGAGACCACCAAGGGCCTGGGCCGGCTCGCGCACTACCGGATTCTGCGGCACCGCCCGGCCATCGTCGCCGGCGTCGACTTCATCGGAGCGCCCTAGCCGGCTAATTGCTGTGCGGGTCAGCCGAGTTCAGCTCGAGATCGGTCACGTGGTCGTCGGCGTGGCGGAGGGGAAGCAACCCGATATCGACTTCTGCCTCGCGGCACTGGGCACGGCCGTCATCGAGCAGGAGGGCCTTAGTGTTTCCCGAAGTACGTCGCGGTGACCGTCGGTGATGCGAAAGCGATCAGCGGCGTCGACGGCGGGGTGGTGCTGGTGATGGTCGCCGGCCCGCCGGATGCTTCCAGAACCGATTGATCGTGGTGGGCGGTGGTAACCGTAAGGGCTCCCATGATCGCCAGAGCGCTGCCGCCGATGACCGCCGCGACCATGCGGACTACTGGCGAGGTGTGGTGTGCTGCGTTGGACATGTGTTATCTCCTTGTGTTGGTTGGGCAACTGTCGAGGGTGGGCGTGAGTTGTTTCTATTCGCCGCTTGCGGCGGCCAGATCGGTTCGCCGGGCCTCCCGGCGCTTCGTCGTGCTCAGGTTTCCGGCGGTGCGAGGATCCGAAATGCCCAGTGCGGAACGACGTTCGGATTCGGACACGCCGCCCCAGATGCCGTACGGCTCGCCGGACAGCAGGGCGAAGGCAGCGCACGGCGCCTTCACGGGGCATTGGTGACAGATTTGTTTGGCCTGTTGTTCGCGTTGTCTGCGTGCCCGGCCCCGCTCGTTATCGGGGTGGAAGAAGATGTTGGAATCCATCGTGCGGCAACGAGCTGAGTCCTGCCATTCCCATTCGTCGGCCACCGGTCGGATCGCCGGCGCGGGCACTGGCAGTGCTGTTCGTTTCCCGATCATGTCGTACCTCGTGCTTTCCTGATCAGTTGGCGGTCACGCGGTGACCCGCTGGCCCTTGCCTCCGGCCGGTACCAGGCCGAGGATCTTCCGATCGGCCATGTGGGTTTCTCCTTTTGGGCAGCGCGACGACGCGATGGGGTTACCGACCGCACACTGGTGAAGGCGCGTCCGGGGTGGCGATATTGGTGACTGGTGAACTCAGCGATTCGCGAAAGCTGTTGAGGTTTGGGTGGATATCACGCCTGCTCCACGGTCAGGCCGGCGGCGGATAGTTCGGAGAGCTGCTGGCTGTCCACGCCGGTGTCGGTGATCAACAGGTGGATGTCCTCCAGCCGGCCGTACTGGGCTCCGCTGACGGTCCCGAACTTGCTGTGGTCGGCGAGCAGGATGCGTCGGTGCGCGCACGCGAGCATGCGTCGCTTCACCGCGGCTTCGGACGGGGCCGGGGTGGTGAGGCCACGGTCGACGCTGATGCCGTTGGCCCCCAGGAAGGCGACGTCGACGTTGATCTCGGCGAGCGCGCGGGCAGCCCAATCATCAACCTCGGCAAAGGTTTTCGATCGAACTCGTCCGCCCAAGGTGTAAACCGTCAGCTGTGGTCGGCTGAGCAGGCCCAGTGCCTGCGGCAGCGAGTTCGTGTAAACGGTGAGTTCGCGGTCGCCGGGAAACAGTTCGACCAGCTGTGCCGTGGTGGAACCGGCGTCGATCAGAACCGAGCCACGTTCCGGAAGATGTGCCAGCGCGGCCTTTGCGATGCGAGCCTTTTCGGCGAGGAACTCGGTCCGGGTCTCGACGGCCGGCTCGTAGGAGAGGTAGTCGACCGGCACCGCTCCACCGTGCACCCGCCGCAACAAACCTTGGCGCTCCAGGAGGATGAGGTCCTTGCGGATGGTCTCGCCCGTCACCCCAAGCTCGGACGCGGTACGGGCGGCGTCGATTCGGCCATCGCGGCGCAGCGCCTCGAGCAAGTGCTGTTTGCGCTGGTCGGCGTAGAGGGCGCCCGCCGTATCGCGGGAAGCCGGCCCGGTGGATGTCACTACACCTCCCTTGGTTTGTGATCTGCACCACTTGGATTTGATTGCTAATGATTGCGTTTGATTGGGAATCTGTCAAGCATGATCTGCCGTGCCGGCGGCCGGGTTCGGCCCAAAACGCCGAATGGCCGGTTACGACACAACTTTTCGCGAAAAGCGTGTCATAACCGGCCACTCGGCGGGTACGGCTAGGGCTTGATCCGCATCCGCCCCGGCGACCACAGTCCGCTGTGGACCGCGGTGCCCAGGTCGAGCTCGGCGGTCGTCGCGTCCACGACGGTCGTGAACTGGCGCAGCGAGCCCCAGTCCCGGCCCCAGTCGTCGGATAGATACGTCGACATCACGTGGGCCTTCAGCAGCACGTCGGTGATGCCGAGCAGGCCGCCGTTGATGCCGTCCTGCCAGGTGTCCGTGTCCTGCTTCTTGGCGGTGTAGTCCGGCGTGATGCGGAACTTGGGCACCTCGGTCACGCCGTTGCGCACCAGCATCGGCTGTTGGCACGGGAACGCCAGGCCGACGGCCCAGTCCATCAGCACCGGCTGGGTCATGCCGATGAATTCCTGGATGGTCTTTACCTCAGGCACGCGCGGTGGAGTGACGGCGATCCAGTCGCCCTCGTTGAGCGAAAGGTTCACTGCCACAACACGAACGTAGGTGGCATCGGCCGGAACCTGACGACGGTCGAAGCGCAGGTTGCGCCACGACGGTGTCGGGCCGATGTCGTAGGGCACCAACCGCCCGCCCGGGATGGGGTGGCCGTCGGGGCCGGTGCGGCCGTACTCCAGCTCGACGGTCTGGCCTTCGGTGCGGCCTTTGAGCGAGCTGTTGCCGGTGATGCTCCCCGCGGCGGTGACAACCATCAGCGGATGTGCGGCATCGGCGGCGGGCAAGCCGTACCAGGCCGAGGTCAGCTTGGCCTGTGAGTGCGGACCGGTGGTGTAGGTCCCGGCGACCGACACCCGTGCGGGGTCCAGTCCGTAGGGCAATGGCACCGTGGAGCCATTGATCCCCGGTGTCTTGAGCTTCACTGCGGCGTCCCAGTCCGAGTCGGTGCCCGGCATCGGGAAGTCCAGTCGAATCGCTTCGGCGACAATGTGATCCGGTACACCGTTGGCGGTGAAGCCGACCGGTTCGACACCGCCCAGGGCGCCCAGCGGGCCGTAGTCACCGGCCTGCGGGGTCAGGAACCCGGCATTCGAATCAGGTTCCACGAGCACGTTGTCGGCCAGCCCGCAGCCGCCCTTCAGTGCTCGGACGTTACTGGCCAGGTTCGAGTACGTCGGGTATTCGCGCACCGCACCGATGGCCATCGACGCCACACACACCACGACCATGAACGCGGCGGCCAGCGTGATGGGTGCCGCGGTGACCAGCCGGGTGAGCCGGCTTTCGGGGCGGTCGCTGTTGAAGTGCAGCCAGAACGCCCACAGCGCCGTGATCACGAACAGCGCCAAAAAGATTGTGCTGAGCTTGATTCCGCCGACAGCCACCATGTCGTTGTTGAACGGCACACCGTAACTCGACACGTACCACCAGCCGTTGGTGGTGGCCGAAACCAGCGCCAGCAGGAACAGCACCGCGGAGGTGACGGCCATGCGGTTGCGTGCCGACTTCAGCACCGACCGCGACACCAGCACGGTGGCCACCGCGGCCATGGCGGCGCCCACGGCGGCGAACAGGCCGAAGTGGTGCACCCACTTGGTCGGGGTGAACATCAGGCAGAACATGGTGGCGAAAATGATGCCCATCAGGCGCCACACCGGACCGCGCGCGATGCCGGGGATCCGCTTGCGCCGCAGGATCATGAACATCGACGTGAAGAGGCTCAGCGCGGTCAGCAGGAAGCCGAAGCGCCGGGTCATCGAGCCGTCGACCGT
The DNA here is from genome assembly GCF_010730955.1 of Mycolicibacterium aubagnense. Lineage (NCBI taxonomy): Bacteria > Bacillati > Actinomycetota > Actinomycetes > Mycobacteriales > Mycobacteriaceae > Mycobacterium > Mycolicibacterium aubagnense. The sequence goes on along the minus strand of NZ_AP022577.1, from coordinate 3,070,502 downwards.
CGGCAGGAACAGGTAGTAGTACCGCAGATTCTCGGTGTACCAGGCCTGGCTCGGGCCGATGGCGGTGCGAATCCTGGTGGCCTCCAACACCCCTGCCGCGGTTTGGTTGACGAACACCACCGTCAGGACCACGAAGCCGGCGGCCAACAGCGGCAGCACCAGTGGCCAGGTGCCGACCTCACGGCGCCGCTTCACCAGGATGCGCAGGATCGGGCGGCCACCGGCCAGCAGGGCCGCCACGGCGATGAGGCCGGTCGGTTGGATACCCAAGGTGAACGCCGCGGCGATGATGGCCAGGGCGGCCGGGGTGAGCCGGCTGGTGCCGATGGCGCGTTCGATCAGTACGTAGGTGATGAGCGCGCCGGTGGCGATCTGGCCTTCCGGGCGCAGGCCGTTGTCGAACGGCATCCACGCGGCCATCAGCACCAGGCCCGCCGACCACATGGCAGCGCGGCTACCCGCCACCGCGGGGCCGAGCCGCGGGAGCACCTCGCGGGACAGCAGTAGCCAGCAGACGAGGGCGCATATCAAGTCCGGCAACCGGATCCAGATGCTGGCGTCGCTGACGTGCGTCATCAGCGCCAGCACGTTGTAGTACCAGCCGAACGGATCCTCAGGGCTGCCGAACCAGCGGAAGTAGTTGATCATGTATTGCGCGTGCGGTGCGACGCGCGCCATGCCCAGGATGTAGCCGTCGTCAGAAGAGCCGGCGCCCAGCACATGCCACAGCAGGAACCCGCCGATCACGACGCCGTCGACGAGATTGAAGGTCCGCCAGCGGCTGGGTATCAGCCGCTGCATACGGCGCCCGTCCAGTCGGTCCAGTCGCCAGAGCGCCAGCAGCGCAACGATGGTCGCGGTGATGCCGCCGAACATGGCGGTGTACTTGATGACGGTCGGCCGGTTGATGAACCGGGTATCGATCGTCGCAGAGACCGAAAAGCCTTGCGGCGCGGCGCCCTTCAGATCGGTGAAAATGCCGACGACGGACGGCCGCAGGTTGGGGTCGGCGAAACCGCTGCGCAGCTCCTTGCCGTCGGTTCCCGTCAGGCCGACGAACGTAGCGAACGTCCCGTTCTTGTCGGAGATGATCTCGATACGCGAACAACCGGGGCTGCCAATGACTTTCAGCCGCGGCACGCTGGCGATCACCACGTTGCGGTCGGTGACGTCGACGCGGCTGCTGGACACGTTGACCAGCAGCCCGTTCAGCGCAGCCTGCTTGCCGTCCTTGGGCACCGTGCCGAACACCAGACCGCCCGAAGGCGGCAGCGTCCGCAGCACGCCGCACGGGATCGTCGCCGTCATCGACACCGGAGTCTGCGAGATCAGCGGTGCGGTGACGTTGCCGAACTGGCCCTGCTGGGGCCAATTGAGCTGCGCCGTCGACTGCACCACCGGCAACAGCGGCGTCAGCGCCGACAGCACGAAGCCGATCAGGCCCGCGACGATCGCCACGCGCTGCCAAATCCGGTGTCCTTCGGCCACCGGGTGGGCGACTTCTACTTGCTGTGCGTTCATTCCCGTCCCGGTCATGGCAGGGCCCGGATCGGGCCGCGGCGGCTCCAACCGTTGACGGTCATGGTGCCTTGGTCAATCAACGCGGGCGGGGCCACTGACGGCGGCACCACCGGGTCGTACCGTTCGATCGAGCCCCAGTCCCGGTACCAGTCGCCCCGCAGGTAGGTCGGGATGGTCGACGTGCGCAGCAGCGCCTGGATGAACAGGAACGGGCCACCCTTCTGCGCCGACTGCCACATGTTCGACGACACCACGACCTGCTTGGTGTTGGGCAGGATGCGGTACTGCGGCAGCTCCGCGACGCCGAGATGCTCGGAGAACGGGCGCTGGCACGGGAAATTCGCGGCGGTGGCGATGTCCATCAGGATCGGCGTCTGCGACCCGAGGAACTGCTGTGCGGTTTGCAGGGTCGGGACGCGCGGCGGCGTGAAGCCGAACCACTGATCCTCGGACAGGTTCGGATCGTCGGCGACGATGCGGGCGACGTTGGCCTCCGGCGGCGCCCACTTCAGCGGGAATCGCAGGTTGCGCCAAGCGTATTGGGCGAACGTGTCGATCGGCTGAACTTCGGCGAGGGCCTGGTAACTGCCGTCGGGCCGGTGCACACCCCACTGCAGTTTGAGCGACTGGCCGTAGTGGAACTCGTGCTCTTCGTCGTAGTACCAGATGGCGCCCGCCGCGGCGACGGTGACCAGCGGTCGGTCCGCACTACGTGGCGGCAACTGGTACCAGGCCGACGTGGCCTTGGCGGCGACGCCGTTCTCCTTGTAGCTGCCCATCACCGGCGTGCGGGCCGGGTCGAGGCCGAACGGCAGGAACACGTTGGAGCCGTTGACGCCGGTCGGGCCGTAACCGCCACCGGTACCGGCCGCGAACGCGATGCCGACGTTGGGCTTGTTGGGTGAGCCGTCGGAGTTCACCGTGCCCGGGTTGGCGACGACGGGGTGCGGCGGGGCCAGTGAGTCGCTGATGCCGTTCGGTGTGAAACCGACCGGGTTCTCGCCGCCCAGCGGGCCGTACTTGCCCCAGGTCTGGCCCGGGACGGGCTGCAGGAGGCCGGCGTTGGTATCGGCCTCGACGAGCACGTCGTCGGCCATGGCGCAGGTCTTGTCGGACAACCCCATTGCGTCCAGGTTGGCCCGCGCCGTCGTGTACTGCGGGTAGCGCTGCACGAAGCCCTTGGCCATCGAGCCGACCTCGAGCACGACCATGATGATCGCGACGATCAGCAGCGGTGTCGACGCCAGCGCCCGGTTGCGGCGGGTCTCGGCGACCTCGGTGTGGCCGGCGTAGTCGATGCGGAAGTGCAGCCAGCCCGCGAGCAGCGCGGTGATGATCGCCAGGACCAGGAACATCGACGTGACGGGGTGGCCGGCCAGCACAGGCTGCCGGTCGAACCACGGCACGCCGTAGTTGCCGACGTAGAACCAGCCGTTGATCCCGGACGTCGCCCAGGCCAACACGAACAGCAGCGCCGTCACGTACAGCGCCAGGTTCCGTCGGCTGTGCAGTCCCACCGTCGCGAACGCGAAAGCGATGATGGCGCCGAACGCGCCCGACAGCCCGGCGAACGCACCGAACTGCACGGCCCACTTGGTCGGGGTGAAGTGCAGGAGCAGCAGCCCCAGCATGGTGCTGCCGAGCAGGCGCCACACCGGCCCGCTGGCCAGACCGGGCACGCGGCCCTTGCGCAGCAGCAGGGTCAGCGTGGCGAACAGGCACAGCAGCAGGATCAGCACCGAGAAGCGGCGGGTCAGGGAACTGTCCACTGAATCTTCCACGGTGAGGAAGTAGTAGCGCAGGAATTCCTGATACCAGGAGATGGTCGGGCCCACCGTGTACTTGATGCGGGCCGATTCGGCGACGGTGGCCAGGGTCTGGTTCCGGAAGACCACGGTCAGGATCAGTGACGCCGACGCGGCCAGTGTCGCGATCGGGGCAAGCAGGCCGGTGCCGGCCCGGCGGCTCCGCACCGTGCGGACCAGGGCACGGGACCCGACCAGCAGCGGGGCCAGCGCGATCAGGCCCTGCGGTGCGGTGGTCGCGGTGAACGCGGCGACGATGATGGCGACGGCCGCGGGGGCCAGGCGCCGGGTGGCGATGGCGTATTCGATGAGCACCCAGGTCGCGATCACGCCGAAGGCGATGAGCGGTTCGGGGCGCAGGCCGTTGTTGAACGGGTACCAGGCGGCGAGGAACACCGCCGCCGCGGTCCATACGGCGATCGCATTCGCCGACACTCCGCGGGCGCCGGGGCCGAGCCGCGGCAGCACCCAGCGGGACAGCAACGTCCACGTGGCCATACCGGCCAGCAGCGCGGGCAGCCGCATCCAGACCCCGGCGGTGCTGACGGCGGCCAGGTGCGCGAGTACCGACTGGTACCAGTCGAACGGCGCCTCAGAGGTACCGAAGTAGCGGAAGTAGTTGGCGACATAGCCGGCCTGGCTCGAGACCCGGGCGATCGTCAGGTTGTAGCCGTCATCGGAGGAGATTGCGCCGATCAGGTGCCATCCGATGAGGCCCGTGAACACCGCGATGTCGGCCAGCCAGTGCCAGCGGCTGACCTTCCAGAAGCGCTGCCAGCCGTCGCGTACCCGACGGCCGTCCTGCCGGTCCAGCACCGCCAGCGCGACGATCGAAACCAGCGTCAGCAGCACACCGAGCGCCATCGCGGCCGACTTCAGAGCCGTCGGGACGACGATGAACCGGGTGTCGACGTCGATGCGCGCGGACAGACCCGGCTGCGCAGGCACTTTGAGCTCGGTGAAGAGGCCGGCCACCTGGGGCTTCTTCTCCACGCTGCCGGTGCCGGTCGCACCGGGCAGGCCGATGAAGTCGGCGCCGACGCCGCCGTTGTTGGCCCAGAGGTGCAGGCCACTGCACTTTCCGGCGGCGATGTCCGAGCGCTTCGCGACCGCGGCGACGGTGTCCCGGAAGGCCACGACGACGTCGGTCGCGTTGGCCCGGACGAACAGGCCGTTGCGGCTGGCGTCGATGCCGTTGGGTGGGATCGTCGAGAACACCAGACCACCGGCCGGCGGCAGGCTCGCGATGGCCTGACACGGGATGGAGACATCCAGCGCCAGCGGCGCACCGGACACCAGCGGGGCGGTGAGGTCAGAAATCAGACCGCTGGTGCTCGGGCCGGATGTCGCCGCCGGGGCGGCTCCGGGGCCTTGCGGCCACAGCACGGTCGCGGTGGTCTGCTTGACGGGCAGCAGTGGGGTCAGCGCGCAGAGCAGCAGACCGGCAAGGCCCGCGATGATCGCGACGAGTCGGGCAGTCCTGGCAGGCACGAGGCTCAAGACTAGGCGACAGTTATATGTGGCCTAGCGCACTGACGGGGAATGTCGAGGTAGTAGCCGGAATGTGATGGTTTCTATCTGACGCGTTGGGCGCCGTGTTCAGATGCCGGAGACGTGGACCAGTTGACCGGCGAGGGCAGCTACCAGCATGGCCAACCCGCCGCCGAACACGCCGCATAGCGGTGGGTCGGGCCACGCTGGTACCGGCGATCCATGCGCCCAGGATTCCGGCGACGGCCAGGCCGATGATGGTGACGCCGATATGAGGCCGGCGGTGAGACCAGACCGTGGTTGCCGCCGAGCACCGCCGCACGCAAAAACCAGTCGGTGTGTTCGCCGCGGTGGCCTTCGGTATGAGGATTGACCATTTCGAGAACCTCACCAGCTACCTCATTCAGTTGTTGATTGCACACATCAGGCTGGCATGTCGGGATTGGCGGCTGGTAGGGGACAACGGCCTCGCCGACGACGCGCCTGTGCCGACTTCTCGGTCGGGCCTTCCTGCCCATCGCGGCAGAGTATTGCGGCCCTAGATGTCGTTTGTCAGGCCTGGTGGACTGATCGCCGTTGTGCGGCTGCTCGCGGCACAACCGGCCACGAGTGCTCGCCAGGAGCCGTCGTGCCGTTGCGTCCGTCATCAGATGAACGCTGAATCATGTTGTTGCAGAATGTATTCGAGGGGATTTGGAATGGTTGACCATATTGCCAACGTAACCGTTCTCGGCACCGGTGTGTTGGGATCGCAGATCGCATTCCAGACTGCGTTCCACGGTTTCGACGTGACGGCCTATGACATAGACGACGCGGCTCTTGCCGGCGCCCGGCAACGGTTCGCCGGCTTGGCGACGACGTACACGCGGGAATTGGCTGGGGGAGTGGCGGGTAAAGCCGATGAAGCGCTTTCGCGTATCCGACTCACGTCGGACTTGGCCGACTCCGTCGTCGACGCGGACCTGGTCATCGAGGCAGTACCGGAGATTCTGTCCGTGAAACAGGACACGTACGAGAAGCTCGCGGCAGTGGCACCGCAACGCACCATCTTTGCCACCAACTCCTCGACGCTCTTGCCCAGCGATCTCAAACGACACACCGGGCGTCCGGACCGATTCCTGGCTTTGCACTTCGCCAACCAGATCTGGCGGCTCAACACCGCGGAGATCATGGGCACTGCTGATACGGATCCCGCTGTCTTTGCCCGAGTGGTCCAGTTCGCCAAGGACATCGGAATGGTGCCGATCGAACTGCATCGCGAGAAGGCAGGTTACGTGCTGAACTCGCTTCTGGTGCCGTTTCTGAACGCAGCAGCGGGTTTGGCGGCCGGTGGCTATGCCGACCCCGAAACCGTTGACAAGACCTGGAAAATCGCGACCGGTGCACCGGTCGGCCCGTTCCAGATCTTCGACGTGATCGGTTTGATGACTCCCTACAACCTGATGTCGCACGGCGACGAGGACGCACAGCGCATCGCGGGCTGGCTCAAAGAGAACTACATCGACAAGGGCCACCTCGGCGTTGCGACCGGGCAGGGCTTCTACAGCTATCCGAGCCGCTGAATACGCGCAACACCAAACACTCTCAGACGAAATTCGAGGAGGGCCATGTACTACAGCAGCGGCAACTATGAAGCGTTCGCCCGTCCACGCAAACCCGAAGGGGTGGAGGAAAAGACTGCGTGGTTCGTCGGAGCGGGACTGGCGTCCCTGTCGGGTGCCGCGTTCCTCATCCGCGACGGACAACTACCGGGATCGCGGATCACCATCGTGGAGCGACTCAAGCTGGCTGGCGGGGCACTTGACGGCATCAAGGAACCCCAGCGGGGTTTCGTGATTCGCGGTGGTCGTGAGATGGAAGACCACATGGAGTGCCTGTGGGATCTGTTCCGGTCGGTCCCGTCGCTCGAGATCGACGGTGCGTCCGTCCTCGATGAATTCTATTGGCTGAACAAGGACGACCCCAATTACTCGCTGCAACGGGTTACCGAACGCCAGGGGCAGGACGCGCACACTGACGGGCTCTTCGGTCTCAGCGACCGTGCGCAGAAGGACATCGTCAAGGTCTTCTTGGCCACCCGCGAAGAGATGGAAGGCAAACGGATCGACGAGGTATTCGGTAAGGACTTCTTGGCGAGTAACTTCTGGTTGTACTGGCGCACCATGTTCGCCTTCGAGGAGTGGCACAGCGCGCTGGAGATGAAGCTGTACCTGCACCGCTTCGTGCACCATATCGGTGGACTGCCCGATTTCACGGCGCTGAAGTTCACCAAATACAACCAGTACGAGTCGCTGGTTCTGCCGCTGACCCATTGGCTGCTCGACCAGGGGGTGACCATTCGCTTCGAAACCGAAGTCACGGACATCGATTTCGAAATCACCGCCGAGCACAAACTGGCCAACCGAATTCACTGGATTGGCCCCGACGGATCACCGGGAGGGGTGAATCTCACTGAGAATGACCTGGTCTTCACCACCATCGGCTCACTGACCGAAAACTCCGACAACGGTGACCACCACACGCCGGCCAAACTGGACACCGGCCGCGCGCCGGCATGGGAACTGTGGCGACGCATCGCACAGCATGACTCATCGTTCGGACGACCAGAAGTCTTCTGCGACAACATTGCTCAGAGCAAATGGGAATCCGCGACGGTCACCACACTCGATCTTCGTATACCCGAGTACATCCAAAAGATCTGCAAGCGGGACCCGTTCAGCGGCAAGGTCGTCACGGGCGGCATCGTCACCGTCCGCGACTCGAGTTGGCTACTGAGTTGGACCGTCAACCGCCAGCCGCACTTCAAGCAGCAACCGCCCGACCAGATCGTGGTGTGGGTGTATGGCTTGTTTGTCGACCGCCCAGGCGATTACGTCAAGAAGCCGATGCAGGACTGCACCGGCGAAGAAATAACCCAGGAATGGCTGTACCACCTGGGTGTACCGGAAGCCGACATCGCCGGATTGGCAGCTACTGGCGCCAAATGCGTGCCTGTGATGATGCCTTACGTCACCTCCTTCTTCCTTCCTCGCCGTGCAGGTGACCGCCCAGACGTCGTGCCCGAGGGTGCGGTGAACTTCGCGTTCATCGGGCAGTTCGCGGAGACCACCCGTGACACCATCTTCACCACTGAATACTCGGTGCGGACCGGTATGGAAGCCGCGTACAAGCTCCTGGGCATCGAACGCGGTGTGCCTGAGGTGTTCAACTCCACCTACGACATACGCAAACTATTGTTCGCCACCGCGCGGCTGCGTGACGGGCAACAGCTTTCGGTACCCGGACCAGAACTTCTCCGCAAGCGAATCGTGCAACGATTGGATCAAAGCGAGATCGGCGAACTGCTAACCGAATTCGCACTGATCCCGGACCAGGCCTGATCGAGTTCGGCGTAAAGGCTCCGTATTCGCGCCAGGACGCAACTTGTCAGGAATGCCGCAACGGCGCCGGGGCCCACCAGCCGCTGCGGGTGGCGGTCCCCAGGTCGATCCGGGCCGGCTGCGCGTCGGGGTAGTACTGCGTGAACCGCTGCAGCGAGCCCCAGTCCCGGAACCAGTCGTCCTTCAGATAGGTCGGCACCGGGGTGGCCTTGAACATCAGCTCGGTGATGCCCAGCGGGCCGCCGCCGAGGTAGTCCATGACGGGCGAGTTGGCCTCGGCGCCGAAGCGGTCCGGCAGGATGCGCCACTTGGGCACCTCGGTGACTCCGTTGTCGTGACCGAACGGGCGCTGGCACGGGAATGCCAGGCCGACGAGCCAGTCCAGCAACACCGGGTCCGTGGAGCCGACGACGTCCTGCAGGGTGCGCAGCTTCGGGATACGCGGCGGGGTCAGGGCGATCCAGTGTTGAGGTGCGAGGTCGTCGTCGGTGGCGACGACGCGGATCACGGTGGCGTCGGGCGGGATGGCGGCCATGGGTGCGCGCAGGTTGCGCCAGGCGGGTGCCGCGCCGACATCGGCGAAGCCGACAGCCCCGGCGATCTTGCCGGCCGCGGCCTGAGCGTCGTTGGCGTATTCGACGCGAACCTCACCCTGGTTGAAGCGGCCCGCGGCCGCGACGACCAGCAGCGGTCCGGCCTGATCGCGCGCCGGCAGCCGGTACCAGCCCGAGCGCATCCGCGCGGGGATCTGGACGCCGGGGCGCCAGCTGCCCAGTACCGGGGTGGTCGCCGGGTCGAGGTTGTAGGGGAGCTTGGCCCGGGAACCGTTGACGCCCATCCCGGCGGTGGTGCCGCCCTCGGTGCCCGGCTCGGATCCCGAGACGACACCGCCGTCGTTGTCGGCGAAGTTGGTGCCGCCCGGCGGTTCCATCACAGGGTCAGCGGAGACGTCCGCGGGGATTCCGTTGGGCGTGAAGCCTTCTGCGCCACCGGCGCCGAGCGTGTCACCGACGGTCCCGGACTGTGGGATGAGCTTGCCGGCGTTGGGATCCTGCTCGACCATGACGTCGTCGGCCAGGCCGCAGGTCTTGCCGGTGAGCGCTTGCAGGTTGGAGCGGCCCACCGACCAGGCCGGCCACTGCTGCGTCATACCGAGAGTCAGGGACAGCACCTCGAAGAACACCACGAGCCATGACGCGATTGCCAAGGGCGCCTGAGGAATCCGGCGACTGACCGGTCTCTCGGGATCGCGGTCGTAGAAATGCAGCCATGCCGCCCAGAGCAGCGTCAGGAACGACAGCCCGAACAGGAACGTAGTGAAGCCGAAGTGCCACGCGGGGAACTGATTCGACCACGGCACCCCGAAGTTGGAGACGTACCACCAGCCGTTCACCGTGGCGAACGACAGCGCCATGACGAACAGGACGGCCGCCGCGAACATCGCCCGGTTACGGCGCGACCGCATGGCGACCGTGCCGACGGCGATCGCGGCCAACGCGCCCAATGATCCGGCCAGCCCGGCGAACACGCCGAAGTGGTGCGTCCACTTGGTGGGCGTGAACATCATGGCCAGGAACGAGATGATCGTGATCCCGACGATGCGCCGGGCCGGCCCAGCGGCGGTGCCCGGAATCCGCCCCTTGCGCAACGACATTGCGACCGAGACCGCGAGCGCAAGCAGCAGTGTCAGCACCGCGAACCGGCGGGCCACCGAGCCGTCCGGGCTGGTGGTGAACAGCCGCTCGTAGCGGATGTGTTCGTCGAACCAGCTCAGCGCGGGGCCGACGGTGGTCTTGAAGGAGCTGGCGTCGATCTCGGCGGCCAGCGTCTGGTCGCGGAAGATCAGGATCGCTGTCACGGTGCCGGCCGCCAGGATCGGGGCCAGCAGCGCCAGGTAGCCGAAGCGCGAAGTATGCCGCGCCACAATCGTTTTCAGAGGTCCGACGGCGACCAGTAGGGCGCCGATCGCGGCGACTCCCGTCGGACCGGAGAACAAGGTGAGCGCACCGATGATGATGGCGATCGCCACCGGAAGCAGCCGGCTGGTGGCGACGCCGCGCTCGACCGAGCACCACGTCAGCAGGATGCCCAGGGCGATGATCGGTTCCGGGCGGATGCCGTTGTTCAGGGGCAGCCAGAATGCGAGAAACATGCCGGCGGCGGTCCACGCCGCGGCGCGGCTGTTCTTGACGGCGTGGCCGAGGCGGGGAAGCACTTCGCGGCTGATCACCCACCAGCAGGCCAGCGCCATCAGGAGTGTGGGGAGCCGCATCCAGATGCTCGATGTGGATACGTGCGCCCACAGCGCCAGCAGGTCGTAGTACCAGCCGAACGGCGCCTCCGGGGTGCCGAACCAGCGGTAGTAGTTGGCCATGTAGCCGGCGTGCTCCGAGACCCTGGCCATGGTCAGGATGTAGCCGTCGTCGGAGGTGTTGGCGCCGACGAAGTGCCACCAGACGAGGGTCAGGGTCACCAGACCGTCCAGCGGGGTCACCGACCACCAGCGCGACGGCAGGAAGCGCTTGTGCGTGACGCCGTCGGCGCGGTCCAGCACGTGTAGGGCGCTCAGTGCGACGACGGTCAGCACCACGCCGAAGATCATCGCGAGCATCTTCAGCAGCGTCGGCGACGTGCTGTAGCGCGAATCGATGGTGGCCGAGAACGTCAGACCGGGAGGGGCCGCCCCGGACAGGTCGGTGAAGACGCCGACGATCTGCGGGCGGAAGTCGTAGCCACTCAGCTCGCCACGCAGGGGTTTATTGGGTTCTTGGCCCTCCTTGTTGCCGGGTCCCTGGACCAGGCCGACCAGTTCGCCGGTGACCTTGTCGGCGTGCGCGCTGAACTTCAGTTCCTTGCACGCGGCACTGAGTACCTGGGTCAGCGGTGCGCTGACCACCGGGGTGTTGCGCACGATGACCAGCAGGTCGCCGCCGACGCGCTCGATCAGCAGACCGCGGTCGACGGCCTTGGGGGCCTGCTTGGGCACCGTGGACAGCAGCGTGGTGGCTGGGCCGGTGAGGCCGGCGGCCGCCGAGCACGGGATGGTGATGTCGAGGTCGGTGGCCACGTAGCCGATCAGCGGCGCGTCGACGCTCTTGAGCACACCAGCCTGCGGCCAATTCAGCTGTGCCGTGGTCTGGGTGACCGGCAGCAGCGGCGTCGCCATCGCCAGGAACGCGCCGAGCAGTCCGGCGACGATCGCGATCCACCGCGCTGTGCGGTGATTGCGCTCTACCTCAGGTTCCCCGGCCACGGGGCTAGATGTTAGTGGCCGCTACGGATGGCCAGCACAAACGGGCCGATATCGGTCACCTGCCAGTGCTTGCTGTCGAACAGTCGCTCGTCGAGTGCCACCTGGTAGCGGCGCACGTTGGGCTGGTTGGGGTAGACGTCCTCGGCCAGCCTCAGCGTGTACGTGCCGGTGCCGCCGTGGCGCATCAGGAACACCGTCGGCGCCTGCCAGGGCAGCGTGTCGAGCGCTTTGACGAAGTCCTCCGGGTTGGTCATGGTCGCCCAGCTCTCGATGGCGGCGGACCGTTCCTTGAACTGCGCCAGCGGGTTCGCGTAGTGCGACGTCAGGCCCTGGAACCCGTAGTAGGGGTAGTAGGACATGAAGCTGTAGTCGGCGGTCATCACCACGGTCTCGTTGCGGGGCTTGCCCGTCGCGGCGGTGATCTTCCGGTCGATCTCCTGGTAGAACCGCTCGGAGCCCGGGGGGCGACGGTCGGCGCGCTGGCCGTAGCCGTCGGTGTCCGTATAGGCGACGGCGATGTCGGGCCGCAGGATGTCGGGGATCGCCTGGCTGAACGACACCGCGCCGATCGCGCCGATGGTGGCGGCCACCGCGATGATCCGGTTGGTGGTCGGCTGCGCATACCGGTGCGCCAGTCCGCGCGCGACCTCGAGGAAGCCGAACGTACCGGCCGTGACGAGCAGCACCAGCAGGGTGGGCTGCAATCGGAAGGACAGGAGCGTGGTGCGGGCCAGGGTGGCCAGCATCGACAGCAGGGACCAGGCATATACCGAGACGACGGCGATCGCGAGCGCACCTGCTCGCGTCGAGCTGCGGGCACGGACCACCAGCCACAGTGTTCCGATGAGGCACATGACGCCCAGCAGCGTGGCGTCGAGCATGGGGAAGGTCAGCTGCGCGCCGGACATCGGCAGATAGTGCAGCGCCGTGGATTTGTCCGCGGGGTGGTGCCGGGTGGCCAGCAGATAGGGGCCCCAGTGGATGGCGGCGATGACGCCGGAGATGACGGCGATGACGGCCACCCGCAACAGCGGTTCCCAGCGCCGCCCGGTCGCGGCCAGCAGCAACGCCATGAGCGTCAGCGTGAGGGCTAGATAGCCGAGGAACAGGGTGTAGAACAGGGCCGCGATGCCGAGGAACAGTCCGGTGCCGATGACCGCGGCCCAGCCGCTGCGCCGGCCCCCGCCTGCTTCCCGCGCGGTGGCTTTCAGTCCCGACCAGGCCAGCACGATTACCGGCGGCATCAGGACCACGATGACGGCCGAGTACGGCTCGGTCGACGCGTAGGCCAGCGTCACCGCGGCGGTCGCGGTGGTGACGGCCAGGGCGTACTCGAACCGAATCATGTTCGCCCACAACACGAATGCGGCGACGATCGCCGCCGTGATCGTGATGACGGCCCACGGCTTGAACATCTCCCACGCCGGCGTGCCGGTCAGTGCGGCCACCCGGCCGCCGAGCCAGAACCACCCCGACGGGTAGTACGGCGGCAGACCCAGGTACGTCATGTCGTGCGGGACGGCGGTATCCGTGAGGCGCGTCAGGTACTCGGTGCGGAACTGCTGGTCGACCGAGATGCCGAACAGATACAGCTTGGTGGCGCCCAACGGCATGCCGAGGGTGACGACCGAGAAGGCCGCCAGCAGCGACGTGCCCGCCAGCTTGGCGCTCTTGTGCCAGCCGCGGCGCCATGCCCACCCGGTCAGCAGCAACCCGATCAGGACGGCGCACTGGCCTGCGGTGGTCAGGGCATGCAACTGGTTCGACGAGTTGAACGCCGGCCACTGCACGCGCGCAATCGCTTGCAGCGCAATGACCGCGATGACCACCGCCAGTGCCATGGCGGCCAGCATCTGGCCGCTCACCCTGGCACCCGCGGCCAGCGCGCTGCGCATCAGAGCGGGAGTTTGCGGAAGACCGACCGCGGGATGTGCCGGATGACGGCCATCAGGTAACGCACCGGGCCCGGTGCCCAGATGAGCTCCTTGCCCTTGGCGGCGGCAGCGACGGCTTGGTTGGCGACGTCTTCTTTGTCGACCGTGAAGGGGGCCTCCTTGGCGCCGGTCGCCTTCCAGTGCTCCAGCGTCGTGGTGGTGCGGACCTGCCCGGGCCGGATGACCAGCACGCGAACCCCGAACTCCCGCAAGGCTTCTCCCAGGCCCAGGTAGAAACCGTCGAGGCCGGCCTTGGTTGAGCCGTAGACGAAGTTGGAGCGCCGGACTCGCTCACCGGCGACCGACGACATCGCGATGATCTGTCCGAAGCCCTGTGCCTTCATCCTGTCGCCGACCAGAACCCCGACGGAAACCGCTGCGGTGTAGTTGATCTGGGCGGTCAGCACGGCCTTCGACTGGTTCTGCCACAGTTCCTCGGCGTCGCCGAGAATGCCGAACGCAACGATCGCGACGTCGACATCGCCCTGTGCCCAAGCGGATTCGATGATCGCCGGGTGTGACTTGGTGTCCAGTGCATCGAAATCGAGGTACACGACCTCCTTGGCGCCGGCCGCCTCGATCTGTGCGATGGCGGCCTCGCGCTTGGGGGCGTTCGGCAGGTCGGCGAGGATCACCCGCGCCTTGGCGTTCTTGAGGTAGCGCTCGACGATGGCCAGGCCGATCTCCGAGGTACCACCGAACAGCAGGATGGTCTGCGGGTTGCCGGTTGCGTCAATCATGGGTTTCCTTTTCAAGATTCAGAGGAGCTCGAGCCGGCGGGCCATGTCGGAGGCGAACACGCCGTTCGGGTCGGCCTTGCGGCGAATGGCGATCCACTCGTCGATCCGCGGGTACATGCGGTGGAAGCTCTCGGCGCTGACGCGGGAGTCCTTGGCGGTGTAGACGCGGCCGCCGAATTCCATTGCGCGCTTGTCGAGTTCGTTGAGGAACTCGTTGACGCCCGGCCGGTTCGGGAAGTCCAGGGCGACGTTCCAGCCCTGCATCGGGAAGCTCAGCGGCGCCTTGTTGCCGGGGCCGAACAGCTTGAAGACGTTCAGCGCCGAGTACTGCTTCTGGGTGTGCATCCAGCGGATGATGCCCTTGAACTCCTCGAGGGCGTCGGGCGGAACCAGGAACTGGTGTTGCGCGAAACCCGTTGGGCCGTAGGCATATTGCCAGCCCGAGGTGATGTCGAGCATGTGGTAGAACTGCGTCAGGTTGACGATCTTGCCCTGGTAGTTGCCGCTCATCCGGTAGAACGCCTCGCCGATCATGGACAGCGACAGCTTGTTCATGAAGCTCACCGGGAAGACGTTCGGGATCGCCGGCAGTTGGGGTGCGGTGAACTTCAGCGGATCCTTCGCCAGCTTGGCCGGTAGCTGATCCAACTTGGCCAGGCTGCCGCGGCTCACCGCGGCGCGGCCGAGCTTGGGCTCCGGACTGATCAGGTCGAACCAGGCGCTGGAGTACGTGTAGTTGTCCTCGCTGCCGTCCTGGTGCACCGCGACGGTCTCTTCCAGATCGCGGGTGGCGATGCCGTCGGCGATGAAATATGCGGTCTCCGTGCGGGTCATCTTGATACGGGCCCGGATCACGATGCCCGTCAATCCGTTTCCGGCGACGGTGGCCCAGAACAGCTCGCTGTCGGGACCGTCGGGAGCGATGGTGTGCACCTCGCCGTCGGCCATCAGCAGGTCCAGCGACACCACGTGGTTGCCGAAGCTGCCCGCGCTGTGGTGGTTCTTGCCGTGGATGTCCGAGGCGATGGCGCCGCCGACGGTGACCTGCCGGGTGCCCGGCAGCACCGGAACCCACAGCCCGAAGGGCAGCGCGGCTTTCATCAGCTGGTCCAGGCTGACGCCGGCGTCGACGTCGGCGATGGCGGTCTCGGAGCTGATCGAATGGATCCGGTTCAGCGCCGTCATGTCGACGACGATGCCGCCGCCGTTGCAGGCCTGGTCGCCGTAGGAGCGGCCGAGACCGCGGCCGAGGATGCCGCGGCGCAGGTGAGAGGGGCTGGAAGAGTTCGCGTCCGCAACCCGCTTGACCGCCTCGGCGATCAGTGACACATCGGGTGTGGACAGCACGTTTGCCACGGACGGTGCCGTGCGGCCGAACCCGGTGAGGGCGCGGCGCGTCAGGGGCAGCGTGGCGTCAGGCTGGGTAGACATAACGGTCAAAGGGTACCGGCCAACATCACTTCAGCCGGAAAATCACGGCTCGCTGCACCACGAAGTTGATCACTGTCGCCGTGCCCTGGGCGATGACGAAGGCCACCGGCCGCCGCCAGGACTCGCCGGCGAATTGCAGATAGAACAGCTGATTGATGCCGACCTGCAGTCCGAAGGTGACTGCGTACAAGGTCACAACCGCGATGAATCGGGCCCGGCTGGGTTCGGCCTGGAAAGTCCAGCGCCGGTTGATGAGGTACGCCGTCGTCGTGCCGGCGATGAAGCTGATTGTCTTCGCGATGAGCGTGGCCCGCGCGTCCGGCATGCCGTTCGCCACGAAAACCGCGCTGAGCAGTGCGTACAAACCGTAGTCGACCACTGCGGACAAGCCGCCGGTGACGACGAACCGCCACGCCTGGGTCACCAGGCCCAAGGACGCCTCGACGGCTTTCTCGGCACTGTGCTCGGCATGGTGTTCGGCGGGGATGTCCACTGGCTCGGCCACCCGGGCAGCTTACGTGCACCATGGACACGTGACCGATTTGCTCCAGGCATGGCACATGCTGCTGGCGCGGCATTCTCAGTCGCCCCGGGCGGACGACGTCGGAGCGGCCCTGCTGAGCCGCTGGGCCGAGCCGCACCGCAGTTACCACGACCTGAGTCATCTGCGCGGGATCCTGTCCGGAGTGGACGCTCTGGAGGAGTTCGCAGACGATCCTGACGCGGTGCGCCTGGCGGCCTGGTACCACGACGCGGTGTACGCGGGGCAGTCCGACGACGAGGAGAACAGCGCCCTGCTCGCCGAGTCGGAGTTGACCGGTCTGGGTGTGGACCCGGCTTTGGTGGCCGAGGTGGGGCGCCTGGTGCGGGTGACCATCACCCATGACCCAGCGGCCGACGACCACAACGGCCAGGTGTTGTCTGACGCCGACTTGGCGGTGCTGGCGGTGCCGCCGGTGGATTACCAACACAACACCGCCCGGGTGCGGGCCGAGTACGGCCACGTCAGCGATGCGGATTTTGGTCTGTGGCGGGGCCGGATGATCGCAGCGATGCTCGCCGGACCGTCGCTCTACCGCACGGTGGCGGGGCGTCGGCTGTGGGAGGACGCGGCCCGGACCAATCTCGAGGCCGAACTGGCGGCGCTCAGCGGCTGACGGCCTTCAGCACGTCATGCAGTGCGTCGAGCGCCGCGTTGAACTCATGGTCGGCAGGCGTGCCGAAACTCACCACCACTCCGTCCTGGTGCGAGGTAGCCGATGGTGCGTCGGGGTGCCGGAGCAGCGCCAACCCGGACAGCGCGATGCCGGCGTCGGCTGCGCGCCGTATCACTTCGTGTTCGGTGCCCTCCGGCAGGCGGATCAGGGCATGCACTCCGGCGGACAGTCCCTTGATCTCGACATCCAGACCGGAGAGCTTCTCCGCCAGCGCGTCGCGCCGGCGCCGGTAGCTGTTGCGCATGCGGCGGATGTGCTTGTCGTACTGGCCGGACTCGATGAAGTCGGCCATGGTCAGCTGCTCGATGGCGTTGACGTAGAACTGTTGTCCGCCCGCCGCGGCCAGTACGGGATCGATCAGGCTGTCGGGTAACACCATCCAGCCCAGTCGCAGCACGGGTGCCAGGCTCTTGCTGGCCGAGCCGAGATAGGCCACCCGCTCGGGATCCAGACCTTGCATCGAGCCGATCGGTTGCCGGTCGTAGCGGAACTCGCCGTCGTAATCGTCTTCCAGGACGTAGGTTTTCGTGCGGGTGGCCCAGTCGAGGGCTTGGGTGCGACGCGCAGGATGCAGTGGCACACCGTGCGGGAAGTGATGCGCCGGGGTGAGCAGAACCGCTGAGGCGCTGGTCTTTTCGAGGTCGTCGACGACGGCGCCACGGTCATCGATCTGGATCGGCACGGTGCCGGCGCCGGCCGCGGCGATGGCGTCGCGGAACAGGAACAGCCCGTAGCTCTCCACCGCAATAATGTTGGGAGCGAACACTTTCGACAGCAGCTCGACGGCGTGACGGGTCCCGGCGCAGATGACGATCGACTCGGCCGTGGTGCGGACGCCGCGGGCCCGGGCCAGATAGGTGGCCAACGCGGCGCGCAGTTCCAGCCGCCCGCGGGCGTCGCCCGTGCGCAGCGCTTCGGTGGGGGCGTTGGTCAGCGCTCGACGGGCCGACGCCAGCCAGGCCTGGCGAGGGAACGCCGCGACGTTTCCCGATCCGGGCATGAGGTTGTGGGTCGGGGTCCACGGCCCCGCGCGCTGAGTGGCCGGCGTCGATTCGGTGTGCGAGCCGACGACCCAGGTGCCGGCGCCCTGGCGGGAACCCAGCCAGCCTTCGGCGACGAGTTCGGCGTAGGACTCGGCGACGGTGTTGCGGGCCAATCCGAGGTCGGCGGCCAGCGATCGGGACGGTGGCAGCATGGTGCCGGCCGGTAACCGGCCTGTGCGAACCGCGTCCCTCAGTGCCCGGATCAGCTGGTCACGGGTACCGCGGCGGCCAGGATGCACCGACTGGCCCAGGTCCAGGTGCAAGTCCAGTCCGGCACCGTTCACCGCAGAATTGGCCCACGAAACCACGCATCAATTGAACCATGTACGCGGGTTTTTGGTGGCTAACGTTGATGGCATGACCGAGACACTGAACGCACCGACCACCGCCACCCACGCCAAGCGCATCGAGATCTACGACGTCGCTCCCGAGCTGTACGCCGGGATGATGGCCTTCAGCAACGCCGCGGCCAAGGAGCTCGATTCGACCATCGGCGAGCTCATCAAGATTCGCGCCTCGCAGATGAACCACTGCGCCTTCTGCCTCGACATGCATGTCCATGACGCCCGACGTTTCGGCGAGACCGAGCAGCGCCTGGCGCTGGTTGCGGCGTGGGAGGAAGCCGGCGACCTGTTCACCGACCGCGAGCGTGCGGCGCTCGCCATCACCGAAGCCATCACCGACCTGAGCCACGGCCCCGTTCCCGACGACGTCTACGCCCAGGCCGCTGCCGTGTTCACCGAGCGCGAGCTCGCGCACGTCGTGGGAATGGCCACCGTCATCAACTCGTGGAACCGACTGAACGCTGCTACTCGGAAGGCCGTCGCGCGCCGGCGCTGAATGAGCTGATCGCGTCGGCGAATTCGTCGGGGGCGTCGGACTCGACATAGGTTCCGGCGCCCTCGACGATCACCGTCGTGTGGTTGGGGAACGTCGCTTCCAGCCGCTCGCGTTCCTGGGCGCGGAAAGCGATGTCGGCGTCGCCCCAGATGATCAGCGTCGGCAGGTGGGCCACATCCGGCAGCGCGGCCTCGACCTCGGCGAAGAACTCCCGGCTTGCGAGGACCCGGCCCGGAAGGACAGCAGACGCCTGGCGCCGTTCGGCGGTGTCGAGTGCGCGGCGATAGTGGTCCAGCTCGGCATCGGTGAGCGTTCGCCTCCGATGGCCGGTGGGAATGAAGGCTTTGACGAGCAGATTGAACTGCCGGACCAGGAAGCGCATCGGGAGACCACCTACGATGCGACCGAAGGCCTCGAAGTGCAGGTCCCCGTTGACCGGCCAGGCCCAGGTGTTGGCGAGCACCAGCCGATTGAAGACACCCGGCCGCCGCTGCGCCACCGCCAGGCCGATCATGCCGCCCCAGTCCTGCCCGACCAGCGTGACGTCCTTGAGGCCGAGAGCATCGACAAATGCGGTCACGACCTCGGCGTGCTCCTCGGGCAGGTAGCGGTAACCGGGCCTCGGCGTCGACAATCCGAAACCGGGGTAGTCGAGGGCAATGCATCGAAAGTCTTTGCACAGCAAGTTGATAACGTCGCGGAACAGGAACGACCAGGTCGGGTTCCCGTGCAGCATCAGCAGTGTGGGGCCGGACCCTTCATCGACGTAGTGCACGGTGTGGCCGTCGATCTCGATGAAATGGCTTTCGAACGGGAACAGGTCGTCGTCGACCCAGGCGGGCCGTGTGGTTGCAGCGGTGTTGGTCATGGCAACCCCTCGTCGGATCAGCTTCCGGGTATACTTGAACATCTCATAGTTACTTGAGAAACTCAAGCAGGAGGGCGGGCAATGCGAAGCTACGACCAATACTGTGGGCTCGCTCGCTCCCTCGAGATCGTCGGCGACCGGTGGAACTTGCTCATCGTCCGAGAACTCCTCATCGCACCGGCCCGGTATCGCGACCTGATCGAGCGACTCCCGGGCATCGCGACGAATCTGCTCGCCGACCGGCTCCGCGACCTTGAAGCCGCGGGTGTGGTCGAGCGGAGGCTGGCCGGCGAGGGGAGTGCCGTCGAGTACACGCTGACCCCGTGGGGCGCGGAGTTGCGCCGGCCTATCGAGAGCCTGCTCCGCTGGTCCACTCCGCTGATGATCAATGGCCCCGCCGGCGGTGACTCCTTCCGCCCCGAGTGGCTCACCCTCGCCGTTCCGGCCCTGCTCGACGGCCGGGTCAAGGTCCGCTCCGCAGTGGCGATCGGCCTCGTGGTCGGCGACCAGACCTTGCAGCTGTGCGCAACCCGGTCCGGCGTTGCGGTCGGTCCGCACGACGGCCGCAGGTTGGATGCCTCCGTCACCGCCGGCCCTGCCTGCATCCTCGGTCTCGCCGCGGGTGCTCTCGCCGTCGGCGACGCCCGCGCGCTCGGTCTCATCGAGGTCGACGGCGATGAGGCCGTCGTCCGATCGGTCTTCGGTGCGTGAGGGGACGTCCCGGACCGGCCGATCGTGCAGCAATCTCGTGCTCGGCCCGGCGGTGAATAAGGGTCAGGTGGAGTTCTGAGCGCAGACCTGCTGCCCAGACATGCTGGTGCTCGGGATCGGCCCGTACTCCGACCGATCCCGAGCGTGGCAGTGATCAAGCAGTGGTGTCGAAAGCGTCCCGGATGCTCTCGCGGGCGGTGGTGATCTCGGTCTCGACCGCTTCGCGGGCCGACGAGGCGGTGGTGCGCAACTCGCTCCACTCGCGGGTGGCGACCTCGCGCACGTCGTCGCCCTGGGCGGCGGTGCCGGCCACGGTGAACAGTCCGTCCACAGCGGTCGCAGTGAGAGCGCCCTGGGCGCGAACCAGCGAGCCGGCCACCTGCGACGCTCCAGCGATGATGGCGTTCGGGCCGACGGCGTTGCGGCCGACGTATTCGCCGACAGCGCTGCGGATGTCGCGGCCCGATTCGGCCAGCACGTCCTGAACGGCCGAGCCGGTCTCATTCACCGCGTGCGGCAGGGTGGCGCCGTCGCGCACGGAGGAGATCACCTTGGCCGGCGACTCGACGACAGCCTCGGCGGCCGCGGAGGTGGCGCTGACCAGCTGGCGGGTGAGGCTGTGGCCGGCGTCGAGCTGACGCTCCAGCACACCGCTCAGCACCTCGCGGATGGCGAGGCCGGTTTCTTCGGCGGCGTCAGCGGTCTCGACGAGCTCGGCCTCGATGACCTGCCCGTTCGCAATGTCGTTGGTGGTGGGGGTTTCGGTGATGGTCATGATTGCTCCTGTGGGACGCGGAAAGCCGGTCGCCGCAATTGAACTCCGCGCCGCCGAACCCGAGGTGACGGTCAGATGGCCGGCCGGATCCCCGCAGACAACGAGCTAAGCCCGGAGGAGTGACCTGCGTGACACCCGGCCCGTCGCGGTCACCGCACCGGATCAGCGCTGGGGCGACCTACACCCAGTACGGCACGCGCGCGCGGTACTGGCGCATCGCGATCGCGGCGACCACCCAGCCTGCGACGGTCAACGTGATCACCACGAGCCAGTGCCGTAGCTCTTGAGGCTGACCCAGCAACGGCGCGCGAACGATGTCCACGTAGTGCAGGAGTGGGTTCAGCTCAACGATCTTCGACCAGGTGCCCGCGCCCTGGAGGCGGAGCGTCTGGTCGTTCCAGATGATTGGGGTGATGTAGAACAGCAGCTGCACCAGGCTGGCCAGCAGTGGGCTGATGTCCCGGTACCGCGTCGCCAGGATGCCGAAACACAATGCGACCCAGACACAATTGGCCACGATCAGCGCCAGCGCCGGGATGACCGAGAGGTCGGCCCAGGACCACGGCTTGGGGAAGATGATCGCGATGATGACGAAGATGATGATGTTGTGCGCGAACAACAACACCTGGCGCCACACCAACCGGTAGACGTGCACCGACAGCGGCGTCGGAAGCTGTTTGATCAGGCCCTCATTGGCGATGAACACGTCAGCGCCTTCGAGGATCGACGCGTTGATCAGGTTCCAGATGATCAGGCCCAGCGTCACGTACGGCAGATGCTCGGCCAGCGGCAGATGGAACAGCTGGGAATACAGACCGCCGAGAGCCACAGCCATGGTGCCGGTGGCGATGGTGATCCAGATGGGGCCGAGCACTGAGCGCCGGTAGCGCTGCTTGATGTCCTGCCAGCCCAGGTGCAGCCAGAGTTCGCGTTTGCCGAAGCCGGTCACCAGGTCAGCCCAGGCGCGCCGCAGCGTCTTGGACTGCGCGGCCGCGTCGGTGAACGTCATCGCTGTCCTCCTGAATTGGGTCCGCCCGAACCGGGCCTGCTGAACTTCTCGTCTCGTCCCAAGCGGCGCAATCGCATCCACTCGCGCAGCCCGGCCGGATCACGTCGCGTGACGAGGAAGTACCAGCCGAACCGCACCCACTCCTGGGGGACCAGCTTGCGCATACCGGGCTGGGACTGCAGATATCCGCGGTTGCGGTAGGTGAAGTAGCGCTTGGTGGCGTCGTCGGGGTACTGCGTGTGCATGCGGCCGCCGAGGATCGGCTTGAATTCGTCGGAACCCTGCGGGTGCAGGTACACCGCGTTCAGACACGTGCCGAACGGCAGGCCGGAACGGGCGAGCCGGCGGTGCACCTCGACTTCGTCGCCGCGGACGAACAGCCGGATATCAGGCACGCCAACGGCTTCCAGCGTCGATGCCCGGAAGAGGGCGCCGTTGAACAACGACGCGATGCCCGGCAACAGATCGACGCCGGCCTGTTTGTCCACCTGCAACTCCGAGACATGTCGGCGCCATACCAGCCCGCGGCGCAGCGGGAAGGCCAGCCGCTCAGGTTCATTCAGGTCGCACACCATGGGCGATACCTCGGCCAGGTCGTGCTTGGCCGCGCAGTCCAGCAGCGTCGCCAGTACCGACGAATCAGCGGGACGTCCGTCGTCGTCGGCCAGCCATACCCAGTCCGCACCCAGGGCCAGCGCGTGCAGGATGCCCAGCGCGAAACCGCCTGCGCCGCCCAGGTTTCGGGCAGAGCCGAGATAGGTCGTCGCCACTGGCTGCGACTCCACGAGCGCCCGGACTGCTGGGTCGTTGTCGTTGTCGACGACGATCACGTGATCCGGTAGGCGCGTCTGAGTACACACCACGGCAAGGGATTTCGCCAACAGCTCGGGTCGTCGGTGGGTCACAATGACCGCGCAGAGTGTCTCTGTCATGCTTGCCGCTCGGTCACGCTTGGCGCTCGCGCTCGTTCTCTTCGAGCACCTCGCGCACGTGGTGTGCCGCATCCTCGCCCTCGTAGGCGCGGACGACGTCCTCGATGCCGCCGGTCATCCGGATGGTGCCGTGGTCGACCCACATCGCGGTCTGGCAGAGCCGAGCCAGGAATTCGTTGGAATGGCTGGCGAAGACCAGGATTCCGGAGCGCTCCACCAAGGCTTGCAACCGGGTGCGGGCTTTCTTCAGGAAATCCGCATCGACCGCCCCGATACCTTCATCGAGCAGCAGGATCTCGGGATCGATGCTGGTGACGACGCCCATGGCCAGGCGCACGCGCATACCCGTGGAGTACGTGCGCAGCGGCATCGAGAGGTACTCGCCCAGTTCGGTGAACTCGGCGATCTCGTCGACCTTGGCCAGCATCTGCTTACGGGTCTGCCCGAGGAACAGGCCGCGGATGATGATGTTCTCGAAACCGGAGATCTCCGGGTCCATGCCGACACCGAGGTCGAAGACCGGGGCCACGCGGCCGCGCACGGTCGAGGAACCACGCGTCGGCTCGTAGATGCCCGATAGCAGGCGCAGCAGCGTCGACTTGCCTGCGCCGTTGTGCCCGACCAGGCCCACGCGGTCGCCCATGTTGAGCGACATCGTGATGTCCCGAAGTGCCTCGATCACAACGACATTCGACTCGTTACGGGCGATGCCACCGCCGGCCTTGCCGAGAAAGGCCTTCTTCAGCGAACGGGATTTCGCATCGAAGATCGGAAATTCGACCCACGCGTTCTGCGTGGAGATGTGCGGTTCGCTCACGGGCTACAGGTACTGGCCGGTGCCGGGGTGGAACGGGCCGCGACCGCCCTCGGCGCCAGGCGGCAGGGCGCCCTGGCGCATCTGCTCCAGCTGTGCGCGGGCCGCCATCTGCTGCGCGAACAGCGCGGTCTGAATGCCATGGAACAGGCCTTCGAGCCAGCCCACCAGCTGGGCCTGCGCGATGCGCAGCTCGGCGGCCGACGGCACCTTCTCCTCGGAGAACGGCAACGACAACCGTTCGAGCTCCTCGGTCAGCTCCGGAGCCAGGCCGTCTTCGAGCTCCTGGATGCTCGACCGGTGGATGTCGCGCAGGCGGTTCCGGCTGGCCTCGTCCAGCGGCGCGGAGCGCACTTCTTCCAGCAGCTGCTTGATCATGGTGCCGATTCGCATCACCTTGGCCGGCTGCTCGACCAGGTCGGTCAGCGACTTACCGTCGTCGGCCTGTTCGGGGTCGCCTGCGGGGGCCCCACCCAACGCGAGGTCTCCGCCGATGACCTCGATGCTGTCGTCGTCTGCTGGGTTCAGCGTCATAGCTGCACTGTTCCTATCTCTTCGCCGGGGCGGCGGTGTCGCCGCGCCATTCATAGATGCGGGACCGCCCGTTGTCGTAGATCTTTGCCCACGACTTCGACTTATCCAGCGACACTAGTCCGTCGGGCATGACGAAACCTCTGACGATGGTCGAGCTGGTGATCACGTACCGGATGTTGAGGGCATGCACGGCCTCCGCGATGCGCGGATCGGTGTCCGCTTTGTTGGCGTAGGCCCAGAAGATGAAGCGGTGGTAGCCCGGTCCCTGTTGCTGCGGATAGTCGTAGTGGGTCCACAGCGGGTGCAGTCCGGCGACGGCATACATCCAGGAGGTGCCGTCGGTGTTGGCGTTGCCGATCAACGTGTCCTTGGCGCCCGGCAGCGTCGCCAGGTAGGCGAAGGCCTCCAGGTTCTTGTCGTTGACCATGACCTGGTCGTACTTCTGGCCGATGAGGTAACGGTGCCGGGGAAAGTAGTGCCAGGCCAGCCCGACCGTCGACAGCAGCAACAGCGCGGCGGTGGTGGCGGCCCAGAACCGTTCGGTCCGGGGCGTCCGCTTCTGCAGCCAGCCGACGGCGAAGGCGATGACGGCGAACAACGCGATCCCGGCGAACGGCGTGATCAGCATGGTCACGACGGCGGACAACCGGCGCGGATCGCTGTAGTAGAGGTCGGAGTACTTGCCGATGACAAAGCCGAGCGGACCGCCGAACGGCGCACCGGAGTGCACGATCGCGACGATCAGCAGTAGCCAGACCGTCAGCGGCCACCAGACCCGCTTGACGAGCAGGATCAGCCCGCCGACGCCGCCGAGCAGGATCAGGATGTTCTGGATCGGGTAGTCGTTGAGGTGGCGCGTGTGTTGCACGACCGCGTTGAACAGCACCCGGAGCCGGCTCTGATGGGTGACGAACGCGTGCCCGACGATGATGTCCGCCTGCGCGAGCACCCCGATGAACTGCGGCAGCAGGAGCACCAGCGACGGCACCGCGACGGCGAGCAGGCTCAGGAAGTCGGAGAGCCGGCCGCGCACCGGATGCCACAGCGTGTCGCAGAGCCACCAGACGCCGACGAAGGTGGCGACGACGACACCGCCGGTGATGTGGGTGGAGAACACTCCGACCAGGGCGATGACGGCGAGGGGAATGCGATTGCGGTGCCGCAGGCACGACATGACCAGCACCGTCGTCGGCCCGGCGAGGCCATAGGCCACCAGGTTGGGGACGGCGGCGACGTCGAACTCGACGTAGGGAACAGCGGTGAAGGACGCCGCCAGTGCGCCCGCGGTGGCCGCCGCCCCGGCGCTCCAGCGCTGGCACGTGTGCGGCCGCACCATGGCCCACGTCAGGCTCGCCGCGCTGACGGGGAACAGCCAGGTCGAGGCCGCCAGCGAGTGCAGGGTGTACGCGGTTGTCGCGGCCGTGCCGGTGAGTTGGCAGAACACCGCGGCGAGCGCGTGGAAGGTCGACGGGTAGTAGAGCAACGCGTGGGTCTCGACATTGCGAAGCTCGCCCATGTGCATTGGCGAGGCCTGACCGACGTCGAGAATCCAGCGGATGGTGTTGGCGTGCCAGACCGAGTCCCAGGTGCTCGGAATGGATTGCCAATGCGGCATACCGAGGATTGCTGAAATTGCAATTGCCGACGCGCCGACGAGAATGCCGGCGGCGACGACCAGGGCCGGGCCACGCGTGATCGCGAGTGCTTCGGCAGCGGTGTCCGCGTAGCGCCGCAGGGCACGACGAAGCCCGGCAACCACTGCGACCACGATGACGAACGCCAGCAACGCCGTCCAGCCGTTCCACGGGACGCCGACGGCACCGAGTGGAACGACGGCCAAAGCTACGATGCCGTAGGTCACTGCGGGGCCGACTGCGATGGCAACGGGCCAGGTTAGCTGTGCTACACGAGCGGTGATTGCTCCAGGGAGCACCATGATCAACAGGGCGACAAGGACGCCAGACGCCAAGCTCACTGCACTAGTATGGCTGTTCGGGTGGCCCGGCTTTCGCCGGTGTGCAGCGGGGCACGCCCGCCGGATAATTTTGGCTGGCAGGCCTGAATCACTTGAAGGTTGGCATGGCATGGCATACGACGTCGCCCGGGTGCGCGGTCTGCACCCGTCACTGGGCGGCGGCTGGGTGCACTTCGATGCCCCGACCGGAATGCTGCTGCCGGACTCGGTAGCGACCACCGTTTCGACCGCTTTCCGCGGTTCCATGTCGTCGGCCGCTGGGCCGCACCCGGCCGCCCAGCGCAGCGCCGCGGTCCTCACGGCCGCACGGCAAGCGGTCGCCGATCTCGTCGGCGGTGACCCGCGCGGTGTCGTGTTCGGCGCTGATCGTGCCGTCCTGCTGAACTCGCTGGCCGAGGCGTCGGCGTCGCGGTCGGGCCTGGGCTACGAAGTGGTCGTCACCCGCCTGGATGACGAAGCCAACATCGCACCGTGGTTGCGGGCCGCGAATCGCTATGGCGCCAAGGTGAAGTGGGCCGAGGTCGACATCGAGACCGGCGAACTGCCCAGCTGGCAGTGGGAGACCCTCATCACCCGGCCCACCCGGTTGATAGCGATCACGTCGGCATCGTCCAAGCTCGGCACCGTCACCGATCTGCGTCCCGTGACCAAGATGGCGCGGGAGAACGGTGGCATGGTCGTCGTCGACCACTCGGTGGCCGCGCCCTACCGTCTGCTGGACATCAACGACGTCGATGCCGATGTGGTCGCGCTCAACGCGATTGCGTGGGGCGGCCCGCCGATCGGTGCGCTGGTGTTCCGCGACCCCTCGATCATCGACACGTTGGCGACGGTCTCGCTGGACCCGAACGCGACAGGCGCCGCCCGGTTGGAAGTCGGCGCCCATCAGTTCGGACTGCTCGGTGGGGTCGTGGCCAGCATCGAATACCTGGCCAACCTCGATGACGCGGCCACGGGCTCCCGCCGCGAGAGGCTCGCGCGCTCCATGCAATCGGCCGAGGCCTACCTGGGCCGGGTGTTCGCGTACCTGCGTAACTCGCTGCGGTCGCTGCCGTTGGTCATGGTGCTCGGCGCTCCTGAGGCGGCCATTCCGGTGCTGAGCTTCGCGGTGCAGGGCGTGCCTGCCGACCGCGTGATCAGCCGCCTGGCCGACAACGGCGTACTGGCGGTGTCGGACGGTAACTCGCGCGTGCTGGAGGCCATCGGCGTCAACGACATCGGTGGTGCCGTGACGGTTGGCCTGGGCCACTACACGACGACCGCCGAGGTCGACCAGCTTGTCCGGACGTTGGCCTCGCTCGGTTAGTTACCTGCAGCCCAGCGCGTCGAGTAGCAGCTGTGCAAGCGTCGCGCGAGCCTGACCTGGTGGCGGAAAACCGGCCTCGAAACCGCCCTGTGGTCAGGCTGGCGGAGGCTAATCCCGTACTCGCAGAAGTACTTTCCCGGACACGGCACCCGCCTGCAGGAGCTGATGGGCGGCCGCTGCCTGCTCGATGGGCAACTCGGCGCCGATGATCGGGCGCACGCGACCGTCGGCGATCATGGGCCAAACATGCTGCACCACTTCGTTGATGATCGCCGCCTTGCCGGATTCCCCCTCGACGGGGCGGGAGCGCAGCGCGGTGCCTATGACGCCGGCGCGCTTGCCCACGAGCTTGGCGACGTTCAGTTCGCCCTTTACGCCGCCCTGCATGCCGATGATCACGATGCGTCCGTCGGGCGCGAGCGCGTCGATGTTCCGGTCCAGGTACGAGGCACCCATGATGTCGAAGATGACGTCGGCGCCGCCTGCCTCCGTCACGCGCTCCACGAAGTCTTCGTCGCGGTAGTTGACCAGGATGTCGGCCCCCAACTCGCGGCAGAGTTCGAGCTTTTCGAGTGACGCGGTGACGGCGACGCGAGCGCCCATGGCGTGGGCGACCTGGATGGCATGCGTGCCGATGCCGCTGGCGCCGCCGTGCAGCAGCACCAGCTGGCCGGACCGCAGGTGGGCGGTCATCGACAGGTTGGACCACACCGTGGCCGCGACCTCCGGCAGACCGGCCGCATGATGCAGGCTCACACCAGCCGGGATCGGCATGACCTGGGCCGCGGGCACGGCCACCTTCTCGGCGTAGCCGCCGCCCGACAGCAGTGCGCACACCTGGTCGCCGGCGGACCAATTCTCGACGCCGGCGCCGACCTCTGCGATGACACCCGAGACCTCCAGCCCCAGGATGTCGCTGGCGCCCGGCGGCGGCGGGTACAGGCCGGCGGCTTGCAGCAGGTCGGCCCGGTTCACCCCGGCGGTCGTGACGGCGATGACGACTTCGCCACCCTTCGCCGTCACGTCCGGTACCTCGGACCATGCCAGTTGACCTGGGGATTCGACGACAATGGCGTGCATAGCCGCAACGCTACACAGAGACCCGAGGGGCTCGCACGGCGCTGGACCCCTTAGGCTGTTCGGCGGTGGCGTGGCAGAGCGGCCTAATGCACTCGCCTTGAAAGCGAGAGTTGGTTAAACCCAACCGGGGGTTCAAATCCCTCCGCCACCGCAGCTCAAAAGGGATTTCGGCGTCGATCAGTCCATAGCGGGCCAGCCGGTGGCATCGAACACCGCGATCGGATCCAGGTAGTCCCGCCAGTGCGTCACCTTCCCGTCAGTGATGGTGACGATGGAGACGAAACGGTTGTTGTAGGCAGAACCGCCGTGTACAGGGTGCCCGTGCACCTCATACTCCAGCACCACGACTGACGCCGCCGGATCTCGGTATACGCGCAGTCCATCGGCGCTGTGCACCTTCATGTAGTTGTCGTAGTCGCGGTAGAGCTCCAGCACCGCGTCCCGGCCTTCGACCCGGCGCGGATAGCCGGGTACCGAGATCACGAACTCGAACACCACGTCGTCGGCGAGTAGGTCGAAGAAGTCTTCGCCGTCGACCAAGCCGTCGAGTCCGGTGCGGATGACGTGGAAGAACGGCCCGTTGGCGCCGAAGTTGGACGCGTCGTCGATGTACTTGGTCATGTCTCGGTTCCTGTCGGTTCAGTGGGTCCAGGTCGCAGCGTTGCGGCGCGCGAAGGTGGCGAGATCGGTTGCCGGATGCCCCAGTACCTTCTCGACGTCGCCGGTGGGCGTGGCACCGTGGCCGTCGATGATTGTGCCGGTCAGCCAGCGCAGCATCACCGCGTAGTCAGCGGGTACGCCGGCCGCCACCGCCCCGTCGATCCATACCTGCTGGTCGACGTCGACATGCTTCACCGGCCGGCCGCTGACATCGGCGATCACCGCCGCGACGTCCTCGAAGGTGAGCGCGGCCGGGCCGGTCAACGTGTAGGTCGCTCCGTCGTGCGCGGCTGGTTCCAGCACTGTGCGTACGGCCACCGCCGCTATGTCGTCGGCGTCGACGAAGGCCTCGGCGCCGCCGCCGCTTGGGACGGTGAGCGAGTCGTCGATCAGAGGCAGGTGCTCGTCGGTGAAGTTCTGCATCACCCACGCCGGCCGCAAGATCGTGTGAGTGATGCCGCCGCACTCGGCCACCA
The DNA here is from genome assembly GCF_010730955.1 of Mycolicibacterium aubagnense. Lineage (NCBI taxonomy): Bacteria > Bacillati > Actinomycetota > Actinomycetes > Mycobacteriales > Mycobacteriaceae > Mycobacterium > Mycolicibacterium aubagnense. The sequence continues at coordinate 3,040,707 of NZ_AP022577.1, read as the reverse complement.
GCCGCTCCACTGCCGCCAGGTCGATCACGGCCGGTGCCCGGTCTGCGCCGTACGCGCTGAGCAGGGTGATGTGACGGACACCGGCATCGACCGCCGTCTCCAGAAATGCGGCGACCTGGTCGGCGAACCGTACTCGCAGGTTGGGCGGCACGAGGTACACGCGATCGACGCCGTCGAGCGCCGGCCGGTAGGTCTGCTGGTCGTCCCAATCGAACTTCGTCGCGCTGCCGCTGCGGGAGGCGGTGCGCGCCGCCGCCCCCTGATCGATCAGTGCCCGGCCGATACGTGATCCGGTGCGGCCGGTGCCGCCGAGAACCAGTACTGCTCCTGCGTTGTCCATGAGGCAACTGTTCCGCGCCGGCGCTGGGTGTTTCAATGCGCGGGAAGCTCGATTCATTGCGCGAGCGTCTCATCTGCTTGTCGATCGGGAGTGTCTCGCGCACTCTGGACGGGTGGACCTGCTCTACGACCATCTGATGCGCGCTCGAGCCACGGGCGCGGTGTTCGCCCGCACCGTGGTGGCACCGCCATGGGGATTGTTGCTCGGCGGTTCCATCGAGTTGGCGGTGCACATGGTGACCCGCGGTCGCGCCTGGCTGTGGCGTGAGGACGCCAGCGAGGCGATCGAGTTGATCCCGGGGGAGATCACCTTGGTGCGCGGTGGGGTGCCGCATCATCTGGCGCATGAGCCCGGCGCCCCATGTCTGGACCCGGACGAGTTCCGCAGGCGGCTGCCACAGACCACCGACCCGGAGCATGGTTCCACGGTGTTCCTGTGTGGCGCGTACCGGTTCGCCGGCGACGTCACCGGCGGGGTGATCGATGCCCTCCCGACGGTGCTGACCCTGTCCTCGGCGGCTGACGATCCGCTGCGGGAAGTCATCAGCCTGCTGTCCCGCGAACTCGCGGTGGTCGAAGCGGGGCAGCAGACCGTGCTGGACCGGCTCCTCGACGTGCTGTTGGTGCTCGCCCTGCGCAGCGACTTCAGGAACAGTCCCACCGCGCCGCGTTGGTACCGCGCGGCGGCCGATCCGCGGCTGCGTGACGCGTTGCAGGCCATGCACGACGACCCCGCTCAGCCGTGGACGGTGGACGAGTTGGCCGCGGTGGCGGGGCTGTCGCGCGCGGCCTTCGCGCGGACCTTCGGTGAGGTATTGGGCCAGCCGCCGCTGCAATACCTGACGGAGCACCGCATGTCGCTCGCCCGTGACCTGTTGCGTACCACCGACTTCGGACTGTCCGGGATCGCGAGTCGCGTGGGCTACGGCTCGCCGTACTCGTTCGTCGCGGCGTTCCGCCGCCATCACGGTATGCCGCCGATCGCCTGGCGCCAGCAGCACGCGGTGGAGCCTCTGGTTTAGCCCGAGCGCACTAACACCGTGTTCCCGATCGGGTCTGTTGCCCGCCCGCCGCCGTGCTGTTCCCGCACAGGCTCGGCATCGACGACGTTTCCGGCACTCGCACTATTCGCTGTGGTCTTCGGCGCCCAGCAGCATGTGGTCACGACGTACGTCGATGAGCGCGCAAGCGCAATCCTGAGCGGGACAGACCCCCTGCCCCGAAGGACGCGACCTAGGTCCGCCACGTCCGGTGGGTTGTCATCCCTTGATCAGCTGGGTATGGACCGGCGTCGCCCCAGTTGTCAGATCCAGTACCGGGCAGTGTGCGTCCACCGCATCTTGCAGTTCGCGGTACCGCTCGTCGGTATCGGGGCCGGTGACCGTGACGGTGACCCGGATCTGTTGGAAGCCGGGGCGGACATTGTCGTCAAGGCCGAAGAAGCCGCGCACATCGAGATCTCCTTCCGCGGTGGCGCTCAGGGAGTCGACCTGGATGCCGAGTCGCTCCGCCCAGAATCGATAGGTCACCACCTGGCAGGACAGCAGCGACGCGAGGTGGAACTCGACCGGGTTGGGTGCGGTGTGCTGCCCGCCGAGGCTGGGTGGCTCATCGACGTACACGCGGTATTTGCCGAGCGTGATCTCACTGCCGACGGTGCCTTCGGGCCGGGCGGAGGCCTTGAACACCACCGCTGCGGCGGCCGGATTGTCAGCGACGGCCGCGCGGGTGGCGTCGGTGATCGCGTTGAGAGAAGTCACGGAAGCAGTCACCTGCGCGACGCTATTGAGGCTGGCGCCGGAATCCGACCGTTGTGCCCACGATGAGTCCAATTTCGGCATTAGGCTTCGGTGATGACGGCTCAGTGGCTGCCGCGCTACCTGCTGATCTACTCCTCGACGGAGGAGGGACGCGCGAAGGTGCCTGAATTGTTTCCGGCACACCAGGAGTACGCCGATCGGTATCGCCGGGCACATCCGGGGGTCCTGCTGATGCTCGGCCCGGTTCAGGACGCCGTGCCGGGCGAGTTTGGTGCGCTGGCTGTGTTCACAGACAAGGACGCGGCCGAGCGATTCGCGGGGGCCGACCCCTTCGTCGTCGGCGGCGCGGTGACCGGATGGACCGTGAAGACGTGGCTGCTGTCTGTCGAGCCGGAGGTCGAATAGATGGCTGGTGATCTCGCCGCGGCCATGGGCCGGTTGATGTTTCGGGGCATGGACAAGTTACGCCACCGGGAGGCCTTCGGCATCGGGGAGCCGACGGGGTCGGATTTCACGGGCTTCGACCGGGCCCGACAGATCGTCCTCGTCACGTTCAAGCGCTCTGGTGAGGCCATGCCCAGCCCCATCAACCACGGTGTCGCCGACGGCAAGCTGTACGTGCGCACCGATGCGTCGACGGGCAAGGTCAAGCGGATTCGGAACGACCCACGGGTGGTCGTGGTGCCGTGCAACCTGCGGGGCAGACCGAAGGGGCAGCCGGTCGCGGGTATCGCGCGGATTCTGCCCGAGGCTGAGCACGCCCGCGCCGACGCCGCGATTGCCGCGAACTGGTCGCCGGCCATGAAGGTGTTCGAGCGAACGCTCGAGAAGGGCAGCTCCGCGTTCGACATCCCGATGGCGTACATCGAGATCACACCCGCTCCAGATTAATTGGTAATACCACTAGACCTCTTACCTCTATCAGGTTAGGGTCGTGCCATGGAGCTGATGGCAATCAAGCGACGCTCGGCTGCCGATGAGGTGCACGACCAGTTGCTCAAGCAGCTCGTCGCGGGCGCCCCGCCGCCGGGCTCGCGCCTGCCGAGTGAGCGAAAACTGGCGGAGGTGCTGGGAGTTTCACGGCCCGTGGTGCGTGAGGCGATCCAGCGCCTCGTTGCGTCCGGACATCTCGAGGTGCGGCAGGGTGACGGCGCCGTCGTCAACGACATCATGCGCACCGGTGGGCTCGACCTGCTGCCGCATCTGCTGGTCGACGCGCCCGAGGGGGCGATGGTCAATCCGTCGGTAGTGCGCAGCGTGCTGGAGGTGCGCGAGTACCTCGGGCCGTGGATCGCGGAGCGGGCCGCGGCGCGCTCGGCGGAGGGGCTCACCGGACCGCTGACCCGGGCGCTCGTGGACATCGAGCGCGCGCAGACCGGCGCCGAGCAGCAACTCGCCGCGCTCACGTTCTGGGAATGTCTTGTGGTGGGGGCAGATTCGATCGCGATGACATTGATCTTCAACGGGATGCGCCGGGTGTACGAGCCGATGCTCGCGGTGGTGGCCGACGCCGTTGCGGCCGCTGAACCCGTGGACGCCTACCGAAAGCTCGCGGCGGCAGTGACGTCGGGCGCCGCGCCGAAAGCCCGTCGGGCCGCGGCCGTCGTGCTCGGTGGCGCCACCGCGGTACTCACGGATTTTCTCGACCAGATGGAGGCGCAGTGACGACCACCGGTACCCGAGGCGTGACGCTCGGCCAGGCAGCCCGCGAGTTCTGGCGGCACCCGACGCCGTGGATGATTCTGGCGCTGGTGGTCGGGGCGGCCGTCGCCCGCGTGGTGGTCGGTGGCATCAGTCTGGCCGACCTGTGGGCCCCGCTGGCGCTGGTGCTGCTATTTCCGTTCGTGGAGTGGGTGATTCACGTTTTCATCCTGCACTGGCGGCCGCGGAAGCTGGGGCGGATCACCGTGGACACGCTCGTCGCGCGCGACCATCGCCGACACCACGCGGACCCGCGCGACGTCGACCTGGTGTTCATTCCGACGCCGACGCTGCCATGGCTGATCCTGGCGATTGTGGCGCTGCCGCTGGGCATCGGCGCTGCGGTCGGCGTGCCCGTATCGGCCACGCTGTCGTTCGTCGTGGTCGAGTCGCTGATCCTCATGACCTACGAGTGGATTCACTACCTCGTGCACACCGACTACAAGCCGCGGACGACGTTGTACAGAGCGGTGTGGCGCGGACATCGGTTGCACCACTTCAAGAATGAGCACTACTGGTTCTCGGTCACCACGTCGGGCACGTCCGACCGGGTGCTCGGCACCTACCCGGATCCCGCGTCGGTCGAGACGAGCCCGACGGCGAAGAATCTGCACGGGACCCTGAACTAGCCGCCTTTACAGGAGATGTCCACCCATACCGTGGTCATTTTCGTGCGGTCGATGATGGCACCGGAGCCGTCGATGTTGTCGTTGCGCAGGCCCTCGATTCCGAGGACCTTGCATCCCGACAGGGGATAGACCACGGCGCCGTTGATGAGGACGTTGAAGCCTTGCGCCTGAAGCGCATTGATGGTGTCTTGAGCGTTGCCGAAGCCGCCGGGACCGCCAACGGCACCCGCCATTGCGGTCACGGCAGTTGCCGCGGCGATGAGGGCGCCCGCGGCAACGATGCCGACCGCCTGGCTGATTGTGGGCATGCGAATACTCCGATTGCGCGACAGCGCGGTTGGGCTGCAGAGGATGTCGGCGTCAGGCCTGAACGAACTGCTTGATGAAGGCGATCAGGTCGTCCTTCGGGGGCGGCACGTTGTACGGCTTGGTCTGCGTGTCGTCGTCGAAAGACATGAACATCGGACACGTGGTGTCCGTGCCGGACAGCTCCGTAGTCGCGAGCTCCTTGCCGGTGGTGGCCACCCGGACCGTGATGGTGTAGGTGGTGGCGCGCAGGTCGACCTTGTTCGCAGTGGAGTGCCCGTTGTCCTCGTAACCGGTGCATTCCTTGACGGACTGCTCGTCTTTCGTTTCAACGCACACGACGGTGTCGATGGCGGCGTAGGTGTCGCGGTTCGCGTCGAACTGCACTGTCCAGTCGGACGGCAGCGTGCTGGTGTCCTCGACGAGTCCGTGATTCAGCGGGATGAACAGAATCGTCTTGTGGGACAGCGCATCCGGGTTGTAGCCGGTGGCGCGTGATTGGGTTGCGCCCTGGCACACGGACATGAAGTCCGCGCTGGTCAGCTTGGCGGCTGCGGGCGGCGAGGTGGAGGTGGTGAGAGTGGGCAGGGGCTTGGCGGCATCGACGCGGGAGCAGGCGGCGAGGTAGGTAAGGCCGATACCCGCGACCGCGATGGTGGCGATGCGCACGTGATTGAGTTGGGGCACTTCGGATTTCTTTCACCTTGAGACGAATTGCCGTGGGCTGGCTGCCACTAACAGATAGGCAGCCGGGTTACAGCCCACGGCAATGTCGTCGTCAGGCGAAGAGATCGCCCGCGCTCAGTGCAGGGTCAGCCAGGCCAAACTGCCCAGGCCGGCCACCAAGCAATAAATCGCGAACGGTGTGAGCGTGCGGGTTTCGAAGTACTTCACCAGGAACCGCACCGACAGATACGCCGCGATGAACGCGGCGGCACTACCGGCCAGCACCTGGCCGCCGATGCCGTCGCCGGCCGGGCCGAACAGCTCCGGAATCTTCAATGCGCCGGCGGCCAGGATCACCGGGGTCGCCAACAGGAACGAGAACCGTGCGGCGTCTTCGTGGGACAGTCCGCGCAGCACGCCGGCGACCATGGTCGCGCCCGAGCGGCTGATGCCGGGCAACAGCGCGAGTATCTGCGCGGCACCGATGCCCATGGCCTCCGGGATGGGTAGCCGGGCCAGCCGTTCGTCGGATTCGTTGAGTCCTTCGGAGTGCGCAGCAGCGGGTACCGCTGAGGCCGTGCGACGCCGAAGGCGTTCGCCCACAAAGAGAACGACGCCGTTGATGGCCAGGAACGCCGCTGCCGGCACCGGTTTGCCCAACGTCGTGCGCAGCGCATGATCCAGCGCCAAGCCCGCGATTCCGACGGGGATGGTGGACAGGATCAGCAGCCACGCGAGGCGCTCGGCGGAGGTGCTGACCCGCCGGTTCTTGATCGACGTGATCAACCCGCCGATCACCGCGACCCAGTCCCGCCAGAAGAACACGAGCAGTGCGACCGCGGTCGCGACGTGCACGGCGACCAGGAACGCCAGGTACGGCGATTTCTCGGCGGTCATGCTCAAGTCCTGGGCCCACTGGCCACCGACCAGGGCCGGCACCAGGATCGAGTGGCCCAGGCTCGACACCGGGAACAGCTCGGTGACGCCCTGGAAGGCGCCGACGACAATTGCTTCGATGTAGTTGAGGCTCACGGTGGTTCGCCCTACTCGCCCTTGAACTGCGGCGGCCGCTTTTCGAACATCGCGGTGATGCCTTCGGTCAGATCCTTCGACGCGATGAACGCCGAGTTCCACGCTGCGACATATCGCAGGCTGGCCGAAACCTGTTCCGTGCGTTGCTCGTCCAGCACATCCTTGACGCCGCGGACGGTCAACGGCGGGTTGGCGGCGATCTCGCGGGCGGTCTCGTGAGCGGCGGCCAGGGACGCCTCGGCGTCGGCGAAGACGTCGTTCACCAGACCGATCTTCTCGGCGCGTGCCGCGTCGATGTCCTTGCCCGTCAACGCCAATTCGCGCAGATGCCCGTCGTTCAGGATCAGCGGCAACCGGGCCAGCGAGCCCACGTCGGCGACGATGGCCAGCTTGACCTCACGCACCGAGAACTTCGCGTCGGCGCTGGCGTAGCGGATGTCGACCGCCGAGATCAGGTCGACGCCGCCGCCGATGCACCAGCCCTGAACAGAGGCGATGGTCGGGGTGCGACAGTCGGCGACCGCGGTGATCGCTTGCTGCATGGCCCGCAGCTTGGTATGAAAATCGGCACGCTCCTTGGCCAGCGCCCCGTCGGCCATCATCGGCGTCAGGGTGCCGCCCATCGCGGCCAGATCGAGGCCGTAGCTGAAGTTGCGGCCTGATCCGGTGAGCACGATGGCCCGCACATCCGGGTCGGCGTCGAGCGCGGCGAAGGCCACCGGCAGCTCGGCCCAGAAGGCCGGGCCCATGGCGTTGCCCTTGCCGGGGCCGGTCAGCGTCACCTGTGCGACGTGATCATTGACCTCAACGGTTAGAGATTCGTAGGTAGCACCCATGAATCGGAAGGCTAGCGGGTGAACCTGGGCGTAGCGTCTCGCCTATGACCATTCCGTCCGATGTGATCGAGGCCGGCGAGGCCAGTCTGGATGTTCTCGAACAGGTGCTCTCAGGTCTGGGGCCCGACGACGCAGTGCGGCAGACACCATGCCGCGAGTTCGATGTGGCGGCCCTCACTGATCACCTGATGAACTCGATCACGGTGATCGGTGGGATCGCGGGCGCGCAATTGCCCGATCGCGATGCCGGCGCGCCAATCGTCGACCAGGTGAGCGCCGCGGCGCGGCCGGCACTTGCCGCGTGGCGCGCCAGGGGTCTCGACGGCACCGTGACGGCGGGGCCAGGGGAGATGCCCGCCCTGCAGATTGCCGGCATCCTGCCGCTGGAATTTCTGGTGCACGCGTGGGACTACGCGACGGCGGTCGGCCGCCAGGTGAATGCCTCCGACGACCTGGCCGAGTACGTCCTCGGCCTGACCCGGGCTGCCGTCAGCCCGGCGGCTCGCGCCGCGGTCGGGTTCGACGATCCCGTCGAGGTCCCCGCAGACGCCGGCCCGCTGGCTCAATTGATCGGCTTTACCGGCCGCCGCGCCAACTGACGGCGAAGTCCAGGAACAGGTCGTTCTCCTGCGGCACCGTGACGGTGACGCGCACACCCTCCTGGCCATAGGGCCGGACCAGCAATTTGTTGTCGGCAGCGGCGTCGACGAAGTCGACGGTGTCCGCCGGGCTCAAGGGCAGCCAGACGAAGTTGGCCTGCGAGTCGGGGAGTTCGAAGCCGGCGTCCCGCAATGCGGAGCTCACGCGGGAGCGTTCGGCCACCACGGCATCGGTGCGGGCCAGCAGCTCGTCGGCGGCATCCAGGCAAGCGACGGCCGCCGCCTGGCTGACGCTGGTCGCGGTGAACGGCACGTACACCTTGCCCAGGGCCGTGACGATGTCCTCGTGCGCGACGGCGTAGCCGATCCGCAGTCCGGCCAGGCCGTAGGCCTTCGAGAAGGTGCGCAGAACTACGACGTTCGGGTGCTTGCGTACCAGCGTCAGGCTGTCCGGCAGCAGGCCGTCGCGAACGTACTCGACGTACGCCTCGTCCAGGACCACCAGGATGTGCGGCGGCACTTTGGCGACGAACTCGGCCAGCTTGACCGGGTCGACGACCGTCGACGTCGGGTTGTTGGGGTTGCAGACGAAGATGAGCCGGGTGCGGTCGGTGATCGCGGCCAGCATGGCGTCCAGGTCGTGCACGTGATCGGTGAGCGGTACCGGGACTGGTGTTGCGCCGGCGGTACGGACCTGTAGCGGGTAGATCTCGAAGCTGCGCCAGGCGAACAGCACTTCGTCGCCGACCGAGGCGGTGATCTGGATGAGCTGTTGGCACAGGCTCACCGACCCGCAGCCCACCGAAATTTGGTTGGGCGCGAACCCGACATAGTTGGCCAGCCGCTCGCGCAGCGCCGCGTACCCGTTGTCCGGGTAGCGGTTGATGTTGTCCATCGCCGCGACGATCGCTTCGCGCACGCTGGGCAGCGGTCCGTCGACGGTCTCGTTACTGGCGATCTTGATGGCGCCGGGCACGGTGCGGCCGGGAGTGTAGGCGGGCAGAGCGTCCATCTCGGGGCGCAGGCGGGCGGTCACCGGGACAGTCTAGGTGTCCGGCAGATGGCCCTCTGGCGTCGCGCTTTGCCTTTCGCGGTGTTCACTGTGTACCGTATGCCCTCGGCGGTTCCGGGGTGCAAGAGTCCGGTAACCTCGGATCGTTCAGGAGGCGTGCCAGAGCGGCCGAATGGGACTCACTGCTAATGAGTTGTCCCCCTTACAGGGGACCGGAGGTTCAAATCCTCTCGCCTCCGCCACATAACTTAATAAGTTGTAACCATGCGCCCGTAGCTCAATGGATAGAGCACCTGACTACGGATCAGGAGGTTAGGGGTTCGAGTCCCTTCGGGCGCACAACAAACAACAGGCCAGAAGCTGAAGCTTCGGGCCTGTTGTCGTTTCGGGCCGAGCTATCGCGGATCGTCGCAGCGCCGTTAGAAAGTCAAAGTCAAAGATAATTTGACTTTGGTTGGACTTTCGCGCGTACGCTGGTCGAAAAGTCAAACGTCAGCCATTTTGACTTTGGCTAGTCCAAAGGATGCTCGCTGTGAAGATGCCGATGCCGCCGCCTGATTTTGCGGCCGTCATGGAGAGGGTTGCCGAGCGGCCGAAGCGGCTGTTGGAGGTGCTCGCCGATGTCGGCGATGACGACGAATACCTCGCATGGGACAAGCTGAGGTATAGGGAACCGCCAGCGGGGCTAACCCATGAGGAATGGTGGCTTGGGCTCAAGTTTCGGAGGCGTGGCAACCGTCGTCCGTTACCTCTGCACCTGATCGATGGTCGGCAGTTCAGCTATACGTTGCCCGACACCGTGTTGCGTGAGCTCGACTACGTCGCACAACGCGCAAGTGGAAACCTTGCGTTACCTGACGCCGTCGTATCGGGAGCGTCGCGCGACAGGTACGTCGTTCAGTCTTTGATCGAGGAGGCGATCAGCTCCAGCCAACTTGAGGGGGCATCCACAACTCGCAAGGAAGCTCGCCGGATGCTGAACTACCAGGAGGAGCCAAAAAACCGCAGCCAACAAATGATTCTCAACAACTACCGGGCCATGCAATACGTGCGTGAGGTCAAAGACCAACCGTTCACACCCGAGCGGATATGCGAATTGCATCGGATCGTAACTGACGGCACGCTTGATGATCCCTCAGCTGCTGGACGAATTCAGTCCAACGCTGATCCGGCTGACCGAGTCAAGATTCTCGATGAAGACGATGAGTTGCTGCATCAGCCGCCCCCGCTAGATCAATTGCCGGGTCGCCTAAAAGCGTTGTGCGACTTCGCAAATGCAGACCCGGTCTCGATGCCGTATGTGCCTCCGGTGGTCCGTGCGCTGACGGTTCACTTTATGGCTGGCTACGACCACTACTTCGAGGATGGGAACGGTCGCACCGCGCGCGCTCTCTTCTACTGGAGCATGCTCAAACAAGGCTATTGGCTCACGGAGCATCTCGCCATCTCGCTGATTCTGAAGGATGCGCCATCCAGGTATGCGCGGTCCTTCGTCTACACCGAACAAGACGACGGGGATCTCACCTACTTCTTGATCTATCACCTCGAGGTCATCCGCCGGGCGCTGCTCTCGCTCGATGGGTACCTGCACAAGAAGGCTCTCGAGTTGCAACATGCACGGTCGCTACTGGCTGGTGGCCTCGGAGGATTTAATCATCGCCAGGCAGCGCTGTTGCAGTCTGCTGCTCGGGACTCGTCCAACTACTACACCGCTGAGTCGCATATGAACTATCACTCGGTGTCGAAGCAGACGGCGCGCAATGACTTGTACGACTTGGAGCGGCGGGGGCTGTTGGAACGCTTGAAGATTGGGCGGCAATTTGCCTGGGTGCCGAAATCGGATCTCCTGGCGGCGCTTGAGCGGACCCCCAACCAGAAGGGGGATGGTCCGTAACAGCCCACGCCGGAGGGCATAAAAGTCAAGGTCCAACAAATTTTGACTTTCGCTGGACTTTGGCACGCCTGCCGCAGCTGGATGGTCCCCGACGTGCGGGGTCGGGCGGGACAATGGTCGCGTCATTCGAGCGCCTAAGTGTTCCTCTCGATGCGGCCGATGACGTGCGCCTTCAGCGATACGCTGCCGGACATGTCGCCCGGGACCACGTCCGCAGAGAGCCTGGAGCGCCGTCGGCGGGTGTTGACGGTGGCCGCCCGAATCGGCGCGGTTGTTGCGGCCTTCCTCGGCGCGTTGTCGATGTTCGCCGGCGAGGCCGGCATCTGGATCGGGAGCCTGGCCGTCGTGTGCGCCCCGGTCTATCTGGCGATCCCGAAGTTGTACCGGTTCGGTGAGCTGCTCGCGCCGTTGACCTTCATCGGCATCGCCTACTTCCTGACGACTCTCGTGACGGCCTACGTGGGGCGGGGACCAGGCCAGCAGCTGTACTTCCTTGTCGCCGCGTCGTTGATCGTGCTGGTGCTCGGGATCGAGCACATCGTCGTCGCCTCGGTGGTGGCGGCAGTAGGTGCCGGCATCATCATCGCGCTGCAGTTCCTGGTGCCCGCCGATACCGGGGTGCAGCCGCAGTGGGTCACGACGGTCGGGTTCGTTGCCGCGGTGATTTCGTCGTGGGTCCTGGTGGTCGCGACCATCTGGTACGCGATGCGCGAAATCGACCGCGCAGAAGCGGCTTTGGCGGTTGAATACGGTCGCTCCGAGTCGTTGCTGGCCAACATCCTGCCGGCGAAGATCGCACAGCGGTTGAAGGCTCCACACCGGGACATCATTGCCGACTGGTACGAGGATGCCTCCGTGCTGTTCGCCGACGTTGCCGGATTCACCCAGCGCGCAAGCGATTCCACCCCCACCGAATTGGTCCGGTTTCTTGACGAGCTGTACACCGGACTGGACACCCTGGTCGACCGACACGGTCTGGAGAAGATCAAGACCAGTGGCGATTCCTACATGGTGGTCAGCGGGGTGCCGGAGCCGCGGCCCGATCATCTCGAGGCGCTCGCATCCTTGGCCCTGGACATGGTTGATGTGGTGGCCGCGTTGACGGATCCCAAAGGGCAGCCGGTGCCGTTGCGGATCGGCCTGGCGGCCGGCCCGGTGGTCGCCGGTGTGGTCGGTGCGCGCAAGTTCTTCTACGACGTGTGGGGCGATGCGGTCAATGTCGCGGCGCGGATGGAGACCACCGACGTCGTCGGCCGAATCCAGGTGCCGCAGAACGTCTATGAGCGTCTCAAGGACAGCTTCGTGCTCGAGGAGCGGGGCGCGGTCGAGGTCAAGGGCAAAGGCGTGATGCACACCTGGTATCTGGTCGGCAGACGCTAGCCGGCGGCCTGCTCGAGTTCGTCGAGCGCTTCGCGCGAGTAGACCGCGAGACGCTGCAGGTGAGGCATGGTGTCACGGCAGCCGACGAACCCGAGGATGACTTTGTCGGTGTAGCCGACCACGGTGATGTTCAGGCCGTACCCGTCGCACAAGAAGGAGACCGGGGCGATCAGCTCCAACTGGGCGCCGCCGAGGTATAGCGGCTCTTTGGTCAGCACCACGTTGGACACTGTGAGGTTGAACAACGGCGGAATCTTGGTGAGGGCACCGGTCTTCTGTCCGATGGTCAGTGGCAGCAGACCCATCAATGTGTAGTGGTTCAACGCGTTCGGCGACATCGCGAGCAGTTCCTTCTTGCCGCGCGTGGTCGAGGCGTTGATCACCGCCAGCCGTTCCAGCGGGTCGGATTCCGTTGTCGCCAAAGGGCAGACGAATCCGGCGGCGGCATTCAACGTGTCCTCGTCGCGCTCCCAACCGACCGGCACCGAGGCGGTCAGGGTTTCCTCGGGTAGCTCGCCCTGCTCATCGAGGTAGCGGCGCAGGGCCGCGCCGCACACCGCAAGCGTGACGTCATTGACCGTCGTCTCCGTGGCTTTGGCGATGGCCTTCAGGCGGGAAAGCTCGAGAACCTCGACCGCCAGCCGACGCTGCGGCGTGAGAGTGGCGTTGAACGGCGCCCGCGGGGTGCCCAGCGTGGCGCCCACATGGCTGTTGTCGCCCCCGATCATCCCGACGAGACTCTTCACCAACTCGGCCGAGCCGGTGACACCGTCTGCCGCCCGGTTCCACAGCTCGTACGCGACCGACGCCACC